>CAZAPM010000001.1:0-4892 GCA_964487475.1 uncultured Planctomycetales bacterium
CCTTTCCGCCACCTGCGCCTTCGCCCAGCAGTCAACCCTGGCTTCAGAGATCTACTCCCGTCTTTCCAAGGGGGAGGTGGTCAAGGTCTCAGTCTCCGAGATCGGCTACCGGTATCATCCGGTCAGCGCGGTGACCTACTTCGAACGCGAACCCGCCCGTATTAAGGTAAAGGCGGACTTCTTCTACCGCGGCCAGTTCCAGAAGTCATCCGAGGAGATCGTCAACCTTGAGGCAGGCCAGCGCGTCATTGACGGGATATTCTTCTGCGACGGCCACACCGACTCCCAGGAGCCCGGGTTCCTTTTTTACGGCAGCGACAAGAGCTTAAGCGCCAAGTTCGAAACGATCCTTACCTCGGATGAGCAGCTGGATGCGCAGGGAAGGACGGTCAATATCGCCATCTCCGGGATCTGGAAGACGGACCCTTCGGTCAAGGCGACCCTCACCCGGGAGAGCTTTGCCTACAATTCCCTGGGCCAGGTGGCTTCCTACATGTCCCGCTACTTCATCGCTACAGGGGTCAGCGGGTTCCCTGGCGGCACGATCGACGCCTTAAAGGTATCCCGCATCATCTATGACGCGGCAGGCCGGCCCCGCTACATCGTCTACGGCCATTTCTACGGCCCGGGCACCACGACATTGATGTACAACATCAAATATAACCCCGATAACGAGGTTATCGGGTATTCGATGTATATGTACCGGTAATAAGCCACGGGATTTTCTCGCACTATATTCATGTTACCGAGGAGGAGGGCATGAAGAGGATCTGGTCAGCAGCGGTTGCGGTTTGTCTGTTCGGTATTCCTTGTGTAGCGAACGCCCAGGGGACCCCTATCCCAACGGCAAAGGTTGAAGGGTATGAGATCACTCTTACATCCCTGGAGGTATCTGCCGTTGATGAGGCGTATGAAGTGCCCAAGGGGATGGATCCCGTGACATATCTTATGTTCAAGGAGATATCTACCCCGGGCGGGGGCAAGGAGATCGTGGATCTCACTCCCAGTGTTACTTTCTCGTACCGGATCGCATGCCGTGACGAGGACGCTTCCTTTAGGCTTTTCGGGATAGAAGGCATCAAATTGCGGGATGAAGAGGGTCACGTGCTTACCAGGAAGAAAGATTTTTCGCTCCGGCCGGATCTCTCCGAGGTCGGATATGCGCTGGTGCCGGAATATTCGAATCCTGGCGGTAATGCCTCTGTTTGTCCGTTATCGTACGATTCCCAGTCCAATACCCTGACATTCCCTTTGGGAGACCTGAAGCAAGCGGCTTCCTTCACGGGTACAGTGGTTCAGTATGAACGCATGGAGAAGGAAGTTTTGTTGTTGAATGATCTTTCCGGGGCGGTGGTACGGAAAAAAGTCGGGGATTTTGAGGCGGCGGTTAAGGGGACCGTACAAACAGCGGGCCAGGTGAAAGAGCTGGCGATAACGGTCGAAGCGTCGGATACGAGTCCGGGAGAGCGCTCGTCCTCTGACTTCATTTCCGGGGTCAGGGTGATGCAGGCGGGAAAAACAGTTCCGGTATTGAACGTCGGTGCTTCGAGGGCCGGAAAGAAGTTCAATCAGCATTTTGAGCTGGTCATCCCACCGGGGGTTGATCCGGGCGGCCTTTCTGTCCAGGTCACCCTGGTGCATCGTTCGAACCCTGTGAAGAAGACGCCTTTCGAGATCAAGATCGCGAAGTGATATGGCTAAACTCAAGCTCGACCTGCACGACATCTACAGCAACAGCCGCGCCATCGAATCCGAGCTTAACCGCGTCATCAACGAAGCGGTGGACAAGGGGATCACCCTGGTCGAGATCATCCCGGGCAAGGGGAGCGGCCAGCTGAAGAAGTCCGTGCTGCGCTTCCTGGCGCAGGGGCACATCAAGAGGCTTTACCATCGCCTGGAGAAGGATGACAAGAACTTCGGCAGGATCTTCGTGCACTTCAGGAAATCTTAACAGGAGGTCGTAAGATGAGGAAATGGTTGTCCGCTGCGCTTCTCTTTTTCCTTATGGTCCTGTCTTCCGTTCCCGGTATTTGTAACAATGTTTCTTTCTCGCTGGTCTCCCTGGAAAAGGCGGTGACGCTGAGCTCCGGGGAAGTGATCCCTGCCGGGCAGGAAGTGGTAAAGATCCCTTTCGAAAATCCGGATGAGCAGAGCAAGGTTATTCCGGGCAAAGTGGTTTCGATGGCAAATGCGTATCTTGAGGGCGTGCTGGGTAAAAAAGAACATATGTGCGCTTGCTCTCCCGATTGGTTCGGCAATGTCGATCCGGCTTGTGACGCCATGTGTTTCCGCTGGAAAATAAGTTCGAATGAGTTTTTACGAGGGAATGACGGCCAGGATTACTATATCGTATCGGTTGCAATATTAGAAAAAGCCGCTAAGGGCGAAGCCCGCAAATTCTATTTCCTGGCGACCAAGGATCCTGTTGTGCCCGGAGCAGCTCCTGATGCTTCCGGTAAGGTATTCCCCGCGCAGAAGGCAGAGCCCGGCGAATACCCCCGGGTGACCGTGGAAGGATATGACGTGATCCTCACGTCGCTGGATGTGAGGGATCAGCGTTCTTTACCTCCGGCAGAGGACTTTTCCGATGTGCGCAAACATATGCGTTTCGGCATGCTCCCCATGGGCGCGGTCTCCACGTTCGTGGATATGACGCCGAACGTGGATATCGGTTTCCAGGTCGATTGCAAGGATGTTGCCCGGGCCGATCTTTTTTACGGGGTGACGGAGCTGGCGCTTAAGGATGAGGCGGGCGAAGCTTTGACGAAAAAGTCCGGGAAGGGGTTGCTCGAGGGAGTGCTTACGGTCCCTTTCGGGCTCTCGCCGCAGTACATGTCCCCATTGGGCGAGCATATCCATCCTCCGGTCCTGTACTCCTCGAGTTTTTCGACGCTTGCGTTCCCTTCCGGTGATCTGACGCGCGTGGCATCCTTTTCCGGGACCCTGCTTCTCTATCAGGACGTGCAGTCCCAGGAGATCGAAATAACGGATTTTTCCGGCGCCGCCATCCAGCGGAACATCGGGGATTTCGAAGTGACGATCAAACCCTCTGTTTCGGATATGGACGGGGCAAAATCCCTGGAGATCCTCTGTGAAGCGGTGGACAAAGCACAGCCGTTGCATGCGTTCTCCGATTTTGACGTCCGGGTGACCATGCAGGGGCCGGGGGAGAAGACGTCCGGGTGGGGAGTGGGAGGCGGCAGCAGCCAGTCAGGGCGGAATATTCGTAAAAATTTCAGTTTCACCGTCCCTGCGGCAGACGCCGGTAAAATGAAGGCGAAAGTGGTGCTGATCAACCGGCTGCAGCCTGATAAGAAAGTGCCGTTCGAGATCAAGCTTCCGGAAGCTTCCAGGGATCGCTGATACGTACTCGTCCGATACTATTGCTGTTCTGGAGTCTTTTCTGCTTTCCGGCTGCGCCATGCTTAATTACACCCCGCCGTCGCCCGTGCAGCGTTCTCGCGAGTACCAGCGGCCCCTGGAAGAGTTCTGGAGCTCGACCGTCGAGGGGCTGATCAAGAAAGGGGATACGATTGTTTCGGCGGACAAGGCCGGCGGACTCAGCTCGGAAAGCGAAGTGCGTCATACCGGGGCGTGTATGCCCTACGGGGATTATGAGTGGAAGTCCATGCGTAGAGAAGGGGCGATCTACATCAAATCCGTCTCACCAGAAGTAACGAGAAGAGAGACCGTCAATTTCAAGGTGATCGCCAGGGGCAGGGCTTATCAGGACCTCAACCATGACAGCGTGCCCGCTCACTTTAAGGATTACCGCAAGGGTAACGTCCACCTGATGTACGCGCGCCATCCGGAGGAAGTGGTGATGGAGACCGATGGCACGCTGGAGCAGGAGTATTTCGTCATGATCGCCGGGGAGCTGCTGCGTCTGCACGACTCGGGTATCTGATCGAAAAAAGGAGGCTTGCATGAAGAGATTGTTGTGCATGTGTATGCTGCTGGCGGCTTCTGTGTTCCCTGCATATGCGGGGCAAGCAGTGGATGTGCCGGAGTTTTATTTGGATATTGCATTACCCGTGCATGTCGGAGTATTGGGGAATTATGTGCTTGAACCTGAGGCAAGCACGTATGGGCTTATGTTGCAAGATCTAACCGTTGACCAGCTTGATTTCAACCGCAAAGAGGCGGAGCGAAGCAAGGGGAGTATCTATCAGGTAAGGGTAACGCGTGCGGACGGCAGGCGCGAGGTGATCAATGCTTGGGTGTCGTGTTCTTTGCCCAATGACGATGTGATGTATGATGAATTTGGGGCAATCCCCCGGGAGATCAAGTCCGGGTTATTCATTACTCCGCTTATTAAGATCGACCCTTCCGTCCAGAAGATCGAATATATGATCAACGGAAAAGTCCTTTTTACCCAGGTGCGTCCGGCTAAGAAGGCTACTATCGCCGCTTTTTCCGCAAAGCGTGCTTCCCAAGGGGGAGCGCAGGGTATCATGGTCTCCTGGAGGGTAGACTCTCCTGACGGGAGCAGGTGGAGCGGTGCCGTGAATACTCCGAATAAGGATACCGGCGGGCAGAGTGGGCTGATCGCGGGACTTAGCTCTACCAGAGGTGAGGAGAATGATCATTTCTTGGAGCTGGGTTCGTTTACGGACAAGATCGCGGAAATAACTTTCGAAGTGACCGATCTTTTTACCGCGCAGAAGTGGACGGAGGAGCTGTAAGGGGATAGTGAATAATACGCAGGTGCGAAATCTTTTCAGCTTGCTGCCAGTGTGCAGGGCCAGGGAGCATTTTCAGCCTTTGCTCAAGCGTCGGGGCGTCCTGCTCGAGCGTATCGTCTCCTTCGGCCAGCGCACGCCTCCCGGCACCTGGCTCAAAGAGAAGAAGGGGGAGTGGGTAGTCCTCCTCAGCGGCTCGGCGACACTTTC
>CAZAPM010000001.1:4992-190907 GCA_964487475.1 uncultured Planctomycetales bacterium
TCCCGGTCGTAGGTGTACACGCGCGCAGGCTCCATCACCAGCTCCCCGATCTTCAAGGGGAACCCGTCGTCCTTGGCGCAGGTAAGCTGGATCCATTCCCCGAGTTTTTTCTGCCGTCCTTCCATCCACCCGGAAACGGTCCTGAATCCCACCACTCCGTCCACCGCCACCCAGGTGTGATACGTCCCGTGGCCTACCACCAGGATGCTCTGGCACGCCGGGTCCTTGACCGCCCTTTCCAGCTGGCCCTTTTTCCCGCGCAGGAACCAGTAGGTCTTCAATCCCCGGTTGTTGAAATAGGTGGTCACGAAGGGGAAGGCGCAGAAGATCACCCCCGGAGAGACCCAGTAATCGTATTTGGTCATGGTGTAATCGGAGACCACCACCGCGGCGTAGGCGCCGGAGCGGGTGAAGTAGTTGCGTGCCGCCACCGGCAGGATCATCGCGGACTGGATCGCCAGCGTGTAGATGAAGGCCCGGATGATGACCTTCTGCACTTTTTTGTTCCTGATGACGGCGCGGACGCGTGTGAGCATGATATAAGTATACCACAACTGTGCCGTTGACATGACCGCGCGCTACGCTACAATATTGGTATTCGGGCAGAAGCGGAAAGCACGCATGAATAAACGATTCTGGGATCTGTTGAAGCGTTTCGAGCGCTCCCTGGGCCCTGTCGGCGCGGGGATGGTCCTGGACCTGGTGGATTTCGCCACGTTCGGGCCGATCGGCATCTTTCTCGGATATATTGCCGGTTCCGCGGTGAGCTGGTACCTTACCGGCGTGCTGGGGCTGCCGATGAAATGGCGCAAGATGATATCGATATTCGGAGGGATCTATTGCATGGTGCCCGGTACCGAGCTGATCCCGGTGGCGACTATCGTAGGCGCGTGTGCGCGGTTTTTTATGGAGGGTGAACGCGATGAAAAAAAGAATACTGATCGTTGACGACGAAAAGGACATACGGGAGATGCTCGCCAAGAAGCTGCAGGAGGAGGGGTATCTGGTCACGATGGCGGCTGATAGCGCGCAGGCGCTGGAAGAGTGCACCTATCGTCCCCCCGACGTGATGATCCTGGATATCATACTGCCGGATAAGGACGGATATGCGTTGATCAAGGAGCTTTCGGAGAAGAATCTCCTGGGCAATACCGCGGTCATCTTCGTCACCGGGCAGGACCTGACCTTCCGCAGCCTCGAGGAGAGGGTGTCCCAATTGGGAGCGTTCGATTTCCTGATGAAACCCTGTTCGATGCAGGACCTGCTTGTCAAGGTGACCAACGCCTGTGCGCAAAAGGGGTGAGCGGATGCCGTTAAGATGCGCTGCGCTGCGATTATGCGTACTCACCTGCGGGCTGCTGCCTGCCGTTGCCTGCGCCCAGAGCGTATTATTCGAGCGGGCGTCCGGGGATGAGTTCTTTTACTCCCTGCGTAAGGGGGACGATGCGCAGCTGTCGGTCGCTCCCGGGGACCGCCTGGTCTTTACCGGAGCGGGGGTGGTAAAGGGGCTGGTGCCTCCGTTCCGTCCCGCAGCGCAGGAGGAGAACGGCGCCTGGAGCGTCGCTCCGGAGAGCCGTCCCGGCCGCGTGGTGTTCGTCGCATCCGCGCAGGCATCCGTCGCGCAGGATGTGGAGGAGGGGTTCGTGCTTCTGGGGCGGATGGGGGTCTCTGCCCCCGGCAATGCCGTTCCCAAAGCCGTGGTGCGTTACGAATATGTCGGAGACAATTTGAACCGCAGCGGCGAGGTCCCCGGCCCTGCGGAAAAATGAGAAGAGAGGGATACTATGAGCGCAAATGCCTATAACCTGTACGATACCGTAGAGTATCCCGCGGGCTTCGAGTCGAAGTTCTCCAACACCCATTTGATCACGCACACCAACCGGGAGTTCTTCCTGACCTTCGGTATTGCCCATCCCCCGAAGCAGAAGATCACTCCCGTGGCGCAGCTCATTTTGACCCGGGACCATGCGGTGGAGCTGGTGCTCAACCTGCAGGCGCAGATCAAACAGTTCGACGAAAAGACAAAAGGGAGCGTGTAATGTGCGAGAGGAATGATCGGATACGCCAGGTAATGAGGGTAGGAGTCGCGGTGCTGAGCGTGCTGCTGGCGGCGAATGCCGCACAGGCAGTGGACTCCTATGCCGGCGCGACAAAGAAGGCGGCACAGAAGCTCCCGGTTTCCCTGTCCGCGGTCTCCCGTAAGGCTGCGGCGCTGCTTGATGAGTACGAGGCGATGATCGGCAAATACGAGAAGAAGGCCGGCAGCCTGGGAGGGGATGGTTCCCGTTGGCGGGGAAAATTGGATGCGGAGATGGCTGCCTGGAACGCGCGATGGAAGAAGGTGGTCAAGGAGATATCCGCTCCGGAGCTGGCCAAGCTTCAGGGGCGTTTGGGTTCGCTTACGGCAAGGATGCAGAAGCTGCTTTTACGCGGGTCAGGGGAGTGATCGTTCCCCGGGAGCATGATTTGCGTTGACAAAATGCCTGCCGATGGTAGACTGCTTACCGGTGGGCATTTTTTTTGCCCGGTTATTTAACCGTTTTACAAACTCATAATCAAGGAGAGGTACATGGTATCCAGGATGATCGTAGTGCTGTTGGCAATGTGCTGCCTGGCGGGCGGCAGGGCACAGGCGTATGAGTTCACGCTGCTCGACCTCGGGGTTGCCGAGGGGTTCTCTTCGAGCAAGGCATTCGGGATCAACGATTACGGCGAAGTGGCGGGCAGCATGACCGATGCCGCAGGCGCGGTAAGCGGTTATTACTGGTCCGGCACCGGCGCGGCGCAGCAGCTCGCTTCGCTGGGCGGTGACTATACCAGGGGATGGGGGATCAACAATCAGGGGCAGATCGCGGGAGTGTCCAACGGCCATGCCGCACTGTGGCTGGGCGCACAGGGGTCCCCGGTAGACCTGCAGACCTTAGGCGGCCCGACCAGCACGGCGTTCCGCATCAATAACTCCGGCACGGTGATCGGCTGGTCCGATCTTGCCACGAGGCCTGATCCGTATTACGGTGACTTTACCGCGTTCCACGGGTTTGTGTATCAGAACGGGCAGATGCAGGATACAGGGACCATGACCACGGACTGGCCGGAGTGGGACAACGGATACAGCTTCGCGCACGGCATCAATGACCAGGGACAGGTGGTCGGGGAGGGCATGGATACCGATTGGGGGTACCGGGCTTTCATCCTGAATCCTGACGGCAGCAAGACCGATCTGGGCACGCATCCTACGATGAGCTGGCTGGCGGGAAGCGCTACGGTGATCAACGATGCCGGGTTAGTCGGCGGCCGGGCCGCGGATAACTACGATCCGAACGTGGTCTATCCTCTGCTTTGGGAAAGCGGCCAGACGACTGCGACCCCGATCTCCATGCCCGCGGAGTTCCCTTTCGGGGAGATCTACGGGATCAATGAAAAGGGGGAGATGGTCGGAGTGATGTGGAATGCGGAAGGGACCGAACGCGCGTTCCTGTACGATCAGCTCAACGGGGTGAGGGACCTGAACTCTTTACTGGACCCTTCCTTCGGGTGGGATCTGCAGTATGCCTCGGGGATCAACGAGCTCGGACAGATAGTCGGGTTCGGGTCCTTGAACGGGGCGACACGCGGGTACGTGCTTAACGTGGTGCCCGAGCCGGTGAGCATGGCGCTTTTCGGGATCGGCGGTTTGGCGCTGGCGGCAGGCAGGAGGCTGCGCCGGAAAGCTTGACTCTCTTTCTTCGGTTTGTTATAATAACCCAATGCAGCTGAACGGGTTTAAAAAATAACCAGGGTGACGGATCGACCGTCATCCTGGTTTTTTTTGCAGGGATCAATTTACAAAGGAGCGGTCATGAAGAGAACGGCAGTATTGGTCTGTATGATGGTATTGTGTGCTTCCGCGGTCCAGGCCGGTCCTTTGGGGAAAGCGCACAAGGCCCGCGCCGACCGGAACAAAGACGGGTATGTCGATCAGAAGGAGCGGCAGCTTGACCGGAAACTCGAGAAAACGGTGCAGTGGGAGCATGGCAAGGCCAGGGTCAACAATGAAATAGAGAAGAAATACGATCTCAACGGCGACGGATGGCTGCAACCGGCTGAGATCAAGGAGCTGACCAAGGATAAATATCAGCTGATCCAGACTCACGGAAAGGCAAAAGTGGATACTGCCGTCGAAAAGAAGTATGACGGCAACCAGGACGGCATTCTCGATGCGACGGAAGCGAAGAAGATGTTCGACGAAAGCCAGGAGTAAGCGATGGGTATTTTTACCGAAAGTATGAATGCGGCGTACGCGCACACCGGGACCATGCTGTTCAAGCCGTTCAGGGTGAAGAAGTGGTTCATTCTGGCGTTCGTCGCCTGGCTCGCCGGCGCATTGACGGGGAGTTCCGGGAACATCAATCTGCCTTCTCCCCGGGATACGCAGGAATCGCGGCCGAGCGCGCAGACCGTCCAGGATGCGCAAGGGGCACAGTCCGGGGAAGAGGCAGTTTCCGGGGAAGAGGCAGTCTCCGGGGAAAAGGATGTGTTCACACGGGAGAGCTTGCTCAAGGCCAAGGAGCAGGTGTTTTCCGAGCTGCGCAAACCTTACGTCCTGGCCCTGGTTGTCGCCGCTGCGGTATCCTTCGTGCTGCTGATGCTTTTGTTTATGTGGATTTACAGCCGGTTCATGTTCGTCTTTGTGCATGACGTCGCCTATAATGATGCTTCCATCAGGAAGCCTTTCGGGCAGTACCGTGTGCCGGCGCGGTCTTTTTTCCTGTTTACCTGCACTCTGACGCTCCTGAGCCTGACGGTGCTGGGAGGGATATTCCTGCTCGGGGCGTATTTTGCGTTGCGGGCGTTCCTGGCGGGTCCGCTTTCCTGGACCACGGTGCTCAATGCGGTGGTGGCCGGATTGCCGTTCCTGCTGTTGTTCATGGTGCTGGCGTTGATCTGCGGGATCATCGGATTATTGGTGAAGGATTTTGCCGTACCGGTGATGCTGAAAGACGGTTCCACGCTGCGTAATGCCTGGGCCGCGGTAGGGCCTCTCCTGTCGCGGAACAAAAAGTACGTGGTGCTGTACGTGCTGCTTAAGGCGGGCCTGGGATTCGCGGTCGAGCTCATGTTCGGGCTGGTGTCCACCGCGGTGCTGATCATGCTTTTGATCCCGGTGCTGGGGTTGGGCGCGGGCGGGGCGGTGGCGCTGAAATTGATGCACGTGAACGTTTCCCCCTGGCTGGCGGTACCCCTGGTGATACTGCTGGTGCTTTGGATCCTCTGCGTGACGGCAGTGCTGTTGACCATCAAGGTGCCGGTCGCGGTGTTCATGCGCAGTTTGAGCCTGACGTTCCTGGGGGCTTTGGCGCCCGAGCATACACTTATCACGACACCGGTGAAGGAGGCATAAATGGAAGAGTTGAAAAAAACGCCGTATTCGCCTTCCCTGGCCGCCAGCTTGAGTTTCCTGTGCGCGGGCTTGGGGCAGGTGTATAACGGGCAGATCTGGAAAGCGGTGCTGATATTTTTGACCTCGTGGCTTTTTTTCCCCTGGATATTGAGTATCGTGGACGCGTACAAGACCGCGCAGCGGCTCAATAACGGGGAGACCCCGAAAGGCCCAAACATGAAGGTGGTCGTCGGAGTGGGGATCGCGCTGGTCTCGCTTACGTTCCTGTGCGTGATCGGTCTGGTGGTACTTGTCATCTGGCTGGGAGCAAGACAATAGGAGGATCGATGCTGAAGAAATTCTTCGGGGCGCTCTGTGCGGTGTTGGTGCTGTGCGCTCTGGCGCAGGCGGGAGAGGTCAGGCTTAAGAACGGGCAGGTGTTCAGCGGGAAAGTGCGCGGCAAGGACGGCCAGCGGATCACCATAGAATCGGAAGGGCTCTCAATGCCGTATTTCGTCGATGAGATCGAGTCCATAAACGGGCAGGACCCCTCCCTGGTCGTGGTGGAGGAGATCCCCATGGAGGAGGATGTTTCGGGCGGCGATCCCGCCGTTCGTGAGCCGGTGGCGGTTATCACGGAGGGTATCAGTGAGATGGAGGAGGCAGCGGATAAGACCTTTTCCCCGGTCGCGCGGCAGGAACGCAACCCCGCCGATCTTTTTTCCGGGATGAGCCCGCAGGAAAAGGAGAAGCTCCAGGGGATGATCGTGCCTATTATCGCGGTGATCCTGGTGCTGGTCGTGGCGTCCTATGTGTTTTCCTCGTACTGCATGATGCGTATCGCCGATAAGCTCTCGATAGGGCCGGGGTGGTGGGCATGGGTCCCTATCGCCAATTTGTTCCTGATGTTCAAGATGGCGGGAGTGAGTTACTGGTGGATGTTCATCTTCCTGGCTTCTTTCATCCCTGTCATCGGGCCGCTGGCGGTCTCCGGTTTTTCGATCTATCTCTGGTACAAGATCATCGTTGCCCGCAATAAGCCGGCGTGGATGACGGTCTTGATGATCATCCCCCTGGCGAACATGGGAGTGATCGCGTATCTGGCGTTCAGCGAGTAGCGCGCCGCGGGTGATGAAAAAGTACGTCTGGTGGGCGTTGGTGGGGATCGGCGCGGTCGCGTTCTTCGGCCGGCACGATATGCGCGGCGTCCGCACCGTCGATCCGCTGGCCTGGGAGCAGCCCCGGCAGACCGCGGTATCCGATGCGCGTCCGATCAATTTTTCGCGTGACGGGTTCGAATATAAGGTCACCCCGCTTTACGAATATGATATCGCAGGGGTGGTGGCGGGGGTCACCGATTACCGCTGGTTCGCGCTGAACAAGACCGCGAACGCCTTTCCTCTGGACGTGTGCCTGGTGTGGGGGAGCAATGTCCGGACCGGGGTGTTCCGGGACCCCCGGGTGAGTTATTCGCAGGATTGCCGCTGGTGTTATGTGCGCTGGAGCGGATCCGGCATCAGTTTCGATCTGCACGAGATGGCGAACGTGCACCTGGTGATCGACGATGCGCAGGTGTTCTCCCGCGCCAAGTCCCTGGCCAAAGGCGACCAGGTCAGGCTGCGTGGCAAATTGGTGTCCGTCAAGATCCGTCAGAAAAGCGACGGACGGGAGAGCATCTGGAATTCCAGCACTACCCGCACCGACAGCGGCAACGGCGCCTGCGAAGTGATGTATGTGGAATCCGTGGACGTGCTGCGCCGGGCGAATCCTGCGGCACGGGCAGCGTTCAAGGCGGCGCTGGCGGGGTTGCTCGTGATGACCGTCTGGGCAGTGGTGAGTTTCTTCCTGCCCCGGCGGGAACAATAAAAAACCCCGATCGCTCGGGGTTTTTGGATGGAAGAGTTGCTATGTCTTTACTTCGGCACCCTCCTTTTCTTTGAGTAATCGCTTGTAGAGTAAGTATTGCCGATAGAGGGTTTGATTTCAATGCCTTTTCACGGGTTTTTTGAAAGCGTTTTCGTGTAAGGAGAGTACCATGGCGTGGTTCGGCCTGTTCCGCAAAAAAGAAGCGCCTGTGCAGAAGTCCTTCCAGGAGCGGCGTCTGATACCCCGGTGGCCGGTGAAGGCGTCGGTGCAGGTCCGCGGGGTCGACGGGGGAGCGATATTCGAGTGCGACCTGCTGGACATCAACATGAAAGGATTTGCCGTCTGTTTCAAGGGGAAGTACCCTCCGGAGCTGACCACGGTCACCCTGGTGATCAACGGCCATCATTTCAGCGTCGAGATCACTCCGGTGTGGCACCAGCAGCGCTCCGGGGCGGATTGCTACGGATTCAAGTTCACCCGTTTACGGGAGGCGGACAGGGAAAGGCTTTATCATATGATGCGGGAGGAGTTCCCCCATGTCTTCAAGCCGTGACGGGGCTGCGAATTCCTTTGATTTTTTTCTTGCCGGAGTTATAATACAATAACGAAACGAAAGGAGGCAGGTATGAGAATTGCAGCATTGTTGGCAGTAGTGGCGGTGGCAGCGGTCGGGTTGGTGGGGTGTGCGACACCTTATCCGTACGGTGCATTGTACACCGAGATCGGCGCTCCTGCGGCGGTCGGCGACGGCGGAATGTCCTATTCCAAGGTCGGCGTAGCCGAATCGACTTCAATCCTCGGATTGGTGGCGACGGGTGATGCCAGTATCAAGGCGGCAATGGCCAATGGCGGGATCAATAAGGTCAAATACGTGGATTATAAAGCCAAGAATATCCTTGGCGTGTACGGCACGTATACCACCACGGTGTATGGCGACTAGCACGTAATGAACAACGGGGGGCCAACGGAAACGTTGGCCCCTTTTTTTCGGAGGTTTTTGTGACGGTCGAAACGATCAGCAGTAAGGTGGTCCCGGGTTCCAGCGGAGCAGGTCCGGCCGCGCATCAGGTCCCGGATTCCATTTCCATCGCCAGCAGTTTCCATGATATCCTGGTGTTCGCCCGCAGCCGCAAGGTCACGGACATCCATATTTCGGCGAACAACGCGTTGGTCTTTCGCCAGTGCGGGAAACTGGTCCCTCAGGGGGAGGAAAGGTTCGACGAGGCGGGAGTCTGGCGGCTGATCGAGTCGTTCACCACGCCCGCGCAGCAGGAGGAGCTCAAATCCCGGGGCGACCTGGAGTTCGTGTATGTGATCGAGGGGTACGGCCGGTTCCGCCTGACCCTGATGAAGAAGCGCGACAGCTGGGATGTCTCCGTCCGTTTGATCGCGCAGGTACTGCCGGCGTTCGAAGACACCGGAATGCCTGAGTCCTGCCGTAAGCTTACCCATTGGGCGCAGGGTCTGGTACTGGTGACCGGGCCGTTGGGCTGCGGGAAGACCACGACCATGTCGGTGCTGGCGGAGCTCATCAACCGCAGCGAAAAACTGCATATCATCACCATCGAAAACCCCATTGAGGTCGTGTTCACCCCGGCCTCCTGCCAGATCTCGCAGCGCGAGGTGCTCTCGCATACCCTTTCCCAGGAGAACGCGCTGCGGGCGGCGCTGCGCGAAGACCCGGACGTGATCATTGTCAGCGAGTTGCGGGATTTCAGCGCCATCCAGCTGGCGGTGACCGCGGCGGAAACAGGCCATTTGGTGCTGGGCACGATGAACACCAAGGACGTGACCCAGACGATCTTGAGGCTGATCAATTCCTTCCCTCCCGAAGAGCGTTCGATCATGCAGAATATGATCTCGGAGTCGCTGCGCGGGGTCATCTGCCAGCAGATGATACCCACCAGTGACGGAAAAGGGGTGGTGCCGGCGTATGAAGTGCTCATCGGAACGCATGCGGTCTCCAACATCATCCGCAAGGGGGCGTTCGAACACCTGACCACCGCCCTGGCCACGGGAGATGCGCTGGGGATGATGACCATGGATACTTCTTTGATGCGATTGTTCAAAAAAGGCCTGATCTCCTGGGATGAAGCGTACGGCCGCAGCGTGAACAAGCGCGAGTTCGAATCAGTGAAGCCGGATGCATCGGGATCCGGGGGAAGGGTAGCGCATGCCGAATCTTGACGCGCTTCTGGCGGAGGTCGTTTCCCGTAACGGGTCGGATCTGCACCTGGCACAGGGGCAGCGCCCGAAGATCAGGATCCACGGCAGTCTTTCTCCGGTGGAATCGCACGCGGCGGTGCTCACCCAGGAAAGTTTGGCCCGGGACCTGCCCGAATTGTGCAGCCCTCAGGTGTGGGAAAAATTCAACCGGACCGGGGACGCGGATTTCGCGTATCAGCTCAAGGACGGTACGCGCTTCCGGTGCAATTTCTTCCGCCACTTTTACGGGTACGGCGCGGTATTCCGCATGATCCCTTCCCGTGTCCTGACGTTGGAAGACCTGAAGGTCCCGCAGGTGATCAAACACATCATCCAGGCCAAGGCCGGGATGATCCTGGTGACCGGCCCGACCGGCAGCGGCAAGTCCTCCACCCAGGCGGCGATCATCCATTACATCAACCAGAACTGGCATAAGAAGATCGTGACGATCGAAGAGCCGGTGGAGTTCTTCCATCAGAACCTCAAAAGCCTGGTCGTGCACCGGGAAGTGGGCCTGGATACGCCTACGTTCGCCCAGGGGCTGCGGGGGATATTGAAGAGCGACGTGGATATCGTGCTGGTAGGAGAGATGCGCGACCGGGAGACCATCGAACTGGCGCTGACCGCCGCGGAAATGGGGATGCTGGTATTCGGCACGCTGCACACCAACTCCGCCGCCAAGAGCGTGGACCGTATCATCGACAGTTTCCCTCCCAACAAGAAGAACCAGATCAAGGAAGTCCTGGCGAATACCTTACAGGCGGTGGTCTCGCAGCAACTTCTGGTGAGCAAGACCGGGGATTACCGCGTGGTCGCCTGCGAGATCCTTATCCGTACTTCCGGGATGCCCTCGATCATCCGTGCCGGAGAGGTGTACAAGCTTAACGACGAGATCGAACGCAACAAGGGGATCGGGATGATCTCGATGGACAGCTCGCTGATGAACCTGATCGAAGCCGGGCATATCACCCGGCAGGCGGCGTACATGAAAGCGCTCGACAAGCATCTTTTCGAAGAGGGGAAACAACCCTCGCCCCCCGAAGAATATGCGTAAGGTCACGCAGGCGTCATTTGTGCCTCTTATGGCGCAGGCTGCGGTATCTCCCCGTCTGAGGGTCACCCATACCTTTCATACCGCGGACGCGGATCCTCTGCAGCGGCTGCTCAATGTCAGTCATCCCGGCACGTATGTGCGGCCGCATTGCCATCCCGATCCCCGCAAGGTCGAGGTCTTCGTGGTGCTCTCCGGCCGGGCGGCGGTGGTGGAGTTCTCTTCCCGGGGCGCGGTGCGTGATATTGCGGTGCTCGATCCCCGCGAGGGCAGCTATGCGGTTGAGATACTTCCCGGGGTATGGCATAATTTTTTCTGCCTGGAGGAGGGTACGGTTTTCTTCGAGGCGAAACCAGGCCCGTATCTTCCCGCAGCCGATAAACGGTTCCCTTCCTGGGCACCGGCGGAAGGCACGGCTGCCGGCGTGCGTTACCTGCGTATGCTGCAGCGGAGGGCGGGCATGCCGGAGCACCGTCGTAATGAGATCTCCGGGCTTCAGGCACGAACGCTCGATGCGCGCGCCAGAGACCTTCTGGGGCTGCCGGCGCTGCTGTTGATGGAGAATGCCGGCCGGGCTCTTGCGGAGACCGCGCTGCGGTATCTTCCCTCCGGAAAGAAGGTTGCCGTGGTCTGCGGCCGCGGGAACAACGGCGGGGATGGATTGGCGGCTGCCCGGCATCTTTTTTCCCGGGGGGTTTTGCCGCAGGTGTTCCTTTGCCGGGATAAGGAGTTGACCCCGGAGGCCAGGGTCAATTTTGATGCCTTGAAAGCTTTGGGTGTTGCCGTGCATTCCCTGGAGAAGTCGGCGCCCGGCCGGTTGCGCCGGATGCTTTCCTCCGCCTCTGTGATCGTGGATGCGCTTTATGGAGTGGGGCTGAAGGGGGGGATCCGCGGGCAGGGGCTTAAGGCAGTGGATGCCATCAATCAGGCAAAGGCGACAGTGATCTCCGCGGATGTGCCGTCCGGATATGACGCTTCCGCGGGCAGGCCGTTAGGCCGTTGCGTCAGGGCGACGGTGACCGTGACTTTCGCCGCCGCAAAAAAAGGGATGCGTTCCGCAGAGGGCCGCCGCTGGTGCGGGCTCCTGGAAGTGGAGCCGCTGGGTGTTGCCTGGGACGTCATCCGGAACGGACGCTGATGAGGGCGAGCGTTCGGGCGGGGATCCTTTTGGTACTCTGCGTGCTGCTGGCCTGGTTTTTTCTCGGCACGGCTCTTGGCGCGCTGCTGGTGGTGCGTTCCTTCGCAGAGTGGGGCACCGGGGTGGTTCTGATCTCTCCGGGAGAGGCGAAAGGGAATCTGGCCGGGGGAGTGGTCTTTACCGGGGTCAAAGCGCTGGTCCGCATACCCGGAGTAGAGGGGTATCGCGCGATCGAGGCGCAGGAGTGTAAGGTCGAGCCTTTCTCGGTATTCCGTCCATTGCCCAGGATATCGGTCCGCAACGCCAGGGTATTCATTACCGGGATCCAGCCGGTGTATTGCGCGGGGACGTTCCAGGGCGGTGAATTCCGCGGCACGGTGTTCAGTGATACTCTGGAGCTTGGGGAGATCGCCGGACTTTACGAGCCTTTGCACCGGGAATTCGGTATCCGCGGCACGGTGAAAGGGCTCGATCTGGAAGTGTATGCCCGCGGCAGTATGTTGCGCATCCGCGGGGTATTCCTGGTGGAGGATGCTTCGTTCAGGAATTTTTCGGTGGTTTCGGTCCCGTGCACGGTGTCGCTTGAGGGCAGGATGGATGCGGCGCCGCCGCAGTGGAGAGGGGAACTGGCGTACCGGGGCGGCACGCTCCTGGCTGCGAGGACCTCTATCGAACTGGTACACGGAGCGGTGATTTTCGACGGCGATATCGGGAAACCTTCCCTGGCGCTCAAAGGATCGGCGGTTGTCGAAGGAGTGAAGATCTCCCTGTTCCTGCGGGGCACGCTGGATGCCCCGGAACTGGCGGTATATTCCGATCCAACGTATTCGCGCGAGCACGTGCTACTGATGCTGGTTACGGGCAAGAGCTGGCAGCAGGCGCCGCGTCCTCCGGGGCAGCCGGGGAGGCAGTTGGACCTGGTCAAGGATTTCGTGGATTATCTGTTCCTGGGAGGCAACGCCGCAAAACTTACCGAATGGTTCGGGATCAAGGATATTTCCGTGCAGTATGACGGCCAGAGACAGGGGATCGCGGTGCGTAAGGATATCCTTCCCGGTACCGATGTCACGGTCGGGGTTTCCCGTTCCGGGTCATCCGTGTCCGCGGAGCAGTCCTCCGAGAATAAGTATGAACTAAAGATCAAAAAACAGTTTTAAGAGAGGAGCGCTATGGGTTTTGATGAGCTGAGGAATACCCTTAAAGAAGTGGTCACCGAAACGATCCGCATGGATTGCGATAACCTTTACGAGGCCGTGGTGGCGAAAGAACATCTGTCGCCGCTTACACAGAGGCTGCAGCGTTTTTTCGGGGCTCCGGCCTGGCCTTCCAAAGTCGCGTTATCCGCCGCGGTACAGGAAGCGATCCGTTCCTACGGGGGAGTAATGCCCGGGCAGACGCTGTATTTTTTGCAGCGTGAGGGGAATACCTTCTTCGCCATGCTTTGGCCGTGGCAGGACGGTCAGCGCACGACCCTCAAGGTGGTGCGGCAATGAAATATTCCTCCGGGTCTGTCGGCAGGGTGTTCGTGGTGAAGTTCGACGACCACGACGTGCTCCTGGACAGTCTTAAGGCGTTAGCGCGCAAGGAACGTCTCCGTTGCGCCACCTTCCTCTTCATCGGAGCGCTGCGTAAGGGGGTGATGGCCGCGGGTCCCAGGAAGCCGGTGATCCCTCCTTCGCCCAATATGCGTTCCTTCAAGGACGGTTGGGAAGTGCTGGGAGTGGGTACTCTTTTTCCCGGCAAGGACGGGCCGCAGCTGCATGTGCACGGCTCCATGGGCAAGGCCCGCGCGGTGATGACCGGGTGCGTGCGCGGCGCGTCTTCGGTGTTCCTGGTGGTGGAAGCGGTGGTCTTCGAGCTCAAAGGCGTCAAAGCCCGCAAGGAGATCGATCCTGCCACGGGGCTGAACCTGCTTAAGATCATTTCAGGAGGGGAGTAATGGATAAGGTGCGTGTGGTATTGCTTCTGGCGATGGTAGGGCTCCTGGCGGCGTCTTTTGTCCGGCTCGGGGAGATCAGCGTTGCATTGACGCAGTTGCGGCAATCGCAGGCGATACCGGATCCTTCGATGGGAGCGCTGCAGGCTTCCAACAGGCTTTTAAGCGAGGAGATCGTCGCGCTGCGCCAGCAGCTGGCGGCCCTGGCGGCAAAGTTCGACAGAAAATAAACCCCGGCTGCCCTTGAAAAGGGTCCGTCCGTAGGGTATATTTTTTATGACAAGATTACCTGCCACGGAACGAAGGCACTGTGCGGTATGGCCTTTGGTTCGTGGTTTTTTTTGTGACGTTCCTTAGCCCAATGCCACGGGAAAGGAGCAAGCCAGATGCATCTAAGGTACTGCGGCCCCGATCGGAGGCGCTTCCAGCGTCTTAACGTCAACCTTTCAGTGTTTTTCAAGATCCTTACCCCCTTGGACGTGCGGCAGGCGTACGGGGAAAGGGAGCGCGAAGCTTCGATGCTCGATATCTCGGGAGCGGGGTGCGCGCTGATGACTTCGTGCGATATCCCCAGGTTCAGCATCATTTCCCTGCGTTTCTACGTGTTCAAGACCGATTCCCGCGGTATGGTGAGCTTTTCCGATCCCGTGGAAGTGGTGGCGGAAGTGCGTTCGGTAGTGCCCTTGGATAACGGGGAGTACCGCATCGGCGTATGCTTCCAGGAGATCAAGCAATCCAACCAGACCCTGGTCGAGGAGTTCATTACCGCCAACTGATCCGCCCTAAAAACAAAAAACCCCGAACATGTTCGGGGTAATTTGTAGGTGATAGGCCTGGAAGCTCTCGCTATCCCTCAGCAACCTCCTGTTGTCGGTCACGTATCACTATCACTCACGCCTTCTTATCAAAATATGCCATACGGCGGTACGCTTTTCAAGGGCTGCCGGAAAAATATTGCAGCCGGTATTTGGGCGTGGTATGATATCTTCCTCGTTGAGGATCGAACATAAGGAGGGCATATGACCGTTAAATCGCTGAAGGGGTCCCGGACCGAAAAGAATCTGCTGGCTGCGTTCGCCGGGGAATCGCAGGCCCGTAACCGTTACACCTATTTTGCCAGCGCCGCCCGCAAGGAGGGGTTTGAGCAGATCGCAAATATTTTCACCGAGACCGCGGAGAACGAGAAGGAGCATGCCAAGATATTCTTCAAGCATCTGGAGGGCGGGGAGGTGGAGATCACGGCCATGTATCCCGCGGGGATGATCAAGGACACCTGTTCCAACCTCGAGGCGGCTGCCGCAGGGGAGAAACTCGAGTGGACCTCGCTTTACCAGGATTTCGCCAAGATCGCCAAAGAGGAAGGGTTTGCCGACGTGGCCCGTTCCTTCGAGCAGGTGGCCAAGGTGGAGAAATTCCACGAGGCCCGTTACCGCAAGCTTATCGAGAACGTATCCGGCGCGAAGGTGTTCCGGAAACCCGGCGCGGTCAAATGGCATTGTATTAACTGCGGGTATGTCAGCGAAGGGGCGGATGCGCCCGCCGCGTGCCCCGCCTGCAAGCACCCGCAGTCCTTCTTCGAGGTGTTGGCGGAGAATTTCTAAAGAACGGATGAGGATACGGCAAGGCTAAGGCAGCCGCAGCTGCGGCGCCTTAGCCTTTTCTTTTACCATGCTTAAGATCGGGAGTTTAAAATTGCGCGTACCCCTTATCCTGGCTCCTATGGCCGGGGTAAGCGACCTGCCGTTTCGGCTGCTGAACCGGAGGTTCGGATGCTGTTTTGCCTTCACCGAGATGATCAATGTCCGTTCCCTGGGGCATAAGAGCCGCAAGACCGGGGAACTCCTCGCTACGGTCCCCGAGGACGCTCCGCTGGGCCTGCAGCTTTTGGCCGGGGAGGAGCAGTATCTCCTGAAGGCGATCGAAGTGGTGCAGCAGAAGTTCAAATTCGCGCTGATCGATTTCAATGCCGCCTGCCCCGCGAAGAAGGTGGTACGCCGCGGGGAAGGGGCAGCCCTGATGAAGGACCCTGCGCGGCTGGAACGGCTGGTCGGGATACTGGCGAAAAGTTTCAAGGTGCCGGTGACGGTGAAGATCCGTGCCGGGTGGGACCGGACGCATCTTAATGCCCCGGAAGTCGCCCGGCGGTGCGAGGATGCCGGGGTAAAAGCGGTCTTTGTGCACGGGCGGACCAAGCTCCAGGAGTACAGCGGCAAGGTGGATTATGAGGTGATCGCCCAGGTAAAAAAAGCGGTCAGGGTGCCGGTCATCGGGAGCGGGGACGTGCTTTCCCCGGAGCTGGCCGGGAAGATGCTGGATTCCACCGGGTGCGACGGAGTGCTGGTGGCCCGCGGCTCCTTCGGAAACCCCTGGATATTCTCCCAGACCGAGCATTATCTTGCGCATCGTTCCCTGCCGGAGCCTCCGGCGCACTCCGAGGTGCTGGCGGTGATGCGGGATCACCTGGATTCATGCATCGCGTTCTACGGGCCGAGGGTGGCGGTGACTATTTACCGGAAGTTCTTTGCCTGGTATACCAAGGGCATGCGCGGAGCCAGGCCTTTACGGGAAAAAGCCAATACGGTGCGCACGGCGGAGGGGCTGCGCGCGGTCATTGACGAATGCCGGGTGAGCCATATATAATAGAACCATGGGATGTGTCGCGGTAACCGGAGTCGGGGTGGTAGCTTCTAACGCGATCGGCCGTGTCCGATACGGCGATGCGCTTATTGCGGAAGAGAGCGGCATCAAGCCGGTCACCCTTTTCGATACCGCGTGTTTTAAAGCCAAGGCCGCCGGTGAGGTCAAGGATTTCGATCCCGCCTCTTTCCTGGGGCCTAAGGGGCTGCGCACGCTCGACCGCAGCACCAAGCTGCTCGCGGTCGCGGCCAAGCTGGCGCTCGAGGATGCCGGTATCATTATCACCGATGAGAATTCCGCCGGCATGGGTATGGTCACGGGAACCACCATGGGCAGTATCCGCAGTATCAGCGAATTCGACCGGGAATCCCTGGTCGAGGGCCCCCAATACGTCAATCCCGCGTTGTTCCCCAACACCGTCATCAATTCCCCTTCCAGCCAGGTTTCCATAAGATTCCGCATCCGCGGGCTCAATACTACTATCTCTACCGGGTTCACCGCCAGTGCGGATGCGGTCGGGTATGCGCTGGACGCGTTAGGCAACGGAAAGGCCAGGACCGTGCTGGCGGCCGGGGTGGAAGAGCTCTGTCCGGAGATATTCTGGGCGCTGGAAAAAACCCGTTTCTCAGCGGTGTTCGGGGAAGGAGCGTGTGTACTGGTGCTCGAGGATCCCCGGGATGCCGCGGCAGCGGGGCGGGTGCCGTTGGCCTATATCCGGGGATATGGCGCGGGGTTCGAACCTTACCGTACGGATAAGATCAAGGCGGGTGCGCCCGGACTGCGCCGCGCCATGCGGGCGGCGCTGGCGGCGGCAGGATGCGGCAGCGAAGATATCGATTGTATCGTGTCGGCGGCGAATTCCATCCGCGAAGCGGACCAGGCGGAAGCGGGCGCGATCCGGGAGGTCTTCGGCGAAAGCGCGCGCCAGGTGCCGGTGACCGCGTACAAATCCCTGATCGGAGAGTGTATGAGCGCCTGGGGAGCCCTCGGGATCGCCGCCGCGGTGGAGATGCTGCGCCGGGGCCAGAGGCGCAACATCCTGGTCAATGCGTTAGGCCCTACGGGGTGCAGCAGCAGCGTGATAGTGTCGGCGAAAGGAATCTAACCATGGAATTTTCCGGGAAGCATGTGCTGGTCACGGGAGGCACGCGGGGGATCGGCCGGGCGATCGCGGTGATGTTCGCTTCCCAGGGAGCGAATGTCGCGTTCACCTACGCGCTCAGCACGGTGCAGGCGCAGGAGGTGCTGGAGGTGCTGTGCAGCCACGGGGTCAAAGCCCTGGCGATCCAGGCGGATGTCAGGGATTTTTCGGCATCGAAGGAGGCGATCGAGCGGGTCAAGGGCGAGTTCGGGGGGCTGGATATCCTGGTGAACAACGCCGGGGTCACCCGGGATAAGGCGTTGATGATGATGTCCCCGGAGGAGTGGGAAGAGGTCATGGATACCAACCTCCAGGGTACGTTCAATTTCTGCCGCAACGCCATCATCACCTTCCTCAAGCAGAAGAGCGGGTGCATCATCAACCTGACTTCGGTCAGCGGGATGATCGGGATGTCCCGCCAGACCAATTATGCCGCCTCCAAGGCGGGGATCATCGGATTCACCCGTTCCCTGGCGCGGGAAGTGGGAGGGTACGGGATCCGGGTCAATGCCGTGGCTCCCGGGTTCGTGGAGACGGACATGGTCGCACATCTTAAAGAGCAGTTCACCCAGGCGATGAAGCAGGCGATACCGCTGGGCCGTTTCGGGACTTCGGGCGAGGTGGCGGCCGTGGTGCGGTTCCTGGCAAGCGAAGAGGCACGGTTCATTACCGGCCAGACGCTGGTGGTCGACGGCGGATTGTCGCTGGCGCTGTAAAGGAGCGGATGATGCACATCGACGAGATTCTTTCTATTCTGCCGCAACGTTACCCGTTCGTGATGATAGACCGGGTGCTGGAGTTGGAGCCGGGAGTAAGGATCCTCGCGGCCAAGAACGTGAGCACGAACGAGGATTATTTCCGGGGACATTTCCCGGAGCGGCCGGTGATGCCCGGAGTGCTGATGCTGGAGGCTTTGGCGCAGGCGTCCATCGTATTGTTCTACGCTTCCAAGCCGGGGGTGCAGAGTTCGCAGAGTCCGCAGACGCTGTATTATCTCGTATCGGTCAAGGTGCGGTTCCTGGCACCGGTGTTCCCCGGAGATCAGCTGTTGCTGGAGGTCAAGCCTTTGAAGATGGTTCCGGATGCGGGGATAGTGGAGGTTTCCGCAAGAGTAGGGGAGATCGAAGTGGCGCGTGGCGAGATGAGCTTTGCGGCGAGGCAGGGATAAATGGAGCGCGTGCGGGTAGTGGTCAGCGGCATCGGGGTGGTTTCTTCCGTGGGCACCGGACGCGCAGCGTTCTGGGAGGCTTTGGAAAAGGGCGCGTGCGGCACGTCCCGCATCGAATCATTCGACACCTCCAATTTCCCCACCCATTTCGGAGGGGAGGTCAAGGATTTCTCCCCGCAGCGTTTCATCCCGAGGCAGCGGCTTTCCCGGATGGGCCGGGCCTCGCAGCTTTCCCTGGCTGCGGCGCACCTTGCGGCCGACGATGCCGGGGTATCGCGGGCCGCGCTGGATGCCGCCAACTGCGGGGTGTGCCTGGGCACGACCATGGGGGAATCCCAGGTGCTGGAGCGGCTCAATGAGATCTGGGTCAGCCGCGGCCAGGAGCACATGGAAAGCGGGATGATGCTGCAGTATCCCTGCAATATGCTGGCGGCGAACGTCGCGATCGGGTTCAAACTTAAAGGCCCGCATTTCGTGATCCCTACCGCCTGTGCCGCGGGGAACTATGCCATCGGATATGCCTTCGACAAGATCCGTTCGGGTGAGGCGGAGATGATGTTCGCCGGAGGGGCGGATGCGTTCTCCAAGATCGCGTTCGTGGGGTTCAACCGTCTGTATGCGGTCGCGCCGGAAAAGGTGCAGCCTTTTGACCGTAACCGGAAAGGCATGATGGTGGGGGAAGGGGCGGGTGTGCTCCTCCTGGAGTCGTGGGAGAGCTGCCGGAAACGCAAGCGCATTCCCTATGCCGAAGTGGCGGGATACGGGTTAAGTTGCGATGCGCATCATATGACCGCGCCGCAAAGCGACGGGATCGCCGCAGCGATCGAGAAAGCGATCGCGGAGTCGGGGGTGTCCAAGGATGAAGTGGGATACTTTAACGCGCATGGCACCGGCACTCCGGCCAACGATAAGGAAGAGTGCCTGGCGTTGCAGAAAGTGTTCGGCGAGAGGCTGGCATCCCTGCCGGTAAGCTCCATTAAATCGATGCTGGGGCACACCATGGGAGCGGCATCCGCGATCGAGGCTATCGCCTGCTGTTTTGCCCTGACCGAAGGTCTGATCCCTCCCACGATCAATTTCGAGACTCCCGACCCGGAGTGTCCGATAGATTGCGTGCCAAATCACGCCCGAAAAGCGAGGGTGGAAGTGGCGGTGAACAGCTCCTCCGCCTTCGGCGGGAACAATGCCTGTCTCGTCCTGAAAGCGGCCAGATAGATATTGACATAACCTACGCTTTGGCCTATAGTTAAATACATACTGAGTCTGTCATCTCCGATGAAGAAATTCCTGCGCGTGTGCATCCTGGCGGCTATAGGTGCTCTTCCCGCATGCGGTTGGGCCTGGGAAGGGAAACCGGCATCTTTGGAATCATGGGGAGTGCTTGCGGGGTTCGGTACGGCGTCCCTTCGGGAGCAGGGGGCATATCATACCGTGCCCCTTTCAGTCGACTTCGATTTTACCCTTAAGCCTTATCTGAAGGAGTTCGGTCTTTCCTGGCCGGGGATGGTGCAGATGCAGATCGAGCCGTACCTCGCACCGGTGATCGACCCGCATGCCGGGATCGAACTCGGCAATTATTTCTTTCTGAAGATCGGCCTTGTGCCCCAGACATGGAAATTCCAGCCTTATGTCAAGGCCGGGCCCGGTGTCTCCTATATGACGGTGCAGACCAGGGAGCAGGCAACGCAGTTCAATTTCATCGAAGCCGGCGCGGTCGGCGCGCACTTTTTTTTCCGGAAGAACCTGGGGTTGACCGTCGAATGCCGCGCGCGGCATCTTTCCAACTCCGGTATCGCGCATCCGAACAAAGGGATCAATTCCTATTACGGGATGCTGGGCGTCGCGTATCTGTTCTAAAGCGCGGGTGCCGTGCGACATAATCAGGTGCAGTAGCGAGAATGCCCTTACGTTATCCTTCCCTGAGAAGCCTGATCGTCCTGCTTTCGCTTTGCGCGTGCTGCCTCGGCATTCCCGTGTTCGTGAGCGCGGCGAACGATATCTTCGTGGCGGCGAATTCCACCTGGAAGTACGATGATACGGGTACGGACCGGGGCACGGCCTGGTTCAACGCCTCGTATGATGATTCCGCCTGGCCTTCGGGCGCCGGACAGTTCGGGTACGGTGACGGAGGAGAAAGCACGCTTTTAGGGTATGGCCCCGACGCAAACAACAAATACCCCACCTATTATTTCCGCAAGTCGTTCAACGTGGCCAATGCCGCCCTCTATTCTGACCTGATCTTCTCGTTGTTGAGGGATGACGGCGCGGTCGTCTATCTTAACGGGGAAGAGATATACCGGGATAATATGCCGGGAGGGGCGGTGGGTTATTCTACCCTTGCTTCCTCTGCGGTCGCCGGCGCCGCCGAATCCACGTATTACGTCTTTCCCTCCATCCCTACGAACCTGGTCTCCGGGACCAACGTGCTGGCAGTGGAGGTCCATCAGAACGTCGTTACCAGCAGCGACCTGAGTTTTGATTTCAAGCTCGAGGGCACGCTCGGGGAGGTGAACGTGAGCGCGTATACCACCGGGACTCCGTCGCTGCCTCCGGCATCGATCACTCCCGGCAACGGCAGGGCCCTGGCGACCTTCCGCTTGACGGGAGCCGGCCCGCTGACCGGGATCATCGTTTCCGAATACGGGACCGTGGACGCGGATACGGATCTCACGTCGGTGAAGCTTTATTCCGATGACGGCGATGGGAACTGGGAACCGGCTTCGGATACCGTGCAGTTGGGCAGCACCACTTCGTTCTCTTCGCAAGCCGCATCCTTCAGCGGGTTTACGCTCATCGCCGGAAGCACGACGTACGTGCATGTGGTGGCGGATGTGCAGAATTCCGTAGCTGACGGCGAAACGGTCGGGCTGCGCATCGTCCAGGCCAGCGACGTGACGACGGCGTTCCCCGTGTCTGCGAGCTCCTGGCCGGTGTCGGCCGGCACTTCGCCGGTGCTGCTGGACGCGATCTCCCTGCAGTCGTATTCGGGAGGGACCCCGGCTATGCCGCCGGCCACCCTGCCGGCGAACGCCACCCGGCAGTGCCTGTCCACGTTCTATTTCAGCGGCGGGGGCAACCTCCTGGGGATGAACTTCACCGATTACGGGACCAGCAACGTGACCGCGGACCTTTCCAACGTCACGCTCTATCTGGATGACGGGGACGGGAACTGGGAATCGCTGCAGGATACCACGGTGCTCGGCGCGGCGACTTCGTTTAACGCAGCCGAGAAAGCGTTCTTTTCCGGGTTCAACGTCACTTTGCCAGAAGATGCCTATGTGCATGTGGTCGCCGATGTCGCACAGGATATCCTGAAGAACCAGACAGTCAATATCGGGATCAACGCGGCAGGGGATGTCATCGCGTCCGATGACATCGCCTCGGCATCCTGGCCGTTGCAGGCGGGTGCGTCCAGGTTGATGGGGATCTATCCCTACCTGCAGAACGTGACCACGTCCACCATCAACGTGCTGTGGATCACGGACGATGCCTTGAACACCACGTTGGAGTACGGTCTTACCTCTTCGTACGGCACTACGGTTACCGACGCTTCTGGAGTGACGCTGCACAGCGTCAATCTTACCGGATTGCAGACGGACACCAAATATTACTATCGCGTAAGGTCGGGGGATATGGTCAGCCGGGCCGCTTCCTTCAAGACCGCGCCTGCTTCGACCAGCGGGTTCACTTTTCTGGCGTACGGGGACAGCCAGGGGACCGGCACGGGCTCCGGCTACAATACCCTGCACGAGTCGGTGGTCAACGCCACGCTGCCGTACGCGAACAATACCATCGTCCTGCGGATGGGGGACCAGGTCTTTGCGGAATCCATCGATGAGTGGGAGCCGAAGTTCTTCCTGCCGGGACGCAACCTTTACAGCAATAATACCGCGTACCCGGCGCGCGGCAACCATGAGGAGGGGGCGGCATTGCTGCAGCAGTACTTCGCGCCTCCGGCAGTGGGCGGGTCCGGCAGCGAGCGGTACTACTCCTTCAATTACGGCAATACGCACTTCGTCTGTCTGGATACCAATCAGGCGCATAATTCCGGCAGCGCGCAGTATACCTGGCTGGTATCCGACCTCGATTCCGCGGCCGCCACGTCCGCTACCTGGATCGTGGTGTGGTTCCACCATCCCGGGTTATCCTCCTACCGGGAGGATGCCGTGGTCAAGAGCGATCTCCTGCCCTTGTTCGAGAGCAAGGGAGTGGATATCGTGTTCAACGGGCACAACCATTTTTATGAACGTCATAATAAGGACGGGGTTTACCATGTGACGTGCGCGGGAGGCGGCAACACGCTTTATGCCACGGATGACTCCGCCACTACCGCGTACCGGGAGAATTACCGCAGTACCCTGCATTTCCTGAAAGTCGAGACGGGCGCTTCCCAGATGCAGGTGACCGCGTACGATACGAGCGGCGCGGCATTCGATTCTTTCGTGGTGCCCCGGAGCACGACGGTCTCCGCATACGGCTCCGGCACTCCGGCGGCGCCGCCCGCCAGCGTCGCCGCGGGCTCGGCGGCCAACTGCCTGGGGACGTTCCTTTTCGGGTCCGGTGGGACAGTCTCTGCCGTCACCCTGACCGAGTACGGTACCGCAAACGCCGCCGCCGACCTTTTGAACGTAAAACTTTTCCTCGATGACGGAGACGGGAACTGGGAACCGGCGCAGGATACGACCCAGCTGGGCGCGACCACGGTGTTCGATGGTTCCTCCCAGGCTTCCTTTTCCGGATTTTCCCTGGCTGCCGGCCCGACATCGTACGTGCATGCGGTCGCGGACGTTTCCGCATCCATTTCTTCCGGTGTTACTATCGGCGTCGAATTGCTGCAGGCTTCCCATGTGACCTCTACCGCGACGGTCCAGGCTGCGGCCTGGCCGGTGCAGCTGGGTACGACCAGTCCTTCGGCCGGGACCATCGATACGCCTGCCGCCGCCAGCGTGGTGGGTCCTTCCCCCACCATCACCGGTACGGCTGCTGCCGGATCTGCCGTGACCCTGCAGGACGGAGGGGGCACTCCCCTTGGCAGTACCACTGCGGACGATAACGGGAATTTCCGCCTGGCGGTGACCGCTCCTTTAGGGGCGGGCGCCCGGACCCTGCGGCTTTTCGTGAACGGAGTGGAGAAGGCCTCCGTCAATGTCGTGGTCGATCTTTCCCCCGATGCTGACGAGCAGCCGGTGATCACTTCTCCGGCGGATGGTGACACGGTAAGGGGAAAGCGCCCGGTGATCTCCGGCATGGCGACGCCCGGCGCGCTGGTCACGCTGACCGCGCTGGACGTCAACGGCAACCTGACGACGATGGGCACTGCCACCGCCGATGCTTCCACCGGCGCGTTCGCCATCACTCCTTCAAGCGACGTGCCGGCAGGCGCGAACCAGCTGACAGTGACCTGCAACGGCGTCACCAGCACGGTCATCGACGTGATCTTTACCGATCCTTTCGGCGTGGTGTTCGATTCCCTGAGCAACGCCCCCATTGCCGGCGCCCGGGTCACGATCTATTACGACAGCGATCCCGGGGCAGGCCGGACGTGGATCCAGGCGGTGCCGGGAGTGCATATCGCAGGCGGCGACCTTAACCCGCAGACCACCAATGCCGCCGGCCAGTACAGTTTCCTGACCATTGACGGCGATTTCTACATCAGCATCACCGCTCCCGGATATACGTACCCTTCGGTGCGCACGTCATTCCCCGCCGGCCGCGTCATCGTCAACGGGTCCAAGGGAGAGATCTTTACCGTAGCCGGGGTGGTCATCGAGATGGACCACCCCATGGACCCGGGAAGCGCGCTGCTTAAGGTGCGCAAGGACGCGAACAAGAAGGAAGCGCACGTCGGCGATATCGTCACCTATACGGTGGAGGTGGAGAATCCCACCGCGTCCGCCGCCGCGGGAGTATATCTCGAGGACCGCATCCCTCCGGGGTTCAAGTACATCGGTGGCAAATCCTTGCTGGACGGGGCGCAGGCGCCTGATCCGCAGGGCACTTCTATCCTGACCTTTTCCGTAGGCACCGTGCCGGCGCTGTCCAAGCGCACGCTTAAATATCAGCTGGTCGTGGGCGCGGGGGTGAGCTTCGGGAAATACGAGAACCATGCCCACGCCAAGTACCTGGACGGCACCACTGTGTCCAACGTCGCGGATGAGACGGTCAAGGTCGTCCCTGACGCGCTTTTCGATATGGGCACGGTGATCGGCAAGGCGTTCTATGATACCGACGGTAACGGGATGCAGGATAAGGGCGAACCCGTCGCTCCCTATGCCCGCATCGCCATGGAGGACGGCACGCTCATCACTGCCGACGCGGAAGGCAAGTTCCACGCGGCCGGCATACTTCCCGGCAGGCATGTGTTCAAGATCGACCCGGCCAGTCTTCCTCCCGGGACGGCAGCGCAGGAAGGCGCTCCGGTGATCGTGGATATCACCCCCGGGATCATGGCCAAAGTGAATTTCCCGCTGCAGGGAACACCTGCGGGGGACCTGTGGCGCATCGACCGCGGGATCCCGAAGCCCCGCTTGAGCGTGGGGATCTACCAGGATGCCGTGGTGTACCGTAAAGGCGCTCCGGCTGAGCAGCATGTCTTCCGGGTGTTCACCAATTATCCCGCGTTCATCGAGCGCTGGCAGCTCGATATCCGCGATACGCACACCGGCGCGCTGGTCCGCAGGCTGGAGGGCCCGGGAGACGATTTGCAGCGGCCGCTCCCCTGGAACGGCCTGGATTCTTCCGGCAGGATGCTGCGCAGCGACAGGGAGTACACCTATCAGCTGGCGGTGTTCGGCGCATCGGGAGAGAGGGATGTGACCGGGGCCAAGGCCCTGCGGGTGATGGAGCAGGAAGGCCCGCAGACCGCCGATGCCCGGGTCGACCTGGATTCCTTCATGGTCGAAGCGAAAAAACGCAAGGAGTACTTCTCCCGGGTCGCTTCCGCCAGCAGTCTTTCCGAGCAGCGCATCCCGCTTCCGGGCGAGGCCTTGACGGTCCGCGTTCCGCATGCGGCCGATGCGCAGGTGTACGTCGGCGGGTTCTCCGGCCGGGAGCTGACGCTGGAGGCTTCCGAGGGGGTGGCCGAGACCATCCTGCCCAAGGGTGTATACCAGGTCTCTTCCGGGGATGCGCAGCCGCAGGTGATAAGCGTGGGTGACGACCCCTTCTTCTTTGTGGCCATGGGAGACGGGAAGGTCGGATATAATTTCAACCGCGGGCACGTGGAGCCCATCGAACGCAATGACGCCTACCAGAAAGGATTCTGGAAAGAGGGCCGGGTGGCGTACTACCTCAAGGGTAAGGTCAAGGGCAAGTACCTGATCACCTCCAGCCTGGATACGGCACGGCAGCAAAAGGAGCTTTTCAAGTCGCTCGACCCCAACAAGTATTATCCCGTGTACGGAGACGCTTCGAGCACCAGTTACGCGGCGGCGGATACCCAGGGCCCGTTGTACCTGCTGGTGGAGTGGGATAAGTCCTCTGCGGTCTGGGGGAATTACCACACCCGGATCGACCGTACCGAGTTTGCGCGGTTCGACCGCACCCTCTACGGAGGGAAGGTCGATTACGAATCTACGGCCACCACCAAATTCCAGGAGCCGGTGACCAGGGCGGTCGGGTTCCGGGCCACTGCCAAACAGCGCGCCGGCCACAACGAGTTCCTGGGCACCGGAGGTTCCTTGTATTATCTTAAGCACCGCGGAGTGATAGAGGGGTCGGATAAGGTGCGTATCGAAGTGCGCGATTCCGTGACCGGCCTGGCGGTTTCCAGCCGGCAGGCGGTGAGCGGCAGCGATTACCGCATCGATTATGCCCAGGGCCGGATCGTCTTCGAGAAGCCCGTGCAGATGCTGGCCGCTTCCAACGCCCTGATCTCTTCCCGGTTGTCGGCGGGGGATGCGGTGTACGTGGTGGCGGATTACGAGTATGAGACCAAGGACAAGTACGATCAGACCACGCACGGAGGAAGTCTCCAGCAGGCGCTGGGGGACCATCTGCAGGTGGGAGCGACCTATGTCAAGGAAGCGCAGCTGAACCGCAACTACGTATTGAAGGGAAGCGACGCCACCGTGCACCTGGGGGAGAGGAGCCGTATCACGGCGGAGTATGCGGAATCGGAATCGGAGGCGGCAGGGAATTTCGTTTCCACCGACGGAGGGTTGAGCTTCAGCGAGCTGGCGGTCGCCGACCGGGATAACGGCAGGGCCTACGGGATCAAAGGGTACGCCCAGGTGCTCGATACGCTGGGAGTGAGCGGGTATTATAAGCTGATCGAAAAGGGCTTTTCCTCGTCCGCGGTCCTGGCGCAGCAGGGCAAAGAACTTGCCGGTGCGGAAGCGGCCTGGGATATCGATCCCCGTACCCGCCTGCTCCTGCGCCATGACGTGCAGAAGCTCAAGCCCGAAGCTAATCTTCAGGCGAAGGCGCAGGTGGGGGCCCAGGAGACTTCGACCAGTTCCGTGCAGGTCACCAGACAGGTGGATGCGCGGCTGAAGGTAAGCGCCGAAGCCCAGCATCAGGAGGTGGCGCAGCGCGATGCCTCGTATGAGTCCGAGACGAACAGGGAGGGCAGCGCCGCGGCGGTGCGGGCGGATTATAAGGTCACGGAGACCCTGGATGTGTTCCTCAAACAGCAGGAGCAGCTCAAGGGAAAAGCCGACCACCGAACCACGGTGGGAGCGCAAAAACAGGTCTCCCCGAATACCCGGGTGCGCGCGGCGCAGACGGTAGGTAACCGGGGTACCGCGTCAAGCGTCGGCACTACCTCCCGGATCAGGGAGGCGCTGGAAGTGTCCGCCGATTACGAGCACCAGCAGTACCGGGCAGGGGATATCCGGGATACGGCGTCGGTGGGCACCCGGCTCCAGGCCGATCCCCGCACCGAAGTGCGCACCTCCTATGCGCTGGAGAGCTCCGCGCTGGAGGGGGACCTGCAATCCCTGACCGTGGGGTCGCGGCGCAAGGTCAACGACCGCATCGCGGTCAAGAGCGACCGCACCTTCTCCACCGGCCGCCACCGGACCGTCACTTCCTCGCTGTACGGGCTGGAGCGGGAACAGGACGGCCTCTTCCAGGAGGCGTCCTTCGAGACCCAGGAATCCTTCGGGAATACGGGAGAGTACCGCAGCAACATCGCTTCGGTCTCGGGGTCCCTCAGCGAGAAAGTCTCCGCCGGGGTGAGTTTTGAGAAGGGAAAGATCCAGAATCTTGACGGGAGCCAGCAGCAGCGGTATGCCGCTTCTACCGGCGTGACGTATCTGGAAAAGGACCCCCGGACCCAGGAGACGGATTTTAAGACGGCGCTGAAGGCGGAGGTGCGTCTGGACCGCGGGGATACCGATACCCGCCAGTATCTCGCGGGAGCGCATGTGGAAAAGAGGGTGACCAGGGACCATACCGTGTTCCTCAAATCCGAATACTCGACTTCCCGTAACACCACGGGGGATTATTCCCTGGCCCAGTATAAGGAGTTCGTGGCGGGGTTCAGTTACCGCCCGGTGGATTTCGACAGGTTCAATTTCCTGGGGAAATATACCTATCTAATCAACGACGGACACCTGGGCCAGGAGGATTACCGGGACGTGCTCAAGGAAAGGGCGCAGGTCTGGGCCGGGGAAGCGGTGTATGACCTCACTCCGCAATGGCAGATCACGGAAAAGCTGGCGATCCGGCAGGCGCAGGAGATGGTCCGGGGGTTCGATTTCACCAAATCCACCACCTGGCTTATGGTGCACCGTTTGAGTTATACCGTGGCCAAGGTCTGGCGGTTCGGGATCGAGTACCGCCGGCTTTCCCAGGACCAGGCGGACGATTGCCGGCAGGGGATCCTGGCCGAGATCGCCCGCAAGATCGACAAATGCATCGAGATGGGGATTGGGTACAACTTCACCGATTTCAACGATGACCTCGCCCACCTGGATTATACCAGCCAGGGACCCTTTGTGCGCGTGACCGGAGGCTTCTAACCGATGGAGCCTTTGCTTTCCCGGCAGGTACAGTTCCTCAAAGGCATCGGCCCGAAACGGGCGCAGAGCCTGGCTGCCTGCGGAGTGCATACCGTAGAGGACCTGCTGTACTATTTCCCCCGCCGTTACGAAGACCGGGCGAATTGCGCCACTATCTCGAAACTGCAGGAGGGCCAGACGCAGACGGTCAAGGCGAAAGTGCTGGCCAGGGGATTGCGCCGGTCATTCCGCCGCCGCGCCTTTACCATCCTGGAAGTGGCGGTCGGCGACGATACGGGAAAGCTTTACTGCGTGTGGTTCAATCAGCCGTACCTGAAGGATTATTTCCTGCCCGGCACGACCGTGATGCTCTTCGGCCGGGTGGAAAGGTATTCCGGCCGCGTACAGATGAACGCGCCGGAGTTCGAGGTCATCGGCGCTCCGGACGAGGAGGAGGACGAGCCGGACGAATCCCTGCACGTCGGCAGGATCGTGCCGATCTATTCCCTGCCCGAGCATATCTCGCAGCGGGTGATGCGCTCGCTGATCATGCGGGTACTGAATGAGCAGGGAAGCCGTATCGAGGAGTACCTTCCCCGAGAGGTGGTGGAACGAAGGGCGCTGGGGGGGCTGCAGGAGGCGCTGCGCAGCATCCATTTCCCGCAGGATGCGCGCGCGCAGGCCAGCGCCGTGCAGCGGCTTTCCTTTGACGAGTTCTTTTTCTTTCAGCTGCCGCTGGCGCTGCGTAAGCTTACCCTGCACCGTACCCCTGGTATCTCGCACAAGGTAGAGGGCGGGCTGTATAAGAGTTTCCTGGCGGGCCTGCCATTCGAGCTGACTTCGGGGCAGCGGGCAGTGCTCGACGAGATATCCCGCGATATGGCGCAGCCGCATCCCATGCAGAGGCTGCTCCAGGGGGATGTGGGCTCCGGCAAGACCGTAGTGGCGGCCGCCGCCTGCTGTATCGCCGTGCAGGGAGGGTATCAGGCGGTGTTCATGGCGCCGACCGAGATCCTGGCGCGGCAGCATTTCAATAAGCTGCAGGAGCAGTTGCAGGGGGCCGCGTTCCGCGGCAAGCCGGTGGCGCTGCGGATGTATGCCGGGAGTTCCTCCGCAGCCGAGCGGCGCCAGGCGCTTGCGGAGATGAAGAGCGGCAAGGCGGATATCGTCATCGGCACGCACGCCCTTCTGGAGGAGGGGGTGGCGTTCAAGGACCTGGGGTTGGTGGTGATCGACGAGCAGCATAAATTCGGCGTGGGGCAGCGGGCGCTCCTTCCGCAAAAGGGGGTCAATCCGGATGTGCTGATCATGACCGCGACCCCTATTCCCCGCACCCTGGCTATCACCCTGTACGGGGACCTGGAGATCTCCGTGATCAGGCATCTTCCTCCGGGAAGGCTGCCGGTGCAGACCAGGCACTGCACCAGCCGGCAGATGTCCGCCGTCTACTCCGGGGCGAAGAAGCATCTGGCGCAGAGGCATCAGGTGTACGTGGTCTATCCCGTGATCGAGGAGTCTTTCGCCCTGGATATCGCCGGAGCCAAGAAGATGTTCGAGCAGCTCAAGGCCGGGCCGTTCAAGGAATACCGTATCGGGCTGATACACGGCCGCATGAAGCAGGAGGAGCAGGATGCGGCAATGGCGGAGTTCAAGGAGGGAGCGCTCGATGTCCTGGTCACTACCACGGTGCTGGAAGTGGGGATTGACGTGGCCAACGCAACCTGTATAATCATTGCGCATGCCGAGCGTTTCGGCCTCTCCCAGTTGCACCAGCTGCGGGGAAGGGTGGGCCGGGGCAGCGCGCCTTCGGAATGTTACCTGGTGTCCGATCCGGTCACCCCGCAGGCCAAGGCCCGACTCGAGGCGATGGTGCGTTTTACGGACGGTTTCCTGATCGCGGAGGAGGACCTTAAGATCCGGGGTCCGGGTGAGTTCTTCGGCCGGCGGCAGCACGGGTTGAGCGAACTGAAGATCGCCAACCCCTTAAGCCAGCTGCATCTGCTGAAGGATGCGCGGGAAGAGGCGCTGCGGCTGCTTCAGGAGGATCCGCATTTGAGCGATGCCGGGAATGCCCGCATAAAGGAGAAATTGCTGGCAAGGTTCCCGGAGTACGAATCACTGGTGGTCGTGGGGTGAGCGATGCGCATTATTTCCGGTATATATAAAGGTAAAAAGTTCGATATGCCCAGCGGGATCAGGCCTACCCAGGATAAGGTCCGCAAGGCGTTTTTCGACACGGTCCAGGATTGGGAGGGGGTATCCCTTCTGGAGCTTTACGCCGGTTCAGGGGCCATGGGGCTGGAGGCGGCATCCCGGGGCGCCAAAGAGGTGGTGATGGTGGAGGCTGCCCGGGCTTCCCAGGAGGCGATCCGGGGCAATTTGGAGGCGCTTAAGGCATCCCGGTGCACGCTTTTGCCCTGGGAAGCGGAGCGGGCGGTCACCGCGTTTGCCAAGGAGGGAAGGACCTTCGATGTGGTGTTTTTCGACCCTCCGTACTATCAGGATCTGGCAAAAAAAACCTTGCAATTGCTGGGGGCTTATGTTATAGTACCGCACCATGGTTTGGTAGTTGCACAGCACCACAAGAAAGAGCCTCTCCCAGAAGCCCTGGGAGAGTTAACTTTATTTAGGCAATCTCGTTACGGGGATACGTTCCTTTCGTATTATCGCAGGCAGGGGGAGCAGGGAAATGTGCCAAAAAGCGATCTATCCGGGGACTTTTGATCCGGTTACGCTCGGCCACGTGGATATCATCCGCCGCGCCCGGGATATTTTCGGGGAAGTGACGGTTGCCGTGGCGCACAATCCGCATAAAAAGCCCCTTTTTTCGGTTCAGGAGCGGGTGGCGATGATCCGGGAAGCGACTGCGGATATCTCCGGGGTGGAGATCACTGATTTCGACGGCCTGGTGGTTGATTATGCCCGCAGGACCAAAGCCAAAGTGCTGATCCGCGGGTTGCGCATGCTTTCCGATTTCGAGTATGAGTTCCAGATGGCGCTGACCAACCGCAAGTTCTGCGGTGAGATCGAGACCATCTTCCTGATGCCGCACGAATCCTACAGCTACATCTCGTCGAAGCTCTTGAAGGAAGCGGCGGCGTTGGGCGCGGACGTTTCGAGTTTCGTGCCGGCCAACGTGGCGGATGCGCTGGCGCGCACGCTTAGGCTCAAGAAATAGCACGCATGAAGATCAGGATCGCCGCCATACCCCGCGAGGGGGCCCTGGCGCTTCGGGAAACGGTGGATGCGAAGTCCCTGGATGTGTTTACCGGCGCGTGCGGTTTGACCGGTCCGGTGCATATATACGGGGAAGCGGTGCTCATCACCAACGCGCTGACCGTGGCGTTGCGCGTGGAGGGAACGCTCGCGTTCACCTGCGGGCGCTGCATAAAGGATTCCGAGATCGGTTTTTCGCAGGAGATGAGGCTCTCCTACAGCATAGAAGAGCATATGGTGGAAGTGGACCTCTCGGACGATATCCGCGAGGAGATCCTTCTGGCGTATCCCATGAACCCATTGTGCGATGATGCCTGCAAGGGCCTCTGTCCCAAATGCGGCAAGGATCTGAATAAGGAAAAGTGTAGTTGTAAGTAATAACGAATCACACCTGGTCTATATTTAGAAGGCTGGTGCTGCAGTAGCAGCACCCTTGCATATCCGATAAAGCAAGGGGTGTTTCACTTTCTGTGAAAGGAGAGTAGCCATGCCATTACCAAAGAGACGACATTCGACGACCCGCGGCCGCAAGCGCCGTACCCATTGGACGCTGAAAGGCCCCGCGATCGAGCCGTGCCCTCAGTGCAAACAGCCCAAGATCCCCCATAACGTCTGCAAGATCTGCGGATTTTACGGCGGGAAACAGGTGATCGAGATCAAAACCAAGGAAAAAAAGAAGAAATCCTCCTAAAGGCGAGCCCAACTCATGAAGATCATTGTTGATGCCATGGGGGGCGATCATGCTCCCGAAGTGGTGATCGCAGGCGCGATCGATGCGGTCAATGAGTATAAGGTCCCGGTTACGCTGGTCGGCGATCAGGATACGGTAAAGGCGTTGCTGTCCAAGCACCAGTACCGGGGTGATCTGATAGACGTGGTGCATGCCTCGGAGGTGGTGGGGATGTCGGAACCCGCCTCCACCAGCGTGCGCCGCAAGCGGAACTCCTCGATCGTGGTGGGTATGACCCTGGTCAAGGAGGGGAAAGGCGACGCCTTTTTCAGCGCCGGAAACACCGGCGCGGTGGTGGCGGCAGGCGTCCTCGGCCTGGGGCTGCTTCCGGGGATCGAGCGTCCCGGGATCGCGATCATGTGCCCCAATCTCAAGGGCGCTTCCCTGGTGATCGATGTCGGGGCCAATATCGACCCCAAGCCTTCGCATTTCCTGCAGTACGGGATCATGGCCGATACGTATTGCCGGCAGATCCTCAACCGTTCCAATCCGACCGTCGGGATACTCAACATCGGCGAAGAGGAGGGCAAGGGCACCGGATTGATCAAGGAAGCCCGGGAGCTCCTGGAGAAGAGCGGTCTCAATTTCATCGGCAACGTCGAAGCGAAAGAATTCTTCTCCGGGAAAAGCGACGTCATCATCTGCGACGGGTTCGTAGGTAACGTCGCGTTGAAGGTCTCGGAAAGCGCCATCGAAGCCATGATGGTGTTCCTGAAGCGACATCTCTTAAGCAACCTCTGGGGCAAGATCGGCATCCTTTTCCTCAAGCCCAGCCTGAAAAAATTCAAAAAAGACCTCGACTACTCCGAGTTCGGAGGAGCTCCTCTCCTGGGGGTCAACGGCGTGGTGATCATCGGCCACGGCCGTTCCAACGCCTATGCCATCAAGAACGCGATCCGGGTGGCCAAGGAGGAAGTCGAGCGTAAATGCAACGACAAGATCATCGAAGCAGTGTCCCGTATCCAGCCGGCGACCTGAGATAACCCATGAAAAAAGTCGGCATTATCGGAGTAGGGGAGTATCTCCCCAAAAAGGTCCTTACCAACGCGGATCTGGAAAAGATGGTCGAGACCTCGGACGAGTGGATCACCACCCGTACCGGGATCAAGGAACGCCGGGTCGCGGCCAAGAACGAGGCGACTTCCGACCTCGCCGCGAAAGCGGCGCTGGACGCGCTGGCGCACGCCAAGGTCGATCCCAAGGACCTGGGGCTTTTGATCGTCGCTACCATCACTCCGGATATGCAGTTCCCTTCCACCGCCTGCCTGGTGCAGGATGCCATCGGCGCCAAGAAAGCCATTTGCTTCGACATCTCCGCCGCCTGTGCGGGATTCGTGTACGGGCTGACCATCGCGCAGCAGTTCATCGCCCGCGGCGACATGGGGTATGCGCTGGTGATCGGGGCGGAGAAACTCACCGCGATCACCGATTGGACCGACCGCAGCACCTGCGTGCTTTTCGGGGACGGTGCGGGAGCCGCGGTGCTGGGAGAGACCAAGTCCGGAGGGATACTTTCCAGTTATTTGGGAAGCGACGGAGGGATGCGCGAGCTGCTGATGGTGCCCGGTGGCGGTTCCCGTAATCCTGCCAGCGCCAAGACGGTCGAAGAGCGCCTGCATTTCATCAAGATGAGGGGCAACGAGCTTTTTAAGATCGCGGTCAACGCCATGGCGGATGCGGCCAAGCAGGCACTGGCCCAGGCAGGCCTGACCTGCGAAGATGTCGACGTGGTGATCCCGCATCAGGCCAATGAGCGGATCATCTCCGCAGTGGCCAAGAAACTCGGGCTTCCTGACGAGAAGGTGTATCTCAATATCGCCAAGTACGGGAACATGTCTTCCGCGTCCGCCGCGACTGCGTTATGCGAAGCGGTCAAAGAGGGCCGCATCAAGAAGGGTGATGTGGTCCTGGTGGATACTTTCGGGGCGGGGCTGGTCTGGGGAGCGTGCGTGATAAAATGGTAGGATTCCTTTTTGCCGGGCAGGGGAGCCAGTATGTGGGTATGGGAAAGGACCTCTACGATACCTTTCCCGAGAGCCGGCAGGTCTTTGAGCAAGCCGATAAAGCTCTGGGGTTTTCCCTTTCCTCCCTGATCTTCGCGGGTGATCCGCAGGTCCTCAAGCAGACGCTTAACTCCCAGCCGGCGATCCTGACGGTGAGCGTCGCGGCGTACGCGGCCTTCAAGGCGCGCAAGGCGGTCGTGCCGGCGTTCATGGCGGGATTGAGCCTGGGTGAGTATTCTGCGCTGGTTTCCGCAGGCGCCCTGACGGTGGAGGACGGGCTGCGGCTGGTGCGTAAGAGGGCGGAGATCATGGAACAGGCGGCGCGCAAGAGCCCCGGGACCATGGCCGCAGTGCTGGAACTGCCCCTGGATAAGCTCAGGGACTGCTGCGCCAGGTCCGGAGCCGAGATCGCCAACCTTAACGCTCCGGGGCAGGTGGTGATCTCCGGGACCAAGGAGGCGGTGCTCAAGGCCAAGGACCTTTGCATGGAAGCCGGGGCCAAACGGGTGATCGAGCTCGAAGTCAGCGGCGGTTTCCATTCCTCCCTCATGTCCGGCGCATCGGTCGAGCTTCAGGAAGTACTGGCGGATACGGTGTTCTCAAATCCCGTGATCCCGGTGGTGGGCAATGTGACGGCCGCCCCCCAGCAGCAGGTTCCGGAGATCAGGGAAAACCTGGTCAAGCAGATGTATTCTTCGGTGCGCTGGGAGGAGTCGGTCAGGTACATGACCGGCCAAGGGGTAACGGAATTTTACGAGTTCGGCCCGGGAAAAGTGCTTAAAGGCCTGATGCGCAGGATCGATCCGGCGGTCCCGGTCACCGTGATAGAAAAAGCGGAGGATATAAAATGAGATTGGCGGGAAAAGTGGCGTTGGTTACCGGTTCTGCGCAGGGGATAGGCAGGGAGATCGCGCTGGCGTTCGCGAAGGAAGGGGCGGACCTGGTGATCAGTGACGTCAACCTGGAAAAGGCCTCCCAAACTGCCAGGGAAATCGAAGGAATGGGCAGGGGATCTTTAGCGTTACAGCTTGATGTCACTAAAGTTACGGATGTGGAGGCGGCGGTAAATAAAATCCTTGACAAATTTGGCAAGGTTGATATATTAGTTAACAATGCAGGGATCACCAAGGACGGTCTTTTGCTCCGGATGAGCGAAGGGGACTGGGATGCGGTGATCAACGTGAATCTGAAGGGGACGTTCAACTGCATCAAGGCTGCTTCCAAGGTGATGATCAAGCAGCGCAGCGGCAAGATCATCAGCATCGCTTCGATCATAGGCCTCATAGGTAATGCCGGTCAGGCAAACTATGCCGCTTCGAAAGCGGGTATCATCGCTCTTACCAAGACCACAGCAAAGGAACTGGCGAGCCGCAACATCAACGTCAATGCGGTGGCCCCCGGATTCATCCAGACCGATATGACCGCCAAGCTCTCCGATGAGCTCAAAGCGAAGATGCTGGCGAATATCCCTCTGGGAACGCTCGGGTCGCCGGCAGACGTGGCGAACGCCTGCGTGTTCCTGGCATCAGAGGATGCGAAGTATATCACCGGGCAGACCATTACGGTCGACGGTGGTATGGTAATGTCTTAACCCTAAAGGAGGAAAAGAATGGCAGTACAAGATAAGGTGAAGTCGATCATCGCGGAGCAGTTGGGCGTCAAGCCGGAAGAGGTCACCCCGGAAGCTTCTTTCATCGATGATCTGGGTGCGGATTCCCTGGATACGGTCGAGTTGGTCATGGCGCTGGAAGAGGAGTTCGGCATCGAGATACCTGATGAGGACGCCGAGAAGATCACGTCTGTCGGTGATGCCATCAAGTACATCGAGGAGAAATCCGGTAAATAAGCAGAGATAACGTCGTCTTAACATACATTCTACCCCGCCGGCGCAGTTTTTGGCGGGGTAAATTTTATAGGTCAAGCCATGCATGAGCATAGGGTAGTGGTGACGGGATTAGGGGTCATTTCTCCGGTGGGCAATGATCTGCCGACCTTCTGGGATTCCCTCAAGGAGGGTAAGTCCGGAGCGGGGCCTTGCACCACCTTCGACGTTTCGAAGTTCGACAGCCGGATCGCCTGCGAGGTCAAGGGGTTCAATCCGGAGTTGTACGGATTCACCAAGAAGGACCTGCACCGCACCGAAAAGTTCGTGCTCTATGCCATCGCGGCCAGCCAGCAGGCGATCAAGGATTCCGGCCTGGACCTGGAAAAGGAGGACCGGGAGCGCATGGGGGTCATCATCGGTTCGGGGATAGGTTCCCTGCGCATCATCGAGGATGAGTACGAGAAATACCTCAAGAGCGGCCCGGGAAGGATCACCCCTTTCCTTATCCCTATGCTTATCGTCAACGAAGCTGCCGGGCAGACTGCCATGCGCTTCGGATTGAAGGGGCCCAACTCCTGCGTCACCACCGCCTGTGCCTCCGGAAGCCATGCCATCGGGGATGCCATGCGCGTGATCCAGCGGGGAGAGGCGGACGTGATGGTGACCGGCGGCACGGAAAGCTGCATCACCCATTTGGGGATCGGCGGTTTCTGCGCGTTAAAAGCCCTTTCCACCAGGAATGACGATCCGGCCAAGGCCAGCCGGCCATTCGACGCACAGCGCGACGGTTTTGTCATGGCGGAAGGGTGCGGAGTGGTGGTGCTGGAAAGTTTGGAGCACGCCAAGAAACGCAACGCCCCGATCTACGCGGAGCTGACCGGATTCGGCATGTCCTGCGATGCGTACCATATCACCGCGCCCGATCCGGAAGGCTACGGCGCGTCCCTGGCCATGAAATGGGCCCTGAAGGATGCCAAGGTCGATCCTTCGGCCGTTACCTATATTAATGCGCACGGGACATCGACCAAGCTCAATGATAAGATCGAGACCCTGGCGACCAAGAAGGCGCTGGGAGAAGCCGTCAAGAAAGTGATGATCTCCTCGACCAAGTCCATGACCGGGCATCTGCTGGGCGCGGCCGGCGGGGTGGAGTTCATCGTCTGCTGCCTGGCCACCAAGCACGATATCGTGCCTCCGACCATCAATCTCGAGCATCCCGACCCGGATTGCGACCTGGATTACGTGCCGAATACCGCGCGCCAGGTCAAGGTCGAGGTGTGCATGTCCAATTCCTTAGGGTTCGGCGGCCACAACGCCACCCTGGTGACCAAAAAATTCAAAGGATGATCTAGATGGGATATACGATCGCGGAAAAGATCCTGATGGCCCATGCGGGCAAGAAGGATATCGCGCCGGGCGCGTTCATCGAAGCTAAGGTGGACGTGGCGCTGGGCAACGATATCACCGCGCCCCTGGCGATCTCGGAGTTCAAGAAGGCGGGATTCACCAGGGTGTTCGACCGCAAGAAAATAGTGCTGGTGCCGGACCATTTCGCTCCGGCCAAGGATCTTAAAAGCGCCAACCAGTGCAAGATCCTCGCGGATTTCGCGGCCGAGCAGAAAATCGTGAATTATTTCGAGGTAGGGTGCATGGGTATCGAGCATGCCCTGCTCCCGGAGAAGAAGCTGGTGCTTCCGGGGGACCTGATCATCGGGGCGGATTCGCACACCTGCACCTACGGCGCGTTAGGGGCGTATTCCACCGGAGTGGGATCGACCGACCTGGCCCGGGCGTTCGCGGACGGGAAATGCTGGTTCAAGGTGCCCGCCTCCATGAAGTTCGTGTTCAAAGGCGCGCGCGATCCCTGGGTAGGGGGTAAAGACCTCATCCTGGCGGTGATCGGCCGCATCGGTGTAGACGGGGCGATCTATAAGTCCATGGAGTTCGCCGGTCCGGCGATCGAGAAACTGGGGATGGACGACCGCTTCGCCATGTCCAACATGGCCATAGAAGCCGGCGGCCGCGCCGGGATCATCGCCGCGGATAAGACCACGCTGGAGTACGTCGATCCGGCGCCGCGCAAATATAAGGTGTACCAGAGCGATCCCGATGCCCGGTACGAGCAGGTCCTGGAGTTCGACCTCAAGGGTATGGAGCCTCAGGTGGCCTGTCCGCATCTTCCCAGCAACGTCAAGCCGGTGGGGGAGCTTTCCTCGATCCGGGTGGACCAGGTGGTGATAGGATCCTGCACCAACGGCCGTATTTCCGACCTGCGCATCGCGGCGAAGCTGCTTAAGGGTAAAAAGGTCCCCGGAGGATTGCGTCTGATCGTTTTCCCCGGGACCCAGAAGATCTACCGGCAGGCGGTCAAGGAAGGGCTGGCGGATATTTTCGTGAGGGCCGGCGGGATCTTTTCCACTCCGACGTGCGGTCCCTGCCTGGGCGGGCATATGGGGATCCTGACGGAAGGGGAGCGCTGTATCGCGACCACCAACCGGAATTTCATCGGCCGCATGGGCAGCCCGAAATCAGAGGTATATCTTTCCAGTCCCGCAGTCGCCGCCGCATCCGCAGTCACGGGCAGGATCACGCACCCTGCCGCGATACGCTAAGGAGACCATTCCCATGATACTCAAAGGCAAGGTGCATAAATTTGCCGACGATATAAATACCGACGATATCATCGCCGCCAAGTACCTGGTCACGACCGACGAGAAGGAGCTGGGCAGGAAGTGCATGGAAACGATCGCCCCGGAGTTCGTCTCGCAGGTGCAGCCGGGGGATATCATCGTGGCGGGCAAGAACTTCGGCTGCGGCTCCTCGCGGGAGCATGCGCCCCTGGCGATCAAGGGCTGCGGGATCTCCGCCGTGGTGGCCAAGAGTTTCGCCGGGATATTCTTCCGCAATGCCATCAATATCGGGCTGCCTTTTCTGGAGTCCGCGGATACCGATCAGTTCGATGCCGGGGACGAGGTGGAGATCGACCTTGCGGCGGGCGTCATCCGCAACAAGACCAAGGGGCGGGAATATAAAACACAGCCCTTTCCGGATTTTCTTCAGGAGATCGTCGCTGCCGGCGGCCTGATGAACCGGGTGAAGATTTCGCGTGCGGCGAAAGGAGCCAGGGAATGATCAGAGTGGAAAAGGAAAAGCGCAAGGTCACCGTGTTCTGCACCGACGGCACGCTCATCAGCGGGTTCGTGCACATCAACCCCGGAGAGCGGATCCTGGATTTTCTCAATGACGCCAAGGAGGAGTTCATCGCGGTGACCAGCGCGGAGTTCCGCAATGTCCCCGAGATCCATTCCTTCAAGCTGGTCAACGAGTTCAAGAAGAAGAAGAGCATCGTGGTCCTCAACAAATCCACGGTCAAGATGGTGGAAGAGATATAATTACCGCGTGAGGTGGATATGTACAAGATCGCAGTGATCCCCGGCGACGGCACGGGCCCCGAGGTGGTGCGGGAAGGCCTGAAAGTGATGCAGGCCGCGTCGAAGAAGTTCGGGTTTGCCTACGAGACGACGACGTTCGATTTCGGGGGGGAGCGTTACCTTAAGACCGGCAAGACCCTGGAGGATGCCGATATCGCGAAGCTCAAGGGGTATCAGGCCATCTATCTCGGCGCCATAGGGCATCCGGACGTCAAGCCCGGGATACTGGAGCAGGGGATACTGCTCAAGCTCCGTTTTTCCCTGGACCAGTATATCAACCTCCGTCCGGTCAAGCTTTATAACGAGGCATTCTGCCCTTTGAAGGACAAGAAGCCCTCGGACATCGATTTCGTGGTGGTGCGCGAGAACTCCGAAGGCCTGTATAAGGGCCTGGGCGAGTTCCAGAAGAAGGGGACCGCCGACGAGGTCGCGATCCAGATCAGCCACAATACCCGCAAGGGCGTGGAGCGGTGCATCCGTTACGCCTTCGAGTTCACCCGCGCGCGCAACAAGCGCAAAAAGCTGACCCTCTGCGGCAAGACCAACGTGCTGACGTTCGCCTGGGACCTGTGGCAGCGCACCTTCAACGAGGTGGCCAAGGAATATCCGGACGTGACCACGGATTACGCGCACGTGGACGCGACCACCATGTGGTTCGTGAAGAACCCGGAATGGTTCGACGTCATCGTCACCGATAACATGTTCGGGGATATCATCACCGACTTGGGCGCCATGATCCAGGGAGGCATGGGGATCGCCGCGGGAGGCAACATCAACCCGCAGGGTGTGTCCATGTTCGAACCGATCGGGGGAAGCGCCCCGAAGTACACCGGATTGAACGTCATCAATCCCCTGGCGGCGATCTGCGCCGGGGCGATGCTGCTCGATACCCTGGGGGAGAAGAAGGCCGCCGAGGCGATCGAGGGCGCGGTGATCGGTCTGGTGCAGACGAAATTCAAATCGCTGGCTGCCGGCAAGATGGGGTACTCCACCGAGCAGGTGGGGGACCTGGTGGCGGCCGCACTCTAAGATAAGGAAGGGGACTCAGATGTCCAAGAAATACAATGTATGCGTGGTTGGCGCCGGGGTGGTGGGCGTAGAGATGCTGCGGGTATTGCGTCAGCGCAAGTTCCCCGTGAACGAGCTCAAGGTATTCGCGCGTTCCGCGCGGACCATGGAAGTGGACGGGCATTCCTATAAGGTGGAGCCTATCTCCGCGGAGGGCTTCTCCGGGATCGACATCGCGCTCTTCGCCGGTACCGAGGGTGAAAAGGGCGCGGCGGTGACCTTCGCCCCCGAGGCGGTCAAGCGCGGGGCGGTGGTGATCGATAACGGCGCGGATTTCCGCATGGAACCCGATGTCCCGCTGGTCGTGCCCGAGGTCAACGGCGAAGATGTGAAGAAGCATAAGGGGATCATCGCCAACCCGAACTGTTCCACTATCCAGATGGTGGTAGCGCTCTGGCCTATCCATAAGGCGGTGGGGATCAAGAAGATCGTGGTGACCACGCTGCAGGCGTCTTCCGGCGCAGGCAAGGGCGCGGTGGAGCAGCTGAAGGAAGAGATATCCCTGGTCGCGCAGGGGGGGTATGAGAACGTGCAGGTCAAGGCGCAGCACCAGTCCATGCCGCAGCAGCTGGCGTACAACGTGTTCCCGCAGATCGGGGGTTTCGTCGAGCTCGATTACACCAGCGAAGAGTGGAAGCTGGTCAAGGAAACCCATAAGATCATGCATGACGATACCATCAGCGTTTCGGCGACCACCGTGCGCGTGCCGGTGCGTACCGGACACTCCGAGAGCATCTATATCGAGACCAGGAAACCCATCACTCCCGCCGAGGTGAGGAAATTGCTGGAAAAGGCTCCCGGCGTGGTGCTGGTGGACGATCCGGCGCAGGGCAAGTATCCCATGCCCAAGGATGTGGAAGGCAGGGACGAGACCTTCGTGGGCAGGATCCGCCAGGATGCGTTCGATACATGCGGCCTCTGGCTCTGGGTGGTGGCAGATAACCTGCGCAAGGGCGCCGCGAGCAATGCCGTGCAGATCGCGGAATGCCTAATATCCAAATAACCCTGGAGTACGAAGGGACCCGGTACGCCGGATGGCAGGCGCAGCGGGGGAAACTTTCGAGGAGCGACCGGACCGTCCAGCAGGTGGTGGAAAAGGCGCTGGCTGAGGTGCTGAAAGAGCCGGTCGACCTGATCGGCGCCAGCCGTACCGATGCCGGGGTGCATGCCCGGGGACAATCGGCGAACTTCTCGTACCGCGGAAACTTCCCTCCCGAAAAGCTGCAGGGCGCGCTCAATGCGCGTCTTCCCGAAGATATCGCCGTGACCGGCTGCCGTCAGGTGGGGGACGATTTTCACAGCCGTTACGCCGCAGCGGCAAAACAGTACCGTTACGAGGTGATCTGCCGCAAGGTGCGGCCGGTGCTGGAGCGTGACCGGGCGCACTGGTGCCCGCAGCCGCTGGATGTGCCGCTGATGCGCGCGGAAGCCTCGGTACTTGCGGGTCGGCATGATTTCAAGGCATTTGAAGCGAGCGATGCGGCCCGCAGTGCTCGCCGCAGCAGTATCCGTACCGTGCGTTCGATCAGGGTATCCCGGCGCGGGGAGCGGGTGGCTCTCGAGATCACGGGCAGCGGTTTTCTGCACCATATGGTGAGGAATATCGCCGGCACACTGCTGGATATCGGCCGGGGTAAGCTGCCGCCGGGGAGCATGCGCAAGATCCTGGCTTCCCGCGACAGGAAGAAGGCAGGGCCGACCGCGCCGGCCTGCGGGTTGACCCTGGTCAAGGTGTTCTACAATTCGAAAAAACCCGTTGACACGCAGTAGAAGTATGGTATAATTCTTGCTCTATTTGTTAAACGCGTTAAAAGGTAAAGAGAACGATGAAAAAGACATACGAAGCTAAAAAGAAGGATATTGTGCGTCAGTGGTATCTTTTTGACGCCAAGGATAAGATCTTAGGGCGATTGGCGACCAGGGTGGCGATGGTGCTGCGCGGCAAACACAAGCCGATGTTCACTCCGTCCGTCGATACGGGGGATAATGTCATCGTGATCAATGCGTCCAAGGTCCGCGTGACCGGGCGCAAGATGAAGCAGAAGGTGTACCGGCGTTATTCCGGGTATCCGGGAGGGTTGCGCGAAGTGACCCTGGAGAACATGTTCTCGGATAAGCCTTCGACCGTGATCAGGCTGGCGGTACGCAGGATGCTCCCGGGCGGGCCGCTGGGACGCGACCTGATCAAGAAACTCAAGATCTACGAGGGCGATTCGCACCCGTTGCAGGTGAAGAATACTTTATCTTTGGAGGTTAAATAGCGTTATGGGCAATGCAGGCAAGGTCAAGTCAATGATCGTAGGCAGACGCAAGGAAGCGGTGGCCAGAGTCAAGCTCGTGCCGGGAACCGGCGGGTTTAGCGTCAACGGCAAGCCCTTCGACGTCTATTTCATCAGGGAAACGGACCGTATCATCAGCAAACAGCCGTTGACCCTGACCAATAACCTCACCAAATTCGATATCCGCGCGAACCTGCGCGGAGGCGGGCTGACCGGACAGGCAGGCGCGCTGCGCCACGCCATCTCCCGGGCCTTGATCGAGATCGACCCGGCGTTCAAGGAGCTTTTGCGCAAGAACGGCTATCTTACGCGTGATCCCCGCATGAAGGAGCGTAAGAAGTACGGACAGAAAGGCGCCCGCAAGCGTTTCCAGTGGACCAAGCGGTAACGCGCAGGCGGCAGTATTCGATCCCGCGGGGAGAAACCCCCGCGGGATTTTTTTTTGTCGTCGAGAAAAATCCTTGCAGGGACGGGGGATTTATGCTAATGTAAACCATACGTGGAGTGTCTTACCGACGAGCCGAGAGGAACGTACACCATGATCAATGTCGGAATTATCGGAGCGACCGGGCATACCGGAGAGGAACTTATCGCGGTGCTGCTTAACCATCCCAAGGTTACGCTCACCGCGCTTTTTAATACCAGCGACGAGACGAAGGATATCGCGGAGTTCTTTCCGCGTTTCAAGGGCCGGATCTCCATGCCGTGCGGCAAGGTCGATCTCGATGCCCTGCAGGCACGCTGCGAATGCGTCTTTCTGGCGCTGCCGCATACCGTTTCCATGGAGTTCGCGCCCAAGCTGCTGAAGATGGGCAAGCGGGTGATCGACTTAAGCGCCGATTACCGCCTGGACGAGCCGGATGTCTACGAGCGCCATTACAAGACCCCGCATAAGGATTCCGGTACGCTCAAGCATGCGGTGTACGGATTGCCGGAGATATACCGGGAGAATATCGCCTCCGCCAAGCTGGTGGCCAACCCCGGGTGCTATCCTACCTGCGCGCTTCTGGCGCTGGCTCCCCTGATGTCCATGGAGCTGGCTGATCCGAAGGAGCCGGTGATCATCGATGCGAAGTCCGGGGTCAGCGGCGCGGGCAAGAAGCTGGCCAAGGAGTTCCTTTTCGTCGAGGCGAACGAGGATTTTCGTGCGTATAAGGTCAATGCCCATCAGCATATGCCCGAGATCGAGCAGATCTTAAGCCGCCTGGCCGGGGTCAAGTCCAAGATCATCTTCGTGCCTCATCTTTTGCCTTTGCAGCGCGGGATACTGGAGACCATCTACGTGAAGAAGGCGCCGGGCGCGGAGATGAAAGCGGATTCGGTCACCGCCCTGTACCGCAAGTTCTATAAGCAGGAACCGTTCGTGCGGGTAAGGGATACCCATGATTACCCCCGGCTGAAGGATGTCGCCGGGACCAACTTCTGCGATATCAGCATCAAAGAGGAAGAGGGTCATTATATCGTGGTGGCTTGTATCGACAACCTTTTGAAAGGTGCTTCCGGACAGGCAGTGCAGAACATGAACATCATGTATCAGCTGCCCGAAACGGCCGGTCTGGCGTAATCTCCCATGCATATCCTTACCCGGGCAGTGCTCCCAAAAGGGTTCAAGGCGTTCGGCCTTTCCGCGGGCCTCAAGAAGAACGGGAAAGAGGACCTCGCGCTTTTCGTCTCCGAGGTCCCGGCAACGGCGTGCTGCCTGACCACCGTCAATACCATGGCGGCGGCGCCGGTCATCGTCTCCCGCGAGCATTGCCGCAAAGGGAATTTTCTCCGGGCGATCATCGCCAACAGCGGCGGCGCCAATGCGTTCACCGGTGCGCCGGGGCTGCGGGACGCGCGGCAGATGTGCCGGGCGGCGGCGAAGCACCTAAGGGTCAAAGAATCGCAGGTGCTGGTGGCTTCCACCGGGATCATCGGCAAGAGGCTGGACGTCTCCCTGGTGGAGAAGGCGCTGCCGGCGCTGGTCTCGAAGCTTTCCCCGAAAGGTATCGCGCAGGCCAGCCGGGCGATCCGTACCACGGATAAATTCGCCAAGGAAGCGACGGTCAAGGTCATGATCGGAGGCGTCCCCGTGACTGTCTGCGGGGTGGCCAAGGGCGCGGGGATGATCTCCCCGAAGATGGCGACCATGTTCGGGTTCGTGTTCACGGATGCGGCTATCGAAAAGGGAGCGCTTCGCCGGGCTTTGGTGCAGGCGGTGGCAGCATCCTTTAATTCCATCACCGTAGACGGCTGCATGAGCACCAATGATATCGCGGCGGTCTTCGCCAACGGAGCGGCCGGCAATGCCGTCATCTCCGGGGGCGCGCGCCTTAAGGAGTTCACCGCGGCGCTTTCGGCAGTCTGCCTGCGCCTGGCAAAACTGATGGTGCAGGACGGCGAGGGATCGACCAAGGTGGTGACGATACGGGTGACGCAGGCCCGCACGGCCGAAGAGGCCCGTACGGCGGCCCTGGCCATCGCCAATTCGCCCCTCTTCAAGTGCGCCATGTTCGCCTCCAGCCATAATATCCGGGGCAGGATGGTGGCGGCGATCGGCGCTGCCGGTATCCCCGTCAAAGAGCAGGCGCTGCGCATACGGTATACCGACCTGCGTAAACGGGATGTAGGGATCACGGTGGCGCTGGGGCGGGGAACGCGGGAAGCGGTGATCTATTCTTCAGACCTTTCCTACGAATATGTGAAGGTCAATGCCCAGTACAATTAGCGTTTCAGAGAGAGAGGCCGTATGGATGATGCGATAAAAAAAGCGGAAGTGCTGATCGAGGCCCTTCCCTATATCAAGAAGTTCCACCGCAAGGTGGTGGTCATCAAATACGGGGGAAGCATCCTCGGGGAAGAGAAGATCCGCAAGGGAGTGCTTGAGGATATCGTGTTCCTGAATTTCATGGGACTGCGCCCGGTGCTGGTGCACGGGGGAGGGCCCAATATCAGCGACCGCATGCGTTCCACGGGCAAGAAGAGCGAATTCGTGGACGGGATACGCGTGACGGACGAAGCGACCTTGAAACTGGTGGAGGAGGAACTGCAGTCCTTGAACGCCATGATCGTCTCCGAGCTCAACGAGATGGGCGCGAGAGCGGTCGGCTTGAGCGGCAAGGACCGGACCATCGTGCAGGTGGAGAAGAAGAAGGCGAAAGTGGATTTAGGGTTGGTCGGCCAGGTGGTGGCCATCAACGCCAAGCCGATCTTCGACGAACTCGAGCATAACCGCATCCCGGTCATTTTGCCCATGGGGGTCTGCCGGGAAGGCAGGGCGTATAACGTCAACGCGGACGAATCTGCCGCGAGCATCTCGGTGGCGCTGGGAGCGGAGAAGATGGTGCTGCTGACCAACGTCAAGGGGATCATGCGCAATCCCGAGGACCCGGGTTCTTTCATCTCGACCCTGACCGTTGAAGAGGCCAAGGGGCTCATTCACAGCAACGTCGTGCAGCAGGGGATGATCCCCAAGGTCAAGGCGTGCATCGACGCGCTGGAGATAGGGGTGAAGAAGACCCACATGATCGACGCGCGCACCCCGCACGGGCTGCTGCTGGAGATATTCACCGATCAGGGCGTAGGTACCGAAATAGTCCAATAAGAAAAGGCATACCGTGACGATAGACGAAGTGTTCGCCAGTTACAAAGAGAATATCCTGCCGACGTACACGAAGGTCCCGCTGGTCTTTGTGAAGGGCAAGGGAAGCCGTCTTTGGGACCTCCGGCATAAGGAGTACCTCGATTTCTTCCCGGGCTGGGGGGTGGGGAATCTCGGCCACTGCCATCCGAAAGTGATGCAGGCGGTGCGCGAACAGGTCGGCTCCCTGATCTTCGTGCCGAATAATTATCATCATATCGCGCAGGCGAAGCTGGCCAAGGAGCTGATCGCGCAGTCTTTCCCGGGTAAGGTGTTCTTCTGCAATTCCGGCGCCGAGGCCAATGAAGGAGCGTTCAAGCTGGCGCGCAAGTTCGGACAGGGCCGTTTCGAGATCATCACCTTCGAGAACGCTTTCCACGGCCGTACGCTCGCGGCGTTGACCGCGACCGGCCAGAAGAAGTATATGGAAGGGTTCGGACCGTTCCCCGAGGGGTTCCGTCAGGCTAAGTTCAACGACCTGGATTCCGTAAGGGCGCTGGTCGGCGAGAACACGGTCGGGGTCATCCTGGAACTGGTGCAGGGGGAGGGCGGGATCAATATCGCGACCCCGGAGTTCGTGCAGGGGCTGCGGGAACTTTGCGACCGGAAGAAACTGCTCCTGATCGTGGACGAGGTGCAGACGGGGGTCGGCCGCACGGGACGGATGTTCGCCTATCAGCATTACGGGATAGTCCCCGATGTCATGACCCTGGCCAAGGCGTTGGGCGGCGGGCTTCCTATCGGCTGTATGGTGGTGCGTAAGGAGATCTCCGAGGTGCTGCAGCCGGGGATGCATGCCTCAACGTTCGGCGGAGGCCCGGTGATCTGCCGGGCGGCGCTGGCGGTCCTGAAGGCGGCAAAAGAGGGGAAACTGGCTGCCGCGGCAAAGGAGAAGGGCGCATCGCTCATGCTGAAGCTGCAGGAGCTGGCCAAAGAATTCCCCGTGATCAAAGAGGTGCGCGGACTGGGGCTGATGATCGGGATCGAGCTTACCCTTCCCGGCAAGGATATCGTGGCCAAGTGCATGGAAAAGGGGCTTTTGATCAACTGCACCCATGATACGGTGCTGCGGATCATGCCCTCGCTCCTGGTGACGGAGGCGGAGATGAACAAGGCGGTGCGCATTTTAAGGGACGTTTTTGTGCGATGCGCAAGATAAAAGGGATTATTTTGATATCAGCGTTTGCCGTCTCGTTGCAGTCCGCCTGTGCCCAGGACGTTCCGACCGCGGAGCGGGGCACACCGGTAAGAGTATTGGCAGAGAGTCAGGTGCGCACTTCTGGAATCGAGGAAAAGGGGGTATGGCGGTTTACCGGCGAACGCGAGTGGGGGGATTTCATTGCCGGGCATCCATTTTTGCTTAAGGATGAATCGGTGGTACCTGTGACGATGCAGGAGGACGTGGCAGCAAGGATGGAGGAGGTGCGGCGGGCAAATCTCGAAGAATCAGCCGCGTTGTTTGCCAAGCAGTATTCCTGTTCTCTTGAAGAGGCAAAATCGGCTTTGCTGGCCCGTTGGCAGAAAGATGAAGCGTGTCGCCGGGGGGATTGTCGTGTGGATTTCGGCGGTGAAATGGTGGTGGTGGTCGCGTTAGGACACACTCAGACACAGCGGTATGTGAGCAGGGTGATCGAAGATGAGGCATCGCTGAAAATCCTCGTTGATTACATCACGATGCAAAGTGTATCGAAAGGGGATCCCAAGGGTTTTGGTGCCGTTCAGGAAGAACAGCTTCCGCCTGTGGATCCCAGTACTCCCGCGGTGCTTCTGGTACTGCCCCGGTCGAGCAAGAGGATAGAAGGGTATGAGAATGTGCAGAACGGCCTTGGTCTGCCGCCGGTGTGGAAGAAATATTTCGAGTTGACCGGGGTGTGAGAGTAGGGGATGCCATGAAGAAAGACCTGATATCCGTAGGGATGTTGACCGGCGCCGAAGTGCGCGCGCTTTTTGCGTTGACCGACAAGCTCAAGCGTACCCCGAAATTGTTTGCGCGGGCGCTTGCCGGCAAGACCATCGCGTTGATCTTCCAGAAGCCTTCGAACCGCACCCGTGTTTCCTTTGAGGTGGGGATGACCCAGCTGGGAGGCGCGGCGATTTACCTAAGCCCGGCGGAGATAAACCTGGGCGTGCGCGAGTCCGTCAAGGACGTGGCGCGCACCCTTTCCCGGTATGTGGACGGGATCGTCATCCGCACCTTCGGCCACGGCAACGTGCTGGAGCTGGCGGAGCACGCTACCGTGCCGGTGATCAACGGTTTGTCGGATTTCTCCCATCCCTGCCAGGCGCTGGCGGATGTCTATACCTTGCGCGAGAAGAGGGGAAGGCTCAAAGGTCTGACCTTAGCCTACGTGGGCGACGGCAACAACGTGTGCAACTCGCTCCTGTATACCTGCGCCAAAGCCGGGGTGAATATCCGGGTGGCGACCCCGAAGGGGTTCGAGCCCGACGGAGGGGTGGTGGAGGCATCCATCGAGACCGCGCGGATGGCCGGCTCCCTGGTGGAGCTTTTCTATGATCCCCGGGAAGCGGTCAGGAACGCGGACGTGATCTATACGGACGTCTGGACCAGTATGGGGCAGGAGGCCGAGGCCAGGAAACGCCGCAGGATATTCGCAAAGTTCCAGGTGAACTCCTCGCTGCTTAACTTGGCCAGTAAGGACGTGATGGTGATGCACTGCCTTCCGGCGCATCGCGACGAAGAGATCACGGACGAAGTGATGGAAGGCCGCCACTCCGTGGTGTTCGACGAGGCGGAGAACCGGCTGCACGTACAGAAGGCCGTGCTGCTTACTTTACTTGGGGAGAAGAAATGAAAAAAGTGGTGTTGGCATATTCCGGAGGGCTGGATACCTCCTGCATCGTGCGGTGGCTCAAGGATAAAGGGTATGAGGTGGTCTGTTTCGTCGCCGATCTGGGCCAGGGGCTGGGCAAGGGCGAGGACCTGGAGAAGATCGAAGCGCGCGCCCTGGCCGCGGGAGCGGTCAAGGTCTATATCAAGGACGTGCAGGAAGAGTTCATCAGGGATTTCATCGTGCCGGCGATCAAATCGAACGCCATGTACGAGGGCAAGTACCCTCTCGCCACCGCCCTGGGCCGGCCTTTGATCGCAAAATACCTGGTGGATATCGCGCATCGCGAAAAAGCGACGGCAGTGGCGCACGGATGCACGGGCAAGGGCAATGACCAGGTGCGGCTGGAGGTGACCGCGCAGATCCTAGATCCGAAACTCGAGATCATCGCTCCGGTCAGGGAGTGGGAGTTCAAGTCCCGCGAGGAGGAGATCGATTACTGCCTGGCGCACCGCATCCCGATCGACGTCACCAAGAAGAAGCCGTACAGTATCGACCGTAACATCTGGGGGATCAGCATAGAATCGGGAGTGCTGGAGGACCTGATGAACGAGCCTCCCGAAGACTGTTATATGATCACGAAGAGCCCTCAGAACGCCCCGGCGACACCGAAGTACGTGGAGGTGTCCTTCGCCAAGGGCGTGCCTGTGGCGCTGGATGGAAAGAAGCTGGCCTTAAAGGACCTCATCGTCAGGCTCAATGCGCTGGCGGGAAACTGCGGGGTGGGCCGGATAGATATGGTGGAGAACAGGCTGGTCGGCATCAAATCGCGGGAGATCTACGAGGCTCCGGCAGCGACCGTGCTTCTGACGGCGCATAAGGAGCTGGAGGCGGTGGTGCTGGACCGGGAGCTGGCGCATTTCAAGGAGATGCTTTCCTTGCGGTACGCGGAGCTGGTGTACACCGGCCTGTGGTATTCGGAACTCAAGCGCAGCCTGGACGCGTTCATGGAGGCGACGCAGAAATATGTCAGCGGCACCGTCACCATGAAGCTGTGCCGGGGCGTATGCGTCGCCGCAAAGCGTTCCTCGCCGCACTCTCTGTACAAGCATGAATTGAGCACCTACGGCAAGGAGGATAAGTTCAACCAGAAGCTTGCCGAAGGATTTATCCGTTTGTGGGGTATGCCTTACCAGCGTTGAAAGAGGATGAGATGAAAAAGAAATTATGGGGTGGCAGGTTCACCAAGCCGATCGATCCGATATTCGAAGCCTTCAGCCAGTCCGTGTACTTCGATCACACCCTGGCGGAGTTCGACTGCATCGGGTCCATCCTCCACGTACTGGTGCTGCGAAACGCGAAGTATCTGTCCTCTGCCGAAGCGTCCCGCCTGATCCAGGGGCTGGTGAAGGTGCACGGTAAAGCGGTCTCGGGGATGCTCTATCACGGGCAGGAAGCCGAGGATGTGCATACCCTGATCCAGCAGGAGCTGGCCAAGAGCGCCGGATCCCTGGTCGCAAAGCTGCACACGGCACGTTCCCGTAACGACCAGGTGGTGCTGGCCACGAAACTTTATTGCCGTCACCAGACCGGAGGGATGCTGCTTTGCCTGGCGGACCTGATCGAAGCGTTCGACGCCGCCGCCGAGAAGTATCAGGGGCTGGTGCTTCCCGGGTTCACCCATATGCAGCACGCCCAGCCGGTGGAGGCGCAGGATTATTTCGGCGCTTACTCGGCCATGTTGCAGCGGGATTATGCCAAGCTCAAGGCGGTCCATGAATCCATCGAGTTGTCCTTCGGGTCGGGTGCGCTCGCCGGTACGCCCATCGCGGCGCAGCATTACCGGGTGACGTTGCCGGAGCCGGTGCGCAAGGCTTTGGGAGTGAAGGAGCGGATCTCCCTGGTCCCCGCGTCCAATGCGCTGGATACGGTGAGCAGCCGGGATTTCGTGCTGGACATCCTTTCGGCGCTGGCGGTCATGGGCATGCATTTTTCCCGCTTCGCCGAGGATATGATCATCTGGTCGAGCCAGGAGTTCTCCTTCGTCGAGCTTGACGATGCCTATTGCACGGGAAGTTCCCTGATGCCGCAGAAGAAGAATCCCGACGCGCTGGAGCTTATCCGGGGGTATGCGGGACGACTGCAGGGGAACCTGGTAAGCGTCTTGACCATGCTCAAGGGGCTGCCGCTTTCCTATAACCGGGATATGCAGCTGGATAAGGAGCCTCTGTTCGAATCCATGGAATCGAGCCTGGTGATGACGCGTATCCTGGCCGGAGTGGTGGGGTCCCTTTCCCTGCGCCGCGATACCATCGCCCGCGGCCTGGAAGATGAAGGGCTTTATGCCACCGACCTGGCGTATTTTCTGGTACACAAGGGTGTGGCATTCTCACGGGCGCACGAGACCGTCGGACGGCTGTTCCGGTATGCGGCGGACAGGTCGCTGGCGGTGAAGGATATGGAAGAGAAGGTCCTGAAAACGTTCCATCCCTGCCTTACCCGGGAAGCGGTGTCCGGTATCTTCGATGCGGCCGCGTCGGTGAAGGCGAAGCGCTCTTTGCTGCGCAGGTAGGAGGAAGGATATGCGTAAGGCGTTCCTGGTCACGGTATTTTTTCTGACGGCTTGCAGCATTGCGGCGCAGGCGCAGGCGAAGTCGAAGCCCCGCGCTAAGATGATCGATCTGAATAATGAAAGCCTGACGATCACCACGTATTATCCTTCTCCGGTGGGAAGTTACAACGAGCTTACGGCGAAGAAGTTTTCCCTGGGGTCCGCGGCGCTGCCTACGCGCAGCGGGGACCTGGTCCTGCAGCCGCAGGAGGGCGATCCGGCAAAGGATTGGCCGGCGGGAGTGGAGGGGCAGCTTTCGTATTCGCAGGTATCCCGGTCGCTTTTTGTCTACGATGGAGGTAAGTGGGTGCCTTTTTCGTTCAATGAACCGGAGCATAAGGAAGTGATCCGGGAGCGCAGCGAGACCCATGTTCCCGGAGTAGTGCACCACGTACGCACACCATAGAGGACCCATGCACGATTTTTCGTATAAAAAAGGCAAGCTCTGTGTCGAGGATGTCACGGTATCCGCGCTGGTCAGGGAATTCGGGACTCCGCTGTATGTGTACAGCTATGCCACGCTCCTGGGGCATTTCCTGAAACTGCAGCAGGCTTTCGCCGCGGTCTCGCCGCTTATCTGTTACTCGGTCAAGGCCAACTCCAATCTGGGGATACTCAACGCCCTGGTGGAAAAAGGGGCGGGGCTGGATATCGTCTCGGGAGGGGAGTTGTACCGGGCGCTCAAGGCCGGCTGTCCGGCGTCGCGCATCGTCTATGCCTCCGTCGGAAAGACCGATGCGGAGATCGAGGAAGCGATCCGGCGGGGGATACTGTTTTTCAACGTCGAGTCCCTTCCGGAGCTCGAACACATCAACCGTATCGCCGGCAGGCTGGGTAAGGTCACCCGCGCGGCGCTGCGCATCAATCCCGACGTGGAAGCGAAGACCCATAAGTATATCACTACGGGCAAGCTCACCAACAAGTTCGGCATCGATCTGGAGCGGGCGGGCAGGATACTGCGCGCACAGCGGGATTTCGCCCATGTGCAGGTGTGCGGGATCCATATCCATATCGGCTCCCAGATCACCCAGAGCGCGCCCTTCGTGGCGGCGCTGACCAAGGTCAGCCGTTTTATCGAAGATCTGGTGCGGGCGGGGGTGCGGCTGGAGTATCTTAATATCGGCGGGGGCTTAGGTATCGTGTACCGGGACGAAAAGCCCCAGACGGCGGTGGTGTATGCCTCGCGTATCGTGCCGCTTTTGAAAAAGACCGGCCTGAAGATCATTATGGAGCCGGGAAGGTTCATCGTAGGCAACGCCGGCATCCTGGTGACCCGGGTGCTGTACGTGAAACATACCCCGAAAAAGAAATTCATTATCGTGGACGGCGGGATGAACGATCTCATCCGGCCGGCACTCTACGAGGCGTACCATGAGATCCTGCCGGTGGAGGCGTCCCTCCAGCGGCGCAGGGAAAAAGCGGATATCGTCGGCCCCATCTGCGAAAGCGGTGACTACTTCGCCAAGGAGCGCCGGGTCGCCCGGGTGCGGGAGGGGGACCTTCTGGCCGTCATGAGCGCGGGCGCCTACGGTTTCAGTATGTCCTCGAATTATAATTCCCGCAGGCGGGCCGCGGAAGTGATGGTCAAGGGTAAGAGATGCTTCCTGTTGCGGGAGAGGGAGTCGTTCGGCGACCTTATCCGCAACGAACGCATCCCGAAGGTAGGATAGGCATGGGGAAAATGATTCCGTTCACCAAGATGGTCGGGTCCGGCAACGATTTCGTGGTCGTCGAAGGCGATGAGGTCCCCCGCGGATTCGACGTGCATGCCTTTGCCAGGCAGGTATGCCCCCGCATGACGGGGATAGGGGCGGACGGAGTACTGCTTCTGGAGCGTACCAGAAAAGCCGACACCCGTATGCGCATCATCAATGCCGACGGTTCCGAGGCGGATATGTGCGGCAACGGCGCCCGCTGCGCGGTATATTATCTCACCCGGGTCCTGCCGTGCAAAAAAAACGCCTGGAAGGTGTCCCTGGAAACGAAGGCCGGGATCATCGAGGCGGCGGTGGCCGGGGACGTGGTCAGCATCAAGCTTACCCCGCCGCGCGGCCTGGCGCTGGATGTGCCTCTGGCGGTGCTCGGCCGGAAGATGCGGGTCAATTTCCTGAACACCGGAGTGCCGCATACCGTAATCTTCGTGGAAGGCCTGGATACGCTGGATGTCGAAGCGCTCGGCCCGGCGATCCGTTATCATACACATTTCTCGCCGGCAGGCACGAACGTGAACTTCGTCGAGCCGTTAACCCGGAAAGCCATCGCGATCCGCACCTACGAGCGCGGGGTGGAGGGGGAGACGCTGGCCTGCGGCACGGGCAGCACCGCCTCGGCGCTGATCTTCGCGCTGGTCACCGGCGCCGACAGTCCTGTTTCGGTGCACACCAGAAGCGGCGAGGTGCTGCGGGTATCTTTCGTCAGGGAAGGCAGCGCGTTGCATGAGGTATGGCTGGAAGGAAAAGCACGGATCGTGTTCAAGGGAGAGGTTGCCTGTCTACAAGGGGGTAAACGATGATGGCGTGGATACTGCTGGCGATCGCGGCAGCCGGAGCGTTATGGCTGATCGGAGCGTATAACGGATTGGTGTCCCTGAAGAACCAGGTGGCGAACGGCTGGAAGCAGATCGACGTGCAGCTGAAGCGCCGCCATGACCTGATCCCTAACCTGGTGGAGACGGTCAAAGGCGCGATGGATTTCGAGCAGTCGACGCTCACCAAGGTGATCGAAGCGCGCAACAAGGCGATGTCGGCGACGTCCCTGACGGATAAGGCGGCATCGGAGAGCATACTTACCGGCGCGCTGCGCCAGCTTTTCGCGCTGGTGGAGAGTTACCCCGCGCTCAAGGCGAACGAGAACGCGGTGAAACTGCAGGAGGAGCTGGTCTCCACCGAGAACCGCATCGGTTTCGCCAGGCAGTTCTACAATGACATCGCCACCCGTTATAATATCGCGCAGGAGACCTTCCCGACGAATCTGATGGCGGCCCCGTTCGGTTTTTCCCGCGCGCAGCTCTTCGAGATCGCGGATGAAGGGGAGCGCCAGGTGCCCAAGGTCGATCTGAAGCTTACGAAATAACCGGAGCGCGTCACCGTAATCATAAGGAGAATGCCAGAGATGTTCAAAGGTTCGATCGTGGCGATTGTGACCCCGTTCAAGAACGGGAAAGTGGATGAGAGTAAGCTGCGTGAACTTATCGAGTTCCAGATCAAGAACGGGACCTCGGGTATCGTGCCTTGCGGTACCACCGGGGAATCCGCGACCCTTTCCTTCGCCGAGCACGAGCGGGTCATCGAAGTGACCATCGATCAGGTGAAGAAACGGGTGCCGGTGATCGCGGGCACCGGGTCCAACGCCACCGAAGAAGCGGTGATGCTGACCAAGCATGCCGCGCATATGGGCGCGGACGCCTCTTTGCAGGTGTCCCCGTACTATAACCGGCCCACGCAGCAGGGGCTCTTCGAGCATTTCCGTGCCGTGGCCAAATCCGTGAACATCCCCATCATCCTTTACAATATCGCCTCCCGTACCGGGGTCAATATCGAGCCGGAGACCATCGCCAGGCTGGCGCAGGAATGCGGGAATATCGTCGCGGTCAAGGAAGCGTCGGGAAGCCTCGACCAGATGTCCCGGATCAAGCTGCTCTGCGGCCCGAAATTCGACCTGATCTCCGGGGATGACAGCCTGACCCTGCCGCTGATGGCGATCGGCGGCACCGGGATCATCTCGGTGGTGGCCAATATCGTGCCGCATGACGTGGCGAGGATGTGCGCGGAGTTCGAAAAAGGCAACCTGAAAAAAGCCCAGGAACTGCACTTCAAGCTGCTTCCGCTGATCAAGGCGATGTTCATCGAGACGAACCCCGGACCGGTCAAGACCGCCATGGGGATGCTGGGCCTCTGCGAGCCCGACCTGCGGCTGCCGATGGTGCCGGTGTCGGACGAGAATGCGGCTAAACTTAAAAAAGCCCTGAAAGAGTACGGGCTGTTGAAATAGCGGGGGAGCGATGAGCGAGAATCCTTTCAAGGAGCAGAAAACCATCAAGATCGGCGTGATCGGCGCCTGCGGCAAAATGGGCCGCCGGATCATCGACCTGGCGTCGAACGACAGCGACCTGGAGGTCAATTTCGCCCTGGAGCAGAAGGGGACCCCGGCCATCGGACGGGATGTCGGCCGGGTCAAGGTCTCCTCCAATCCGGACGGGATGATGCTCTGCGACGTGGTGATCGATTTCACCGTGCCGGAGTCATCCCTGGTGACGGTGGAGGCGGCGGCGCGGCATAAGAAACCGCTGGTGCTGGGCACCACCGGATTTACCGACGAGCAGGTGGCGAAGATCGAGCAGGCATCGCAGGTGATCCCTATCGTGTTCTCTCCCAACATGGCCATCGGGGTCAACGTGCTCTTCCGCGTGCTGGCGGATATCGCCCGTCAGCTCGGCCCGGAATATTCGGTCGAGCTGGTGGAAGCGCACCACAAGCAGAAGAAGGACGCTCCTTCCGGCACCGCCAAGAAGATGGCGCAGTGCATTACCGGGGCGACCGGAAGGCCCGTGCCCATGCATGCGGTGCGCCTGGGGGATATAGTCGGTGACCATACGGTCATCTTCTGCGGAAATTCGGAGCGCATCGAGGTCAAGCATCAGGCGCACACCCGCGACCTTTTCGCGGTGGGCGCGATCAAGGCTGCCCGGTGGGTCGTGCATAAGGCCGCCGGGTTGTATTCCATGCAGGACGTACTGGGAAAATAACGCCCCCTTAAAGGGGCTCATTCATCAAGGAGCTTACAGGCATGTACACGTTTTCAAAGAAGCTGCAGGCACTTCCTCCGTACCTTTTCCTCGAGATCGATAAAGCCAAACGCAAGGCGCGCGCCGAAGGCCGGGATATCATCGATCTCGGTATCGGCGATCCGGACCAGCCTACTCCGGCGCATGTGATCGAGGCGCTGGCCAAGGCTTCCCAGGATCCGTCCACCCATAAATACGCGCTGGACCAGGGGATGCCAGTGCTGCGCCAGGCCATCGCCGGATGGTATCAGAAGCGTTTCGGGGTGCAGCTGCACACGGACACCGAGGTGCTGCCTTTGATCGGGTCCAAGGAGGGGATCGCGCACCTGCCCCTGGCGTTCGTCGACCAGGGACAGTACACCCTGGTGCCGGACCCGTGTTATCCTCCGTATAAGGGGGGGACGATTCTCGCCGGCGGGAAACCCTATCTTTTGCCGCTGCGGGAGAAGAACGATTTCCTTCCCGACTTAGGAAAGATCCCGGCGCGCGTGCTCAAGAAAGCGCGGATCATATTCGTGAACTATCCCAATAACCCTACCGGACGCACCGCCGAGACGGCGTTCTATAAGGACCTGGTGGCCTTTGCCTCCAAATACGGATTGATCGTGGCTTCCGATCTGGCGTATTCGGAGATGTGTTACGACGGGTACCGTCCCGCGAGTTTCCTGGAGGTGCCGGGAGCCAGGGAGGTAGGCATCGAGTTCCATTCCCTTTCCAAGACCTATAATATGACCGGTTGGCGGGTGGGCTGGGCGTGCGGTAACGAAAAACTGGTGGCCGGCCTGGCCAAGGTGAAATCGAATGTGGATTCGGGGATCTTCTCCGCCATTCAGTTGGCCGGGGTCGCGGCGCTGGAAGGCCCTCAGGAGCATGTTTCCTCCATGTGCCGCATGTACCAGGAGAGGCGGGACGAACTGGTGCAGGGGCTGCGCGGCTTGGGCTGGAAGGTGACGGCGCCTAAAGCCACGTTCTATATCTGGTGCAAAGTGCCTGCGAGGATGGGCTCCATCGAGTTCGCGGCGAAGGTGCTGGAGCAAGCGAATATGGTGATCACTCCGGGTGTGGGTTTCGGGAAATACGGGGAAGGGTATGTCCGCATGGCCCTTACCGTTTCCCGCGAGCGCATCCGGGAAGCGATCGGCCGTTTGCAGCGGATGGCATAAGGATATGACGGTCTGTTACCTGGGGTTAGGTTCGAACCAGGGCGACAGGAAGCGCCTGATCCGCCGGGCGCTTGAAAATATCAACGCATTACCGGGGACGCGCGTGCTGAAAGTTTCCTCAATGATCGAGACCAGACCGGTGGGAGGCCCCCCAGGCCAGGGGCTTTATCTTAACGCCTGTGCCAAGGTCTCCACGTCCTTGTCTTGCCGTACCCTGCTTAATTCCCTCAAAAAGATCGAAAGAACGCTGGGCCGTATCCCGTGTTCCGTGCGCAACGCGCCGCGTCCGATCGATATCGATATACTTCTCTTCGGCGGGCTCACCCTGAAAAGCCGCCTCCTTACCATCCCTCATCCCCGGATGTTCTCCCGGGATTTCGTGCTGCGTCCGCTGCGGGAGGTCATATGGTGATCGTGCGCAGCGTCCCTCAGATGGCGGGGATCGGGCAGAGGCTGAAGCGGTCGGGCACGCGCGTGGGGTTCGTGCCGACCATGGGAGCGCTGCACGATGGGCATGCCAGTTTGATACGCCGCAGCCTTAAGGAGATGGATAAGACCGTCGTAAGCATCTTTGTCAACCCGGCGCAATTCGCTCCGGGCGAGGACCTGGCCAAGTACCCCCGGGTATTTCCGCAGGATGCGGCGCTTTGCCGGAAGCTGGGTGTCGAGTACCTTTTCTGTCCGACCGCGGAGGGGATGTATCCGCAAGGGTACGGTACGTTCCTGGAGGTAGAGGGGGTAAGCGCCGTCTTGTGCGGAAAATACCGTCCCGGTCATTTCCGCGGGGTAGCCACGGTGGTGGCGAAACTGTTCAATATCGTCGCGCCTGCCGCGGCGTACTTCGGCCGGAAGGATGCGCAACAGGCGTATATCGTGACGCAGGCGGCGCGGGACCTGAATTTCTCTTTATCGGTGCGCATCTGTCCGACGGTAAGGGAGGCGGACGGACTGGCGATGAGCTCCCGTAACCGGTATCTTTCCCCTCAGGAGCGGATCCGAGCGAGTGCGTTGTATCAGGCGCTGCGCCATGCAAAATATCTGGTCCGCGCGGGAGTGAGGGATGCCGCGACCGTAAAGAGGCAGATGTGCTCCCTGCTGCGCCGGGTTCCCGGTCTCAGGGTCCAGTATGCGCAGCTGGTCGATCCCCGGACATTCCTTCCCGTCAGGGATATCGATGCTCCCTGTCTGGCGCTGCTGGCGGCATACGTAGGCAAGACCCGGTTGATCGACAATATGGAGATCGCATGAAAACGCGGGTGGGAGTGGTCGGGTGCGGGGCGATCGGCAGTTCGCTGGCGATGCTGGTGGCCCGGAAAATGCCCGGGATGCAGGTTTCCCGGGTATTCGACCTGGAAGCTTCCAAGTCCGTTACGCTTTCGCGCAGGCTTTGCGGGTCGGCGCGTCTGGCTGCGGGAAGCCTGGAGGCAGTGGTTTCCGCAAGCGATATCGTGGTCGAGGCGGCCTCCGCCCGCTGCAGCGCGGCGATCGCCCGATCGGCACTGCAGGCGGGAAAAAGCGTCCTGGTGATGAGCGTCGGAGGGATCCTTGCCGCCGCGCCCGGGCTGCAGAAACTGGCGCTGCGCACCGGAGGCAGGCTGCTGGTCCCCAGCGGCGCAGTGGCTGGTATCGATGCCCTGAAAGCCATGCGCTGGGTGAAGGTGTCCAAGGTCGTGCTTACCACGCGCAAGCCGGCGAAGGCGTTCGCGAATGTGCGGCTGCCTTCCGGGAAGACGGTGGATGCCGCCTCTATAGGGAAGGATACGGTGCTTTTTGAGGGGAGCGCCCGGGATGCCGTGCGGTATTTCCCCCAGAACATCAACGTCGCGGCGGTGATCGCCCTGGCCGGGATCGGCGCCGGCCGCACCCGGGTGCGTATCGTGGCTTCCCCGGGGTTGAAGCGCAACGTGCATGAGGTGCAGGTGACGTCGGCTGCCGGCGTGCTCACCGCGGTGACGGAGAACGCGGTGCATCCGGATAATCCTAAGACGAGTTTTCTGGCCGTGCTTTCCGCGGCTGCGGCGCTGCAGGGGCATACGGCCCCGATGCGCGCCGGGTCGTGACGCAGTTGTATCAAAATCCAAAACAGGAAGGGGGTGAACAAAACTATGGCAGAGAAGGTCGCAAAAGCGGGTATCAAGCGGGAGAAAGGGTACCTTTATTACCTTGACAAACAGGGTGATGTCTCTTGCGCGAAGATGGCCCGGGGCGATAAGAAGGGTGGCAGCCCCAAGAAATGCGTGAAGTTGGGCATCAAGCGTAAGGAAGGGTACCTCTATTTCATCGACAAGCAGGGTGATGTTTCCTGCGCCAAGATGAAGGTCGGCGGCAAAAAGAAGAAAAAGAGATAAGCCGTCAGAGGTCGTGGCCCCTGCATGCATGAAGTGCGGTTGTGTGCAGGGGCCTACTTTTCGCGGTATAACCGGAACAGGTGGATGATGGAGCGCAGAACTTCCTGGTGGCTGGCAGCGGCGGGGTTTGCCGCGTACACGGTCTTATTCTCCTTCTTCTGCGCCCAGAAGTACCGTTCATTCTCATATCATGATTTCGACCTGGCCGTGCATGCGCAGGGGATGTGGAACCTGCTGCACGGGTCGCTGCATAATTCCATCTTAAGCATCCCGTATCTGGGCAACCACATGCATCTGATCATGTTCTTTGCGCTGCCCGTGTACGCGCTGTGGACTTCGCCGGTGGCATTATTGTTCCTGCAGACCCTGGCGCTGGGTGCCGCGGTGTTCCCTTTGTGGGCGCTCGCGCGCAGAAGGCTCGATGCGGGATGGGCGGCAGTGATCGCAGTCGCATATCTCCTGTATCCCGCGGTCGGCTACGTGAACCTTTATGAGTTCCACCCGCCTGCGTTTGCCGCGTTCTTCCTGGCGGTGATGTGGTATTATTTCTCGGTGCGGCGTTTTCTTCCTTTCCTGGCCGCTGCGGTGCTGTCGATGCTCTGTCAGGAGAATGTCTTCCTGGCAGTGGGGATGTGCGGGCTGCTGGCCTGGAGGCAGAAAAGGAGCGCGCGATGGATCGTCGCTCCGATCGCCTGTGCCCTCGCGTACGCTGCGGGATCCCTGGCGCTGATGGGGACACTCAACGGCAACACCGTGCAGTATCAGTCGCTCTACGGGCATCTGGCGGCGAACCCCGGCTGGGTGATGCGGCCGCAGGTCTGGCAGTATCTCTTCACGCTATTCCTGCCGCTTTCTTTCCTGCCCGTGCTGGGCGCAGGGGCGCTGTTTCCGGCGCTGCCTTTCTTCCTCCAGCACGCGCTTTCCCGGCGCCCGCACGAACTGATGATCTCCTACCATTATACGGCGGAAATGCTGCCGTTCATTTTCGCCGCGGCGATAGAGGGGGTGGCATTCCTTCGCCGCCGCCAAAGTTCCGGGAAGTCGCAGCGTATCCTGCAGGGATCGGTGCTGCTGGTGGCGGCAGGGGCGAACCTGTTCCTTTACGGCCCGGGTGGTAAGTTCCTCGCGCCTCCCCGGGTTGACGCGCGCAGCGCCTATAAGGAAGCATTGGTGCGCCTGGTCCCCGAACATTCGTCCGTGGTCGCCACCTTCGATTTCCTCTCCCATCTGGCGCACCGGAGAGAGCTTTACTCTTTTCACCACCAGGTCACCGGATTGCATACGCTTTCCGACAAGCCTTTTGAGCTTCCCGGTGATCTGGAGTACGCGCTGATCGATTTCGACGACCGTATCACCTTCCTGGGGTTCTATACTCCGCAGCGGCATGAGGTGCTGGCGAAGTTCTTCCTCGGGTACGATTGGCGGGTGCGGGAGTATCGGGACACCGTGGTGCTGCTTTCCCGCGATGTCAACGATCCGCCGCTTTCCGGCCTGGTGCGCAAGGGGCAGACGGACCCCGCGAAGTCCGCTGTTCCCGAAGCGACCGTGGGAAAGGGCGCCTTCGCGCTCGCCTTTGCCCGGGTGAGCCGGGGAGCCGGGGGAAAGGTGTGGGATGTCGCGCTGCGCTGGGAAAGCCTGCGGCCGGTGGATAAGGATTACATGATGTATTTCGAAGAGTGCGATCTTACCGGGCAGGTGCAGGCCAGGACGTATTTTCCGGTCGCGTACCGGATCTTTCCCACGCACACCTGGAAACCCGGGGAGTTCGTGGAGCAGCGCGTGCGTTTTTCCGTCTCTTCGCCGGCTGCGGCGAGGCTGCGCATCGGGTTCTATGATTACAATGACGGAGCGCTCCTGCCCGTGGACGGGGTGCAGGATGAGCTCGGGCGTTTTGAGCTGAAAGGCGAGTAAAGACATGCAACAGGTGCATTGCGATCTCTGCCAGTCGAGTTACTATTCCGTGGTATACGAGATCCCCGGTCAAGGTTCCCTGGATACCGCGCCGGCGTATAAGATCACCCGGGATAAAGTGCCGGGGGTGGGGATGCGGCTGGTCAAGTGCCTTAAGTGCGGCTTAGTCTACATGAACCCGCAGGCCGCGCCGGAGGCGGTCGAAGGGATGTACCGGCAGATGCAGGATGACGAGTACCTGGCGGAGGAGCGGGGAAGAAGGCTCTCCGCCCGGCGGATCCTGAAAAAGATCGGCCGCGTCAGGAAAGGCGGCAGGCTGCTGGAAGTGGGGTGCGCCACCGGATTCCTCGTCGATGAAGCGGGAAAAGCGGGGTGGGAAGCGCAGGGGGTGGAGGTCTCTCCCTGGGCGGCGCAGTGGGCTCGGGAGAAGCTCGGACTGAAAGTCACGCCGGGCACGCTCGAGCAGGCGCGATTCCCTTCGAACTATTTCGATGCCGTGGTGATGGTGGATGTGATCGAGCATCTGTGCGCTCCCCGGCAGGCGCTCACGGAAGTGCGCAGGATACTCAAACCCGACGGCGTGCTGTGCCTCAGCGCTCCCGATATCGAAAGCCTGATGAGCCGCATCCTGCGGGCGCGCTGGTGGGGGATCCAGCATTCGCACCTGTTCTATTTTTCGCGCGCCACCCTTTCCAAGATGCTCGATGCGGCGGGTTTCAAGCCGCTGCGTTTCGATTCCCATGCCCGGGTGTTCAGTGTATCCTACTGGGGTGCCCGCCTGAAGCAGTACAGCGAAGGGGTGTTCCGTATCTTCGATCTGTGCACCCGCCTGGCGGGAAGGAAGGGTTCCCTGCTGACCCTCAATTTCCGGGACCAGCTCGACTGTGTGGCGGTCAAGAAGCGCAGCCTGGCGTATCTCGAATCGGATGAGGAGCGGCCGTTATCCCCCGGAGGGCAGAGAAAAGCCAAGGTGACGGTGGTACTGCCGGCGTACAATGCCGCGAGGACGCTGGAGCGCACGGTCGCGGATATCCCCCGGGATGTCGTGGACCGGATCATCCTGGTCGACGATGCCAGCCGGGACTCGACCGTAGAGGTCGCCAGGAAACTGGGCCTGGACGTCTTCGTGCACGAGAGGAACAAAGGGTACGGAGGCAATCAGAAGACCTGTTATGACCGGGCGCTTCAGGCGGGAGCGGATATCGTGGTCATGGTGCATCCGGATTACCAGTACGATCCCACCGCCATCCCGGACATGGTCGCGCCGATACTGCGGGGGGACGCGGATGCGGTGTTCGGTTCGCGCATGATGAAGGGGGGAGCGCTGGAGGGGGGGATGCCTCTGTGGAAGCACAACGTCAACATCCTGCTTTCCGCCCTGGAGAACGTGGTGCTGGGGACGTACCTGACGGAGTACCACAGCGGGTTCAGGGCCTACAGCGCGCGGTATCTCAAGGCGGTGAACTACCGGGCGAACTCCGACGGTTTCGTGTTCGATAACGAGATCATCGTGCAGGGACTGCTGCATTACATGAAGATCGAAGAGGTGCCGATCAAGACCAGGTATTTCTCCGAAGCTTCGACCATAAAACCTTTGGCCGCGGTCTGGTACGGGCTGGGTATCCTGGGAGTGCTATGCCGGTACCTTTTGCACGTCAAGGGGATCGTACGGGTTTCGCAGTTCGAATAAAGGGCAAACCTTATGGATGAGATCATAATCAGGGGCGCGCGGGAACATAACCTTAAGAACATCGATCTGACCCTGCCGCGTAACAAGCTTATCGTGGTGACGGGGCTTTCCGGGTCGGGAAAGTCCAGCCTGGCGTTCGATACCATCTATGCCGAAGGCCAGCGCCGGTATGTGGAGAGCCTCTCCAGCTATGCCCGCCAGTTCCTGGAGCAGCTGCAAAAGCCCCAGGTGGAGCATATCGAAGGGCTTTCCCCGGCTATCGCCATCGAGCAGCGCGGGGCGGGAGGCAATCCCCGCTCGACCGTGGCCACCCAGACCGAGATATACGATTACTTAAGGCTGCTTTTCGCGCGCATCGGCAAGGTCTACTGTTACCAGTGCGGCCGGCCCATAGCGCGGCAGAGCGCGCAGGAGATCGTCTCTCAGGTCCTGAGATTCCCGCAGCCCTGCCAGGTGATGATCCTGGCGCCTATGGTGCAGGGCAAGAAGGGGGAGTACCGGGATATCTTCTCCCAAATACAGAAAGCCGGGTTCGTGCGCGCCAGGATCGACGGGAAGGTGTGCACCGCGGAGGATGCCCCGAAGCTGGATAAATACAAGGTGCACACCATCGAGGTCGTGGTGGACCGGATCAGGGCGGAGGCGGGGCAGAAGCAGCGACTGACCGATTCCGTGGAAACGGCCCTGAAGGTCGGCAAGGGGCATGCGGTGGTGGCGGTGGAAGGGGGCAAGGAACATCTCTTCAGCGAGGAGTATGCCTGTACCTCCTGCGGGATAAGTTATGCGGAAGTCGAGCCGCGCACCTTCTCCTTCAATTCTCCCTACGGCGCCTGCCCCGAATGCAACGGCCTGGGCACGAAGCTCGAGTTCGACGAGGCGCTGGTAGTGCCTGATGCGTCCCGTTCGATCAACGAAGGAGCGCTCGAGCCGTGGAGGCGGGGTGGCAAGGGGTATATCATGTACTACCGCTGGCTGCTGCGGGAACTGTCCCGGGAGATGGGGTTTTCCCTGGATGCGCCCTTTAAATCCTTTTCCAAGAAGACCCGCAAGTCCATCCTCTACGGTACGGACGAGGTGGAGGTGGGGGATAAGCCTTTCGAGGGAGTGATACCCCATCTGGAGCGGCTATTCCGCCAGACGGAGAGCGATTACCTCAAGGAGGAGATCTCCAAGTATATGTCCACGCTTCCCTGCCCGGCGTGCGGGGGCGCCCGTTTGCGCAGGGAGAGCCTGGCGGTCAAGGTGCAGGGCAAGAACATCTCGGAAGTGACGCAGATGTCGATCAAGGACGCCGTGAGCTACTTTGCCGGACTGGAGCTTACGGAACGCGAACAGGCGATCGCCGCCCAGGCGCTCAAGGAGATCACCCAGAAGCTGCGCTTCTGCGTCGACGTAGGGCTGGATTACCTCACTCTGGACCGCAAGAGCGCCACCCTCTCCGGGGGAGAGGCGCAGCGCATCAGGCTGGCCACCCAGGTCGGTTCCGGTCTGGTGGGAGTGCTCTACGTGCTCGACGAGCCAAGTATCGGGCTGCACCAGCGGGACAACGACAAGCTTATCGCCACGATGCTGCGGCTGCGCGACCTGGGGAACACCATCATCGTGGTGGAGCATGACGAGTACACGATGCGCGCCGCGGATTATCTGGTGGACCTGGGCCCGGGCGCGGGAAGGCTGGGCGGGCATGTGGTGTGCGCCGGCCCGAGGGAGGAGTTCCTGCGCTGCAAGGATTCCCTGACCGCCCGTTACCTGCGGGGGGAGATCGTGCTGCCGGTCCCCGGACAGCGCCGGCCCTGGGAAGGCAGGCCCTGTCTCGAGGTCAAGGGCGCCAGGGCGCATAACCTGAAGGATATCGACGCGCGTTTTCCTTTGGGGACGTTCATCTGTGTGACCGGGGTCTCCGGGTCGGGAAAATCCACCCTGATCGACGATATCCTTTATAAGGCGCTGGCCCAGAAGCTGTACCATTCCAAGGAACGGCCGGGCGCACATGCCCAGCTGAAAGGGGTGGAGCACATCGATAAGGTGATCGTGGTGGACCAGGCTCCCATCGGCCGCACTCCCCGTTCGAACCCCGCGACGTATACGGGAGTGTTCGCGCCCATCCGGGACCTTTTTTCCAAACTTCCCGAATCCCGGGCCAGAGGCTATAAACCGGGGCGTTTTTCCTTCAACGTGAAAGGCGGCCGCTGCGAGACGTGCATGGGCGACGGGATCAAGAAGATCGAGATGCACTTCCTGGCCGATGTTTACGTGAAATGCGATATCTGCCGGGGGAGGCGCTTTAACGAGGCGACCTTGGAGGTTACCTACAAGGGTAAGTCCATCGCCGACGTGCTGGAGATGACGGTGGAGGAGGGGCTGGACCTTTTTTCCAGCATCCCCCAGATCAGGCATACGCTTTCCTACCTGAACGACGTGGGTTTAGGGTATATCCAGATCGGCCAGGCCGCGACCACGCTTTCCGGAGGCGAGGCGCAGCGCATCAAGCTTTCCGCCGAGCTTTCCCGGCGCGCGACCGGAAGGACTCTCTATATCCTTGACGAGCCTACCACCGGGCTGCACTTCGCGGACGTGCAGAAGCTCATCGCCGTGCTGCAGCGCCTGGTGGATAAGCACAACACCGTGATCGTGGTCGAGCACAACCTGGAAGTCATCAAATCCGCGGATTACCTTCTGGACTTAGGCCCGGAGGGAGGGGACGCGGGGGGCAGGATCGTCGCCGCCGGAAGCCCCGAAGAAGTGGCGCAGGTGAAAGCCTCCTTTACCGGCGCGTTCCTGCGAAACGTATTGAAGAAGCAATGAGTAAGTGGTATAGTACCTTTCTATGAAACTTCAATCCATGCGAATTTTTCTTGCCGTTGCCGCGTTTTTTTCCGCTGTCGTTCTTTTCCCGGAGCCGCCTGTCGGCGCCCAATCCGTCTCCAAGGAACAAGAGATGCTCTTCGTGGCCCGCAAGGCCCTTGACGACGGGTTTTACGACGTCAGTCTGGGGCTGTTGGACCGTTTCATCAAGACGTACCCTCAGTCCGCCCAGATCCCGGAGGCGCAGCTTTTGGTCGGCCAGTGCTATTTCCAGCAGAACCGTTACCTTGACGCGCTTGGCAAGTTCGAGGAGCTTTTGCGCAATCCCGGCGCCCGGGAGATCAAGGACGCGCTGCATTACTGGATCGCGGAAGTCCACTTCAAGGGGAATAATTTCGCCAAGGCCGCGGAGTACTACAAGAAGGTGATCGATGTCACCCCGCCTTCCGCATACCGTCTGGCAGCCTATTATTCCTTGGGGTGGTGCCTTTTACAGGAAGGCAAGTACCAGGAAGCCCTGAAATACTTCAAGACCGTGGAGGAGACCTATCCTAAGGAATCCCTGGCGAAGGACGCGGCGTTCAAGTCCATCGAGTGCCTTTATAACCTCAAGCAGTACCCGGCGCTCCAGGAGAAGGTCAGGTACTGCCTGAAGAAATTCAGCGACGATCCCTCCAAGCTCCCGTACCTTAATTACTACATGGCCGAGGCGTTCTACTACCAGAACAATTTCACCGAGGCCGCCGCCTGGTATGAGAAGGTGCTGGTGACCACCAGAGACGAAAAGATACTCTCGTTGTCCCGGATGGGGATGGGGTGGTCCTATCTGAAGCTGAAGCGTTATCCCGAGGCGCTTTCCGCCTTTTCCGCGGTCGTTCCGGACCATCTGGAACGCGCCAGCCGCGAAGTGCTGCTGCTGGGGAAAGCCACTCTGTTCGTGGAGCGCAAGGACTGGGAGCAGTCGGTCGCGGTGTATGAGGAGCTTTTGACCGTGGCGGCCGACCTGGAGGTGATCGTGCAGGCGTATCTGGGCCTGGCGGAATCCCAGTACAACCTTTCCCGTTATGCGCAGGCGATGGAAACGTACAAACGCGCCCTGGCCAAGGCGGAGGATAAGGTCTCGCAGGAGGTGCTGGATAAGCTGCATTACGGTCTGGCCTGGTCGTATCTGAAGGAGGGCGAGTTCAAGAGCGCCATAGAGGAGTTCCGCCGGATCGCGAAATCGAGCACGGATAAGATGGTCAAGGTGGCCGCGCTCTGCCAGATCGGGGATACCTACCAGGATTCTGCGGAGTATCAGAAGGCGATCCAGACGTATGACGGGATACTCAAGGAGTATCCCGATACCTTTTACAGCGATTACGTGCAGTATCAGCTGGGGTTGAGCCTGCTCAAATCATCCCAGTATGACAGCGCGGTGGTCGCGTTCCAGAAGCTCAAAGCCGGTTTTCCGGACTCGAAACTGGTGGATGATGCCACGTATGCGCTGGGCCTGGCGTATTTCCAGCGCGAGAACTATGCCGCCAGCCGCGAGGTGTTCTCCCAGTTCCAGCGGGAATTCAAGGACAGCCCTTTGCGGGCCCAGGCCACCTATCTGCTCGGAACGAGCTGGTTCAACCAGGGAAAATACGCGGAAGCGGTGGAGGTGTTCAAGGATGTGGTTCGTCTCTACGGGGATGACCAGGACCTGGTGCAGAAAGCGGAATACGAGATCGCGGATTGCTATTATCAGATGGGCAACGAGAAGGAAGCGATGACCAGGTTCAAGGCCCTGCGCACCAAGTACCCGGATTCCAGCCTGACCGCCGAGGTGATGTGGTGGCTGGGAGAGTATTATTTCCGGCATAAGGACCTGGTGCTGGCGCGCCGCTATTTCTCTTCCCTGATACAGGATTATTCCAAGAGCCCGCTGGTCACCGACGCTTATTTCGCGCTCGCCTCCATCGACGTGGAGGAGGATAAGCCCCGGGAGGCGATCGAAAAATTCAAGAAAGTGATGGCCCTGGGAAAGACCGACTTAGCCGGTACCGCGGCTATCTCCATCGCGGATGTGTACGCCAAGATGGAACAGTACGGCCAGGCGCTCGACGCCCTGAAGGAGACGGTCGCGCGCAATGCCAATCTTGCGCCTTTCGTCTACCCGAAGATGGGGGATATCTACCGGACGCAGGCGCAGTTCGATGAAGCGCTGCATTGGTACCGCAAAGCGCTGGAGATCGTGCCGGTGCGGGAGACCAGCCGGATGCAGTTCAGGATAGGGGAGGTGCTGGAGCAGCAGCAGCGGTACGGACAGGCGATCGAGGAGTACCTGAAGGTGCCCTACCTTTTCTCCGAGACCAGCGAGTTGTCGGTCAAGGCGTATCTGCGGGTGGCGTCCCTGTACGAGGAGCAGGAGAAGCTCAAGGATGCCGCGGCGGTGTACGCGAAACTCGCGGGAATGAACGTGGACGAGTCGAAATATGCGCGCGAGCGCATTGAATGGATCAATAACGTCATGCGCGGCCGGTAGGCCTGCGGGGCGGACATTTAAGGAGGAACCATGGAACTGTATAAGATGAACTTCTGGCAGGTCTTCTTGGCGGGGGGGCCGGTGATGTGGCCCATTTTGCTCTGTTCGGTGTTCGCCCTGGCGATCATCATCGAGAGATTCCTTTACCTGCGCCGGGTCAAGGTCGGCACCGCGGAGTTCCTGCAGGGCATTCTGGACAAGATGAAGCGCCACCAGATCAAGGAAGCGCTGGAAGCCTGCGATGCCAACCCCAGCCCCATCGCCCATATCCTCAAGGGAGGTATCCTTAAGTACGACCGGCCGAAACCGCAGATCAAGGAAGCGATCGAGGATGCGTCCCTTTTCGAGATACCTAAGCTGGAGAAGCATCTGCCGGCGTTGGCAACCATCGCGCACATCTCGCCGTTATTGGGGCTTCTGGGAACGGTTACGGGTATGGTGCAGGCGTTCCAGGTGATCCAGGCCAAGTCCACCAGCCTGCATCCCGTGTCCCCGGGCGATCTGGCCGGAGGCATCTGGGAGGCGCTGCTGACCACGGTCGCCGGCCTGGTGGTCGCGATCCCCACCTTCGTCGCGTATAATTATCTGGTGCACCGGGTCAACAGCATCATCCTGGAGATGGAAAAAGCGGCCACCGAATTTGTCAACTTCCTGAGCGAGTAAGGGAGGGGACGATGAGATTCAAGCGACATATGAAGATGGAGCACGGGTTAAAGCAGATCGACATCGCGCCTTTGATCGACGTGGTCTTTCAGCTGCTCATCTTTTTCATGCTCACCTCGAGTTTTGTGATCCAGCCGGGGATCACCGTCAATCTGCCTAAGGCCGTGACCAGCGAGATCGTCAAATTCGACAACCTGGAGTTCGTAGTCTCCGCCGAGAATATCACCTATTTCGCCGGCAAGGTGGTGACCATGAAAGAGCTCAAAGAGATGCTCACGCAGGCAGCCAGGAATAAAAAATCGGTGTTGATCAAGTCTGACCGCCGGGCCTCCATGGGCAGGGTGGTGGAGATCTGGGATCTGGCGCGCGATACCGGTGTCGGTCAGGTGAGCATAGCGACGAACCAGGAATGATCTCCCGGGGGTTTCGGTACGGCATCCTCGTGTCCTGTGCCTTCCACGGTATCACCGCCGCGCTTTTCACCTTCTCTTTCGGGCGGGTGCTGCCGGCCCCCTCGGTTACCGAAACGCACTTCCTCGGACAGTTGCTGAACAGCTGGGATATCGTTCCGGAGATGGCGGCGGCCACAGGCATGGTGCGGACCAGGGAGGGGGTGGATGCGCTGCTTCCCGCTGCCAAGTCCAGAGCCCGGGCGGTTCCGGAGCAGCTGCCTTTTGCAGCCCTTAAGCCCGGGAGGGCGGTCGTGATCGTTCCGGAGAAGGGATCCGCGGCATTCCATCAGGTCCCGTTCCCGGTACGCGTGGAGCCCGTGATCACCTTTTACCCCCACTTAAGCCCCAACATCCTGCTTTATTTCAAGGACCGGCAGAACATACATATGGAGCTCGGATACATGATGGAGCTTCGGCAGGGACGTCCCAAGGTGCAGGTAAGAAGGAGGGTTTCTTCCGGGAACCTGGAGGCGGATCTTTTGAGTATGCGTTATATCGGCCGTTCTTTGATGCTGCATCAGGTGTATCTTGAGCCGTCCCACTGGTATCGCGCAAAGATCGATCTTGCGGTCGGTCGAGCCGGGGAGAAGGGGAATGCTGGTCATTGATTTCGGGATGGCGGTTGCGATGGGGATGGCCGTGGCTCTGGCGGCCGTTGCCGTGGTGTGGGGGTTCTCCCGTACCCAAAAAGAAAAGGAGTCCTCCCTCGATCCCAAGCACATCCGGTATTGTGCAATATGCACGTATTCCTACGTGAACACGCATGGCGAAGATATTACAACGTGTCCCCGTTGCGGCAGTTACAACAAAAGGTATTGACAGTGATGGGGTGTACACATATACTATTCTTAGGAGGCTACTATGATAACCGAGATCGGTATTGTTGCGGGTGAGATCTGGCACTATCTTGACGAGCATGGTGAAGTTGACCTGGCAACACTGGTTAAGGGTATTGATAAGTCTCAGGGTAACGTGTTGATGAGCCTTGGCTGGTTGGCGAGGGAGGGGCATGTGATCGTGCTTGAGGATGCCCAGAATAAGGAATACAAGATCAGCTTGAGGAAAGATGCCTAATATATTAGGTAAGAAGGGTGTCGCGATCTACCTGGTGTTGGCAACGGTCATGGTGGCGGTGATACTGGCCAGCGTGATCGGCAGGGTCATGACCAACCAGGGAAGGATCACCCATCATAAGGCAAGCCGAATCCAGGCGCAGTACGCTGCCCAGGCCGGGTATGTGTATGCGATGGAGATGTTGCGTCTGGAAAGAGAGAACAAGCCTACACCGAACCCCCCATGGACGCCCAATGGAGCTCCTACGGTGCACTTCCTTAAGAACGGCGCCGGGATCGGGTTGGACCCGGCATTTCCCGAAACGATACAGACCATCCGCATCACGATCAATCCTCTTAATACCGATCCCGCAAGCCCGTTCTTCCAAACCCATGAGATCGATGTGTTTGTAGATTATACGCCCGCTCCGTAACAAATCCTCATAGTCGTTCCACAAGAGAATTATAAAGAAAGTAAGTTTAAGGTACTTCTGCATGCTCTAACTATGCGTTTTTTCCGTCGGAAAAAGTAGTATAGTTAAGTCTGAGTAAGTCTATTATAAAATACAGAAAAAAACGCTTGACAGATTAAGACTGTGATGTTTTAATGTTATCCACTGAGTTATAAGTAAGACCAACTGACAAAATATGGCGAGACTGATAGACATAGACGAACTGGCAGAATACCTGAAGTTGCGAAAGCAAACCATTTATAACTGGCTGCACCAGGGGAAGATCTCGGGTATCAAAGTAGGCGGGGTCTGGCGATTTGACCGTAAAGAGGTTGACGGCTGGTTGCGGAGTCGTAAGCGCTTCTCAAAAGCAGGAGAAAGATAATGAACTCTTTCGGAATTTATTTCGGCGACAAATCGTTAGGATTATCCGAAACCAAGGGCAGGAAACTGGTCAACAACCTGCACGTGGACCGCAGCATCCTGGGTGGAGGCGAAGGCGGAGAGAAGGTGCCGGATGAGCTTAAGATCGTGGCGCTGCTCAAGGACCACCTGCGCCGCTACAAGATCACCGCGAACGAGGCGGTGGTTTCCCTTTCCAGCCGCGACCTTATCGTGCGGACTTTTGATATCCCGATCATGCCTCCCGATGAGCTCAAAAGCGCGATCGTCTTCGAAGCGAAGAAATACGTACCCTTCAAGATCGAGGAGCTGGTTTCCGATTACCATGTTACCGTCGACCGCCCCAATAAGCGCAATCTGATAGTCTTTGTCGGTATCAAGAAGGATATCCTCGCGAAATATGTCTCCATGATCGCCCAGCTCGGGCTCAAGATCTCCGGTCTCGAGTACTACGGGTTCAGTATGATGCGTCTGGCATCACTGGCCGGGGTCCCGAACCGTGGGGTATGCGCGTTGGTCAGCGCAGGCACCATCAAAGAGGGCGAGACGAATTTCATGGTCATGGATAACGGATTCCCGCTTTTTTGCCGGGATATCGTACTGGGAGGGGAAGCGCCGGCAGTGACTGCGGAGAGCGAGTCGGTACCTCCTGTCGCCAACGGCGGCAGCATGCTGGCGGAAAAGCTGAAGACGGAATTGCGGGTGTCATTCGATTTCTACAGCCGTAAGTTCTCCGGCAAGCGGATAACCACCTTATATTATATCGCTCCCGATGAGCTGCGCCAGGAGATCGAGTCGTTTGCCCGGGAGATGGGGGTGGTGACGCAGAGCGTCGATGTCTCCAAGCTCCTGGGTGTCGGCGTGCCGTACAGCATCGGACAGACCTCGAGTTTCTCGGCGTCTTTGATGAAATCGGTGAAATCCGGTATATCCGTTAATCTGCTTTCCCCGAAATCGAGCGCGTTCTCCAGCCGTAAGCTGGATGCGAACATCAACGTGAACGTGGGCAGCATGATCAGCGGGTTCATCTTCGACCCCAAATCCGTGGTCTTCGGCGCGCTGATCTGCGCCGGGGTGTACGGGTACGGGGAATACCGGATGGTCCCCTTCAAGAACCAGCTCAAAGAGACGGTCGCCAAAAGGCTTCAGTTCGACAAGATGCCGGCCGATGATTCTCTGGAATCTCTCCAGGGGTTGCGCGATGAGTATGAGCGGAAGATACAGGTGTTCGACCGGCTGATCAGGAACCAGATGCTGATCACTGCGCCGCTGAATTCCATACCTACGCTGTTGCCGGAAGGGATATGGCTGACCGGACTTAATTTCGTCAGCAGGGAAGACGGTGACGTGGAACTGGAGTTTTCCGGCCTGGCGTACCTTGAGGACGGGGAGCAGGAGATGCTGCGGATCAATGAGTTCCTGGGCAACCTTGCCTCGGATCAGGCGTTCACCCAGGCTTTTCGGGATATCAAGCTCGTTACTATGGACCGAGTTGAAAACTTCAATGTCAAATCCACGACCTTTTCAATCCGGTGTGTCAAGACGAGGAAGAGATAAGCTATGGAAAACACTCCTATCGTAAAGAAGTACGGAAATGTGATCCTCAACGGCGTGATCGTGCTGGTATTCGTGTGGGTAGGATATAAGATACACACGAATTATAACGAGAAGATCGCGCGCCTGGAAAGCGAGATCAAGCTGGAGAAGGATAAGAATTCCGTGGTACGCGAGCTGCGTATCAAGAACAAGACGCTTGAAGCATATAAGAAGCTCCTTAATAACAAGGATGTGAACAGGCTGGTAGGCCAGATCCACTCTCTCGCAAAAGAAGCGGGAGTGCAAATGGAATCGGTCCGGCCGCTGGATAAAGAGGATAAGGGGATATATATCCGTTATCCATTCGAGTTGCAGGTGATAGGACCTTCCTATCATGCGCTGGGCAGGTTCGCCAGCAAGCTGGAGGTCCATCCCGCGGTTTTCACCATTGAGACGAGCACGATCAATCAGTCGGACCCGTATACATCTAAGGGCAAGGGGAACTCGATAGAGATGAAGATAAAGATCAGCACCCTTTCGGCCAAGGACTAGCGCTATGGAAAAGACCTTATTGAAAAAGTTCCTGATTATGTGCATGGTGTCGGTGCTCTGGAGCCTTTCGGCGGGGCAGTCGTTCGCCAGCAAGGTGGAGAAGCGGCTGGAGGAGCTCTCTCAGCAGGAGGCGGAGTATGCCGAAAACGCCCTGGCGGCGATCGAGCGTCCTACCGCCGAATACAAGGCTGAAGCCTTCCGCGACCCGTTCGTCCCCTTGCTCAAGCGCGACGATTCGGACAGAGGCGATGAGTTCGGGGGAGATGCCGATGATAGCTTTGTGAAGGATCTTTCCGTAAGCGGTATCATCGTGGGGGGGAAATTCCCGCAGGCGATCATCAACCGCCAGGTGGTGAAGGTGGGGGATATGATCGGCGAAGCAAAGGTGCTGGAGATAAAAAAAGAAGGGGTTACCCTTTATTATAAAAGTAATAACATAGTTATATCTTCCCCGGCGTTCGCCGAGGCGAAAAGGCTTTCAAACAAAGGAGGATCTAATGAGTAGTATGTTGAAGCATGTGGTGGTAGCCTGCGCATTCATCTTTGCCGGCATGCCGACGGTCATGGCAGGTCCGAGCGCTCCGGAATTATTTATCCCCGATGAAGGGGTTACCATCTCCATGGACCTCCAGGATGCCCAGCTCAAGGATGTGTTGAAGCTTTTTTCCATCCAGTCCGGGCTGAATTTCATCGCCAACGAAGGCATACAGGAGAGGCAGATCACTCTTTATCTCGACAAGGTCCCTCTGCGGGATGCCATGGATAAACTTTTTTCCGCGAACAACCTCAGCTATGAGCTGATGAAGGATTCCAACATCATCGTGGTCAAGGATTGGGGTAAGCCCCAGATCGAGACCGTGACCAAGGTGTTCACCCTTAAGAACGCCACGGTTTCCTCCTCTTCCCTGAAGGAAGAGATGGCCAGCCAGATGAAGGATTTCGTCAAGATCGCCTCCGATGTCGGCGGCGCGGAAACGGAAGATACCGAAGAAGGCAGCTCGGGCAAGTGGAAGTCGGTCGAGAGAAGCGGCATCACCGAGGTTATCACCCAGATGTTAAGCGAGTCGGGGTCGGTGATCGAGGATTTCCGTACCAACAGCCTTATCGTGACGGATATCCCCTCCCATATGGAGAAGATCGAGCTGGTGATCTCGCAGCTGGACGTGCCCTTGTCTCAGATCCTGCTTGAAGTCGAAGTGCTTGACGTATCCAAAACGGAACTGGAGAAGAAAGGCCTGAAATTCGGCGATATCACCAGCCTGGAGGGCCTGTTGAGCGCGGGAGTGACCTTTGCCAGCAGGCAGACGTATTTCCCGTTGCATGGTTTTACCGGAGACGCGCGTGCCAAGAGCGCGGTCACCCCGGGCAGCTTCCACTTCTATGGAGATAACGGCACCGGAAGCAAGACCGTGCTCCTGGATTTCCTTCAGCAGTTGGCCAGCACCAAGATCATCGCCCGTCCTAAGATCGTTACTCTGAACAACGAGCCGGCGGAGATCAGGGCGCTGGTGAGCGAGGTTATCGGCGAGAAGACTACCATCGATGATACCGGTAACGTGGAAACCACCGCGGAGCGTACCGTGACGGGTCTTTCGCTGCGCGTGGTCCCGCAGGTCAATATCGAGACCGGAGATATCACCATGTTCGTGGCGCCTAAGATCATCGAAGCCAATCCGAGCACGCTCTTCCCCAGCTCGTACCGCGATCCGGAAGGCCGGGAAACGAAATCCATGGTCAGGATCAAGGACGGCGAGACCGTGATTGTGGGAGGGTTGATCAAGCATGTCACGAGCGTTACCACGGATGAGGTCCCTGTGGTAAGCAAGATCCCCCTGGTGGGCCGTTTGTTCAGGCACAAGAACAAGGACCGGGGGCTGGAGCGCGAGCTGTTGGTGTTCATCACCCCGCGCATCGTCAAGGATGTCGGATATTCTGGAGCTACTGCCGCCAGCAAGTCCGTGAAGATACAGGCTCCCCAGAGGGAGCAGAACGCTGCCAACGGTATGGACAGGCAGAGGATCATCGCATCGAGCCTTACCGGGTTTGAGACGAACTAGTCTCGGACGGAAGTTGAGCGGATATCGGTGCAGAGCGCAACTGGCAGTGGGACATCCATGACCAAAGAGAAATACCTGAAGCTGGGGGAGTTGCTTGTCAAGGAAGGCCTCTTAAGCCCGGTTCAGCTTGAAAAAGTGATCGCCGTGCAGCGCCAGGAAGGCGGCAGGATCGGGGAGATAGTGACCAGGCTTGGCATGGTCAAGGAGGACCAGCTGGTTTCCGTATTGGGAAAGCAGTTGGGTATACCTTATTTCTCTCTGGGCACGGGGATGCTCAAGCCGACCGCCAACCAGGGGCTGGACAAGCTTTTTTCCCAGGATTTCGCTTTAAAGAATTCGGTATTGCCTCTTTCCCGGACCATGCGTTCATTGACTGTCGCCATGGCCGACCCGCTGGACATCCTCCTGATAGACAATATCAAGCGTATCACCGGGTGCGATATCAACGTAGTGATCGCCACCCGCTCCGATATACTCAAAGCCGTTGAAGAATCTTACGGAAAATCCACCATGCTCAAAGAAGCGGTGGAAGCTTCCTATGATATCACCAATACCTTTATCAAGGAAAAAGACGAGAACGTCGATCAGGAGCTCAGTCTCGACAAACTGATCGCCAGGGCGGAGGAAGCCCCGGTGGTGAAGCTGGTCGACCTGATCATCCGGCAGGCGATAGACGAGCATGCCTCCGATATCCATATCGAGCCTTTCAAGGACCGGATCAGCCTGCGCTACCGTATCGACGGAAAACTTTACGAAGTCCCGCCTCCGGCAAAGCACCTGCAGTTGCCCATACTTTCCCGCGTGAAGATCCTGAGCAAACTGGATATCGCGGAAAAGCGCCTTCCGCAGGACGGCGCGATCATGGTCAAGATCGACGACCGTACCATCGATATCCGCGTGTCGACGATCCCCACGATCTACGGCGAGAAGGCAGTGTTGAGGATCCTGGACCGGTCCAGCGTGGTCCTGGACTTAGTCAAGCTGGGTTTCGACGCCAAGCAGCTGGAGATCATGCGCAAAGCCATCCACATGCCTTACGGACTTATTTTCCTTACCGGACCGACCGGAAGCGGCAAGACCACCACCCTTTACGCTATCCTTAACGAGATCAAGAGCCCGACCAAGAACATCGTCACGGTCGAGGATCCGGTGGAGTATAAACTTGACGGTATCAACCAGGTGCAGATCAAGCCCGAGATCGGGCTGACCTTCGCTTCGGCGCTGCGCAGTTTCCTGCGCCAGGACCCCAATATCATGCTGGTAGGGGAGGTGCGCGACCTTGAGACCGCGCAGATATGCATTCGTTCCGGCCTTACCGGTCACTTGGTGCTCTCAACCCTGCATACTAATGATGCCCCTTCGGCGGTCACCCGCCTGATGGACATCGGGATCGAGCCTTATATGGTGGCGCCTTCCCTGGTCATGATCGTCGCGCAGCGGCTTATCCGGAGGCTCTGCCCCCACTGCAAGGAGCCCTATGAGCCTACCGCCGAGCAGCGCAAGGACTTAAAGCTCAAAGTGGATTTGCTGTACCGGCCTAAGGGATGCCCGCAGTGCAATAACTTCGGTTTCAAAGGCCGGGCGACCATTTCCGAGATCCTTATGACGAACCGTGAGATCCAGGACCTGATCAATCAACGGGCTTCCTTCCAGCGCATACGCGAAGTCGCCCGCGCGAACGGGATGATGACCCTCCAGGAGTCGGCGTTGAAAAAAGTCGAAGAGGGATTGACCTCGCTGGAAGAAGCGCTTTCCATAACCATAGGGGTGGAATAATGCCTAAATTTTTCTTTACTGTCAGGGATGCGCATGGCAAGAAGATGATCGATTATACCGACGCCAACAATGAGGACGAGCTTATTACGCGTCTGCAGGCCAAGGGCCTGACGGTGGTCAATATTCAGCCGGCGTATCAGCAGGGCGGGGGGTTGCAGGAAGCCACCGCCGCGAAAGTGCGCATCCGCCGCAAGCATCTGCGCATCACGGAAGAGGACCTGGTGCTTTTGTGCCGGCAGTTCGCGACATTGCTGGGCGCGGGTGTCACCGTGCTCAAATGCCTGGATATCATCTGCAAGCAGGTGACCAGTATCCGCCTGCAGAAGGTGCTGATCGACGTGCAGAAAGGGATGGAGGCGGGACTTTCGCTGCATGAGGCCCTGGCCAAACACCCGACGGTGTTCTCCGACCTTTGGTGCAACCTGGTGGAAAGCGGCGAGGCATCGGGAAACCTGGCGGTGATACTCGGACGCCTGGCCGGTTATCTGGAGCGCAACGCCGAGTTCAAGCGCAAGGTCATTACGGCGCTGATCTATCCCGCGATCCTTTTCTTCGCCTGTGTGGGCGCGTTGCTCTTTTTGACCATCAGTATCGTGCCTACCTTTAAAGAGCTCTTTGAAGGATTCGACCTGGAACTGCCGGTACTGACTAAAATGATCATGGCCTTCAGTGAGATGTTGCGTAAATATTTCGTCTATATCTTTGTCGGGCTCATTGCGCTGGGGTATTTCCTCCGCAGTTACATCAAGACCAAGGAGGGGAAGAAGAAGTTCGAAGAGCTGCGTTTTTCGCTGCCCACCTTCGGCGACTTCTTCAGGGCGCTGGTGGTGGAACGGTTCTCCTCGGAAATGTCCACCCTGATCGAAAGCGGCGTGCCCATCCTGTATTCACTGGATATCACGGAGCATAGCGTGGATAATCTTACCATGGCCGAGATCATCCGTAAGATCAAGGAAGAGGTGCGTAACGGCAAGTCCTTAAGCGCGCCTCTTGACCAGAGCGGGTTTTTCGAGCCGATGGTGGTGCAGATGGTGGGTATCGGCGAGGAGATCGGCGAGCTTCCCCAGATGTTCAAAAAGATCAACGAATTCTACCAGGAATATGTGGAAACCTTCCTGGTGCGTTTTACCTCGATGTTCGAGCCTTTTATGCTCATTTTCATGGGCGGGGTGATCGGTCTTCTGGTCGTCGGGATATTCCTTCCGCTCTTCCAGATCGCCAGGATCGGGGGATAAAAAGGCAGAAAGCGTTTTCTTTCAACACATTGAATCTCTTGACTTTCTACGCTAATTGCGTTATAATTAGATGGTAAATAGATATACCAGAGGGGAGGTGAATTGACGAAATGCGAGGAAAAGGCATAGTTAAACACACGAAGGAGGAAATCATGAATAAGAAAGGTTTTACGCTTATCGAGTTGATCATCGTAGTTATCATTATCGGTATTTTGGCTGCAGTTGCGGTTCCTCAGTATCTTAAAGCAGTAGAACGCGCGAAGATGGCTACGGCTATCTCCAACCTCAGGATCCTGGCGGATGCTCAGAAGGTATATCGCGCCAGAGAGGATGTGTATGCGACAACCGCTGCTAACCTGAAGAACAGCGACGTCGATATCGACGAGGTATTGGCGCAGAACGGCAAGGATTTTACCTTTTCAGTGGCAGCGGCAGCCGCGACAACGTTCACGGTGCAGGCGGCTAGAACCGCAGGTAAGGGTCCTTGCGCAGGTGTTATGACGTTGAACCAGATCGGTACTTTGACTGGAGCGTATAAGGCCTGTGTTGACGGACTGTAATAAGAGTACGTAATGCTATGCCTCACCGCTCTCTGAGCGGTGAGGCATATTTATTCGGGGTTATTATATTGTACTGTGGCGGGGAGGTGATCAGGGTGAAAAGATCTGGGTTTACGCTGGTGGAATTGGTTATCGTAGTGATCGTGATCGGGATATTGGCAGCCCTGGCCGTGCCCCAATACATCCGCGCGGTGGAGCGCAGCAAAGAGGCCAAAGCAAGGAATAATATTTCTTTGGTGGTCAAGGCCGAGAATATGCGCCATGAGGATCCGGACATCCCTGCCGGTATCCGGTATACCTACCAGTTCGGCAATGTGGATGTGATCGGCCTGATGGGCGGCATGGGAGCGGCGAACATCGGACGTTATGTGGAAATGGACCAGGTTATTAATGATGAGGATTTCAGCTATATCGTCAGTGCGGCGGGTGGATTCACTGTCACTGCAACGAAACTGACGCCGCCATGTTTGGGATCGACGGTGACGGTGGATGCGGCGGGCACGTGGGGTGGGACTTATGACGCGTGTATCGATGCTCTCTAAAATGGGGACTGACGGGCGCAGGGGATTCACCTTGCTCGAAACGATCGTCGTCGTCATAGTGGTAGGGATCCTTGCGGTGCTGGGTATGAATTCATTCGCGTTAACGAAGCGAAAAGCCGCGGGTAAGGAAGCGATCGCGAACATGCGTATTATGATGGCGGCGTACGGTACGTACCGGATGGAGCATCCCGGGTTTGCGGGTGGCTGTATATGCAATAATCCCGTTGACTGTAACGGTGCCAACGGATGTAACAGGGTGTTGCGTTTGAATTTGATGCCCAAGCCTGGACTGGGGTGGAGGTATATGGTTGTAGGCGGGGTGGGTTTTTTTGTATCCGCGTTCAATAATGAGTGCGTGTATAATATTGTGAGCACTGTTCCGGATGATGTCGGTAGCAGTGATCCTGTGCGCTGCCCTTAAACAGGAGGGGGAACTGGTGAAAAGCAGAGGATTTTCCTTGCTGGAACTGATCATAGTGACAGTGATCGTGGGTATTCTTGTGGCAATGGCTATCCCCCAGTTCGCCAGGACCCGGGAGCAGGCGCTGCAGAAGGACGCATTGGCGAATCTGCGCTTGATACAGGCTGCGGAGCGGGGGTACAGGCTGGAGAACAACGCGCGTGAATTCGGAGATTGCAATTGCGTGAACACCGCGACCTGCAACGCGGCGGACGGATGTAACAGCCGTTTGCGGATGTCCTTGTCGCCTACGGAGTGGTCGTATTCGGTGGCGGGTGACGCGAATTCTTTTACGGCGACGGCGGTCAGGCTTACGGGGCCTACCGCGGGATGTACTTATACCATTGATCAGGACGATATCGATCCCGTGTTCTCGTCGGGTGGCTGTCTCTAGGAGCGTACGGTGAATAAAAAAGGCTTGTCCTTGCTTGAGATCGTGGTGGCTTTGATGATCCTGGCAGTGGTGATGACGGGATTAGGTGCGGTGTTTGTGGGCGGGAAACGCTTTATCACCTATAACCGCGGCAAGATGATGGCGGCCGAAGGGGCGAGAACTCGGGGCGCGGGGTTCCATGGTGATGTGCGCGAGGATTTGTACGATCATGCTGTGAAAGATTATGTTGCTGCTGATGAGCGGTTGCAGCTTGTCACCGATAGGCCGGATAATATAGATTACCTGGTGGATCCGGATGTGTCTCAGGAGCTGATCTCGACCGTTACTACCAATACCCGGCCTCCCGGGGCGGCGGCGGATACCCAGATGCGGAAGGTTGAGATCAATATGCGTTGGGATCTGGAATGACGCGCAGACGGGGGATCACCTTACTGGAGATGCTGATCGCGCTCACTCTGGTGGGCGTGGTAAGTATCGGTATTTTAAGTATTGATACTTTCAGCCGTTACCAGGCGGTTACGGCAAGCCAGAGGGCGACCTTGCAGGAAGAGGCGGCGAACGCTATTGAGCATATGCAGAAACACATATTCACCGCGATAGGCGATGACTTGAATTGGCCGATAGTGTTATATCCGGGGAATCAGGGATTTGCCGCGAGGCTTGATACCAATCAGAACGGAAGGCTCGATCCGGGGGTTGATCAATGGGTCGCATACTTGAACAGGAACAATCAGATCCATTTTTATTCCGGCATGGCTACCTCTGCCATGCCAGGCGCCGACGGAGAGGTGATCGCCAACCATATCCGTAGCGTAAGCGGAAACAATGTGATCACCGGGATGCGCGTGATGGACGAGCATTCGATAGTGCCGAGGCAGCACTGGTATAATCATATCATGGTGGTGGTGCGTACGTGTTGGGACCCCTTGGAGACGAGCGGGCCGTGCGACGACCCGACCCCGGGCGGTGTCGAGAGCGGAGTGCGAAATTTCAGGAATCCTACCTTTAATACGCAGTCGCGTTTGGATATGCCCAGCGTTTCGGTCAATTAATTTTCGATTGTCAAAACCCTCCTAGTGTGGTACATTAATTGAGATTTTGCCCCTCGCGCTTTATAAAATCTTAAGGTTCGCGGGGGCAAATTTTTCTTCGAAAAATTTGGGGCTGTCCCGCATACGGGACACGCTAGATCAAATCTTATGGGGCTGTCCCGTGGTACGGGACACGCTAGATCAAATCTTATGGGGCTGTCCCGTGGTACGGGACACGCTAGATCAAATCTTATGGGGCTGTAGCTCAGTTGGGAGAGCACTTCGTTCGCAACGAAGGGGTCGGGGGTTCGACTCCCCCCAGCTCCACCATATGTTCATCCGCTTCTTCCGGCAACCGGAGGGATATGACGAGGAAGTTAGGTATTCTGGTCGCGGTGTGGTGTGTGTGCGCTGCGGTCCCCGCCTGGGGTGTTGAGGTCAATGAGCTTTTTGCCGCAGGGAGCTTCTATCCCGGGGATCCGCAGACACTGGCCCAAAACGTTGACCGCTATCTCGTTCCGTCCGGCGATTCTCCTGTGCCGGGAAAGATATTCGCACTGATCGTCCCTCATGCCGGCTACGATTATTCCGGCCCTACCGCAGGACAAGCCTATTCCTTGATCAAGGGTAAGGCGTATACGTCCGCCATCATACTTTTTCCCAGTCACCGTATTCCCCTGCAGGGGGCTGCCGTAGCGCCCGAGGGCGTGCTGCGTACCCCGTTAGGCCGATTGGGTACGGACGAGCCGCTGCGGCGAGCGCTGGAGGCTTCCGGAGTGTTGCGTGAGGACCCCCGGTTCTTCCTTAAAGAGCATGCGCTGGAAGTGCAGCTGCCGTTCCTGCAGCGGGCATTGCCTTCCGTATCCGTGGTGCCGGTAGCCGTGGGCCGGGGCACCTTTGAGGAGCTGGAGAGGATCGCCTCCGCGTTGCACGCAGCCATCGGCGCCCGTAAGGATGTGCTGGCGGTGGTTTCGACCGACCTGTATCACGGATACGACCCGCAGGAGCTGCAGCGTATCGATGACAGGACGTTAGGATCGATCTCGGCTATGGACCCCCGCGGCCTGTATGATGCGCTGCAAAAGGGAAACGCGCAGATGTGCGGAGGGGAGGCGGCAGTGGTGGGAATGCTGCTTTCCGGGCTGCAGGGGCATCGTCACGCGTATATCATCGCCCGTACGGATTCGGGTAAGGTTGGGGGGCGGCCGGAAAAGGGGAAGTGGACCGTCGGATATGCGAGCATCGCCATCGACCAGGTGCCAGGAGGGAAGGATATGCTTACCAGTGGGCAGCGCAAAGAATTGCTGGAAATAGCCCGGAGTTCGATCCGTCAATTTCTGGAAACGGGGAAGAGATCGGCCGTCCGTTCGACGGACCCTCTCTTGGCGCAGGTGCAGGGCGCGTTCGTGACGCTGCACCGTAAGGGGCAGTTGCGCGGATGTATCGGTACGATCGTCGGGCAAAAGCCTTTATATGTGACCGTGCGGGATATGGCGGTCGAGGCGGCGACGGGGGATCCGCGTTTTCCCAAGGTGACCCTGGCCGAGTTAGGGGAGCTTGAGATCGAGATATCGGTGCTTTCTCCTTTACGCAGGGTTGCCGGCGCGGCAGATATCGAACTGGGCACCCACGGAGTCCTGGTACGCAAGGGAGCCCAAAGCGGGGTGTTCCTGCCTCAGGTGGCGCAGGAGACCAACTGGTCCAAAGAGGAGTTCCTTTCGTACCTGTGCACCCACAAGGCGTTCCTGCCTGCGGATGCCTGGAAGGATGCGTCAACAGAGCTTTATGTGTTCACTGCGGAGGTCTTTTCCGAACATGGGGCATAGGGTTTTTTGCGGTGAATTGGAGATTGAAGAAGGGCGCCTTAAGATCAGGGATAAGGAAATCCTCCGGCATCTTATCCGTGCCGCGCGGATACAAAAGGGGGAGGGCCTGGAAGTGGTCGTCCCCGGGGATAAGGTGTATGCGGTGGTGGTGGAGCGTATCGCTTCGCAGTTCCTGGAGTGCAGGATCGTCGGGGAATCGCCGGTACTCTCCCAGTCCCGGCCTTTGACGCTGGCCTGCGCGCTTCCCAAGAACGTCGGTTTCGACGATATCGTGGATAAGGCGACCCAGCTGGGGGTGGCGCGCATAATCCCCATGGAGACCGAGCGAACGATCGTGAGGCTGGATGCCGCCAGGAAGCAGGCCCGGAGGCAGCGGTGGGAGAAAGTCGCCCGCGCTGCCGCCGAGCAGTCGCATCGCGCAACCGTGCCCGAAGTTTCGCCGGTGATGAGTTTCAGTGACGCGTTGGAGCGTACCAGGGATGTGCCGCTTCGCCTGATCCCCGCGCTTTTCGGAGAACGCCGCGACTTGGCGGAGATCTTCTCCGAGCCGGCGCAGGGGGTGGCGGTGTTCGTGGGCCCGGAAGGGGATTTTTCGGATGCGGAGGTGGAAACGGCCAGGCAGCAGGGGGTGGTCCCGGTATCCCTCGGGCCGCTGGTACTCCGTGTCGATACCGCCGCATTGGCAGTGGCCGCGTACGCGGCGCTGCAGTCGGCATTGCGAAAGAGGAGCTAAGATGGACTTGAAGAACGTGCGCAGACCCGCGTGGTTCCTGGTGCTCGTGCTTTGCCTCATCTTCATTCTGCGTTTTCCGCTGGTGATGCAGCCGTTCTATAATATGGACGAAGGTATTTCCGCGGTGCTGGGAAACACCATTCTCGACGGAGGACTGCTTTACCGCGATGCTATCGACCAGCGCGGTCCGGCCCTGTACTATCTGTATGCGCTCGTTTTCGCGGTCGCGGGGCGGGGGAATATGGTGGCGGTGCACCTGGCCTTGATCGCGACGGTGATGCTGATCACCCTGCTGGTCTATGCCATTGCCCGCGAGGCCTGGGGCAGGCGCCAGGGGTGTATCGCCGCGCTGCTCTTCGCCGTCTTTTCGTACACCTATTTTCAGCTCGATATCCTGGCGTTCCATCAGGAGTGGCTGGTCGCGCTTTTCAGCTGCCTCGGGGTGTGGAGCATGCTGGTCTATTTCCGCCGCAGCCTGGCGCGGTTTCTTTTCTTTGCCGGTATCGCGTTCGGGATGGCTTTCGTCAGCAAGCAGAATTCCCTGCTGGATTTCATCCTGGCGGCGGCTTTTTCGAGCTTCCTTATTTCCCGCAGGGGAGGCTTCTCCTGGGTCGCCGGGGTAAAGGTCACGGGGTGGTTAAGCGCCGGTTTCCTTTTCGCGTTCCTTCCCTGGGTGGCGTATTTTTACCTCCGCGGAGGCATCAGTGACTTTCTGTTCTATTTCTGGGAGTATAATTTCTCCTTCTATTCCGCGGTGATCCCGCTCGCCGAGCGTATTTCGATCGCGGTGGCGGTATTTTTCAACGGAGAATTCTTCCGCCTTAATTTCCTGGTCTATGCCGGATTCCTGCTGGGGGCCGTGCGTGCGGGGTACGCGGCGTTTCGGCTGAAAGCGCCCCCGGACCGGGCCTGGTACAATGAGCTTTTCCTGGTGCTGTGGGGACTGGCGGCCTATACGGCTTTTTCCGTGACCGGCAGGAGCTTCGGGCATTATTTCATCCAGATGCTTCCGGCGTTGTGCCTGGTATCCGCCAATTCTTTTTACCACCTGATGCGCTCTACCAGAACGCTGGTAAGCACGGGAGAGGAGAAGGAGGGGAGGCTGGCGGTCCCGGTCTTAAGGATATTCCTTACCGGCGTGCTCGTCTACGGATTGCTCTGGCCTGTCTCGTTCTGGGATAAACGGACCTTTCAGTACGTGCCTCTTTTTTATTTCTGGGGGGAAGTGACGGACCAGACCCCGGAGGAGGACCGCGCGCTGGGCGAATACATCAGGACGAGGAGCACGGAACAGGATAAGGTGTTCGTGTGGGGATTCTATCCGCAGATGTACATCCACTCCGGCCGCATGCCCGCCTCCCGGTATACCTACTGCACGTTCCTTACCGGGATGCTCATGCAGGCGAACGAGCGTCTGGACGAGGGCACTTCGCGCTGGATCGTTCCGGGGTCCTGGGATATCTTCATGGCCGAGATGCGGCGCAACGCCCCGCTCTACATCATCGATACCAGCGTCAATAAGAACCTCACCTTCCAGAAATACCCTCCCTCGCTTTTCCCTCAGCTGGAAAAGTTCCTGCAGGAGCATTATGCGGTGGACAGTTACTGGAACGACAGCGACGGGATCCTGCGTTACCGGCTTTTCCGGCGGATCAAGAGCCCGGCATGAAGAAGGTGAAATTCATCACCCTCGGGTGCAAGGTCAACCAGTATGAGACCCAGGAGATGCGCGAGCAGCTGGCAGCGTGCGGGTACTCCGAGGTCGCCGGCAGGGAGAAGGCGGACCTGTACGTGATCAACACCTGCACCGTGACCCACCGGGCCGATGCCGATTCCCTTTACGCGGTGGGCAGGGCCAGAAGGGAGAATCCCCGCGGCCGGCTGATCGTCACCGGATGCCTTGCGGGCAAGGACGCTTCCCGGATCGCCCTGAAGGACCCGCTGGCGCAGATCATCCCCAATTCCGGAAAATCCGGCCTGGCGTCTCTGATCATGGGGTGTGACGTCACTTCCGTGCGGGGTATCTCGTATTTCCAGGGCCGGACCAGGGCATTCCTGAAGATCCAGGACGGGTGCGATAATTTCTGTTCCTACTGCAAGGTGCCTTTGGTCCGGGGCAGGTCGGTAAGCAAGCCGGAGGAACAGGTCCTGGAGGAAGCGCGCCGTCTGGCGGCAGGAGGTGCAAGGGAACTGGTGCTGACCGGTATATGCCTGGGGGATTACGGTAAGGATCTCGTTCCCGCGACGAGCCTGGCGCAGGTGTTGCGCCGGGTTTCCCGGATCAGGGGTATCGCGCGCATCAGGTTAAGTTCGATCGAGATGCGGGATGTGACCGATGAGCTTCTCGGGGTGATGGCGCATTCGCGCCGCATCTGCCCGCACCTGCATATCCCTCTGCAAAGCGGGGATGACGGGATCCTTGCCGCCATGAACCGCAAGTATACCATAACAGATTACGAAGCGCTGCTGGAACGGGTGAGAAAGGGCCTGCCCCATGTCGCGGTCACCACCGACGTGCTGGTGGGGTTTCCCGGAGAGACGGAAGTCCAGTTTACGCATACCCTCGACCTGTTGCGCCGGGCAGGGTTCGCGCGCGTTCATGTGTTCCCGTATTCCAGCCGTCCCGGGACTGCGGCTGCAAAGCGCACCCGGGACCTTGTTCCGGAGGAGGTGATCCGTCACCGGATGTCCCGTTGCCGTACCGTGGCAGCCATCGGCGAAGCCCGCTTCAGGGAGAGCCTTCTGGGATCTTCCCAGGAGGTGCTGGTGGAGCGCGCAGTACCCGGAAAACCCGGGGTATGGGAGGGCTATACCGGCAATTATGTGCGGGTTGAGATCCGTGCAAAGAGGGATCTCTCGAACGCCGTAATTATTTGTAAAATGAACCAGCTAGATACTCCTAATCAGGAAAAAACCATTGACGGAAGGCCGGAAAAACTCTAATATATAGAAGAGGTGTACATAGCCGGCGGTACCGCTCGGAAGGTGTCGTAAAAAGGAGGGGATATGCGTAAGGTGTTGTTTCTGATCTGTTGCGGCATTATCGGTTTTTCGTCGCTCACCTCGGCCGTGTGGGCGCAGAACAACGAGGAGATGACGGTGACAACGTACTATCCTTCCCCATTCGGCTCCTACAACCGGATGGATGTTTCCCGCTCGATCGCTGTCGGGCCTATGCCTGCTGCCAGGACGTATGTGGAAAGTCTTAACAGCGGCGGCGTGACCGAAGAAGGCACGGTCTATACCAGTGGTTCGAACTCCTGTTTCGTGTTCCAGGCCAGGCAAAGCCCCAGGCGGTTCGGGTGGTATAGCGGCAACGGCGAGGTCGCGTGGCTGTGGACGGATTCACCCGTCGCACCTGCGGGCCCGAACGGGAACGTGTTCGGGGTAGAGCGTAACGGCAGGGTATACTGGTTGGCTACTCCGTCGGGACATCCGCATCTGGCAACTATCGGGATCGAGTAACAGGGGCGCTGCGCGAGGAGAGGGATGAAGAGTCCGGTGATCAGGGTCGATACGTTTGTGGACGGTAGTGAGTATGCGGTGCTGGAGATACATCAGGGAGTATACGACCTTAAAACGATCCAGGCCGCGGGGTATGTGTTCCTGGATAAAGCGTATATATTGCTGGATATGAACGAGCGGCAGCGGATCGAGGTGTACCTTTTCCCCAAGGATAAGGCCATGGATGCCAAGACCTGCGCGTTGGAATTCAGTAACGAGCTGGTGAATTACGCGCATTATTTTACCCGGGTGGAGAGCAACGCCGAGGTTTCCAAGACGATTATGCAACGGGTATTGTTTTCGGTGAACCCGAAAGCGGCGAGCGAAGCCGAGGAGCAGGAGATACAGGAGCTGCTCAAAGAACTGGAAAGCGAATCCGCGCCCCGGAAAAAGAAGAAGCGATAAGGGATATTATGCCTTTGCCCGTATACGTGAAAGGTAATAAGTTCAGCCTGGTGCTGCATGGGAAGTGTTACCCGGAAGCGGTATGCGCCCGTTTTGCCGCAGAGCAGGGCGCGTATATGGAAAAGCCCATGCAAAAGAAAGGCTCTTACACTATTGTGCCGCTGAAGGTTTCCTCATTGCAGGATGCGCTGGAACGCGCCAATTACCTGCTTTTCCTTACCCGATGACCATGAAAAGCACTGCGCAGTGGGCTATCCTGCCGTATGCGGTCAAAAGGATCGGGGAGTCGTATCTTCTGGGGACCCAATGGGGGGATTGGGTCGGCCTTACCCGCGGCGAGTTCTCGCAAGTGCACTCCTGGTCCCTGCAGGAGGGGTCAGCGCTTTTCCATAAGCTCAAGGCGCGCCGGCTGGTGATAGACCAGGCTTCGCTCCCCGAGTTCATCTCCAGTGCCAGGAACATGCAGGCCAACCTTTTTTTCGACACCGGTCTGCATATCGCGGTGGTGACGCATAAATGTAATTTCTCCTGCGTGTACTGCCAGGCCCATAACGCGGATGCGCGGGATATGTCGTTGCCCGTGGCGGTGAAGGTGGTGGAGTATCTTTTCTCCGTGCGCAATCCCATGGTCAGGCTGGAACTGCAGGGGGGGGAGCCGCTCTGCAACTGGAAGACCGTGCGCTTCCTGATCGAATTCGCGCGCGAACGCAATACGCTCGAGCGCAAGAACCTCATGATCAGCCTTGTCTCCAATCTCACGCTGTTGGACAAGGCCAAGGCTCGGTTCCTGGCCGGGCACCATGTCGACGTGTGCGTTTCTTTCGACGGGCCGCAGCAGGTGCATGACAGCAACCGGCCTTTCCTGACGGGAAAGGGGACGTACTCGGCGCTGCTGAAGAAACTTGATATGCTGCGCAAGGTGTACGCGGACGCCGGCATGTACCCTGCCATAAGCGCGCTGCCGACGGTGACCAGGGCTTCGTTACCGTATCCCCGGGAGATAGTCGACGAGTTCGTCCAAAGGGGTTTTTCTACGGTCCACTTAAGGCCGATCAACAACCTGGGAAAAGCGCGCCGGGTATGGTCCGAGGTCGGGTATTCCGCGGAAGAGTATATCGCTTTCTGGAAGGAGGCTTTGGAGCATATCCTTGCCCTCAATGCCCGGGGGATACGGGTCACGGAGACGATGACCGGATACCTTCTGAGAAGGATACTGCGTAAGCAGGACCATTTTTTCGTCGACCTTACCAGCCCGTGCGGAGCGGCGAGGAGCCAGATGGTGTATGCGCCGAACGGGGATGTGTATACGTGCGACGAGGCCCGTATGCTCGGCGAGGATACCTTTAAATTGGGCAACGTGCGCCGCCAGACGTACCAGGAGGTGTTGAAGTCTCCCGCCGTCCATTATACCACCCAGGCTTCGCTCATGAGCCTGTGGGATTACAATTCGGCATTGTGCGCATGGAGCGGTACGTGCCCGGTGCTTAATTTCCAGGAGCAGGGCAGTCCGGTGGTGAAGATCACACAGACGTTCCGGCATAAGGTGCTTTCGGCCCAGCTGGAATTCCTTTTCGATAAATTGCTCCACGAACCCCAGGCGGAGTCGATTTTTCAGGAATGGGTGGCTTCAGAAAGGAGGCAGTAACGTATGGCAGTCAAAGCGGCAAGGCGAAAGAAACAGAAGATAGTGATGAAGAAGAACCTCAGGGATTTCATGAAAGACGAATCCGGGTACATGACCAAGGAGAACCTGCTTAAGGTCGCGGTGGGGACCATGACCGGGTTCGGGGTGTTGATGGCTTCATCGCAGGCGCAGGCACAGCACCAACAGGGTCCCCCTCAAGGGCCAAGCCTTCTCGATCTGTACAACTCGATGACCCCGGCAGAGCGGGCAGCGTTGGCCAGTGCGATGGGAGTAGGTACTCAGTCCGATGATCCCGGTCCCGGCCAGGTGGCGGGGATCCCGGGAGGATGGAACCAGCACATCAACGCGGAATCGCTGGAATGGAGGCCGACGGGGGTGGGCACGACACTCGAGATATTCCCCAGCCATACCCATCACAGCGTGCACGTGGCATATTGATCCTAAACGCATACCCTAAGGGAGGTGGACAGATGAGGCGGGTGTTCGCAGTGGTCGCGGTGGCGGTGTTCTCTTTATGTTCCTTCGGGTTGGGCAAAGGTTTCGCTGCAGAGGAGTCTGGAGCATGCGAGGATTGCAAGCAGTTCCGGGGGATAGTACCTTCGGAGGAGCAGATTGCTTCCCGTCTTTCCTCAGCGGACCGGATGGTCGCATTCTCCGCCTACCGTCATTCGGATACCACGATGTGCAAGAAAGCGCTCGATACCGAGGCATGTTACGATTCCGTGCAGCTTTTTGCCCTGATCGAGACCCTGGCCAAAGGGCGGTGCGATAATCTCCCCGTGCGTTACCGTGCGGATTACAAGCCGGTGTGCGAGGCGATTAAAAACAACTCTTGCGGGATCGTCGATGCAGGAGTGTTCCAGGATCTTTGCCAGGGTTTGGCGGCACGCAATCGGGACAGGATCGCTGCCGCTTTGCGCAACCCTCTTTATCCTGAGATCCCCAAGAACCCGGATGATATGGCCGACATGATCCTTAACCTGTATTCGGCTTATCGGGACGGGAAGAAGGCCTGCCCTCCGGGAAAGTCCCTCAATATAGTTATCAACGCTTCCTGCGATATGCTCTTCGGCTCGGCTGCGTTGACCAAACAGATCCCCGGGCTGGCAAAGGACATGCGGGTTGCGCTGCTGGCCAGGAACACGGAGAAGCCCGGCCTTTGTTCCGGTATCATTGATCCGCACGTGAGGGCGGTGTGCCAGACAGGGAATTACGAGACCTTCGAACAGCTTTTGGATCAGCTCTGGTATTGATTTCGCCGGTAATCTGCATGCACCACGGGCAATATGACCAACAAAGTCGCGATCTATTTCACCCATAAGGAGAGCCTGGGGCATACCTCACGGGTGCGTGCGATTGTGACCGCGCTTATACGTATGTACGGCCGCAAGGTGCGGGTGAGGGTGTTCCATGCGGGTAAGCCGCAGCGCTATATAAAGTTCCCCGATAACGTCGCCTGGGTGGACCTTCCTTCCCCGTACTTCAGCCGGGCATCATTTTATCAGCGCCGCGGCGGCAGCTGCGGGGAACATATGTATTATGCCCGGCAGCGCCAGGAAGTGATGCTGGCGTACCTGCGCAAGGACCCTCCGGACGTATTCGTCACCGAATTCTTCCCCTTTGGAAGGCAGGAATGCAGGTTCGAGCTTCTTCCGGTTATTTCGTATTTGAAGAAGGCAGGGGTAAGGATCTGCGCCTCGATTGGCTACCCGTTTATCGTACGGGACAGCCTGGCGGTGATGAAGGAGTATAACCGGTTATACGACCGTTTCCTCATCCATACCCCGGAGGGCCTCGAAGAGCCGTTTTTAGCCGCATCCATCAGCCATCCTCCCTTAAGGGACGCGTACCGGGAAGTGCTTGCCTTGCTGTATCCTAAGACGACGTATACCGGATATATATTGCCGGTGTCCCCCGCTGCCGGAGAAAAAAAGCCGAAATATCCCCCATCAGGAAAAGGGAAAAAAATGGTGCTTGTCAGCAGGGGAGGGGGGGTGATCTATCCTAAGATAATCACCCACGCGATCCTGGCAGCCGCGCGTATCGGGGATGAAGCGGATTTTTCGGTGCTCAGCGGCCCGTCCACCAGTAAGAGCGAACTTGCGGTGTTCACCCGTCTTATCCGCAGCCTGAAGAAGCGACGCTGCACATTCTCTTTATACAGGGATGATTTCCCTGGGCAGCTTGCCGGCGCGGATGTTTCCGTGAGCATGGCCGGATACAATACCGCGGTGCAGCTATTGCGTTGGGGGACGCCTTCGGTGCTGGTCCCTTCAGGAGTGGATCCGGAGGTTTCCCAGGGGTACTGCAGCGAACAGTTGAGCCGTGCCGAATTGCTGCGCACGCGCCTTCCCTCCCGTGTGCTGGAATATAATCATCTGACCGCGGAGGGTATGGAGTGTGCCATACGCGAGATGCTGAAAAAAAAGAGAGTGGCGCCCGCGCCCGCGGCTTGGTTCGAAGGCGCGCAGCGTACCGCGGGGATACTCGCCCAATGAAGGTAAGGATAGAGAACAATCGGTCTGACAAAGTGTTGCTTAAGAAGTGCCTGCAGGAGCTGGAATCCGCCGTAGTGCAGGCGCAGGGCCTCAACGACCTTGACCGGTACCGCCAGGGTTTCGAAGCGCAGTTTGCATCCTATGTGGGAGCCGCGCATGCCCGCGCGGTGAATTCCGGCACCGATGCGTTGCATCTTGCTTTGCTGGCGCTGGGAGTCGGGGCGGGACATGAGGTCCTCGTTCCCGATGTCACGTACGTATCCACGGCGCTGGCGGTCCGCTTCGCGGGCGCAACCCCGGTATACGTGGATGTGCGCGGCGCCGATCTCACCCTCGATACCAGGCTCCTGGAGCGCGCCCTGACGCCCCGCACCAAGGCCGTCATGGCGGTGCATATGTTCGGCAATCCCTGCGCCATGACCGAGCTATCTAAATTCGCGAAGGCGCACCGTCTCCTGGTCGTCGAGGATTGCTGCCAGGCATTGGGCAGCAGGCTGGGGCCAAAGTCCGTCGGCAGTTTTTCCGATGCTGCGGCGTTCAGTTTTTCGTATTACAAGCCCCTGTCTTCGCTTTCCGGAAACGGAGGGATGGTGGTCTGCCGGCAGGCTCGTACCGCGGAGAGGATCGATGCCCTGCTGAATTTCTGGAAGCTCGATCCCCTGATCGCTGGTGCGGGGAGGAAATTTCATAAGATCGCCCTGCCTGATCTGGCGACGGTCAAAGTGAAGTTTTCCATACTGGAGGCGATCATCGCCAGCCGTGAGAAGTCCAGCCGCCGTTATGAGAAGGGCCTGCGGGGGCTGCGTGCCGTGAGCGTTCCCTCCCGCAGTCGGGAGGCGGTTACGGTGAAGGAGAATTTCCTCGTGTTCTGCGCTCAGAGGGACCGTCTGCGCAACGCCCTGGCCCGGCAGGGCATCGATACGGACCTGCCGTATGAACCGGTGCACCGTGCGGCATGCTGTGCCGATCCTTTGGCATCTGACCGGTCGTTCCCCGAGGCGATGCGTTATTTCCGGGAGGGTTTACATCTTCCATTGTACTCTTTCATGCGGGACGACGAATGTGACAGCGTGATCCGTTCGGTGGTCTCGTTCGCACAAGGCATCCGATAGCCGCGCATCTCCCAGCATGCACTACTACTTTTTCCGTGACGACGACGTTGTGGCTCCCGACCGCGCCTTCCTGGCGTTCTTCCGCCTGGGACTGCGATACCGCATTCCCGTGGTCTATGGGGTCGTCCCGGGGAAGGCTACTGTGGAGCTTATCGCATTCCTTTCCCGGCAGAAGAAACTGCATCCCGGGCTAATCGATATTGCGCTGCACGGATGGACCCATGCCGATCACGGCAGCGGCAAGAGCGGGAAGAAGTATGAATTCGGGCCGCAGCGCTCGTACCAGCAGCAGCGGCAGGATATACTGCAGGGATGGGCCGCACTGTACCGTTATTTCGGGAAGGATACCGCGCCGGTGTTTATACCGCCTTTTCACGGGTTCGACCTGAACACGTACCGCATCATCGGCAGCCTGGCGTACAGGCACGCGGTGAAGATCTTCAGCGCGGGAAACCGTACCGGTTTCCAGGGAGCGGCGCTGCTTGATATCCCGGCACAAGTCTCGGTGGCGCCCGGAAAGGGAGCGGCGGATTTCTCTTCGGAGCTCGGCAGGCAGATTGTGCACGCCCGCCGGCAGGGGCCGGTCACGGGGATCCTGTTCCACCATGCTACCTATGCCCCGCGTGACCTGGAGCGGATCGGCAGGCTGTTCCGGTCTTTGCGCGCGGGGAGAGGTTCCCGCTGCATCCTGCTTTCGCAGCTGGCAGGCCGGGACCAACGGCTCAAGTTGGACCTTACATGTATGCTGACCACCAGATGCAACTACCGCTGCCGGTATTGCACGATCTGGAAGGGAGAGGCGCTGGACCTCCCTTATACGAAATTCAAAGGAGCGCTTACCGCATTCCTGATGCGTTTCCGGCTGGGGTCCATATCCTTGACCGGAGGCGAACCGCTGCTCTATCCCCGGATAGGTGAGCTGTTGACATTCCTGGAGGGCAGGAAAAAGAAGGGAGATATCGATGAGATCGGGATCTTCACCAATGCCAGTGTACCCGGAAGATTGATCTCCCTGCTGAAAAAGGTGAATCCCGATCCACGGGGTTTTGAAGTGGGGATCAGCCTCGACGGTCTGGCCCCTACGCATGAGCGGGTGCGGGGGACGCCGCTGGCATTCCGCAGCGCGGAGGCCGCGCTCGATGCTTTGAAAAAGCATTTCCCCGCGCTGCGCGTGTCGGTGAAATATACCATTTCCCCGGAATCGTACCGGGACCTGGCCGCGGTGTACGCATTCAGCCGCGGGAAAGGAGCGGATTTCGTCCCTAAATTCGCGGAGTCCGGCGCGCAGCATTATTATCACCGGATCCCGCTCGAGCCCGGGACGCAGACCGGGTTTACTCCTTCCCAGCGCGCAGAGGTGAAGAGACAACTGGCCGAGGTCAGGGCGAAGGATGCGGGATCAGCCAGACGTTTCTGTGATGAACGCGCGTTGCGGGCTCTGGAGATCTTTCTGGACAAGGGTGAAAAGTCGGTCACCTGCTGTTCTACCCCGGCATTCTCCTGTTTTATCACGGCGCAAGGCATGGTGCATCCGTGCATTTACCAGCCCGCCGTCGCGGATATCGCGGATAAGGGATGGCCGGACAAGCTTTATGGCCAGGGGCATGCCGCGCACATCACCCGGGGCCTGCGGGGGACGTGCCCGAAATGTTTCTCGTACCATGGATACCTGAACCAAGGCAATCTGGAAGGATACCTCTCCGCTCATGCCTGAGCTTCATGCGTTGCGATTTCCCGAATCCGTATTGATCGACCTGGTGAATACCTGCAATTACTCCTGCCGGTTCTGCTGGTATCATTTCGATCCGCGTGTCCAGTTCCTGCGTACGTTCAAGGGAGTTCCGTACCATTTTCCCGCGGAGGTCGTCAAGCGCGTGCTGCATGAGCTTTCCGGGCTGAACCGCCGGGTCAATGTCACTTTTACCAGTGAAGGCGAACCTACGCTGCATCCTCAGCTCGGGTCTATCCTGGATGAGGCGGTCTCCTGCGGGCTGGATGCCGGTGTGCAGACGAACGGGACGTTCCCCGTGAGATTGCGGCCTGCGATCTCACGTGTGGCCCGCGTCGACTGCAATATAAGCGCGTTGACCAAGAGGACCTTTACGGCGCTCAATCCTAAGTCTAAAAACCTTACTGCGACGGCCATTTCCAATATCCGGTATCTCAGCGGCCTGTCGCGGCATCCGGTCCTGACTTTGGTCTTCATCGTTACCCGGCAGAACCTTTCCGACCTGGTGCGTCTGCCGGAGTTCTGTAACCGGCTGGGGGTGGACAAGGTGTTTTTGAAGCTTTGCGAGATCGTATATCCGTACAACAAAGAACTGATGCTTTCCAAAAAAGACGCGATCGGCGTAGCGAGGCTTTTGACGCAGCAGAGAGACAGGTGCCGGTTCACGCATAATTTTGACGAAGTGGTCAAGGATATCCTTTTCGGGTACCGCGGGGAGGAGGAGTTCAAGGATAACCCCGTTCTACACGACCTCGATTTCTGTTGGAAAGAATGGAAAACAAAGGCTTCCCGCATCCCGTGGTGCGAAAGCGATTACGTGTACCGTACTCCAGGGATCAAGGCCTGCACCAACCCTCTGCGGTACCTGTACCTGCGTCTCGACGGAAGCGTATATACCTGTCCGCGAAACTCATGGATCGACCCGGTAGGAAACGTATTCGATTCCACGCTGCCGCAGATCCTGAAGGGGGACAAATACCGTGCGTTCGTCAAGGACGCGCTTTTTTCCTTCGATATCGCCGAGCCTCGCTGGCGGCGCTGCAAGAACTGTCCTTTTGAGAAAGACCATCTGCGGGTGATGGAGCACTTGCGTCGGCATGCCCCGGGAGTGCTGCGGAGGATGCTGTGCCGGAAATGATGGAAGCCTGCCGGGTCCTGCCGCGTCTTCCTTTGAGCAGCGTATGGGTGTTCCTTTCCGATATCTGTAACCTGCGCTGCCGGTACTGTTTTTTCAAGTACCGTACGCACGCCAGGAAGCTGGAAGTCAAGCGTTTGCGGCCCTTGTTCTCGCTGCTTCCTGCGCATAAAAGGGTGGATGTGGTGATCTCCGGAGGCGAGCCGCTGCTTACCTGGGCCGCGGCGAAGGAACTGGTCCTTACTGCCCGCGCGTTCCTTCGGCGCCCGGCGTTCATCCTGGAAAGCAACGGGATCCTGCTGGATAAAGGGAAGATCGCGTTCCTGAAGCAGCACAGGGTTAAGGTCGAGCTGGGGGTGGACGGAGGGTATGAGACAACCAGCCGTTTCCGCAGAGGGCTGACCCGTGATGCCTTTGCCCGAATGGTGCGCAACATCGCCGCCTTGCGTTCAGCGGGCATCGAGCTGAGCCCTACCATGACGGTGCATCCCGAGAGTGCCGCCGGGATGTTCGAGGATTTCCGTTATCTGGTTTCGCTGGGGTTGTACGCTATCGACGTGCACCCGGCGTTGTTCGAGGCCTGGGACGAGGGATCCGCTGCGGAGTTCGTCCGTGGTTATCGCAGGATAGCCAGCTTCGCGCTGCGCTGCGACCGTCGGGTGCTGAACCCCTCCTACAGCAGGCCGTTGCCTCTTTCCCTGGACCTGATCGTCGAACCCGGCGGGGATATCCTTCCCAATTGGGTGTATTTGTGCGTGCCGCAGGAAGTGCGGCAGGAGTATTATTACGGCCGGGTGGGAGCGCAGGGGGTGGAGTTCTTTCCCGAGAAGCTGCGGTTCATCCTGGGTCATTACCGCCGTTGGTTCCGCCGCCCCGTTTCGTACGGGGAAGTCAGTAATCTGAATCTGCAATTGCTCTCCCGGGTGCATGGAAAGGGCGTGCTTTTTCCGGGAGTGGACGCATATCTGCGGATATGGAAAACGATGAAGAAACTGGATGCGCTTTTGACCGATGCCTGAGACCGTGCTGAAAAAATATTCCCGCCGTTATCTTTCGCCCATGGCGCAGCTGTGGTACGAGAACGGATTCCTTAAAGGCGCGGATAAAACCGCGATCGAGAAGCACTTGCGCTGGAAATACCGGGAGGGAGCCTCTGAAGTGTGGATGGCTCTCCGGTCGTCTCGGGCAGTCGCCAGCTGCGGGGTGTTGATCTCCCGCGGTCTGGTCCTGGGAAAGCACGCAGCCCGGTGCAACTGGGGGATGGATTCCTTAAGCGACCGGACGGTGCAGCGCGATCCCGCGTCGTGGTTCGTGTTCCCGATGGTGTTCAGGCGTTCGTTTGCCTCCGTCAACGTACCGCGTTCTCTGTGCATCTGCTTCCCTCAGCCGCATGTGCGCGATGCGTACCTGGCCAGCGGCTGGACTGCGTACGGGCATTTCGAGCAGTGGGTGTGCGCGGACCGGGCATTGGGGCCGGGCACAGTATCTTCGGTGCGTTTCATCCCGGTCAAGAAGTTCTCTCCCGGTTGGGACAGGGCGTTTCGCGCCTGCTCTGCCACGTATGCGTTGGCGAACCTCAAGACCGCGCAGTACTTGAACTGGCGTTTCGTCCGCCGGCCGGGCTATCCCGCGTTCCCTTTTTGCGCTTTCAGACGGGGACGGCCCTGCGGGTTCGGGGTGCTTGAGGTCGCGGGCAGGGGACGGGATAAGGAATTGATCGTGGCGGATTACCTCTTTGCGCACGATGACCGGGAGGGGTTGCAGGCGCTGCTGGAACTCTCGAGACGCTTTGCCGGGCGGCTGGGGATCCCCAGGGTAACCCTGGCCACTTCCTGTGCCGGGCATAAGACTATCCTTCGGGAGAGCGGTTTTTCCTTTGGCCAGCGCATCGATCTGTTGTATCATATTCGCGAACGCGCATGGGAAAGAAAGCTTCTTCCCCTGGCCCCGCGCTGGCTCATTACCGCGGGCGACGGGGATTATCGTACGGAGTGATCGCATGAAAGCGGTGTATCTGGAATCGTCGGGGTTCAAATGCGAGAGCAACGCTTACCTGAGCTCGCAGATCATCATTTTCCTGAAGCATCATGGTTACCGGATGGTGGATTCCGCGATGCAGGCCGATTACATCGTGCTTACCACCTGCGGGTTCCGGGTGCAGGAGATGGAGCATGCGTATGCCATCGCCCGCAAGTACGGGGACGCGTATCCCTCCAAGACCCTGATCGTCTCAGGTTGTGCGGTGGATACTTACCCGCTTTTTCGCAGCGACCCGCAGATGCGCTGTGTCGGGCCGAGGGAACTCGCGGAGTTCGACCGGATCTTCGCGGCCAAACGGTCTTTGACGACCTTTACCGCCAACGAGATCGAAGCCCGTTTTTTTGACGAGGACAAAGGATCGCGTTTCTGGATCCAGATCGGGCAGGGGTGTGTGAATAATTGCGCCTATTGCGCCATCAAGAAGGCCAAACAAGGTCCGGCCAGCAAGCCTATACCCGAGATACTTGAGGAAGTGCGCCGGGGTGTGGCGCAGGGCAAGGGGGACCTGGTGCTATTGGCGGACGACTGCGGGAGCTACGGTGCGGATATAGGCTGCGATACCGCGGATTTGCTGCAGGCGCTGGCGCACCTTCCGGAGTTGCGGGGATCGCGCAGCCGGGTGTATCTTAATGCGTTCGAGCCGGGAAGGCTCTTGAAGCTGTTCCCCCGGATGAAGGAGGCGCTGGCCGCGGGGATCATCGGGCACATGGATATCGACATCCAGTCCGGGTCGGACAGGCTGGTGGCGCAGATGAACCGGCGGTACAAGGTGGCGCAGGTGCTCGAAACCGTGTCGCAGATACGCGAGCTCGCTCCGCGGACCACGCTGAGCACGGAGATGATCTTTGCCCTGCCCGGTGAGACCCGCCGGGAGTTCGCGCAGTCGATACAGGCGGCGCTGCACTTTAATGACGCGCTGTTCCTGAAATATTCACCCTGTCCGGGCACGCCCATGGCTGACCGCACCGGAAGGCTGGATGAGGATGAGGTCGGCTACAGGATCGCAGTATTGAAAAAACTCGCGGTAACCACAGGATACAGATGCGTATATCATCTGTAATCGCAGGCCATGTATTTCGAGCGTGAAAGACGGTTGGTGGAAGGGTTCCTTTCCCGGCACCTCAAGGGAACGTACCGGGTGCGGCTGCGCAAGGCGGTATTCTGGAAATACGTCTATCAGGTAGACACGAAAAACGGGCCGTGTATCCTCAAGGCGTCATATGCGGATCCTTGCGCCAGTGCGGTGTACAGGGAATGGCAGGCTTTCCGGCTGTTGCGTCGGCACTCCCTGGAGCTTGTTCCCGAGGTGATGCGTTATGAACGGCTGCGGGGAGTGGATTTCATCCTGCAGCGTTTCATCCCGGCTGTTCCCGTGCATGATCCGGCAGTGCTGGCGCGCTCGGTAGGGGAGTACCACGCCATCAAAGGACGCAGCAGGCGCGTGGACGGGATGGAGTTCGCGCGGGGAGTGCTCGCGGATATCTCGCTGGCATTCTCTTATGGGAGTGCCAGCGATGCCGATGCGAGGCTGCCGGGTTTGATCGACGCGGCACTTACCCGCGCCGCGGCGAAGATAGCCGCGGCAAAAAAGTACCTGCGCCGGCCTGTGGCGAGCGTGTTTATCAATGGTGACCTCGATCATGATTTTTTCACTCAGCAGGGCCGAATCTACATCATTGACTGGCATACCAGCGGATACGGCGATCCGGCGTGGGACGTGGCCAGGATCTGCGGCGCGTATCCCCTCGCGGCAGCGGGTTTTTTGAAGGCATACCGCACTCCTGCCGCTGATCCTTATTTCATGGAACGCGTGAAGGTGTACAGCGATTTGAACCGCCTGCTGACGGTTGCCGGGTCATTTTTCCAGCCTCGCGCTCCCGTGACCGGGGTGGTCTTGAAAGGGCTCTCGGAATACCTATGAGAGTTTGCGCAGACCGGGTGAACTGTTACGGGATGCAGCATCCCCGGCAGGCTTGGCAGAGCGTGGCCGAGAAAATGCGGGGAGGTGTCTGGGAGCTTGAGCATGCCCTTTTCCTGCGGCTGCTGGCAAGGCATTCCGTTTCCCGTCCCGGGATGATCATTGATGCGGGAGGAGGATGGGGGAGGTTCGCGTATCTGGCCCGGAAGCAGGGCCAGCGGGTCGTGGTGGCGGATTCTTCGCATGTGCAGGTTACGGTGGGCAGGCAGTATTATTCCCGCCGCCGCGCCAGGCCATGGTTTGTCGAGGCCCGTATCGACCTGCCTCTTCCTTTCCGCCGGGATACGTTTGCCATGGGGATGTGCATGGGCAACGTCATCAGCTGTGCGCCGGCTGCAGCGGTGCTCCGGCAGTTGCGCAGGGTCCTGCAGCCGGGAGGGTTGCTGATCGGCACGGCGATCGATTACGAGAGCGTCTCGGGCCCGAAAGTTCTTTGTCCCAAGGCCGCGGAGCTGTCGCTGGAGGAGTGTTTTCTGCGGGCGTATTCTCCGCGGATGCTGGACTCCCTCTTTGTCCGATGCGGATATTCCCTGGTGTTGAACATGCGGCAGGCCGATTTTCTCGCAGAGGAGTGCAGGCGGGACGGAGCCTTCCGGGATAAGGTCTGCCGGATTCGCTGCGCGCAGGATGATCTGCGCCATGAGTTCGCGACCAAACGGGTGTATGTCGCAAAAAAGGCGGGAGCATGAACGTAGCTCGGGCATATGTCTGCGCGCTTTCCCCGCACCATGAGGAGAACGGATATCTTGCCGCGCAGCTGGCGGAGTATTTTTCGCGTAACGGGGTAAGGCTGGCCCGTACGTTGTGCACCGCGGATTGTATCGTTTTGACAGGATATGCCTGTTGTCAGGAGGACCTGGATTCTCTCCTTACGAGGGTAAGGCAGTTGCGCAGGGAATACCGCCGGCAGGCGATCGTGGTGTGCGGACGGGCCGTGGATATGGATCCGAGGTTAAGGCGGTTGCCCGGGGTGTGCGCAATAAGCCCGCGGGACCTGGATCGTTTCGACGAGCTGTTCGGTGCCCGTATCAAGGTCGCTTCCGTGCGGCCGGCATCCATCGGCCGCAGGTTCTTCCCCCTGGCCGGGACGGATTCCGCATGGATCCGGATAGCGCAGGGCTGCTTGCACGCATGCAGCTATTGTATGTTGTCCCGGCATGCCAGGCAGGTCCGTAGCGTTCCTTTGCCGGAAGTGCTCAGACAGGTGAAGGGGTGCGTCCGGGAGGGGAAGAAAAGGTTAGTGCTATTGGCGGACGACTGCGGGAGCTACGGTGCGGATATAGGCTGCGATACCGCGGATTTGCTGCAGGCGCTGGCGCACCTTCCGGAGTTGCGGGGATCGCGCAGCCGGGTGTATCTTAATGCGTTCGAGCCGGGAAGGCTCTTGAAGCTGTTCCCCCGGATGAAGGAGGCGCTGGCCGCGGGGATCATCGGGCACATGGATATCGACATCCAGTCCGGGTCGGACAGGCTGGTGGCGCAGATGAACCGGCGGTACAAGGTGGCGCAGGTGCTCGAAACCGTGTCGCAGATACGCGAGCTCGCTCCGCGGACCACGCTGAGCACGGAGATGATCTTTGCCCTGCCCGGTGAGACCCGCCGGGAGTTCGCGCAGTCGATACAGGCGGCGCTGCACTTTAATGACGCGCTGTTCCTGAAATATTCACCCTGTCCGGGCACGCCCATGGCTGACCGCACCAGAAGGCTGGCGGTAAAAGAAGTCCGTTACAGGGAAACGCTGCTGGAGAAGCTTAGTGCGAAGACAAAAGGCCGGGTCCGGGTGCAGGTCACCGCTGCAAAGTCCCGAAAAGGAAAAGGATCAAACGGGTGCTCAGGGGGGTAAAGCTGAGCAGCGTACCGAAGAACAGGAATGGTGAGTAAGGGATATGCGCAGTGTTGAGCTGTTCTTTTGGGATCGATGCGGGGTCGCCCAGGTCGATGCGGACCATGCGCGGGATCACCGTGAAGATCACCGCGAACTTGAAGGCGCTTAGCATCGTGGTCAGGAACAGCGCCGCGTTAAAAATGCTTTGCGGATAATAGATGCAGCGGAACAGCAGTGATGCGGAGATCAATGTTCCCAGCACCACGATTTTCTTGGGGGATCTGCTCCCCGTGCGATAGAGTATCGCGTAAAAGGCGAACAGGATGAAAGGGTGGAAGGCCCGGGCATGGGGCAGAAACGCGAGTATGGCGCTGCGGACGATCCAGCTTATCGAGATGATGATGAGAAAGGAGAACCCGACCTGGCGGGCGATATCCCTGGCGCTTTGGGGGTCGATGAAGGTTTTACGGCGGACCATCCGGTAGAGGCTTTCGCAAAACAGATACGCCAGGGCGGCGATGTTGGCGTTTACGAATATAAGCATGCAGGGCAGCAGCCACAGCCGGGCATGGGAGAAGTCCGGCGCCAGCAGGGAAAATATGATGAAGAGTTTCCCGTCGCCGGCAGCCCAGACATTATAATGATAGAGCAGGTATCCCGCGGCAGACGCCAGGAAAAGGTTCAAGAGGAACAGGGAAAGGTTCAGTTGCAGGGAGCCGCTCGAGGCGATCAGCAGGGGATACGCCACGAGCAGATATGCCAGGGCAGCCAGCAGATACCGATTGCGGATAATCCGGTACCGGGCATCGGTATAAAAACTGGCGCCGCCTAAGAGCAGTACGGCGGGGAGGAATAAGAGGGTCGATTCGTAAGCCATACATGATCCGTGAATAAATACATTGTAGCATGTTAAGGGGAGGATACAATTGATTTTGCGCAGGCGGGAAGGAAAAGCCTCCCGGGATTTTGACGGGGCCGTGGCGCAGTTGCGGGAGTGGTGGGGGGCGCGGGTGTGCGTACGGGGCAATGAGGCCGTGGTAACCCTGGTACCTGGGGTGACCCGCTATACCCCGGGTTTTGTCGAGTCCTGCTACCGGCTGCTCAATGATTTCGAGGACCGCTTTCAGATCCGGTTCGAAGGGGCGCCGTACTGTTTTTTCCCCGAAGCACTGGATCATGTGCATGCCCGGGCGCAGAAGTCTGCGCAGCATGGCTTGCGTTGTTGTTCCTGCAGGTTCCGGGATATCTGCCCGGGCATGGCCGGGGGGTGGGGCGCTCAGGGGCTGCAGGTGCGCCCGTTATCCGGAGTGCCTCAGGAGATCACCATCGAGTTGACGAAGGCGTGCAATATGCACTGCAGTTTCTGTTATCACCGGCCCGGGAAAGGGGCTGAAGCGCGACTGTCCCTGCCCAAGGTGGCCGGGTTGCTCGTGGAAGCCAGGAGGTTGGGTGTGCGGCAGGTGCGTTTCACCGGCGGAGAGCCATTGTTATATGAAAAATTTCCGGAAGCGCTGCAGATGGCAAAACGCAGCGGGTTTTACGTGTTCGTCAACACTAACGCCTTGCTCCTTTCCCGCGCGCTGATCCGCGCTATCCGTCCGTATGTGGACAACGTCCTTGTCTCATTTACTCCCGAAGAATCCGGCGCCGGCTCTTGTTCGGAAGGCGTGTTGGAACATAAGGGGCGCATGCTGCAAGAGCTTGTCCGGCAAAAAGTGCCCTATGTGCGCGTAGGTACGGTGATCGACCGCCGGCTGCAGGGCCGTTTCGAAGGGATCTCCCGGCTCCTTCTGCAGGCGGGCGTCTCCCGCTGGGAACTGTACCGTCCGATGCTGGAAAAAAGTGCGTACCCCGAAGCGCTGCCCCTTTACGACCTTTCTTTGCAGGAGTACCACGCGCTTTTTCCCCTTATCAGAAAGAACTTCCGGCGGGGGCTTTTTACCTACATCGCCAATGCGTTCCCTTATTGCGCCCTGCCCCGGGGATCCGACCGGCTGTTCCTCAAAGGCGCCAGCAGTGATGACGGGCATTCCCGGAGGCTGGTCTTCGATGCCGAAGGGTTTTTCAAACCCAGTTATTTCATACGGGAGAACCTGGGGGCGACCTTGCGCACCGCGCTCAAGCACCGGTATCTGGACGAGCTCAATGCATGGGGGTATCTTCCGCAGCAATGTAAGGTGTGTCCGTTATTCTCATTTTGCAGGGCGGGGAGCAGGTACTGTGCCAGCCAGGAGCACCGCACATATTGGTCGGCTGACCCTTTGATGCAGCAATGCAGTACCCCTTGAAAATAAGAAGGTAATGATAAAAATACACGCCGGGATATCGATTGACAGTTTAGCTGCCTGTCTGTATAATCCCATTAGGGATTTAATTACAAAAAGGAAGTAATATGCTCTGCGACGTGGAGGGCCGGGCATTACGGCGTGCATGCAAGGAGTTCGCCAGGGATAGATGTTCAAGGTGGGCGGCAGGGGAAAAGAGAATTTAACCCTTTGTAATTAAAAGACTAAGGTAAATGCGCACGCTGAAAAAAAATTGACACTGCATACCCTTTCAAGTATACTTTTTAGTAGGGTAATTATCACAAAGGAGGGTTGAATGCACAAAGCATGCTTTATACTGTTTGTCGTTATCTTCGGCCTTGCGGGGGCTGTCCCGTCAGTGTACGCCCAGAATAACGAAGAGTTGACAGTGACTACGTATTACCCGTCACCTATGGGAAGTTATAATAATCTTACTGTAGCTGATACCTTGCATGTGACATCGGCTGTTGCCGGTGCCGGCAATAGTTATAACGGGCCGGGGATCGTCTTTAACTTTCCCTCTCCGGGCCCGATGGCCAGGAACGATGCGGGTATCATCCGTGCATTCATCCCTGCCAGCGATGATTTTGAACTTCAGCTCATGGTCTCGGATAATATTAACGATAGAGTGTATATCGGAGGCTCCAAGGGAGGGTTGTTCGGGGGGACTCCTGGAGGGTTGACCGTCAGGGCCTCGGGTGACGCTCGGCTTGCCAATGGCAATGCCGCCGGCCCGACTGGGGCGAATCTTTTCGTTTCCGGTTCGGTGCTGGAACGTTCCCCCGCATTCGGTCAGGGCTGTATCAGGATGAGTTATGGAGGTAACTCGGGTTTGACCGAGTGTCCTCCGGGTACTACATTCAATTCCTGGATCACCGCGCCGAGCAGGCGGGGCGGCCAGTTCTATTGTTGCCAGTAATCAAGATTTACCATGAGCAGAATCATTTCCGTTCGGGTCGATACCGGATTGTTTCCTTTTGAGGCGGCGGTCTATGCGTCTTGCGGGTTCATCGATCGGTATTACGTGTCTCTGGACCGTGAAGGCCAGATTTTGATAGTGCGTTTCAAGCCCAAGCCATCCGTGGCTTCTCCTTCCCGGAATCTTTCTGATGAGTTTCTCAATCAGGTGTTGTTCTATACCCTGCGGTTACATGTACACGCCAAGAACAAGCATCTGACCGAGACCATTGTTTCCCAGGCGCTGGGAGCGGCGATCGCACCGGTACCCGGAGGCGAAAATCAGGGTGTGTCAGATCCTTTGGGTATCGCTGTCCCGTGGGAGGAACAGCCGGCGAATAAGGGGAGAAAGAACCGGTGCTAAGGCTTCATGCCACGTGTTACCCGTGGAGGGTGCTTGAGAAAGCGCGCCGTGCCTATGCGCCCGCAGCGGAGATATCTTTTCGTCGATGCAGCGAGTATGTCGAAGTGACGGTGCGCACGCAAACTGCATCTGCCGCGTGCCATACGGATGAGATCGAGGGAGAAGTATTGAATTTTCTCCTTACCGAGCTGAGGGATTCGCTGTGAAAGCGTCTGTTCCCAGATTCCCTCTTGCTCCGGTGGATTTCCGGTTCCGCGCGCTTGGCAGTAAGTTCCTTCTTACCAAGGTGACCGGTGAGTTTTGTGTTCTTTCTCGTCAGGATTTCCTGAAGTTCTGTACCAAGGGGGAAGTCGGGGTGTCCTCGCGTTCCCGGAGGGCTCTTGCGTGCGCGGGATTTCTTGGCGCGCAGGGTGACGAGCAGGTCAACGCAGAAAAATTTTCCGCGTTGCACGGTCACCTGTTCCAGGCGCCGTCGTTGCATATCATGGTGCTCACGTTGCGCTGCGATCACCGGTGTGTGTATTGTCAAACCAGTTCCCGTGGCCCCGGACACAATCGGTTGGACATGTCGCCGCGCACCGCGCGTAAGGTGATCGACAGGATATTCCTTTCTCCCGCACCTGCGTTGCATATCGAATTCCAGGGAGGGGAGCCGTTGCTTAATTACCGGGTGCTTGTGCATGCGATAAGGTATGCCCGGGAGAAGAATACGCGCGCAGGGAGAAAGCTTGGCTTCACCTTGGTTTCGAATTTCTCTTTTCTCGATGAAAAGAAGTTGGCGTTCCTGGTAAAGGAATCGTGTTCGCTTTGTACTTCGCTCGACGGGCCTGCGCGGGTGCACGACAGGCAGCGGGTAGCTCCGGGTTGCGGAGGGGGTGCATACGCGAACGTGAAACATTGGCTGGGCATCATTGGGAAGATGCATGCCCGGGGAGAGTATCCGTATCGGGTCAATGCGCTTACGACCGTGACCGCGCTCTCCCTGCCGTATTGGAAGGAGATCGTCGACGAATACGTGGATTCGGGGCTTTCGACCATCCACCTGCGGCCGGTGGCTCCTTTCGGTATTGGCAAGGGAAAGTCCTGGGAGCGTCTCCGGGTGAGCGCTGACGAATTCCTGGATTTCTATCGCAAGTCGTTACGTTATATTATCGCGTTGAACCGCAAAGGGATACCCTTGGCGGAACGGACCGCGATGGTATTCCTGAGCAAGATCCTCAAGGGGGTTGACCCCGGGTATGTCGATCTGCGCTCTCCTTGCGGAGCGGTTTTCGGGCAACTGGCATATAACTATAACGGTGACGTGTACACCTGTGATGAGGGGAGGATGTTTTCTGCAGCGTCGGGTAACGAGCTTTTCAGGGTGGGGAGCGTGTTTAAGGGGAGTGCGCGTTCTCTGGTCGATAATCCGGTGACCAAGACACTTGCGCTCGCGTCATGTTTGGATAACGTGCCGTTATGCGCCGAGTGCGCCTATGCTCCGTTTTGCGGGGTCTGTCCGTTGTATAATTATGCATCCGAAGGGGATGTGTTTTCTCGCGGAGTTAACGACCGTTGCCGAATACATAAAGGTATTTTTGATCTGCTGTTCGGGTTGCTGCAAGGATCGGAGAGACAGGTGTTCGAACGTTGGATGGCTCCAGCAAAGGAGGAAGGATGAGGAAGGGTTGTATCCTTACGCTTGTTGTATGGTTGTGTGTTGCGGTATCAGGAGGGGTGGGTTTGGCGGATGAACCAGGGGACCGGGAGTGTGGTAAGGATGTCGATCTCTCCCGGATCGTGCAGGATCGCACGTTTATGGCCGAACATCAGTTGTTGGCCCTCAACTATCTGATCTGCCGGTCACTTGTCGAGAAAGACATCAAACAGTGCGATCTGTTAACCAATGATAACCTGAAGAAAGCCTGCATCAGGGGGGTGAAGGAGTACGGTCAGTATATCGACCTGGGTCGCAATAAACCCTCCGATCTTATTACCTGCCCCGACAATATCCCCCGCGATGAGTGCCGCAGGAAAGCGGCAGCGATGTACCGTAAGGATGAGTCGATATGCGATAATAAAGCGGACTGTCTCGCGACGATGCGTATGGATCCGTCTTTGGCCGCAAATACGGTAACCAAGGATTTTATCATCCTGATGAAGGCGGTACGTAATAACAGCGTAGAGACATGCTTGACCATTTCTAACCCGGGGGCGATTGTCTATTGTCAGGCTGTGGTGGCGCGTAAATTGTCTTTATGCGACATGAGCGAGGGGGCAAATGACCTTAAGGAGTCGTACTGTGCCTACGCAACGGGCCAATAAGAGTCGGGAAGAGCGTGTGTGGCGCATAACAGGGAGGAAGAGGTCGTGAAAAAGAAACCGGCGGTAAAGAAAAAGAAAGGGTCCAGTTCGTTTCCTAAGGTCAAGAAGGAACTTTCCGAATTCCTTTTAAGCGAAGAAGGGAAGATGAGCAAGAAGAAGATCGCCAAGATGGGGATCGCGCTGGGGGCGATGGCGCTTTTCATGAAGCCCGAGGAATCGGGTGCGCATCATTCGCAGGGGTTAGGTCAACCTGCGAGCCACACCAGCGGGGCAATGGGCGGAAGAGGGGGGCATTCCTCGCATTCTTCCCATTCTTCCCATTCTTCTCATACGTCCCATGGGTCACATTCGTCTCACGGCAGCGGAGGATGGTGCTAAGCGGAGCGGTACGTCTCCGGTTCGCTCGCTGCCTTCAATTATGGATTTGTCCCTGGGTGTCCGCATAAGTGGCCGGTGTAATCTTGCTTGTAGTTATTGCTATGCGGCGCGCGGGAGGAGGGATTTGCACTTTTCCCGTTTTGTCAAAGGGGTTGAAGCGTTCCGTCGATTCTCGCTTCGGTACGGACAAGGGAAAAGGCGTTTTTTCTTTCTGGGTGGCGAACCGTTGATGGCCTTCCCGTTGTTGGAACGCAGTGTCCGGCATCTGCGTCAAGTGTTCCCCGCGGAAACAAGCGATATCTTTGTCACCACGAACGGTACTCTCCTCACTCCGCATGTGGTCGACCGCCTTCGTGAACTTGGGGTGAAGATCACCTTGAGCATGGATGGTGGGGAGGCCGCCCATGATTCGCATAGGGTGTTTGCCTCCGGGCGCGTTCGGGGCTCATTCGACCTTGTGCTGAGGCGTATCCTCCAACTTGATCCGTCCCAGCGCGCTTCGATCCGGATTCACTCCGTTCTTACCGCAACACATCTCGGCGGTCTTTTTCAATTCTGGCAGAGGATGCGGCAGCTCGGGTTCATGCGTTTTAACTTCATTCCCGTGCTCGATCGCGGGCATTGGTGTAAAGTAGCGATAGGCCGGGCGCAGAGGGCTTTCTCGAACGCTGCGCGCAGGTATATCGCGCTCTTTGAGGCAGGGGAGGAGCATAAGGCGTTTGTGCTCGACCCGCTGGATGACCTGCTGCACGGGACGTTCGAGAGGCAGGGGGAGGTAGTGGTCAGGCAGGGGAAGATGTGTTCCTGCAATGCCGTGTGGCTGGACGTCTCCGGCGATTTTTATGCCTGTGACCCCGTGGACGCGTTGCCTGCGCGGCAACGGGAACTATACCGCATCGGCGACGTCTCTTCGGGTATTTCCGCCGCCCGACGCGCGCGCATACTTAAGGACGCCGGAAATGCCGTAGTGCCGTATATCTCGGAGGTGCTCCCCAAGGGGGTGCCGTGTATGCTCTGCGCGTTCCCTTTTTACTTCTTGTCCCGAAACGACAAGGGAAAACGGCGTGTCCAAACTTCGGAAGACCTCGAGGCATATTGCGGGATCATCCGCGTCTACACGGATTTCTTGCGGACGGTACGGTCAGCGTTGCAGGGGAACCGGATCTTTTCCCGGATCTACCATGTGTGACGGTACCGTCTATCCCGAAAGGTTGTATAAGGCACTTACCGAAAAGATCGCCGCGACCGATCATTCGGGGTATACTCTGCAATATCCTCCCCTTTTTCTTTGGGGGCGCACGTTCTCCGCGGGAGATATCCTCGCATCGATTAAGCGCCTGCTTGTGCCGGCAAAGCGGCACTTCGGATTGTACGTGCATATCCCGTTTTGCAGGGAAAAGTGCTTGTTCTGCAGGTATTATTCTCTGGCGATCGATAAAACTTCTGAGCTCGACCGGTATCTCGATGCCCTGGAGAAGGAGATGCGGACCTATGGCAGTGCCGCCAGGGGGGTCAGTTGCCGTACCCTGTATATCGGGGGAGGGACACCGGCGATATTCTCCCTTGCGCAGTTGCGTCGTCTTTTTGGAGTGGTCCGGGATGCGTTTGACCTGCGGTTGTGCGAGCAGATCGCGTTCGAGGGGAACGCGGATTTCCTCGATACCAAAAAACTCCGGTTCCTGGCGCAGGCCGGCGTCGACCGTTTGACCCTTGGTGTGCAGAGCCTCGATCCGCGGGTGATCAGGATCAATCGCAGATACCAGTCCGCACGGTCTTTCCATAGATGTTTCCGGGCCGCCCGGGAGGCGGGAATCAGGCATATCAACGTCGATCTCATGGCCGGGCTTCCGGGTCAAAACGACGCCAGTCTGGCCCGTACCGTTGAGGCAGTGCTTTCGCTCCGTCCCGATATGATCCACGTACATCCTTTTTACCCGACGTCTTTGACCGGATTCATGAAGGAGGGAGGCAGGATAACGTGGGAACAGGTCCAGGCACGGGAGCGTATGATCGAGATGTGCCGTAAGAGAGTGCAGGCAAGGGGGTATTTCCCTTTGCACTTCGATGCGCTTGGGATCACCCCCGGCGCATACAATAAACAGCTTTCGGATTCTATCGAGCATCTTTCTGCGTTCTTGGGACTGGGCGCGGGAGCCGTGTCGCACCTCACGGGAAATTATCGTTTTGCCAACGAGATCGACGTGATGGCCTACGGGGAGAAAGTGGCGCGTACCGGCACCGGGATCGCCGTGGCGTCGAAGCTTACCCTTAAGGATGAGATGGTGTATTATGTGACCTCCTGCTTGCGTTATGGCCCGGTCGATGACGGTGAGTTCACGCGATTGTTCGGGCGCAGCGTGCAGCGCGTTTTCCCGAAAGAGATACGCTCCCTGGCGCGTCTGGGGAAGATCTCCTGGACGGGTACACGCATTGAACCTCGTTTTTCCTCCCTGGGAGAGTATTTGGTATATTCTAAAACCTTCTATGGCCGCCGAGTGTTCTCTCGCTGGAAGCCACCCCAACGCGCGTTCCTTCGCGCGCCATTGCCGGAAAGGCAGATACGGTCGATGCTGCTATGAGACCTTCTGAGTTCTTGAGGGATGCCGCTCTGGTGCGGCGCATCTGCGAAAAGGTCTTTTCTTCGCCTGTTTCTTTCGCGGGTACCGGATACGAGTATCCGCCTATGTTCTTGTGGGGCGAGATGGAGGAGCGTTCACTGCGCACGGGGTGGAAGGCTTTTGCCGCGTCGTCCCGATGGTATGACCCCGGTATCTACGTGCATATCCCTTTTTGCGCATCCAAATGCGGGTTTTGTGAATTCCTTTCTTTTGTGCCTTCGGCAGGTGAGGTCGACGAGTATCTTTTGCTTCTGGAGAAAGAGGCGGCGAGTCATTCTCGGTATCTCGGACGGATCCCCTGGAGGACGGTGTACATAGGAGGAGGGACGCCTTCTTTCCTTAGCGTGCGGCAGCTGCGGACGCTTTTTGACCGGGTTCTTCGAGGGAACTTCGATCTCGGTAGTTGCGTGCAGATCGCGTTCGAGGCGCATCCCGCGAGCCTTACCCGAGAGAAAGCGGCCGTCTTGAAGAAGTGCGGGGTGAATAGGTTGACTATCGGTGTACAAAGCCTGGACGCGAAGGTGCTTGCCAGGTGCGGTCGAAGGCAGGGTGAGGAGGATTTCGAACGCGCGATCAGGAACGCGAGGGATTGCGGAATCCCGCATATCAATGCCGATGTGATGGCCGGTATCCCTGGGCAGAGTGTGCGAAGTTTCTCCCGTACCATGCGCCGGGTGTGCGAGGCGAGGCCGTCGCTCGTGCACGTCAATCCTTTCCATCCGAGCGTTCCGACCCGTTTTCCCTGTGGAAGCAAGGGGCCGGAGCCCCGTTTTCTCCAAAGACGGGACCGTATGGTTTCCTTGGCGCAGGAGATGCTTTGTGCACACGGCCTTACCAGCAGGGAGTATGCCGTGCCTTTTTCTTCTTCCCCTGCCCGTAACGTTCAGCTTACCGATCAGGTGCAGCATAACAGCGCGTATTTGGGGATAGGGCTGAACGCCTGTTCGCATATACCGTTTCACTCCCGTTACCTTAACGAAGTAACGATGCGGGAATATGCCGCCGCGGTCATGAAAGGGCGCATACCGGTACGGTGCGGGCGGCGCATATCGAAGCAGGATGAGATGATATTCTATGTGTCGGCGAACCTCCGGTATGCAGGTGTGGCGCTCCGGGAGTTCCGCCGTCTTTTCGGTAAAGTGCCGCAAGAAGTGTTCGGGGAGGAGCTGGCGTTCCTTGCTGCGCGCGGAAAGGTTTCGTTGCAAGGGGAGTATATACTTCCGGGATCGATGAATACCGAGACTCGCGAACTCGGATCCCTGCCCGATTATTACTTTTATTCGAAGATCTTCTTCGGTTCGCGGGTGTTGCGCGAATGTGCGAGGGCGCTGGATGTGGTGGCATAGCCGGGCCAGGCAGTGGCGGGCATTCTTTTCTTCCCTGTACGGTGATCTTAAGATCGAAGCCGGTGCGTTCCTCGGCACTGCGGTGGATCTGTGCGCCCGCCAGGATATTCTCGGGGTGCAGGAGTTCGAATTCTCTTTGCGTCTGCGCGGCGGTGTTCCGCAACGGGCAGTGCGTGTGGTCAATTACGATAACCAATCGTTCAAGTATCCCGATCTGTATGCTGCGCGTATCGAGATGTTGCGGGATATTCTGACGCGCGCCAAGGCATCCCCGCGGGCCTTGCGGTTTATGGACAACGCTTCCGCGTTTTCGGTGAGGGTGCCCATGTATTTAGGGATAGAGCTGAACCCTCAGGGAAAAGCTCTCTGTAAGATATATTGCAATGTCTATGGCATCGCCTCGGATGCGCTGCGGCGTCAGGTGGTGCGTCGGATGCTTGAGGGGGTCGCGGCCGTGCCCAGGATGCGCGCGTTCCCGTTCTCCCTTTTTGCCGTGGATTGTCTGCCCGGTTCCGGAGCGCTGCCGTGCAAGATATATTACTTGCATTCATTCAGTGAGAAGAGGCCGTTGCGTAGGGGAGGCTTCTCTGCGCAGGAGATCGAGGGGTTCCAGAAGCTTGAGCCGTTCGCGGGGCTGCCGTATTACGTGATCGCCGAAAGAGTGAAGGGTGCCCGCGTGTATTCCCGTAAGCTCGAAGTGGGGATCCGTCCCGATATTGATCAGAGAGTATTCCTGGCAGGTCTTCTGGCGGAAAGAGGGGTGCGGGATGCCGGCGGAACGGCCGAGCGTATCTTGCGTACCCGTCAGAGGTGCCGGACGCAGCTGCGCGTGGTGATCGTCGAAGGCGGCGTGCGTACGGTATACGTGCGCGTGATACGGGAGGGAAGGAAGGCGGATGAATAAGGAGATATACAAACTCGATCTGGCGCTGACCACGGCATGCAACCATGAGTGCCGGTATTGTTTCGTGGATAAGACCGGCGAGGTGATGCCGTTATCCGTGGCGAAGCGGGCGATCGATCTCTTGCTGGCCAGCCCCGGACGACGTAAGCTCCTGATCCTGTATGGGGGGGAGCCGCTGCTTGAGTTCGCTCTTTTGACGGGGGTGGTGCGCTATGCGCGGGCACAAGGAAGCCGGAGAGACAAGGAGCTGATCATCTCTCTCGGGACCAACGGTACCTTGTGCGAGGAGCGCCATCTCGAATTTTTCCTGCGTTACAGGGTGAAAGTCGCGTTGAGCCTCGACGGGCCCGGGCTGGTGCATGATGTCAACCGGCGGATGAAAGGCGCCCGCAGCTCTTTTGCGCGTATCTCGCGCAAGTTTTCCTTGCTGCATAAGTATCTTCCTCCGCAGGACCTGTGTGTGCTCTGCGGTGTGGATCCGCGTTTCGCCGGCCGCCTTGCCGGTATCTATGAGTTCATTGTTTCGCAGGGATTCACCGCGGTCAACTTCGAGCCGCTGGTGGGCGTGCCGTGGGATCGCGCAAGCCTGCGGGCATTTGCCCGGGGCCTTTCGGAAGTAGCGGGTTGGCAACTCACCCAGATATCCTCCGGGAAGTTCTATTTCCTTAACTCGGTAAGCCGCCTGCTTGCGGGGGACAGGTTCAATTATCTTTGTCCCTGGAAACGTTGCCTTGAAGTATACCCTTCGGGAGTTATGAGCTTTTCTCCGTTTCTGATCAATTCTCCGGAGAGAAAGCGTTATATCATCGGCAACGTCCTTGACGGGATGCCCGCGCGTTACGCCGGGTGCGTATATTCACCGAGAAGGAGGGCCTGCCAGGAGTGTTGGCCCGGGTTCGTGCCCGCAGCATACAATCCCGCGCCCGCGTATTTACTGCGTAACCGCGTTTCATCCAGGATGGCGACCCTGGTGCGCGCGTGTGCCGCTGAACACGGAGCGTTCAGGCGGTATGTCCGCGAGGCCAGGAAGAGGGTATTCGAATAATGGGGCCGCGACAGCTGAATCTTACGTTGCACATCAACGAGCGCTGCAATCTTTCGTGCCGGTATTGTTATATCACCCAGAAGCCGAAGGCCATGTCCCTGGAAGTGGCCAAGAAGGCGGTCGATTGGGCCCTGGAGCGCGGATATCCCGAGACCATCATCAGTTTCACCACGGCAGAGCCTCTTCTCGACCTGCCTCTGGTGAAGCAGGTCGTTCGTTATGCGAGACGAAGAGGCGTGCGCAGGTTCGATCTGGCGACAAACGGTACTTTGCTCGATGCGCCGACGCTCAGGTATTGTCAGGATAATAACGTGGTGCTGCAGATAAGCTATGACGGCAGTACTCCTGCGCATGACCGGCTCCGATGCTCCCGTTCCATCACGAGCGTTTCCCGCCTCGTAGAGAAAAAACTTGAACTGGTTCAACGCTGGTACCGGCTGCATTTGGAGCTGCGGATCACCTTTACCCCCCGTACCGTGCCTTTTTTGTCGCGGACGGTGCGGTGGCTTGTCGAAAAACAGGTCTCCAGGGATATGCGCATCAACATGGTCCCCGTGGTGCATCGCACGGTATGGACGGAGAAGGATTTCGCCGTGTTGAGGCGGGAAGTGTTTGCGTGTGCCGATCTTTTTCTCGAATATTACCGCAGGGGGAAGAAGCTTAACCTATGCGCGAGCGAGTGTCTGCCCCTGCCGTACCATTTCCTGTCTATTTACCGTAACCGTGATCGTCAGGAGATGTTCTGTAACACGGGATATAGCATCCTCTCTGTTGACGCGGAGGGAAGGATATGGCCGTGTTACTGGCTGGGCGCAAGCCGTTTTGCGCGCAAAGATCGGCTGTGTCTGGGGTCGATATTCGAACCGGTGTTCGATAAGGCCAGGCTCGAGGGATTCGTCCCCATCCGGAGGAACCCGTTCCTGTCCTGCAGGGCTTGGAACTATCTCGTTAATCGTGATAGCGGCCAAGCGGTCAAAGTGTACCGTCGTTATTTCTCATGTTGGCTTGCGGCGTCAAAATATGTGCATTCGTCATCGGAGGTCAAGGTATGAGCGGCGATCTTCCCGTCGTATATGTGAAGGAGTTCGGTTGTCCGACCATGAAGAGTTTCGCCCGCACGCTCGCAGGAAAACTGACCGCACGCGGTTTTCTCGTGCTGCCTACGCAGGACCAGGGGCCTTTGAGTATGGGAGGGGAGGAGTTCCGTCGAGCCTTACGTGCTTCCGTGTGTATCTTCTATACGTGCGGGATCGTGGATTTCTGTGAACGGCAGATCGGCGCCTATATGAAAGAGGTTGTGGAAAAGAACCCTCTCGCGAGAATTGTCGTCACGGGATGCAGTGCGGACCGTTTTGCGGCGATGCCGGGGGTGCTGCTGGCGACTCAGGAGGAGGGAGCGATCCTTCGTGCTTTGCGGCGCTGGTTCCCCGGTCGCCGTCCGGGTGTTTCCGTGACCCGCAGTACACCGGTCCGGAAGGAGGAGATCTTGGTCAAGAGCGGATGCACGAAGTTCTGTGCATACTGTGAGGAGCCTTTTCTGCGCCGCGGTTCAGGGACGCTCTGTCGTTATGAACGCGCGGAGTCGATCGTGCGCGCCGTCCTGCGCTCCCAGCGTAAAGGGGCGAGGGAGGTACAGCTTGTCGGGGTCTGCATCGGGGATTGGCGTGATCCTCTCACGGGGATGCGTTTGGACGGGTTGTTGAAGCGGATACTGCGCGAGACGAACGTACGGATCGTGGGGCTGGAACTTCATCCGCGGGATTGTACCGCGCAGATCAGGAAGCTGCTTTCGCACGAAAGGGTCGGCAGGAAGATCTCCGTTCCGGTGGAAAGCGGTTCGACACGCGTACTGCGACGCATGAGGAGGGGGTATACGGCCGTTCAGGCGCGCCGCCTGCTCCAGGAGCTCGTGCGCGAGGTCCCCGGTATCTCTATTTCGACTGATATCATCGTTGGTTTCCCGGGGGAGACAGAAAAGGATTTTCTCGCTACCTGTGCGTTGGTCACCAAGTTTCCTTTTGAACGAGTGTATGTTATGCGGTATAATGATCGGCCTTCGGCGTGTGCTTCTTCCATGCCTGCCAAGATCACGGATGAAGTTAAGACGCAGAGGCTCATGCGGCTCGCCGCCCTCTTAAAGGCGGCAGGGAGAGCGTTTTCCTTGCGAGACTATACGTTGCCCCATGTCCCAACTCATCGCTGAACTGTACCTGACCGAAGCATGTACCATGCGCTGCCGCTATTGTTATCTCCCCAAACGTCCGCGCAGGATGACCTGGGAAGTCGCACGTAAGGCGGTGGATCTCGTGGCTTCCAGGAAAGTGCCTTCTACCATCATCTGTTTTTTCGGGGGTGAGCCTCTTCTGGAGTGGGAGCTTCTGGTCCGGGTCGTCGCATATGCGCGGCGACAGGGGATCAGGCGTTTCAACATCTGTACGAACGGACTGGCGATCACACGTCGCAGGGCGGCGCAGATGGCAGCCATGAACCTGGTCCCGATGTTCAGTATCGACGGAGCGTTCCGGCAGCATGACCGGGAACGCCTGGGCGTACGGGGAAGGGCTACGCATGCTCGGGTGGTCAGGCGCATAAAGGAAGCGGTCCCTTTTTTCAAGGGGATGCCTGTCCAGGTCCAGATCACGGTCACTCCCGGTACCGTCGATACGCTGCGGGAGTCGGTGGGGTTCATCCGAGGTGCATTCCCCGGATGGGATATTAATCTGGTTCCTGCGGCTGCGCAAGGGGTGCGTTATAGATGGGATGCATCAGCATGTACCACGCTGCGTGCGCAATGCCGGGGATTAGGCGCGGATATCGCCGCAGAGAGGCGCGCGGGAGTATCCGGTTCGGTTTCATACATGTGTTGCGCGCCGCAGCGGGACCTGGCCCATTTTAAGGCAGGTCGCCGTGCTTCTTGTTTTTGCGCCCCGGCGACCAGGCATCTTTCGGTCACGGTGGAGGGAGAGGTATACCCGTGTTTCTTTTTCGCGGGACTCAAGGACAAGGCGTTTCGGATCGGTGATGTGCATGAGGGGTTGTCTGCCGGGCCTTTTGTGCGTCGGGTAGGAGAGGCTTTTTCGCGAAGGCCGGGAGTGTTTACTTGTTGGGCCGGAAATGCGGTGGTGAGGGGTATGATGGAACACAGGGCCGGTATATATGAAACGTTCGACAGGGCCTGGGCGGTCGCCGCGGCTCAGGTCAGGCGCCAGGCAACGGAGGTGCGGTGAGTTCAGCGGCCGGAGTCCCTCTCCGAATCCTTGAAGTGTTCGCGCGTTCCTGGGGGGGAGCGGGAGAGTATGAGTTCTCTCTTACTCAGGGGAGCGATCAGCTTGGGGTATCTCATCTGGCTTTTCCCCCCGTACCTGAGACGACTGTGAATTTCATGGAGTTCCATCGTAAACGTTCGGCGCAGATACGGGAGTGCTGCAGGCGTGTCGCGCCTCGCGTGGTTTCCGGCAGGGTATTGCGCAAGGTATGTACCTTTGCTTTGGCGTACCGGCTCCCTCTGCAGTTCGGTTGCGAGGTAGCGCCGGGAGGGGGAATGCAGGCAAAGCTGTATCTGAGCGCAGGGCCTCGGCGTATGCACCTTTTAAAGGCCGCACAGGGTATTTTGGACTCTTTCGGGTGTCCTCCGGAGGCAGCGAAAGAATGCGTTCCTCCAGAGTGGCATATCGATGCGTTCGGGTTCGACCTTTCCGGCGTTCCGGGGGTGCGCATATATAGCGCGGTCAGGGCTACTTCCCGTGGTCTGTCCTCTCTCGGCAAGTATCTGCGTATGTGCAGGGGAGGATTTCTCTCTCCGCTTGCCCGGAGGTTCCTCTCGCATGCGTCGCAGGTGAAGCCGAAGGATGTGCTCCTCTTGTTCCGCATTGATGCGAAAGGGATCAGTTCAGCGAAGGCTTGTTTCAGGTTCAGGAAGCCGCTTTCTTTCTCCCTGCTTAGGCGTTGCGGCCGTGTGCCTGGCGGCCGCGGATTCTCCTGGCTGAGCAGCCGCGCAGAGGAGCTGGAGAGGCAGGGGTTCGGCATTTCTTACTTCTGCGCGGAGCGCTCTTCTTGCGGGATCTATTTCCGTCATCTCACGGCGGTGAGGAGAAGTTCATGAAAAGAAAATCCCTGCGCAAGCTCGATTACAAGATCGGGTTCGCGTGTAACAACTATTGTATCCATTGTGTACAGGGAGGCAAGCGGGAGTCGGTACGTGCGAGGACTTTGTTTCAGATCATGCGGGATATACGCGAAAGTGCGGCGACCTGTACGGAAGTGGTGTTTACGGGAGGGGAGCCGACCATCCATCCCCATTTCCTTGAGGCGGTGCGGGAAGCTGCGAGGGCCGGCTATTCCGTGATCCAGGTGCAGTCCAATGGAAGGATGTTCGTCTATCCCGAGTTCTGCCGCGCAGCCATGGACGCAGGAGTCAATGATTTCTGTGTTGCCGTCCTTGGTGACAGCGCACGTCTCCATGAAGCGCATACTCTTGCGAAAGGGAGTTTTTCCCAGGTAGTGCAGGGTATACGGAACCTGCGTTCTTTGGGATGCCGCGTTTCGGTCAACTCCGTGATCACCAAGCTTAACTATCGGCGTCTGCCCCGTCTGGCGATGTTCCTTTCCGGCTTAGGGGTAGCGCAGGTGCAGTTCGCGTTTCCTCATCCCGGGGGGAGGGCGTGGATAAATTTTCCGCGCGTGGTGCCGCGGATGAGCACGGTCGTGCCTTTCGTGTGCGAGGGGCTGCGGAAGGGAGCGCAGCGTGGGGTGCGCATGATGACCGAGGCTATCCCTCCGTGCATGCTTCCTGGATTCGAGGGGTTTATCGCGGAACGGATCATGCCCGATGCGACCGTGTTCGATGGCGACCTGGTGATCGAGCGTTATGAGGAGTATCGCAGGGATAAGGGGAAGCGAAAAGGGCCCCGGTGCGGCCAGTGCCGGTATTTTCCCTCTTGCGAGGGGACATGGAAAGAGTATCCCGAGAAGTTCGGCTGGAAGGAGTTCAGGCCTGTCGTATGATCAGGAAAACGGTGATCATCATGGGGTACCGGTGTAATTGTCATTGCGTGTTCTGCTGCAATGCGCATAAGCGTTCCCTGCCCGACCGGTCCACCGATGATATTCTGGTCGAGATGGCGCGCGCGCGCAGACGCGGGTGTACGTACCTCGAACTTATCGGAGGGGAGGGGACCATACGGAAGGATATTTTGCAGCTGGTTTCACAGGCCCGCCGCATCGGCTTCGAAGAGGTGGTCATGGCGTCCAACGGGAGGATGTTCGCGTATCCGCATTTCGCCCGAGATCTGGTGGATGCCGGGGTGACACATCTGGTATTCTCCATTCACGGGCATACCGCGGCATTACACGATTCTCTTACCAGGTCCCCGGGTAGTTTTGGGCAGCTGATCGAGGGGATCGGTCATATCCGTCGTTTCAGGGACCGCTGCCCCATCGGGTCTAACACGACTATCGTGAAGGGGAATTACCGCGCGCTCGAGGAGATCGGCAAGTTCATCTATTCGCTGGGTATCCGCAACGCCGAGTTCATCTTTGTCGATCCGACACAGGGTGCAGCGTTCTCTTCCTTTGCCCGTATCGTGCCGAGACTTTCTGTTATGGCCCCGTACGCACGTAAATGCCTGGAATTCGGGAAGGCCAGGAGGATCCCCCACTGGCATCTGCGATACGTGCCGTTATGCCTCTTTCCCGGTCACGAAGACCGAATCAGCGAGCTTGCGGAACGGAAGACGTTCATCACGGAGCATGTAGCCGGGGATTTCGTCAATTTTGACGTGCAGTCATCCCGTGCTTCCGTTGGGCGTATCAAGCCTCCGAAGTGCCGTAAGTGTGCGAAATTCGCCAGATGCGAGGGGCTTTGGAAGGAATATTACCGACATTACGGGGATAAAGAACTGCTGCCGGATATCACCCATGCCTAATATTTCAGTATATCACAAATGCGATAACCGTTGTGTGATGTGCTCCAATCCCAGGGATTTCATACAAAGCCCGGCGAAGGATTTCTCCCTGGCGCGACTTTCACGGCGTTTAAAGAATTTTTCCCTGGGGAGAAATGTCTTTCTGGAGAATTTCAGGGACGCGTTCATTCTTTCCGGCGGTGAGCCTACCATGTCTCCGGATCTTTTTCCCGTTATCCGGAGGGTCGCCACGTTGTTCCCGCAGGCTCAGATCACCTGCTTGACCAATGGCAGGGCGTTTTCCCGTGAAGCGTACGCCAGGGAGTTCATGCGGAGGTTCCCGCTGGTGAATCTGGTGATCCCCGTGCACGGGCATACGGCTTCGCTGCACGACCGTATCACCAGGGTCAAGGGGAGCTTTACGCAGACCCTGCGGGGTCTGCAGGTGATCAGTGCCCTTATGCGTCCTACCCAGCTGCTTGAGCTCCGGGTGGTCCTGCACGGCCTCAATTACCGCTGGATGAAGGAAATTGCCCGGTTTCTGCGCGCGCAGGTCCCCAGTGCGGGACGGGTGGTTTTCATATTCGTCGAAATAGAGGGGGAGGCGGCTAAGAACTGGCGGAGGATCGGCGTGACGTATACGCAGGTCCGTCCTTTCTTGCGGGAAGCGGCTTCAGAATTGCTGCGGCTTCCTGATCCCCGGCTGTACCATTTTCCGCTCTGTCTGGTGCCGCGGGCGCTTTTCCCCCTTGTTTTTCGCACCCTGCCCGAAGCAGAGATCATGTTCCCCGTTCAGTGCCGCCTCTGTGCGCTTAAAAGCTGTTGCCTGGGGGTACACCGTGGGTACGCCGGCGGTGTAGGGGTGGATGAGTTCCGCCCTTTCAGGCGGAAGATACGCTTCGTACGTACGGGCAATTGGTATCATCCGATCGGCAGGGTTTTGTGATGGTTCCTTTCACGCTTGCCGACGCCCTCCTTTTTCCGGGCGTACTGGTCCTGGGAGCGGTAACCAGCATTGAGGATTTCAGGATTGGCAAGGTCCGTAATGTCTGGATCCTGCGCGGCATGCTGTACGCGGTACTTGTGTACTGCGCGGTCTTTCTGCTGCAGTTCGTTATGGGAGGGGACCAGGGAGTGCGCGCACTGGTGCAGCCATTTTTTTACCGTTTCGACAGGTTCCTGGTTACGGTAGGAACGAGTATCTGTGTGGCATATGCGCTTTGGAGGTATCGAGTGTGGGGCGCAGGGGATGCGAAACTTTTCATCTGTTATTCGATGCTTTTCCCCCTTTCAAGTTACCGGCTTGTGTATTTCGATCATTATTTCGCATCGTACCTTATCCTGCTGGCGATCTTTATTCCCGCCACCGTCTTTCTCCTGGGGCGTTCGCTGTTTTTTTTCCTCCGATCCGGGGAATACTGGCGCACGCGTGCGGAAACGAGGAAGGTGATGCCTCGCCGTCCCCTCAAGGAGAAATGCGTGGGAGGAGCGCGGATATTCCTGGGTTTTTTCCTGATGTTCATCCTTGCCCAGTTGCTTATCGCGGGTATTCCCTTTTTCTCCCGGGGAGGGGCGGGGAGTCTCGGCGCGATCGTGCTTTCGTGGCTCGTGTTTAGGCCGCTATCCCTTTTTTTTAAGCGTTACCATCTTGCGGTGATTTCCGGTTTCCTTATCCTTGCCGTGGGAGCAGGGTTTTTCCCGGAGCTGCGTGCCTCGCTTATTTCAAAAGAGCTGTGGTTCTCTTTTCTGCGTGCGCTGGCGGCGCTTGTGGGTTTCCCGGTATTTCGCATGGTCATCGATGAATATGTGGATTATTCCGGCCGCAAGGAATCCCGTTTTGCGGTGTGGATGTTCCTGGGAACAATTATTTCACGGTTCCTGTGAGATTCCCTTTCCCGTTGCGTCTTAAGTAGAGGAAAGGGGGGAATTTCGTTTGACAGCCCAAGGGAAGAGGGCTATAATTAACTTCTTAAATTACTTTAATAAAGTCGGAAAAAGCTTAAGATTTGGAGGTTTACGATGAGTGCTGAAAAGAAACCAGCAGGAAAGTCCGCTGCTGCCGCCCCCGTTGCGGCGGTAGAGGAGCAGAAGCAGTCCTCCGAGCGTAACGAGCGAAGCAAGGCGCTTGAGCTCGCGCTTTCCCAGATAGAGAAACAGTTCGGCAAGGGGTCGATCATGAAGCTTGGCGGCGACGTCAAGGTTCACGTCGATGCCATCCCGACCGGCGCCCTGACCCTGGATGTGGCCTTGGGCGTGGGAGGCCTTCCCCGCGGCCGTATCATCGAGGTCTTCGGGCCGGAAGCCAGCGGTAAGACCACCCTGACCCTGACCCTGATCCGCGAGATCCAGAAAAAGGGGGGTGTCGCGGCATTTATCGACGCTGAGCACGCGTTCGATTCCACTTATGCGAAGGTCATCGGGGTCAATCTCGACGACCTGCTCATCTCCCAGCCGGATACGGGAGAGCAGGCGCTGGAGATCGCCGAGACTCTGGTGCGCTCCAATGCGGTGGACGTGATCGTGATCGATTCCGTCGCGGCGTTGACACCCCGCGCCGAGATCGAGGGCGAGATGGGGGATGCGCACGTCGGGCTTCAGGCGAGGCTGATGTCGCAGGCCCTGCGCAAGCTCACCGCGGCGATCAGCAAATCCCGGACCTGCATGGTGTTCATCAATCAGCTGCGCGAGAAGATCGGCGTCATGTTCGGCTCTCCCGAGACCACTCCCGGAGGCCGGGCGCTGAAGTTCTATTCGTCGGTAAGGCTCGATCTGCGCCGTATCGCGACCCTGAAATCCGGGGAGCAGGTGATCGGCAACCGCGTCAAATGCAAAGTGGTCAAGAACAAGGTCGCACCTCCCTTCCGCGAGGCGGAGTTCGAGACGCTGCATAACGAAGGGATCTCCAAGGCCGGTTCGATCGTCGACGCCGGGGTGGGGGTGGGGGTCCTGGACAAGCCCGGGGTGTGGATCTCCTTCAACGGAGAAAAGATCGGACAGGGCAGGGACGCGGCGGTCAAGACGGTCAAAGAGAACATCAAACTTGCGGACGCGATCGAGAAAGAGATCCGCAAGCGGATATTCGCAGGTGCGGAACCTGCCAAACCCGCTGCCAAAGCGTAAGGGCAGCCTCGTTATCCATCATCCGGGAGGCCTTTTCGGGCCTTCCGGATGTATCTTTTCAGAGCGTGGCACGCACAGAGCTCCCCGAAATTTCGCAGGCGAAGCGGTACGCATTCCTGCTGCTTAAATACCGGCAGCGGAGCACGGAGGAGTTGCGTCACCGTTTGGGGAAAAAGGGTTTTTCCGCCGAGGTCGTCGAGCCGCTGCTGGCATGGCTGACGGAGAAACGTTTCCTGGATGACAGGCAGTTCGCCTTCGACTGGATGCGGCAGAGGCTGGGCAGTTCCTTTGGACGCCGGCGGGTGGCGCTGGAACTGCGGCGTAAAGGGATCAGCGCCGGGTTGATCGAACAGGCGGGCCAGGAAGTATCCCGGGAGCACGACGAAGGATCGATGGTGCGGGAGATGGTCGCCCGCAAGATGAAAGTGTACCGGAATCTGGAACCTCAGGTGGCCAAAAGGAGATTGTACGGGTTCCTGCTCCGCCGGGGATTCTCTCCCGAAGTGATCATGGAAGCCATGGAAAAAATATGAACGCGAATACCGTCCGTCAGAAATACCTGGATTTTTTCAAGCAGAAGGGGCATAAAGCCGTTGCCAGCGATTCCCTGGTGCCGAAGAACGACCCGACCCTGCTCTTTACCACAGCGGGGATGAACCAGTTCAAGATGCAGTTCTTAGGCATGGTCACGGATTACCGCCGGGCGACCTCTTCGCAGCGGTGCCTGCGCACGGACGACCTGGACAAGGTGGGTAAGACCGACTGCCATCACACCTTCTTCGAGATGCTGGGGAATTTCTCCTTCGGCGATTATTTCAAGAGGGAGGCGATCCTCTGGGCCTGGGAGTTCCTGACCCGGGAGCTCAAGCTCGACCGTGAGCGGTTGTGGGTCTCGGTGTATAAGGACGACACGGAAGCGTTCGATATCTGGAAGGATGAGGTCAAGTTCCCGGAATCCAGGATCGTGCGGCTCGGGGATAAGGATAATTTCTGGCCTTCGGAAGCGAAAGAGAAGGGCCCGAACGGCCCCTGCGGCCCCTGCTCGGAGATCTTCGTGGACTTAGGCCCCCAGACCGGATGCAAAAAACCCGGATGTTCCCCGGCGTGCAGCTGCGGCCGTTTCATCGAGATCTGGAACCTGGTGTTCACCCAGTTCAACCGTAAGGAAGGCGGGGTGCTCGAGCCTTTGCCCCAGAAGAATATCGATACCGGGATGGGGTTGGAGCGTATCACCGCGGTGATGCAGGGCAAGACCAATAATTTCGAGACCGATCTTTTCCAGCCGGTGATCAAAGAGATACTGGCCAAGGCGAAAGTGTCGCCGAAACAGGAAGTGGTGTATGCGCTCGCCGATCATCTGCGGGCGGTGGCGTTCACCATCCTGGACGGGGTGATGCCCTCCAACGAGTTCCGGGGGTATGTCATCCGCAAGTTGATCCGGAAATCCGTGCTGCACCTGTATTCCCTGGGGATCAAGGAGCCTTTTCTGTATGCGTTAGTGCCGGTGCTGGCAGAGGTGATGTCCGTGCCGTACCCGGAGCTTAAAGAACGCCGGGAGAATGTCTCCCAGGTGATCCAGGCGGAGGAGAGGAATTTCATCGCGATCCTGGAGGAGAGCGGGGCGCTGCTGGAGGAGAAGTTCGCGGCAGTGAAAGCGCGTCCGGATGCGAAGCAGGCCGGGCAGATCGCGTTCCTGCTCAACGATACCTACGGTATCCCTTTTGACCTGACCCAGGAGTGGGCGCTGCAGCAGGGGATCGAGATAGACAAGTCCGCGTTCGATGAGGGGCGGCTGGAGCAGAGCGTGCGTTCCCGGCAGCACAGCAAGATGCAGGGGGATGTCTTCGACGTCAAGGAAGCGCAGCTGCGCAATGTCGCAGCATCTATTTTTGTCGGATACGAGTCCATGAAGGCGCCGGCGGAGGGGGAAGCCTTACCGCAGGTCATCGCGTTGGTCAATCAGGAAGGTGATCTGGTCAACGAGCTGGGGAATGCTTCGCAGGGGCAGGTGATACTCGACCGCACGCCTTTTTACGCGGAATCAGGAGGTCAGGCCGGGGATGCGGGCACGATCACCTTTGAGGGGGGGTCTTTCGTCGTTGAGGATACGCATAAGGTGGAGAAGGTGTTCTTGCATAAGGGGCAGGTCAAAGGCGGGGCGCTCAAAGTAGGGGTCAAGGTCACGGCGGAAGTGAATGCCGGCCGGCGCCTGGACATCATGCGTAACCACACCGCCACGCACCTTTTGCAGGCGGCGCTGCGCAAAGTGCTCGGGGAGCATGTGCAGCAGCAGGGGTCGATGGTCGCCGCCGACCGTTTCCGTTTCGATTTCGCGCATTTCAAGGCTTTGACCGACGAGGAGCTTGCGCACGTCGAGGCGTTCGTCAACGAGCAGGTGATCGTCAACCATGCCGTCACCAAGAAGGTCATGGATCAGGATGAGGCGAAAGCCGCGGGCGCCCTGGCGTTCTTCGGGGATAAATACGAGGATAAGGTGCGCGTGGTGGCGGTCCCGGGGGTCTCGCAGGAGCTCTGCGGGGGCACGCATCTGGATTCGACCGGACAGATCGGTCTTTTCAAGATCATCTCCGAAAGCTCGGTGGCCAGCGGGGTGCGCCGTATCGAAGGCGTGACCGGCAAGGCGGCGTACGAGCTGATCCGGCAGCAGCAGGGGATCCTCAATGAAGTAGCGGAGACGCTGCGCGTGCCGCGGGAGAAGCTGGCATCCGAGGTGCAGAAAAAACTGGCGCGGATCAAGGAGCTGGAAAAGCAGCTTTCCTCCGCGAAGAGCGGATCGGTGATCTCGGTGATCGACGAGGCGGTCAGGCAGGCAGAGGAGATCGCGGGGATCAAGGTGGTGGCGAGAATGCTCGAAGCGGCGGATATGGCACAGATCAGAAGCGCCATGGATGCGGCCAAGCAGAAGCTGGGAAGCGGCGCGGTGGCGCTCGCCGGAGTATCCGAGGGGAAGGTTGCTTTGGGTATCGGCTTTACTCCCGATCTGGTGGCCAAAGGTTTCGACGCCGGGGCGGCAGTGCGTGAAGTGGCCCCTTTGATCGGCGGAAGCGGCGGAGGCCGCAAGGATTTTGCGCAGGCGGGCGGCAGCGATGAGTCGGGTATCAATAAGGCGTTCGAGAAGTTCAAGAACTGGTTGAGGAAATAGCCATGAAGATCATCCGTTACAACAGCAAACAGCTGGAGAAGATCTATCAGCGTCAGTTCGGCCGCAACCGCCGGGTGGAGGAGAAGGTGCGCAAGATACTCGACGACGTACGCCTTGACGGCGACGACGCGCTCCTGCGCTATACCCGCAAGTTCGACCAGGTGAAGTTACAGCCCAGGCAGCTGAAGGTTTCCCAGATCGAGATCTCCGGCGCGTACCAGAACATCACCCCGAATTTCGTCTCCACCCTCAAGGTGGTCATCGAGAACGTGAACCGTTTTTATAAGAAATCCCTGCGTAAATCCTGGAGGCTCAAGGACGGTGACGGGATGGTGCTGGGCGAGGATTACGTGCCGCTGGAGCGGGTGGGGGTCTATATCCCCGCGGGCACCGCGCCGCTGGTCTCGACCGTGTATATGACGGTGCTGCCGGCAAAGATCGCGGGGGTCAAGAAAGTGGCCATGGTCAGCCCCCCGGATGAGAACGGGTTCATCAACCCGCACATCCTGGTGGTCGCGGACCTGCTGAAAGTGGATGAGATATACCGGGTAGGAGGCGCGCAGGCGATAGGCGCGCTGGCATACGGCACCAAGACCATCCCCAAGGTGGATAAGATCGTCGGGCCGGGCAATCAGTATGTGACCGAGGCCAAGCGCCAGGTCTTCGGGCACGTGGATATTGACATGGTCGCCGGGCCGACCGAGCTGGTGATCATCGCCAACCGTTTCAGCGACCCGAAGTTCATCATCGCGGACCTGAAAGCCCAGGCCGAGCATCACGGAGGGCTGGCGATACTCATCACCAACTCCAAGGGGTTGGCCAAGGAGATCAAGGCCGCAATGGACGGGGCCAACGGCCAGATCATCCTGACCAAGAATCTGGCGCAGGCGGTGGAGATCGCCAATAAGATCGCTCCCGAGCATCTCGAGGTGCTGGTGCAGAATCCGAGGGATATCGCCAGGCAGATCAGGAACGCCGGCGCGATCTTCCTCGGGCCGTACAGCCCGACCGCGGTGGGGGATTACGTCGCCGGGCCCAGCCACGTGCTGCCGACCTCCGGCACCGCGCGGTTCTTCTCCGGGCTTTCGGTCTCGGATTTCATCAAGACCAATCATATCATCGGGTATTCGAAGAAGGCGCTGGAGAAGGTGCGCGAACCGCTGGAGAAGATCGCGGGGATCGAAGGGCTCTCCAAACATCTGGAATCGGTGAAAGCGAGGTTCTCATAATGCGCAAGGCGACCATTGCACGCAACACTACGGAAACGAAGATCACCGCCACGGTCAATGTCGACGGAAGCGGCAAGGCGAAAGTGGATACCGGCATCGGGTTCCTCGACCATATGCTGCAGCTTTTTGCCTTCTGGGGATTTTTCGATCTCGATATAAAGGCCAAGGGCGACCTGAAGGTGGATGCGCACCATACCAATGAGGATATCGGCCTGGTGCTGGGGCAGGCGTTCAAAAAGGCGCTGGGGGATAAGAAGGGTATCCGGCGCGTAGGCTTCGCCTCCGTGCCGATGGAGGAAGTGACCGCACACGCGGCCATCGATATCAGCGGCCGCGGGTCGCTCGCGTTCGGGTCCTGCTGCCGGGGGGCACTCAAGTCCGCGGCTCAGGAGGGGTACAAGATCGAGTACGCCCAGCATTTCTTCGATTCTTTCGCCAAACAGTCGGGGATCAACCTTAACATTTCCATCGAGAATCCCGGCAGGGACCTGCATGCCACGCTCGAGCCCGCGTTCAAGGCGTTAGGCATCGCGCTGGATATGGCCACGCAAAAGGATCCCCGCCGCAAGGGCGTGCCTTCGACCAAAGGCGTTATCGACTAAAGGTCTTTTCTGCTATGATCACCATCATCGATTACGGGATGGGCAACATCCACAGCGTACAAAAGGCGATGGAATCCCTGGGCGCCGGTACGCAGGTGGTGGAATCCGCCCGGGAGATCGCGCAGGCCGGCAAGTTGGTGCTGCCGGGCGTAGGCGCTTTCGATGACGCCATGCAGGTGCTTAAGGCCAAGGGGCTTGTCCCGGCGATCCGGGAGTATGCCGCTTCGGGCAAGGCTCTGTTGGGTATTTGCCTCGGCATGCAGCTTTTCTTCGATACCAGCGCGGAAGCGGTCCGCGAGACCGGGCTGGGGATCATGGCCGGAAGCGTGGAGAAGTTCGATCCGGCGGTGAGCGGCAAGGTGCCGCACATGGGCTGGAACAGGCTTACCGTATCCGGCAAGTCGCCGCTGATGGCGGGGATCCCGCAGGGAGCATACGTGTATTTCTGCCACTCGTATTACTGCGCACCCCGCGAGGATGCGCTGGTCGCGGCGCGCGCTTCCTACGGAGTGGAGTTTGCCGCCGTGGTGCAGCAGGGTAACGTCTACGGGGTGCAGTTCCACCCGGAGAAGAGCCAGGATGTGGGTCTGCAGATACTGAGGAATTTTATCGCCTTATGATCATTTATCCTGCGATCGATCTGCGGGGCGGAGAGGTGGTGCGGCTGTTCCAGGGGGATTTTTCCGCCAGCAAGACGTATTCCCGGGACCCGGTGCAGATCGCGCTGGAGTGGGCCGGACAGGGTGCCGAGATCCTGCACGTGGTCGATCTCGACGGCGCGGCGCAGGGCGTACCGTCGAACCTGGAGGTAGTGCGCTCCATCGTGCAGAAGGCGAAGGTCCCGGTGCAGTGCGGCGGCGGGGTCAGGAGCCTGGAGACGGTCAGGATGCTGCTGGATGCCGGGGTCTCGAGGGTGGTGCTGGGTACTAAGGCCGTCGAGGATAAAGACTTCCTGGAGGCGGCGTATGCCGCGTACGGGGCAAAGGTAATTGTCAGCCTGGATGCGCGGCAGGGCATCCTGCAGGTGCGGGGATGGCAGGAGAAAAGCGCCGGGATAGAGGCGGTGGTGTTCGCGGCCGGGCTCAAGGCGCTGGGTTTTACGGAAGTGATCTACACGGATATTTCCAAGGACGGCACGCTTAAAGGTCCGAACATCTCCGAGATGACGGAGCTGGCGCGTTCCTCGGGATTGCGGGTCATCGCTTCGGGAGGAGTATCTTCCCTGGATGATATCCGCCGCCTGGCGGAATGCGAAGGGCAGGGGATCAGCGGCGTGATAGTAGGCAAGGCTTTGTATGAGCACAGGTTCACTTTAACCGAGGCGCTTCGGGCGGCTTGATCGTTCACAAGGAGAGCATATGAAAAGGATGACGGCAGTGGCGGCGGGTGTTGCGGTAGCGGCAATGTTGAGCGGTTGCGCGACGGGCAGGAAACAGCAGAACGCGGAGATGGAGAACCTGCGGGGGCAGGTGTCCTCCTTAGAGGCGCAGCTGCAGTCCAGGGACGCGGAGATCGCGTCGCTGCGGCAGACCATGGAGCAGATATCCGCCCAGATGCAGCAGGCGCAGGCGCTGGCAGCTAGCGACGTGGACGAGGCGAAATCCCGTCCCAGCGTCAAGCAGGTCCAGACCGCCCTGGAGAACGCCGGGTACGACGTGGGCACGGTCGACGGCAGGATGGGCAGGAAGACCCGCGAGGCGATCCGCGCCTTCCAGAGGGCGAACGGCCTTCCGGTCGACGGAAAAGCCGGGAAAAAGACCTGGGAACTGCTCAAAGAGTACCTGACCAAGAAGACCAAGTAAGTATGCTCGCCAAGAGGATCATCCCCTGCCTGGATATCAAGGAGGGCAGGGTGGTAAAAGGGGTAAAGTTCGTCGAGCTGCGCGATGCCGGGGACCCGGTGCAGGTGGCCAAAGCCTATGACGCCGCCGGGGCCGATGAGCTGGTGTTCCTGGATATCACCGCCAGCCATGAAGAGCGCAAGACCCTGGTCGAGCTGGTGGAAAGGATCGCGCGCACCATCTATATGCCTTTTACCGTGGGCGGGGGGATCGCTTCCGTGGAGGACATTCGCGGATTGCTTAACGCCGGCGCGGATAAGGTGTCCCTGAACACCGCGGCGGTGCGCGAGCCTTCCCTGGTGACGGAGGCCTCGGCTAAGTTCGGCAGCCAGTGCATCGTGGTGGCGATCGACGCGAAAAGAGGCAGCGGCCGCTGGCAGGTATACACGCACGGCGGACGCAAGGCAACGGGGATCGATGCCGTGGCCTGGGCTAAAGAAGTGGTGAAGCTCGGCGCCGGAGAGATCCTGCTTACCAGCATGGATTGCGACGGCACCAAGCAGGGGTATGACCTGGAGCTGACCAAAGCGGTGTCCGAGGCGGTGTCCGTGCCGGTGATCGCCTCGGGCGGAGCGGGCGCTCCGGAGCATTTCGAGGAAGTGCTGACCAAGGCAAAAGCGGATGCGGCGCTGGCGGCGTCGCTGTTCCATTACCAGGAGCTGACCGTCGCGCAGGTCAAACGATATTTACGCGATAAAGGAGTCGAGGTACGCATATGAAGGCTGAGGAAAAGAAGGACGTGAAGGTCGCAGATCTCAAATTTGACGAAAAGGGGCTGATCCCGACGATTATCCAGGAGTACAAGACCGGGGAAGTGCTGATGCTGGCGTATATGAACGCCGAGTCCATCAAGCGCACCATGAAGCTGGGCAAGACCTGCTTCTGGTCCCGTTCCCGCCAGGAGTACTGGGTCAAGGGGGAGACTTCGGGGCATTACCAGTTCGTCAAGTCCGTATCCTTCGACTGCGATCTCGACGCTTTGCTGATCAAGGTGCGGCAGATCGGGCCGGCGTGCCACACGAACAACGTTTCCTGTTTTTACCGGAAGTTCAAATTGGCGAAATAATGAAACGTAACTTTCGGAAAGCACGGATGTATGCTTCGCTTAAGGTGTGGCCGCTCGAGTCTTTAGAGAATGGCCACACATGCGCTCAGCACACATCCGCGCTTTCCGATAGATAACATGTTCAATCCATCATTTCAGGAATTTAAAAAGCTGGCGAAACAGGGGAACGTTGTTCCTGTGTATAAGGAGATCAACGCCGACCTGGATACGCCGGTCTCTGCCTTCCTTAAGATACGGGAGAAGGGCTACGCCTTCCTCCTGGAGTCCGTGGAAGGACAGGAGAAGATCGGCCGTTACTCTTTCCTGGGGACTTCGCCCTCGTTGGTCTTTACCAGCAAGGGCCGGCGTATCAGCATACGGTATCCCGCGACCGGCCGGGTGAAGGAGTTCGATACCGCGACCGACCCCCTGGACGAGGTGCGCACCCTCATGCAGGGATACAAGGACGTGCCGGTTCCCGGGCTGCCCAGGTTCTACGGCGGGATGGTCGGGTATTTAGGGTATGATATGGTGCGTTTTTTCGAGGATATCCCGGATAAGAACCCGGATGAACTCCATCTGCCGGATTCGGTGCTGATGCTCACCGATACCATCCTGATCTTCGACCACGTCAAGCATACCATCAAGATCGTCAGCAACTGCCTGCTGGGCGGGAACGGGAAAAAGGGCAGGTCAGAGGCTTCCCTTTCAGCCGTATACCGCCAGGCCGTGCGCCGGATCGAGACTTATGAGGCGCTCCTGGGCAAGGCCGTACCGGCTGCCAGCCGGGTGCACCATACCGGCCGCGGGGCCCGGATCACTTCGAACTTTAAAAAAGAAGAGTTTCATGGTATAGTTGATAAGTCTAAAAAGTACATCAAAGCAGGGGATATCATCCAGGTGGTGCTTTCGCAGCGTTTCGCTGCCCGCACGGATAAGGCGCCGTTCGATATGTACCGTACGCTGCGCAGCCTCAACCCCTCACCGTATATGTTCTTTCTCCAGATGGACGGGTTCCATCTGGTCGGTTCATCCCCCGAGATCCTGGTGCGATGCGAGGACAGGGTAGGGGTGGTGCGTCCTATCGCGGGTACCCGGCCGCGGGGAAGGGACGAGCAGGAGGATCTGGAGCTGGAGCGCGAGCTTCTGGCGGACCAGAAGGAAAGGGCCGAGCATCTGATGCTGGTGGACCTCGGCCGCAACGACCTGGGCCGGGTCTCCAAGCCGGGCAAGGTCAAAGTGACCGAGTTCATGACCGTGGAGCGGTATTCCCACGTGATGCATCTGGTCAGCGAGGTGCAGGGTATCCTCGAGAACAAGTACGACATCTACGATTGCCTGCGGGCGAGTTTCCCGGCCGGGACGGTTTCCGGCAGTCCCAAGATCCGGGCGATGGAGATCATAGATGAGCTGGAGAAGACCCGCCGCGGGCCGTACGCCGGAAGCGTCGGGTATTTCAGCTTCTCGCACAACATGGATATGTGCATTACCATCAGGACGATCATGCACAAAGGAAATACTGCCTACGTCCAGGCAGGAGCGGGGATAGTGGCGGATTCGCTGCCCGCGCGTGAATATCGGGAGACCGAGCAAAAAGCCAAGGCCTTGATAGAGGCGATCAGCAAGTAAGGAGGAGTTTCATGGCAGTACGTATTCGTATGAGAAGGATCGGCAAGAACCCCAAGAAGCAGCCGCATTTCCGCATCACCGTCTTCGAGGAGACCAGGAACCGCGACGGAAGGCTCATCGAGGAGCTGGGATATTACACCCCCGTGACGGGCGTGGTCAAGCTGGATAAGGAACGGTACGCGCACTGGATCAAGATGGGCGCGCAGCCGACGGATACCATCAAGTCGATCGTGAAGAAGCAGAAATAATTGAACTGACACCCGGCCTTATCGGAGCGGCCGGTGTTGCCCTTTCTGGGCAAGGAGGCTTTAATGCCGCAGGGAGCAGCTTTGAGCCAGATGCTTTTGATGCTGGTGATCTTCGGGATCTTCTATTTTCTGGTGATCATGCCCCAGAAGAAGAAGGAGAAGGAGCATCAGGAGACGTTGAACAAACTGGCGAAGAACGACGAAGTGATCACCGCTGCGGGGATCCACGGCACGGTGGTCAATGTCAAGGATAAGACGGTGATCGTGCGGGTAGACGAGAACGTCAAGATCGAGATGGAAAAAAGCAGTATCGCAGTGGTGAAAAGACAACCCGGTATCTCGAAATAAGGACCGTACATGGAAAAGAAACTGATCTATAAGCTGTTGCTGGTGCTGGGCGTGGTAGGGTTGTGCGTCTACTTCGCCTTCCCTCTTAACAAACGCATCAACCTGGGGCTCGACCTTCAGGGAGGGATGCATCTGTTGTTGAAGGTGGATACTTCCAAGCTCCCGGAGAAGGATAAAGAGGATGCGTGCGACCGTGCGCTGGAGGTCATCCGCAACCGTATCGATCAGTTCGGCGTGCGCGAGCCGTCCATCGTCAAGCACGGCACGGACGAGATCGTGGTGCAGTTGCCCGGGGTCACCGACCGCGAGCGGGCCATCGATCTTATAGGTAAGACCGCGCTGCTGGAGTTCAAGATGGTCTCCGATGACGGGGAGAAGATCAAGCAGGCTCTTTCCGGCACCGTGCCGGAAGGATATGAGCTCAAGGAAGACCAGGAGGAGCGCACGCGCTTGCTCTTGGAGAAGGACGCGGTTTTGACCGGGGATGCCATCGCCAACGCCATGGTCAAGTTCGACGAGTCCTCCATGAACGAGCCGATGGTGACGCTGGAGTTCAATCCCGAAGGCGCCAAGAAGTTCGCGGAGATCACCGCGGCGAACGTGGGCCGGCGCCTGGCGATCGTCCTGGACGGGAAGGTGCAGACCGCCCCGAACATCAAAGAGGCGATCCCCAGCGGCCAGGCCGTGATCACCGGACGTTATGATGTTACCCGGGCGCAGGATATCGCCCTGGTGCTGCGCGTAGGCGCGTTGCCTGCTCCCATGTACGTGGAAGAGGAGAGGACCATCGGCCCGTTGCTGGGGCAGGATTCCATCAAGAACGGGATCAAGTCGAGCTTGATCGGCTGTGCGCTGGTATTGCTGTTCATGGCGGGGTATTATCTCATTGCCGGTTTGGTCGCCAACGTCGCGCTTTCCCTGAACATGCTCATGGTCTTAGGAGGTTTGGGGATGCTGCCGATCCTTTTCCCAGGGATCTCCGCAACGCTTACCCTGCCGGGTATCGCAGGTATGGCGTTATCCTTAGGTATGGCTATCGACGCGAACGTGCTCATCAACGAGCGGATCCGCGAGGAACTTAAGTCAGGGAAGACCCTGCGTCAGGCCATCGGCCTGGGGTATGACCGGGCGTTCACCGCGATCTTTGATTCCAATATTACCACACTGATTGCGGCATTCCTTCTGTTCCAGTTCGGCACCGGCCCGATCCGCGGCTTTGCCGTGACCCTGACCATCGGTCTGATCTCATCGCTTTTTACCGCGGTGGTGGTGACCAGGACCATCATGGAGACTTTGCTGCACTTCGGATGGCTCAAATCCCTGCCCATGCTTTCCCTGGTTAAGCAGACCAAGATCGATTTTATCGGGAAGCGGCGTATCTTCTATGCGCTTTCCGTCCTGGTGATCGGCGCAGGCCTTTGGTCGTTCATCTCCCGCGGAGATAAGGTCTATGGCATCGATTTCGCCGGAGGACAGGTGCAGGAGTACAAGTTCCAGCAGGCCCCTTCCGTGGATACCGTCAGGCAGCTGCTGGCGGAGATCGGGCTCAAGGATGCTTCTATCCAGCAGTTCAGGGATAATCCGCAGGTGGTGATGATCCGCACCGTTGAGGATAAGAACAAGGAGATCACCGCCAAGCTTAAAGAGGCGATGCCGGGACAGACCATCGAGACGCTGCGTATCGAACGCGTGGGCCCGGTGGCGGGAAAGTACCTCAAGGGCAAAGCGTCCGCGGCGCTGTTATGGTCTCTGATCGGCATCCTGATCTACGTGGCAATTCGCTTCAAGCATTTCAACTTCGCGGCAGCCGGTGTTATCGCGCTCTTGCATGACGTGCTGGTGGCGATGGGAGCGCTGGCTTTGACCGGCAGGCAGATCGACCTGTTGAGCGTGACGGCGTTCCTGACCATTGCCGGTTATTCCATCAACGATACCATCGTCATTTACGACAGAGTGCGCGAAAATATGCGGCTGCAGCGTAAGATGACCTTGGCCGAGCTGATAAACTTAAGCGTCAATCAGACCCTGGGGAGGACTTTGCTTACTTCCGGGGTAACGCTGCTGGTGGTCTTGTCGATCTTCCTGTACGGGGGGGAGATCCTGAGCAATTTCGCGTTTACGCTTCTGGTGGGGTTTGTCTCGGGCGTGTATTCGACCGTGTACATCGCTTCGCCCCTGGTGCTGGCCTGGCCCAGGAAACCGAAGAAGTAAATAAGTCAGGGACGGTTCTGCTGCAAAAGGGGTTTCTCGCTTAAGGTCGGTCCGCTCGAGCAATCAGAGAATGGACCTCAATGCGCTCGAACCCCCTTTTGCAGCAGAACCGTCCCTAATGTTTTTTACCTGTTATGTTTAAAGCGCTCAAGCTTTATAAGGGGGAACCTCTTAATGTGGCCAGGTTCGCAATGGACCTGGCGGAGTACGGCTACCGGCCGCACGAGGCCGTGGCGCAGGAGGGGGACTTCTCCCGCCGGGGCGGGATCATCGACGTTTTCCCCTTCACCTTCGAGCTGCCTATCCGCATCGAATTAGACGGCGACGTGATCGCGTCCATCCGCAGCATCGTCCCGGAGACCGGCCAGCCGCTCTGGGACCATTCCATGGCGATCGTCCTGCCCATCCACAAGCGCGGGGCGGCCAAACACCTTCAGTTCAAGGAAGAGGTCCCCCTGGATAATTTCGTGGACCTTTCCGCAGGGGATTATGTCGTCCATACCCAGCACGGTATCGGCCGCTTTCTGGGCCTGGAGCGCATCAGGACGGGTGAGAAGCGCAAGGACCACCTGGTCATCGAATACGACCGGCACGAAAAGCTCTATGTCCCGGTCGACCAGATGCATCTGGTGCAGAAGTACCTGGCCTTCCAGAGCCGGCGGCCGAAACTCTTCCGTTTGGGTGGCAAGGAGTGGGCCAGGGTCAAGGAAAGGGCTAAAAAGGGCATCCAGAAGCTCGCCTGGGACCTTCTGACCCTCCAGGCGATGCGCGCCACGGTGCAGGGGCACTCCTTTGAAAAGGACACTGCCTGGCAGGAGCAGTTCGAGGCCACCTTCCCGTTTACCGAGACCCCCGACCAGCTTAAAGCCACTCAGGAGGTCAAGGCGGACATGGAGTCGGATAAGCCGATGGACCGGCTGCTCTGCGGTGACGTCGGCTACGGCAAGACCGAGGTCGCCATGCGCGCGGTATTCAAGGCCGCGGCTTCCGGAAAGCAGGTCGCGTTCCTGGTCCCGACCACCATCCTGGCTGAGCAGCACTACAAGAACTTCAGCAAGCGGCTGACGGAATTCCCCCTGCGCGTGGAGATGCTCTCCCGTTTCAGGACCCCCCGGGAGCAGCGGGAGGTCGTCAAGGCCGTGGCGCAGGGCAGGGTGGATGTGGTCATCGGCACGCACCGGCTGCTTTCGCAGGACGTTTCCTTCCGCGACCTGGGGCTGGTGGTGATCGATGAGGAGCAGCGCTTCGGCGTGCGTTCCAAGGAGAAGCTCAAGGCGATGCGCCTTAACACCGATGTACTGACCCTGACCGCCACCCCCATACCCCGTACCTTATATATGAGCCTGATGGGCGCCAAGGACCTTTCCATGATCAATACCCCTCCCCAAAACCGGTTGCCTATAAGGACCGTTGTGGTAGAATATGACGAAGATCTGATCCGCCAGGCGATCGCGCGCGAGCTCGCCCGCAAAGGGCAGGTGTATTTTTTGCACAACCGCGTGCAGGATATCGAAAAGATCAAGGAACGGGTTGCGCGTCTGGCTCCGGCCGGCGCCAGGATCGCGATCGGCCACGGCCAGATGGCTTCCCGGCCGCTGGAACAGGTGATGACCGGGTTCCTGGAGGCGAAATACGATATCCTGATCTGCACCATGATCGTGGAATCGGGGATCGATATCCCCAACGTCAATACGCTGATCGTCAATAACGCCCATACCTTCGGGCTGGCCGATCTGCATCAGCTGCGGGGCAGGGTGGGAAGGCTGGACAAACCGGCCTACGCCTATTTCATGGTGCCGCGCTCCCAGGTGTTCGATTCCGACGCGAAAAAGAGGCTGGAGGCGCTGCAGGAGTATTCGCAGCTGGGCGCGGGGTTCAAGATCGCGATGCAGGACCTGGAGTTGCGGGGCGCCGGCAACCTGCTGGGCGCGCAGCAGCACGGGTACATCGCCGCGGTCGGGTTCGATCTCTACTGCCGGCTTTTGAAGGAAGCGGTCAACGCATTTGAAAAGACAGGAGTGCAGGCAACTCATGAAACTCATTAAGCAGGCGGCAATCATCGGGATATATCTCGCAGCGGGCGCGGCCCTTCCGGCAGGCGTCCGGGCCCAGGAACAGATCGTGGCGGTGGTGAACAACGACGTCATCACGGGCAAGGACTTGAACGATTTTTTGAACTTCATGCGCATGGAGCTTTCTTCCCAGAATCCGGCCATGGACGTCGAATCCAAGATCGAAGGGATGAAGAAGGACCTGCTGCAGAAGCTCATCGAGGATAAGCTGATCCTCCAGGAAGCCAAAAAGAGCGGGGCGAAGGTGGACGAGTCCAGGATCAAGGGCCGCCTGGCGCAGATGCGCAGCCAGCACGGTTCGGACGCCGATTTTCAGCGGATGCTCGCCAAGCAGGGGCTGGTGCAGGCGGACCTGGAGCAGCGCATGCGCGAGCAGTTCCTCACCTACCGGGTGATCGAGGATAAGGTGAAAAAGAACGTGTTCGTGCATCCGGGAGAGGTCACGGGATTCTATTACGCCAACATCAAGGAGTTCTCCCTCCCCGAGCTGCGCGAGTTCGAGGTGGTGCGTTTTGAGGATGTGCAGGGCGCGCGGGATTTCATCAATCTGCTGCGGACGGGGGAGGAGTTCTCTTCCGCGGCGCAGAAGGTCTCCGCGGAGGTCCAGTCCATGACCGCATATAAGGGTAAAGAGTTCAAGCCCGAGATCGATACCAAGGTGTTCGCCCTGGCGCAGGGGGATCACAGCGATCCTATCGAGCTGCGCAGCCAGTTCTACGTGTTCCGGGTGAAAAACATCACCCCTCCCCGCGAGGAGACCCTTTCCGAAGCCCAGGAAAAGATCTATTCCTACCTTATGGACAACAAGATGCGCGAAGCCATGACCGCCTGGCTGGAAACGCTCAAAAAGAACGCCTATATCAAAGTGTTCGCGGAATGATCCCATGACCTTATCCTCGCGCCGCACAGTACGGGTCGGTATCACCATGGGGGATCCCGCGGGGATAGGTCCGGAAGTGATCGCCCGTTCCCTCGCGCAGCTGCCGGAATCCGCGCAGTACCTGTTGATCGGGGACGCGGGCGTGTTGTTCCGCTATCTGAAGGCACGCCGGCTGCCGCGGCATGTCGCCATCCTGGATTGTGCCAATGTCAACGCGAGAAATCTGCAGCCGGGGAGGATCTGCGCCGCATACGGTAACGCTTCGCTGGAGTATGTCGACCGGGCGCTGGACCTTTGCCTCCGCGGGCAGCTCGACGCGCTGGTGACCGCTCCTCTTTCCAAGGAGGCGGTGTGCCTGGGAGGGCAGGCGGATTTCCGCGGCCATACCGAATATCTGGCCAGAGCCTGCGGCGTGGCCCAACCGGTGATGATGTTGATGAACCGCGCCTGCAAGATCGTGATGGCCACCCGGCATATCCCGCTTTCGCAGGTGTCCCGGACGCTTGATCCCGGCGAGATCGCGCATGCGGTTATGACCGCCGCGGCCCTGCTGCCGAAGGAGTTCGGTATCCGCGCCCCGCGTTTCGTGGTCTGCGGCCTCAATCCGCACGCATCGGATCACGGTATCATCGGAAAAGAGGAGGCGCAGGTCGTGCAGCCGCTTGTCCTGAAGCTGCGCAGCAGGCTTACGCGCAAGGGATGCACGATCGAAGGGCCTCTGGCCGCCGATGCCGCATTGAGCGCCGCGGTCTGCGGCCGCTACGATTGCGCGGTGGCCATGTACCATGACCAGGCGCTGATCGCGCTGAAAGTCTCTCACGCCGACAGCGGCGTTAACGTTACCCTGGGGCTGCCTTTTGTCCGCACCTCGCCTCTGCACGGGACCGCGTTCGATATCGCCGGCCGTGGAATCGCGCGAGCCGATTCGCACCTGGCAGCGGTGCGCACCGCCGTTTCCTGCGCGCAAAAAAAACTTCTCGCAAGGAAATCCTGATGGCGCGTCACCGGCCCAAGAAATCCCTGGGACAGCATTTTCTCGCCGACCGGCATTACCGCAGCCGCATCGCGGAGCTGCTGGGATTGGACGGCACGCAGCGGGTCATCGAGATCGGCCCGGGCAGGGGGGAGATGAGCGCGCTTATCGCGCCCCGCGCGGCGCGGCTGGCCTGTATCGAGCTGGACCGCGATGTGCTCCCGGCGCTCGAAGCGGCGCTGGCCCCGTATCCGCACACGAAGATATTCTGCGCGGATGTGCGCAAAGCGGATATGGACGCGATCGCGCAATGGGTGCTGGAAGGCGCTCCCCGGGCGGGGATCCTGGCGTTCGGCAACATCCCCTATTACATTACCACGCCCATCTTAGAGAAGCTCATCCCGCAGCGCCACCGCATCCGGCGCATCGTGCTTACGGTGCAGAAGGAGTTCGCGCACCGCATGGCTTCCGCGCCCGGTTCCAAGGAGTTCGGCGCATTGAGCTGTTTTGCGCAGTATCATGCGCATTGCCGCGTCCTGCTGGAGATCCCGCGGGGGGCGTTCTGGCCGGTCCCGAAGGTGGATTCTTCGGTGGTCGAGTTGAGGCTCAAGGAAACCCTTCCCTGTACGCCGGACGAGGAGAAGCGCCTTTTTTTCCTGATCCGCGCCGCGTTCACCCAGCGGCGAAAAATGCTGCGTTCCGCCCTGAAAGGCTTCGCGCCGGCCGCGGCGCTCGAGCAATCATGCGCCGCGTGCGCCGTCGACAGCCGCCAGCGGCCGGAAACCCTCTCCCTGGAGCAATTCATCTGCCTTTCCTCCCGGATTTTTAGAAAATAATTGTTGACAATGCGGTCAATCTCGTATATACTTTTGGCTCTGTTCAATTTGGGCATCCACCCACGATACAACAGTCGGGGATCAGCGCAGTAAGAATTGCGAATGCGTGATTCTTATTTGGGGTTTTTTTATTTTCCACGCAATGACGGAACACCCGTGTCACATACTCTCGCTGGAGTAGCTCAGTTGGTAGAGCACGTCCTTGGTAAGGACGGGGTCACGGGTTCAATTCCCGTCTCCAGCTTAAACTTCTGAACTCACGCGGGCACTAGGGAGCACGAATGGGAAAAGCGGTACGCGAGATCATCAATTTCGAATGCACGGTATGCAAGCACCGCAATTATACCGGCACGAAGAACAAGAAGCAGCATCAGGAAAAGCTCGAACTGAAGCGGTATTGCAAGTTCTGCCATAAGCACACTCCCCATAAAGAGATTAAGTAGGACAGAAAGTCCTACACCAGCCTATCCGATTAGGCTGGGTGTTGGTTCAGCAGGTTGTGGTAGGGAGTAGGCAGTAGATTTAGGAGCGTCGGTTAATGGCAAACCAACGGTCTCCAAAACCGTGACTGCAGGTTCGAGCCCTGCCGCTCCTGTAAATATCCGTAAGGGGCACTACGCAGAGATCAAAGGACGCAATGGCAAACGTGTTACAGAAGCCGGTAAATTTCATCAGGGAAGTGAAGGCCGAATTAGGGAAGGTCTCCTGGTCCTCGAGGCGGGAACTGCTCGGTTCGACCATGGTGGTGATCGTAATCACGCTTTTGATGGCGCTTTTCATCGGAATTGTCGACTGGGGCCTGGCAGCGTTACTGCGCAGGATATTCGCTCAATGAGAAACTGGTACGTAGTTCATACGCAGACGGGTTTGGAGGACAAGGTCAAAGCGCTTTTGGAACACCGCATCGGCGCGCAGAACCTTGCGGAATCGATCAGTAAAGTAGTGATCCCCACCGAACAGATCTCCGAGGTCCGCTCCGGCAAGAAGAAGATCTCCCAGCGCAAGTTCTTCCCGGGATATATCCTCGTGGAAATGGACCTTTCGGAAGAGGCGTATCTCCTGGTCAAGACCACCCCCGGCGTGACGGGTTTCATCGGTCTGGGAAAAAAGCCCATGCCGCTTCCCGAGCATGAGGTGAACAGCATCCTGAAGCGCACCGAGGAAACCGCGGCCAAGCCGTCTCCGCGCACGGTCTTCGACCGGGGCGAAGCGGTGCGGGTTACCGACGGACCTTTCGTAAATTTCAACGGCACGATCGACGAAGTGCACCCGGAAAAGGGCAAGCTTCGCGTGAGCGTGTCGATCTTCGGAAGAGCTACTCCGGTCGAACTGGAGTACTGGCAGGTAGAAAAGATTTAACAAAGGTACAGACAATGGCTAAGAAAGTCAACGCACAGATCAAGCTTCACGTTCCCGCAGGGCAGGCTAACCCGGCGCCGCCGGTAGGCCCCGCGCTCGGTCAGCACGGCGTCAACATCATGATGTTCTGCAAGCAGTTCAACGAGCAGACCAAGGCCAAGGACGGGTTGATCCTGCCCGTGGTCATCAGCGTATACGAGGACCGTTCCTTTACCTTTATTATTAAGAGCCCTCCGTCTTCGGTGCTCCTGAAGCGCGCGGCGAACCTGGCCAAGGCTTCCGGGACCGCAGGCAAGGAGACCATCGGTACCGTGACCAAAAAGCAGATCGAGGAAATAGCGAAACAGAAGTTGAGCGATCTTAACACCTCCGACATGGAACAGGCGATCAAGGTCATCGCCGGGACCGCGCGGAGCATGGGGATCGCCGTTAAGGACTAAGATGAAAACGCACAGCAAACGTTATAAGAAGTCGGCAGAGTCAGTCACCAAGGATCAGATCTATTCCCTTAAGGACGCGGTGGCCATCATGAAGAAGATGGTCGCCCCGAAATTCGACGCATCCGTGGACCTGCATTTCCACCTGAACGTCGATTCCAAGAAGTCCGACCAGATGGTGCGCGGCACCGTGGTCCTGCCTCACGGCACCGGCAAGCTGGTGCGCGTGGCGGTGTTCTGCAAAGGCGAACACGAGCGTCAGGCGAAAGAAGCGGGCGCCGAGATCGTCGGCGGCAGCGAGCTGATCGAGAGGGTGGCCGGCGGGTTCCTGGATTTCGACTGCGCGATCGCCACCCCCGATATGATGAAGGACTTGAGCAAGCTGGGCAAGGTGCTCGGGCCCCGCGGCCTGATGCCTTCCCCGAAGACCGGTACCGTGACCCAGGACGTGGTCAAGGCTATCGAGGATGTCAAGCGCGGCAAGGTCGAGTTCCGCGTGGATAAGCAGGGCGGTGTCCACCTGGCGGTGGGCAAGGTTTCCTTTTCTCCCGAGAAGATTTTCGAGAACGCCTCGCGCGTCATCGAGGCCCTTAACGAAGCAAAGCCCGCGTCGGTCAAAGGCAAGTTCATCAAAACGCTTACCGTAAGCGTCACCATGAACCCCGGCCTGAAACTGGCGGTGTAGTCGAGGTCGATCTCATGAAAAAGCTAGGTATTATCGTCAAGGAAGCAACGGAAAAGATCATCACGCAGAGCGCCAAGGAAGCGGAGGCGGTGTTCATCGTCAAGTACTCCGGACTTTCCAGTTTCGCCATGTCGAACCTGCGCCGCTCGCTCAAGGAATCTCACTCCCGGATGTTCGTGGTCAAGAACACCGTGGCCAGGAGAGCGCTGAAGGGGATGGGGTTGGACGGCGTCATCAAGTCGATCGACGGGCCGTGCGGCCTGGTCTTCGGCAAGGACGAGCCGGTGAGCACCTCCAAAGCGCTGTATGCCTTCTTCAAGGATAACAACAAGCTGGTGCTTGAGGGGGGGTTCATTAAAGATAACGTGCTGAGCCAGAAGGATGTGGAAGCGCTGGCGAAGCTGCCCGGTAGAGACCAGTTGCGCGCTCAGTTGGTCGGCGGATTGATGTCGCCCATCAGCGGGTTGGTCTTCGTGCTTAACGCGAACCTGCGCACGTTCGTGTATTGCTTAGATCAGGTCAAACAAAAGAAAGCTGCCGCTGGCGGCCAGTAATCTTCGTACACATTGTTCGTGTCCAAAGGAGGAAGTGAAATGGCAAGTGCAAAAGTTGAGGAATTGATCAAGTCCATCGAGGTTTTGAGCGTCCTGGAACTCGCCGAGACGGTGAAAGCCTTGGAGGAGAAGTTCGGCGTGTCCGCAGCCATGCCCATGATGGCCGCACCCGCCGGCGGTGCCGCAGCAGCCGCTGCACCCGCAGCCGAAGAGAAGACCATCTTTACCGTCGTGATCGCCAATGCCGGTGCCAACAAGATCTCCGTCATCAAGGAAGTGCGCGCGATCACCAACCTCGGATTGAAGGAAGCCAAGGACCTGGTTGACGCCGCTCCCAAGGCCGTCAAAGAGGGCGTAGGCAAGGAAGAGGCGGAAGAGATGAAGAAGAAGCTCGAGGCTGCCGGCGCAACCGTCGAGTTGAAATAAGTAGTTCAACTAAAGTACTACGATTTGCCGACCCGCGGGTGAAAAATCCGCGGGGCGGCATATCTATAAAGGTAAGCCAAAGATGAGTAAGAGAAAAAATTACGCGAAGCTCAAGGAATTTTACGACCTGCCCAACTTGCTGGATCTTCAGCTTGAGTCGTATAAGGAGTTCCTGCAGATAGACGCCGCTCCTTCCGAGAGGCAGCACCTCGGATTGCAGGAAGTCTTTGCGGATATGTTCCCGATCGAGACGCCCGAGCGTACCGTCAAGCTCGAGTTTATCAGCTATTCCCTGGGCAAGCCCAAGTACAACCTGGCAGAATCCAAGAAGCGTTCTCTTACCTTTGCCGCGCCGCTTAAGGTGAAATTCCGCCTGACCACTCCGAAGGAGACCAAGGAGCAGGACGCCTATTTCGGCGAGATCCCCCTGATGACCGAGACCGGTACCTTCATCATCAACGGTGACGAGCGTGTCGTGGTCAATCAGCTCCAGCGTTCTCCCGGCGTATCCTTCGAGGAAGAGGATCATCCCACCGGAAAGAAGATCTTTTACGGCCGGATCATCCCTTACCGCGGGGCGTGGCTCGAGTTCAAATACGACCTTTCGGAGACCATCATCGCCTACGTCGACCGCCGCCGTAATTTCCCGGCGACCCAGCTGCTGCGTATCCTGGGGTTTGCCACCGACGCAGAGATCGTCAAAGCGTTCGGCAAGGAGCATGCCGAGATCGCCAATACCCTGAAGAAGGACTATACCAAGTCCAAGGAAGAGGCGGTCATCGATTTCTACCGCAAGATGCGTCCCACCGAGCCGGTGACCAAGGAATCCGCGGAGCTGCTGTTCTACCGCCTGTTCTTCGATCCGGCCCGTTACGATCTGGAGAGGGTAGGCCGTTTCATCCTTAACCGCAAGCTGGGCATGAACGTGCCCGTGGAAAAGCGCATCCTCGATTCCGAGACCGTGGTCAAGGTCATCGAATATCTGATCCGCCTCAAGACCGGAGAGGGTAAGATCGACGATATCGACCATTTGGGCAACCGCCGCGTCAAGACGGTCGGAGAGCTGGTGCAGAACCAGGTCCGTATCGGGCTTTCCCGCGTGGAGCGTTCCATCCGCGAGCGTCTTTCCATACTCGGCGATTTCGACAATCTTTCCGTGCATTACCTCATCAATTCCAAACTGCTTTCCAATCAGATCCGCGATTTCTTCTCCCGCAGCCAGCTTTCCCAGTTCATGGACCAGGTCAACCCCCTGGCCGAGATGACCCACAAGCGCCGTCTTTCCGCGCTCGGTCCCGGAGGTCTTTCCCGCGAGCGGGCCGGTTTCGAAGTGCGCGATATCCATCCTTCGCACTACGGCCGGATCTGCCCCATCGAGACCCCGGAAGGCCCGAACATCGGCCTTATCGCGTCCCTGTCGACCTTCGCCAGGGTCAATCAGCTCGGGCTTCTGGAAACCCCCTACCGCAAGGTGGAGGACGGCCGGGTCACCAAGAAGATCGAGTACCTGACCGCGGACCAGGAAGAGGACAAGATCATCGCGCAGGCGAACTGCCCCATCGATTCCGACGGGCATTTCCAGGAAAAGGAAGTCTCCTGCCGTTACCGCGGTGATTTCCCGAAGGTTCCGGGCAAGCAGGTGCAGTATATGGACGTGTCCCCTAAGCAGCTGGTATCCGTGGCCGCGTCCCTGATCCCGTTCCTCGAGCATGACGATGCCAACCGCGCCCTGATGGGTGCGAACATGCAGCGTCAGGCCGTGCCCCTGATGGTCACCGAGTCCCCTCTGGTCGGTACCGGCATGGAGGCCAAAATCGCCCGCGACTCCGGCACCGTGGTGGTCGCCGAAGAGTCCGGCAAGGTCACCAGCGTCGATGCGGAGCATGTGACCATCGGCAAGAAGATCTATCATCTGAAGAAGTTCATCCGTACCAACGCCGATACCTGCCTCAACCAGCGTCCTATCGTCAAGCTGGGAGAGCATGTGGAAAAAGGACAGGTCATCGCCGACGGCATCGGGACCCGCGAAGGGGACCTGGCGCTGGGAAAGAACCTGCTGGTGGCGTTCATGCCCTGGCGCGGGTATAACTTCGAAGACGCGATCCTGCTTAACGACCGTCTGGTCAAGGAAGACGTCCTGACCACGATCCACATAGAAGAGTTCAATATCGAAGCGACGGAGACCCGTCTGGGCAACGAAGAGGTCACCCGGGATATCCCCAACGTCAGCGAGGAAGCGTTGCGCAACCTCGACGAGACGGGGATCATCCGCATGGGCGCGGAAGTGGCGCCCGGCGACATCCTGGTGGGCAAAGTCACGCCCAAGACCGAGTCCGAGCTTTCCCCCGAGGAGCGCCTGCTGCGCGCGATCTTCGGAGAGAAGGCAGGGGACGTGCGGGATACCTCGCTGATCGTTCCTCCGGGCGTGGAAGGTGTGGTGGTGGACGTGCACATCTTCTCCCGTAAGGACCGCGGCCGCAAGACCAAGGAAGAGAAGTCCAAGGAGGCCGCCAAGATCAAGGAGCTCAAAGCGTATTACAAGCAGGAGCTGGATTTCCTGCAGACCGAGAAGATCGCGCGTCTGGCGCAGGTGCTGGGTGTCGACAAGAAAAAGGTCGAGAAGATGGACCTTAACGACGACGATGACGCCAAGATGACCGCGGCTTCCTTCGATGAGCAGATGCAGGAGCTGATGGCCGAGATGGACCAGGAGATCGAGAAGGTCCGCCGCGGCGATGAGCTTCCTCCGGGCGTGTTGAAGCGCGTGGTGGTATATATCGCCACGAAGCGCAAGGTGCAGGAAGGCGACAAGCTCGCCGGCCGCCACGGTAACAAAGGCGTGGTGGCGCGCATCGTGCCCGAAGAGGATATGCCGTTCCTTCCGGACGGTACCCCGGTGGACGTGGTGCTGAACCCCCTGGGCGTGCCTTCCCGCATGAACGTAGGGCAGATCCTCGAGACCCACCTCGGCTGGGCGGCAAAGGCCCTCGGCCTGCAGGTGGACAGCCCGGTGTTCGACGGAGCGGCAGAGTCCGAGATCAAGGAGCTGCTGCGCAAGGCGAATCTCCCGGAAGACGGGAAGATCTCGCTCTACGACGGATATACCGGGGATAAGTTCGACCAGAAGGTGTGCGTGGGCCAGATGTACGTGATGAAGCTCATCCACCTGGTCGACGAGAAGATCCATGCGCGTTCCATCGGCCCGTACTCCCTGGTCACCCAGCAGCCGCTGGGCGGCAAGGCGCAGTTCGGAGGCCAGAGGCTCGGAGAAATGGAAGTCTGGGCCCTCGAGGCGTACGGCGCGGCATTCACGCTCCAGGAAATGCTTACCGTCAAATCCGACGATGTGTCAGGGCGTACCCGCATCTATGAGGCGATCGTCAAAGGCGAGCAGCGCCTGACCCACGGTACCCCCGAATCGTTTAACGTGTTGATAAAGGAACTCCAGGGCTTAGGCCTCGATATACGTACGGAGAAAACTATATAATGGACGAGATTACCCCTTTTGACAGTATTTCGATAAAAATTGCGGCGTCACAGGTGATCAAGTCCTGGTCTAAGGGCGAGATCAAGAAGGCGGAGACCATCAACTACCGCACGCTGAAGCCCGAAAAAGACGGGTTGTTCTGCGAAAAGATCTTCGGGCCTGTACGCGACTGGGAGTGTAACTGCGGCAAGTACAAAGGCATCAAGTTCAAGGGCATCACCTGCGACCGCTGCGGTGTTACCGTCGACCGTTCTTCCGTGCGCCGCGAGCGCATGGGCCACATCGAACTGGCGGCCCCGGTGACCCACATCTGGTTCTTCAAAGCCGTGCCCAGCCGCCTTTCCGCGCTCCTGGATATCGGCCTGCGCGACCTGGAGAAGGTCATCTACTATGAGGAGTATGTGGTCATCGATCCGGGGACCACTCCTCTGAAGAAGAACGACCTGCTGACCGAGGATAAATATCAGGAAGCGGTGGCGAAGTACGGTTCGGCCTTCAAAGCCAAGATCGGCGCGGAAGCGGTGCGCGATCTTTTGAAGGAGCTGGACCTGGACGTATACTGCCGCAAACTGCGCAAGGACCTGGAGAAGAGCAAGGAGGTCCTCAACAACCGCAAGATCGTCAAGAACCTGCGGATCGTGGAGGATTTCAAGAAGACCGGCAACCGCCCGGAGTGGATGATCATGGAGATGCTTCCCGTGATCCCGCCCGACCTGCGCCCGCTGGTTCCGCTCGACGGAGGACGTTTCGCGACTTCCGACCTGAACGATCTTTACCGCAGGGTGATCAACCGTAACAACCGTCTGAAGAAACTCATCGAGCTCAACGCGCCCGAGATCATCATACGCAACGAGAAACGCATGCTGCAGGAGGCGGTGGATGCGCTCCTGGACAACGGCCGCCATGGAAGGCCCGTAATGGGTGCCAACAACCGGCCTTTAAAATCGCTTTCCGATATGCTCAAGGGAAAGCAAGGCCGCTTCCGCCAGAACCTCCTCGGCAAGCGTGTTGACTACTCCGGCCGTTCCGTCATCGTGGTCGGACCGGAGCTCAAATTGCATCAGTGCGGCCTGCCGAAGCAGATGGCGCTGGAGCTCTTCGAGCCCTTCATCATCAAGAAGCTGCGCGAGAAGGGCTTCGTGCATACCATCAAAGGCGCGCGCCGCATGGTCGAGCGCGGCAAGATCGAGGTATGGGATATCCTGGACGAAGTGATCAGCGACCATCCGGTGCTTTTGAACCGCGCACCCACGCTGCACCGCCTCGGCATCCAGGCCTTCCAGCCGGTCCTGATCGAAGGCAAGTCCATCAAGATCCATCCGTTGGTCTGTACCGCCTTCAACGCCGACTTCGACGGAGACCAGATGGCCGTGCACGTGCCGCTGTCTTTGGAATCCCAGATCGAGGCGAAGGTGCTGATGCTTTCCACCAATAACATCTTTTCCCCCGCGCACGGGCACCCGATCGTGTCCCCGACGCAGGATATCATCCTGGGGGTTTCCTATCTTTCCAAGGAAAAGCCCGGCGCCAAGGGCGCGGGCAAGATCTTCTCCAATGCGGACGAGATATTTGCCGCGTACGGCGACGGAGAGGTCGACCTGCACGCCCGTATCAAGGTGCGGGTGGAGTCGGTGTACAGCCTGGAAGAGAAGAAAGTGCTCGAGGGACGCCGGATCATGGAAACGACCGTCGGGCGCGTCATCTTCAACCAGGTGCTTCCCGCGGATTTCGGATACGTCAACGCGGAACTGAAGAAGAGCAACGTGGGCGAGATCGTGGCCGCGGTGCATAAGCGCTTCGGGCATCACCGCACCATCCAGCTGCTGGACGACATCAAGCGGTTAGGGTTCGAGTATGCCACCATCGGCGGCATCTCCATCGGTATCGACGACCTGAAGATCCCCGCGGAGAAGGTGCAGGTCCTGAAAAAGTCCCATGAAGAAGTGGCCAAGGTGGAGGACCAGTACCGCAAGGGTATCATCACCGACCGCGAGCGCAAGGGTAAGGTCATCGACATCTGGACCCATACTACCGACGAGGTTTCGGACCATCTTTTCAAGAGCTTCGACCCGTTCAACCCCATCTTCATGATGGCGGACTCGGGCGCGAGAGGTTCGCGCCTGCAGGTGCGCCAGCTGGCGGGTATGCGCGGTCTGATGGCCAAGCCTTCGGGCGAGATCATCGAGAGCCCCATCACCGCGAACTTCCGCGAGGGGTTGACCGTGCTCGAGTATTTCATCTCCACCCACGGCGCCCGTAAGGGTCTGGCCGATACCGCCTTGAAGACCGCCGACGCCGGGTATCTTACCCGCCGTCTGGTGGACGTGGCGCAGGAAGTCATCGTCACCGAGGACGACTGCGGCACCTTGAACGGCATTACCGTCTCCGCGATCATCGAGGGCGACGAGGAAGTGGTTTCCCTCAAGGACCGTGTGGTCGGCCGCGTGGCGCTGGATAACATCGTGGATATCATCACCGACGAAACCATCGTGGAGGCCGGGGCGATCATCGCCGAAGAGAAGGCCGACATGATCGAGAAGCTCGGTATCGAGAAGATCCGTATCCGTTCCGTGCTTACCTGCGAGACCGGGCGCGGCGTGTGCGCCCGCTGCTACGGCCGTAACCTGGCCACCGGCAGGCTGGTGGAAGTGGGAGAGGCGGTCGGGGTCATCGCGGCGCAGTCCATCGGCGAGCCCGGTACCCAGCTGACCATGCGTACCTTCCACATCGGAGGTACCGCGTCCCGTACGGTCGAGCAGTCCTACGTCAAGAGCAAGAACAAGGGTGAGATCAAATATCATAACCTGCGCGTGGTGGCCAAGGGCAAAGAGTTCGTCGTCCTTAACCGCAACGGCGCATTGAGCGTCAACGATAAGCAGGGCCGCGAACTGGAGCGCCATACCGTGCCCCAGGGCGCGCTGATCGCGTTTGCCGACGGAGCAGAGATCAACAAGGGGGATATGTTCGTGAAGTGGGATCCCTATACCTTGCCGGTCTTGACCGAAGTCGGCGGTCTGGTAAAGTACGAGGACCTCAAGGAAGGTCTGACCATGGTCGAAGAGACCAATCCGGTGACCAAGCTCAACGAGCGCGTGGTGGTGGAGCACAAGAGCGAATACCAGCCGCAGATCGTTATCCTGGATGCCAAGCAGGAAGTGCAGGGGATCTATCCGATCCCGATCGGCGCACATATCATGGTCAAGGACGGCGCGATGATCGGCGCAGGCGACATGCTCGCGAAGATCCCGCGTACCGTGGTCAAGACCCGCGACATCACCGGAGGTCTTCCGCGCGTGGCCGAGCTTTTCGAGGCCCGCAGACCTAAGGATCCGGCGGTCATCTCCGAGATCGACGGTTTTGTCGAGTTCGGCGAGACCAAGAAGAACCAGCGGGTCATCGTGGTGAAATCACCGACCGGTATGCAGCGCGAGTACGTCATCCCGCACGGCAAGCATCCCAACGTGTACAAGGGCGACCGCGTCACCGCGGGGCAGCAGCTTACCGACGGACCGGTGGTACTGCAGGATATCCTGCGCGTGTGCGGGGATAAGGTGCTGCAGGAATACCTGGTCAACGAAGTGCAGGAAGTGTACCGTCTGCAGGGCGTGCGCATCAACGACAAGCACATCGAGGTGATCATCCGCCAGATGTTGAAGAAGGTCCGCATCGAGGACCAGGGGGACACCGAGTTCCTTTCCACCCAGCAGATCGACAAGTGGGTGTTCCATAAGGAGAATCAGCGGGTGGCCAAGAAGGGCGGCAAGCCCGCTTCGGCGACGCCCCTGCTTCTGGGTATCACCAAGGCTTCCCTGATGACGGACAGCTTCATCTCCGCCGCCAGCTTCCAGGAGACGACGAAGGTCCTGACCGACGCCGCCACCTCGGGACGGCGCGACCCGCTGTTCGGCCTGAAGGAGAACGTCATCGTGGGGCATCTGATCCCCGCAGGTACGGGATTCCGTGTCCATCGCGATATAGATGTAGTGAAATTAGGGGAAGCGTTAAAGGAAGAGGCCAAGGCGCAGGAGCCTGCTGCCGAGGCAGTTGAAGCAAAAAAAGAGGAATAAGTACATGCCTACGATTTCACAGTTAATCAGACTCGGACGTGTCGCCAAAGCGAAGAAATCCAAATCGCCGGCCTTGAAAGAGTGCCCGCAGCGCCGCGGTGTGTGCCTGCAGGTGCGTACCATGACCCCGAAGAAGCCCAACTCCGCGCTGCGTAAGATCGCCAGGGTCCGCCTGACGACCGGCATCGAAGTGACGGCGTACATCCCGGGCGAAGGGCATAATCTCCAGGAGCATTCCATCGTCCTGGTCAGAGGCGGCCGCGTCAAGGACCTTCCGGGTGTGCGTTACCATATCGTGCGCGGCACTCTGGACTCAGCGGGTGTCAATGCCCGCCGGAAATCACGTTCAAAGTACGGCGCAAAGCGGCCGAAGGCAAACGCCCCGGCGAAATAACACCAGATACGCAAAAAGGACTGGACTCATGAGAAGAAGAAGTGCACAGGAACGAGAGATATTACCGGACCCTAAATATAATTCAAAGATAATCGGCAAGTTCATCAATATGCTGATGGTCAAGGGCAAGAAGGCGGTCGCAGAGAAGATCCTTTACGACGCGTTCGATAAGATCAAGACCGTGACCAACGAGCAGGACGTGATGAAGGTCTTCCACAAGGCCATCGACAACGTCCGGCCCCGCCTTGAGGTCAAGCCGCGCCGCGTGGGCGGTGCGACCTACCAGGTGCCGGTAGAGGTCCGCCAGGAGCGCGGTACTTCCATCGCGTTGCGCTGGATCAGGGATTATGCCAAGGCCAAGAAGGGCAAGTCCATGATGGACAAGCTGGCCGACGAGATCATCTCCGCGTTCAAGGGGGAAGGCGCCGCGATCAAGAAGCGCGACGATACCCACAAGATGGCGGAATCCAACAAGGCGTACGCGCACTTCAGGTGGTAAACGGATAACTGACGGGTTATTAAACCTAAAAGATAGATAACTTCATACACACGACTAATGGCAGCCAGAACATTTCCGCTTAGCAAGTTAAGGAACATCGGGATCATCGCGCATATCGACGCGGGCAAGACCACGACCACCGAGCGTATCCTGTTCTATTCCGGCCGTAGCCATAAACTGGGTGAAGTGCACGACGGTACCGCGACCATGGACTGGATGGTGCAGGAGCAGGAGCGGGGCATCACCATCACCGCCGCCGCCACCCGCTGCCAGTGGAAGGACTGCTACATCAATATCATCGATACTCCCGGGCACGTGGATTTCACCATCGAGGTCGAGCGTTCACTGAAGGTATTGGACGGCGCCTGCGTGGTGTTCTGCGGAGTGGGCGGGGTGGAGCCTCAGTCGGAGACGGTGTGGCGCCAGGCGGACCGCTACGGCGTGCCGAGGATCGCCTACGTCAACAAGATGGACCGCACCGGCGCGGATTTCTATACCTGCATCAAGCAGATGCACGAGCGCCTGGGGGCGAATGCCGCCGCGATCCAGATCCCCTACGGGGCGGAAGAGAATTTCAAGGGCATCATCGATATCGTGGACATGAAGATGTACCTTTATCAGGACGACCTGGGCAAGAAGATCGACGTGGTGGCCGTGCCCGAGGAGAAGAAGGAAGAGGTCGAGAAGATGCGGGCCCTGCTGGTCGAGAAGCTCGCGGAAGCCGACGATGAGGTCCTGGAGAAGTATCTGGGGGGTGTCGCGCTTACCAACGCCGAGCTGAAGACCAAGATCAGGAGTTGCGTGGTGTCGAATAAGTTCACCCCGGTGCTGCTGGGATCGTCCTTTAAGAACAAGGGTATCCAGCTGGTGCTTGACGCGGTGTGCGATTATCTGCCTTCTCCCGACGATCTTCCTCCGGTCAAGGGGACCAAGCCCGATTCCGTGGATTTCGAGGAGATCAAGGTTTCCGATGACGCGCCGTTTTGCGCGCTGTGCTTCAAGATCGCGACCGACCCGTACGTGGGCAAGCTCAACTTCATCCGCGTCTACTCCGGCACGCTCAACGCGGGGACGTACATCTACAACGCCTCCAAGCGTACGCGCGAGCGCGTGACCAAACTGGTGCGTATGCACGCCAACAAGCAGGAGATCGTGGACAGCGTCATGACCGGGGACATCGTGGCCGCGGTGGGATTGAAGGAGACCAAGACGGGGGATACCCTGTGCATGGAAGACGCGCAGATCCTGTTGGAAGCCATGCGCTTCCCCGATCCGGTCATTCAGCAGTCCATCGAGACCGAGAGCAAGGATGAATCCGAGAAGCTCGGGCTCGCGCTGCACAAGCTGGCGGACGAGGATCCTTCGTTCCGTACCATGTACAATCAGGAGACCGGCCAGTCGTTGATCGCCGGGATGGGACAGCTGCACCTGGAGATCATCGTCGACCGTCTCAAGCGCGAGTTCAACGTGCAGGTGCAGGTGGGCGTTCCCCAGGTAGCGTACCGCGAGACCATCACCAAGGCGGTCTCGGCCACGGGTAAATTCGTGCAGCAGTCGGGAGGACGCGGGCAGTACGGTCATTGCGTGCTCGAGGTCGAACCGGCGGAAGCACCGGGTACGGGCATCGTGTTCGAGAACAAGATCAAGGGCGGGGCCATTCCGCAGGAGTTCATTCCGGCGGTCAAGGACGGCGTGATCGCGACCGCCAAGACCGGCGTATTGGCCGGATATCCCGTCACCGACCTCAAGGTCACCTTGGTCGACGGCTCGTATCACGACGTCGACTCGTCGGAACTGGCATTCAAGATGGCGGCGGGGATGGCTCTTTCCGACGCCATGCGCCGCGGTTCTCCGCGGATCATGGAGCCGATCATGGACATGGAGGTCATGACCCCCGAAGAGTTCATGGGCGCCGTGATCGGGGACTTAAGCTCCCGCAGAGCCAAGATCATCGCCATTAATTCACGCGCCAACGTGCGCGCGATCAGGGTGCATATACCTTTGTCCGAGACCTTCAATTATTCGACGATCGTAAGGAGCTTGACACAAGGGCGTGCATCCTATACAATGGAGCCCTCGTACTACGCAGAGGTGCCTGGAAGTATAGCGGAGAAGATCATCGCAGGTTCAACAGCGGTCAGTGTGAGGAAATCATAACCAACTTTAGGAGGTGAAGTAATGGCTAAGGAAAAGTTTGTAAGATCAAAACCCCACTGCAACATCGGTACCATCGGTCACATCGACCACGGCAAGACGACCTTGACCGCGGCTATTACCGCCGTGTTGTCAAAGCTCGGTAAAGCGACGGTGAGGGACTACGCGGATATCGCCAAGGGCGGTACCGTAAGAGACGAGACGAAAGTCGTCACCATCTCGGTAGCGCACGTAGAGTACGAGTCCGATGCCCGCCATTACGCGCACATCGACTGCCCCGGCCACGCCGATTATATCAAGAACATGATCACCGGCGCCGCGCAGATGGACGGCGCGATCCTGGTGGTTTCTGCCGTTGACGGCCCTATGCCCCAGACCCGCGAGCACATCCTGCTCGCGCGTCAGGTGAACGTGCCTTCGATGGTGGTATTCATGAACAAATGCGACCTGGTGCAGGATAAAGAGCTCCTGGACCTGGTGGAGATGGAAGTGCGCGACCTGCTGACCAAGTACGGATATCCGGGCGACAAGACCCCGATCGTGCGCGGTTCGGCGCTCAAGGCGATGCAGGCGTCCGATCCCAAGAGCGAGGATGCCAAGCCGATCCTGGAGCTGATGAAGGCGTGCGACGAGTTCATCCCGCTGCCCGTGCGCGACCTGGATAAACCGTTACTGATGGCCGTCGAGGACGTCTTCTCGATCGAAGGCCGCGGTACCGTGGGAACCGGCCGTATCGAGCGCGGTAAGGTGCATATCAACGACGAAATCGAGATCGTGGGCCTTCGCCCCGAGCCGATGAAGTCGGTGGTCACCGGTATCGAAATGTTCCGCAAGCTCCTCGATGAGGGGCAGGCCGGGGACAACGTCGGGCTGCTTCTGCGCGGCGTGGACAAGAAAGCGATCGAGCGCGGCATGGTCATCGCGGCGCCCAAGTCCATCACCCCGCATACCAAGTTCAAGGCCCAGGTCTACGTCCTGACCAAGGAAGAAGGCGGACGCCATACCCCGTTCTTCAAAGGGTATCGTCCCCAGTTCTACTTCCGTACCACGGACGTGACCGGAGCGGTGACCCTTCCCGCGGGCGTGGAAATGATCATGCCGGGTGACAACGTGGCCTGCGACGTGGAGTTGATCACTCCCATCGCTATGGAAAAGGAATCCCGTTTCGCCATCCGCGAGGGCGGCAAGACGGTTGGTGCAGGTGTGGTTACCGAAATAGTCAAGTAACCTTCGCTCTTTGAAGTAATAATGCCCCGGAGACATTCAGTTCCGGATGTCTCCGGGGTTCAAATTCAAAAGAAAGCTACTCATGAACGCAAATCAGAAGATCAGAATCAAATTGAAGGCATACGACCACCGTTTGCTCGACCAGGCGGTGGGGGAGATCGTGGAGACGGTGCGCAGGACCGGGGCGAAAGTTTCCGGGCCGGTGCCTCTGCCCACGAAGAAGGAGATCTATACCGTCAACCGTTCGCCGGTCATCGACAAGAAGTCCCGCGAACAGTTCGGGCTCTTCACCCACAAGCGTTTGATCGATATCTTTGAGCCGACCTCCAAGACCATCGATTCGCTGCGTAAGTTGAACCTGCCTTCAGGCGTCGACGTCGAGATTAAATAATCCGTGTGCGTGTGTCCTTAGAGTAGAGCGGGGGGAACCTGCCTCCCGCGAGATCCCTTTCGGGGACGGGACAAAGCATACGCAGTGATCGCCTTGCCAGGAAGGGCGGAGAAAGTTACGGATATGAACGCGATAGTTGGTAAAAAGCTGGGGATGACACAGATTTTCACCGATCAGGGCGACCTGATCTCGGTGACCGTCGTGGAAGCGGGGCCCTGCCCTGTCCTGGCGGTGAACGCGAAGAACGTGCAGGTGGGTTTCGGAGAAGTGGACGGCAAGCGCATGAAGAAGCCTTTGCTGGGATATTTCAAGAAACTCAACATCTCCCCGCGTAAAGTGATCAAGGAGTTCGCCAAGGACCCCTCCCGTGAGTATAAGGTGGGAGAGGAGATCAAGGCGGACCTTTTCAAAGCCGGTGATTTTGTGGACGTGTCGGGTATTACCGTCGGTAAAGGGTTCCAGGGCGGTATGAAGCGCTGGCACTGGAAGGGCGGCCCGATGACCCACGGTTCCACCTCGCATCGCCGGGTGGGGTCACTCGGTTCCTCCACCACTCCCGGACGGGTGTGGAAAGGACATCACCTTCCCGGCCACATGGGAGCGGTCGCCGCGACGGTGCAGAGCCTGAAGGTGGCGAAGATAGACCTGGAGAACAACCTCATCCTGATCGAGGGCGGGGTGCCCGGACATAAGAACAGTATAGTGGTGATTCGCAAGGCCAAGAAGAAAAGATAAAATACTATGGACACATTGACGTTACCTATCATCAACGCGAAGGGCGCGGAAGTGGCAAAGGTCTCTCTGGATAAGGAATTATTCGGCCAGAAGATCTCTGCCGGCGCATTGTATCAAACGGTCACGACCTACCTGGCGAATCAGCGCAAGGGCCTGGCGGCGACGAAGACCCGCGGAGAGGTATCCGGCGGCGGCAAGAAACCGTGGAAGCAGAAGGGGACCGGGCGCGCCCGCGTGGGTTCGACCCGTTCGCCTTTGTGGCGCCACGGCGGCGTGGTCTTCGGACCCCATCCCAGGGATTTTTCCGTGACGCTTCCCAAGGGCGTGCGCTTGAGCGCGCTGGCGGCGGCGGTCTCGGTCAAAGTGGCGGAAGGCAACGTGATCGTGGCGGACGCCTTATCCTTCGAGTCGGAGAAGACCAAGGATGCGGTGGCGCTTTTGACCGGCCTGAACATAGATCTGAAGAAGAACAAGAGCTATAAGGTGCTGGTGCTGCTGGATAAGGAAGACGTGAAGGCACGCCGGGCTCTGGGCAATGTCGCGTTGGTCACCGTCGGGCTGGCACAGGACGCCAATGCGTACGAATTGCTCAAGCACAAAAAGATCGTGGTTACCAAACCAGGATTGGAACAGATAATAAAAAGGTTGCAAAAATGAATTCTCATGGTATAATTAAAGCTTTACTGCGTACTGAGAAGTCTGCGGCCTCCGAACCCGCCCGCAAGTACCTGTTTCTGGTGGTGAAGAACGCCAATAAACCGGCGATCAAGCGCGCAGTGGAAGAAATATACAAGGTCAAGGTGCAGGACGTGAATACCTACATCTCGGCGGGAAAAGCGAAGCGGGTGCGCCATCAGATGGGCAGGACCCCGGACCTGAAAAAGGCCGTGGTGACCCTGCGTGAAGGTGCCAAGATCGATACAGGAGTATAAGGTCCCATGGGTATAAAAAAATTCAAACCGTATACAGCGTCCCGGCGATTCATGAGCGGATCGGATTTTGCCGAGATCACCAAATCCGAACCCGAGAAATCGCTGCTGCAGCCGTTGAAAAAGACCGGCGGCAGGAACAGCTATGGCCGCATCACCACCAGGCATGTCGGCGGCGGGCATAAGCGTATGTACCGCATCATCGATTTCAAGCGCGACCTGCTGGAGCAGCCGTGCAAAGTGATCGCGGTGGAGTATGACCCCAACCGCAGCGCGCGCATCGCGCTGGTGGAGTACGAGAATAAAGAGAAGCGTTATATACTGGCACCTGCGGGCATCACGGTCGGTACGGTGATCCTCAGCACGGAGGTGAAGGGGGCGGACCTTAATATCGGCAATTGTATGCCGCTGCGCAACATCCCCACCGGTACGCTCATCCACAATCTGGAGATCGTCAAGGGCAAGGGCGGACAGATCGTGCGTTCCGCGGGCGGGTATGCCACTATCATGGCCAAGGAAGGCAAGTTCGCGCATGTGCGTCTGGCATCCGGCGAAGTGAGGCTGATCGATGTTGACTGCCGTGCCACCATCGGCCAGGTAAGCAATATCGAGCATGAAGCGACCAGCGTGGGCAAGGCGGGACGTTCGCGTTGGATGGGGATCAGGCCTACGGTGCGCGGTCTGGCCATGAACCCGGTAGACCATCCGCACGGCGGCGGCGAAGGCAAGTCCGGCCAGGGCAACCCGCATCCGGTCAGCAAGTGGGGTATGCCTACCAAGGGTTACAAGACCCGGTCGAAACATAAATATTCCGATAAGTTCATCGTCAAGAGAAGGAAATAAGCATGGCACGTTCCCTAAAGAAAGGCCCGTTCGTTGAGGATAGTCTGCTGAAGAAGGTGGAGAAAGCCCGTAAGCTGGGCGACCGTCAGGCGATCAAGACCTGGTCCCGCCGCTCGACCATCATCCCGGATTTCGTCGGGGTGTCGTTCGCGGTGTATGACGGCCACAAACATATCCCGGTGTTCGTCACCGAGAACATGGTGGGGCATAAGCTCGGCGAATTCGCGCCTTCCAGGATCTTCCGCAAACACGGCGGCGTCAAGGCTAAGAAAGCGGCTGAAAAAACCTAATTGTACCCCGGCTCATGGGATTGCCGGGTATGGACGTTCTGTCCAAAGGACATACACATGATCGTTAAAGCAGAAGCGAAGTTCATCAGATTGCAGCCGACCAAGACCAGACTGGTACTGGACCTGGTCCGTAACAAAGGTGTCGAGGAAGCCCACGGCATCCTGCTGCATCTTAATAAGCGGCCCAAAGAGTTCCTGCTCAAGCTCCTGAAACAGGCGGTTTCCAACGCCAAGGTCAAGGGGTTCGAGCCCAAACAGCTCTACATCAGCAAGATCACCTGCGACAACGGCCCGATGTGGAAGCGTTACAAGGCCGCGGCATTCGGAAGGGCGACCTCTATCCTGAAGAGGACTTCACATATCAAGATCGAATTGGACGTCAAAAGCTAACGTAGTAGATAAGCGAGGAGTGTATGGGACATAAAGTAAGTCCGTTGATTATGAGAATCGGGTTCATCAGAACCTGGAACAGCCGTTGGTTCGCCAAGCCGAAGGATTACGCCAAGTACCTGGAGCAGGATTACCGCATCCGCAAGTACATCAAGACCAAGCTCAAGCAGGCGGCGATCTCCAAGATCGTGATCGAGAGGCTGGCAGACCGCATCAAGATCCGCATCCACTCCGCGCGTCCCGGTATCATCATCGGCCGCCATGGCGCCGATATCGAAAAGCTCCGCGAAGACATCAATCTGATGGTAAAGACGGAGATTTCCATAGATATAGAAGAGGTCAAGCAGACCGCGCTCGACGCCCAGCTGGTGGCGGAGAACGTCGCCATGCAGATCGAGAAGCGCGTGGCCTTCCGCCGCGCGGTGAAGCGTTCCATCGAACAGAGCATGAACGCCGGAGCGAAGGGTATCAAGATCACCTCGTCCGGACGTCTTAACGGCGCGGAAATGTCCCGTACCGAGACGTACCGGCAGGGCAAGATCCCGCTGCATACGCTGCGCGCGGACATTGATTACGGTTTTGCCGAGGCGTTGACCACCTACGGCCTTATCGGGGTCAAGTGCTGGCTTTATAAAGGCGATATTTTAGGCAAGAAAGAGGCGCATGCCGCGGCGAACGCCGTGAATATAATCGGGCAGCAGCCTCCCAGAAAAGAAAAAGAAGCGGTGAAGAGCGCCGCGTAAGTATATTTATCCGTAAAGCGAGGATCCTACGATGGTAATGATGCCCAAGAGAGTGAAATACCGCAAGCTGCAGAGAGGTCAGCGGCGCGGGGTTGCGACCACCGGAGCGACGCTGGCGTTCGGCGAGTTCGGTCTGAAAACCCTCGAGAACGGATGGATCAAGAACACCCAGATCGAATCGGTGCGCGTGATCCTGGCCCGCCAGCTGAACAAGGGCGGCAAGATGTGGATCAGGATCTTCCCCGACCATTCGATCACCAAGAAGCCGGCAGAAGTCCGCATGGGCAAGGGCAAGGGCGACCTGGACCATTGGGTCGCGGTGGTAAAGCGCGGAAGGGTGCTTTTCGAGCTGGGAGGCGTGCAGGAAGAGTATGCGCGCCGTTGCTTCCGCCTGGCGGCGCACAAGCTTCCTTTGAGGACCAAATTCGTAACCCGCAGCCATAAGTAAACGGGTATAAGGCAGTACCAAGGAGATCAAATGAAGATGCAGGAGTTGGCAAGTCTTTCGAAGGAAGAGCTGGCGCAGAAGGAAAAGGCGCTGCGCGAGGAGCTCTTTAAGCTGAATCAGCAGCGCTATACCGGCAGGGTGGAGAAGCCGCACCGTTTTTCAGCCATCCACAAGGACATCGCGCGTATTCATACCATTCTACAGGGCAAGAAAGAGAAATAACATGGGAAGAAGAAAAACCTTTGTGGGTGAAGTCGTAAGCGCCAAGATGCAGAAGACCGTCGTGGTCAAGGTCACCAGAATGACCAAGGATGCCAAATACGGCCGTATCTACAAGCGCGTGATTAAGTTCAAGGTGCATGACGAGAAAGGCCAGGCTCATGTCGGGGACGCGGTCAAGATAGAAGAGACCAGGCCTTTGTCGAAAGACAAGCGTTTCACTTTACACTCGATCATGAAAAAGGCGGCGGCCCCGCATATCGAGATTAAGGACGAGGTGAAGTAAGATGATCCAATTACGATCGATTCTCGATGTTGCCGATAACTCCGGCGCAAAAAGGGCTTCCTTCATCAGCGTGATGGGCCGCAAGAACGGCATGTTCGCGCAGGTGGGCGATGTGGTCACGGTCAACGTCAAGGAAGCTTCCTCTGACGGTTCGGTGAAGAAGGGCGAAGTGGCCAAAGCGGTGCTGGTGCGCACGAAAGCCCCTATCCGCAGGACGGACGGCACGGTGCTGCGTTTCGACCGCAACGCGATAGTCTTCATCGATGCCCAGCAAAATCCGAAAGGCACCCGTGTGTTCGGGCCTGTCGCCCGCGAGCTGCGGGACCGGAACTTTACCAAGATCATCTCATTAGCACCCGAGGTCATTTAACATGCTTAAGATACGCAAAGGCGATACTGTCCAGGTCACCAAGGGCAAGGACAAAGGGAAAAAAGGGAAAGTGATCATGGTCTCCGACGAGTTGAAGAAGGCGCTCGTGGAAGGCGTGAACATGGTCAAGAAGCATAAGCGCAAGAGCCAGCAGGACCAGCAGGGCGGCATCGTTTCCATCGAGAAGCCCATCGCGGTGTCCAATCTGCTGGTGGTATGCAAGGCCTGCAGCAAAGCGGTGCGGGTAGGATTCAAGGTCCTGGAGGACGAAAGCAAAGTGCGCATGTGCAAGAGCTGCAAAGAGACACTCTAACCATTAAGGAATACGAGCGATGAATCCGAGGCTTTTGGAGAAATACCGTAAGGAAGTGGTGCCCGAGCTGATGAAGAAATTCGGGATCAAGAATGCCATGGCCGTGCCCCATCTGGACAAGGTCGTGATCAACATGGGCGTCGGGGAGGCACTGCAGGACGTCAAGGTGCTGGATAAAGCGATGGACGAGCTGGCGACGATCACCGGGCAGCGCCCGCTGTTGCGCCGCGCCAAGAAGGCCATCTCGAACTTCAAGGTCCGCGAGAACCAGCCGGTGGGATGCAAGGTGACGCTGCGCAAGAACCGCATGTACGAGTTCGTGGACAGGCTTTTCAACGTGGCCATGCCTCGTATCCGCGACTTCCGCGGGATCAGGGATACTTCCTTCGACAAGGCGGGCAATTTCACCATGGGGCTTTCGGAGCAGTCGATCTTCCCGGAGATCGATTACGACAAGATCACCCGTGCGCAGGGCATGGATATCACGTTTGTCATTAAGAACGCAAAAACGAAAGAACAGGCGCGCGAGCTTCTGGTGCTCATGGGCATGCCTTTCGAGCGCCACGAGCGCGATTAATCACGAGGAAGAGGTAACCGTACACAATGGCTAAGAACTCACAGTTAGCACGTTGGAAGAGACCGGCAAAATTCAAGTCCCGCAAATATAACCGCTGCCATATCTGCGGACGTTCGGGCGGATATCTGCGCCGTTTCCAGCTGTGCCGCATCTGCTTCAGGGAGCTTGCCTGGCAGGGTGCGATCCCGGGTGTCAAGAAGGCAAGCTGGTAGCATTACGTCAGGAGAGAGAGTAACCCCATGGCAAGAACAGATCTGATTGCTGATGCATTTACGAGTGTACGTAACGCCTTAATGGCGAAAAAAGAGACCGTCGACGTGCCGGCTTCGAACGTCCTGCGCAAGGTCTTCGAGCTGCTGAAGAATGACGGATACATCGAGACGTTCAAAGAGATCGAGGACAAGAAACAGGGAGTGCTGCGCATTTATCTCAAGTACATCGCCGGCAAGCCCGCGATCCGTACCATCAAGAGGATCTCCAACCCCGGGGTGCGCCGTTATGTGAAGAAGGTGAAGATCCCGAAGGTCCTGCGCGGAAAAGGCATGGCGATCGTCTCGACCTCGAAGGGTGTGGTTACCGACGTGCAGGCGAGAGAGCTCGGCGTCGGCGGTGAAGTGATTGGGTATATATGGTAAGGTAATAAGTTTATCCCGGCACATCCCCCGCAAGAGCGGGGCACCCGTCGATCCGATATAGACGGGGTGCGATAAGGCCGGGGATAACGATAAGAAAGAAGAGAATAGATATGTCTCGTATAGGGAAAAAACCGGTACAGATTGCCAAGGATGTGAAGGTTTCCGTCAACGGCGGCACGTTGTCGGTGGAAGGCCCCAAGGGCAAGCTCGATTTCAAGCTCTCTCCCCGGGTGACCGTCGAGGTCAAGGACGGGGTGGCGGTGGTGGGCAGGGTGACGGACACCAAGCAGGACAGGGCGCTCCACGGGCTTACGCGGGCGCTGCTGGCCAACATGATCAAGGGTGCCAGCGAGGGGTACGTCAAGGAACTGGAGATCCAGGGTGTCGGGTTCAAGGCCCAGGTCGCCGGGTCCAAGCTTACCATGGCGCTCGGTTTTTCCCATCCGGTGGTGTTCGAGATCCCGGCCGGCATCAAGATCGAAACGCCTAAACCGACACAGCTCGTCGTGCGCGGCATAGATAAGGAAAAAGTGGGCGAAGTGGCAGCGGAATTGCGCGCCTTCTATCCTCCCGAGCCGTATAAGGGCAAGGGGATCAGGTATGTGGGCGAGGTAGTCAAGAAGAAGGTCGGCAAGGCAGCAGCCGGCGGCGGTAAATAAGAGGATACGCACTCATGAACAGCAAAGAGATATTACGCAAGAAGAGGCACGCCCGTATCCGCATGAAGGTGCGGGGCAATGCCGAAAAACCGAGGCTGGTGATCAAGCGCGGTATCAGCAACTTCACCGCACAGATCATCGATGATGTTAAGAACGTGACGATCTTCTCCCTTTCTACCGCCGATAAAGCGGTGCGCGCGAAGTTCGCGACAGCGGGTAACGTCAAGACCGCTGAGACCTTCGGCGAGATGTTCGCGTCGAAGGCGAAGGAAAAGGGCATTACCCAGGTGGTATTCGACCGCGCCGGGTATTTGTATCATGGCCGCGTGAAGGCGTTCGCCGACGCGGCAAGAAAAGGGGGGTTGGTGTTCTAACATGCGCGAATTACGGATCGAACAACAGTCAGAATTCATCGAGAAGGTCATTACGATCAACCGTGTCTGCAAAGTGACCAAGGGCGGCAAGAAGCTGCATTTTTCCGCGCTGGTCGTGGTCGGGGATACCAAAGGCCGCGTCGGGTTTGCGCTGGATAAAGCCAACGAGGTGGCGGACGCCATCCGCAAATCGCTGACCAAGGCCAAGAAGAATCTTTTCCTCGTGCCCATGGAAGGCACCACCATCCCGCACGAAGTGCTGGGAGAATACGGCGCGGCGAAAGTGCTGTTGAAGCCCGCTTCGGAAGGGACCGGGATCATCGCGGCCGGCCCGGTGCGCGCGGTCTGCGAGGCGGCCGGGATCAAGAACATACTCACCAAATCACTCAGGTCCAACAATCCCATCAACGTCATCAAGGCGACGGTGGAGGGGTTGAAAGACTTAAAAGCATAAACTTTCAGGCGGGTACTTATGGAAAAGAAAACCACGAAGTCGAAAGAAGTTGTGAGGCCGAAAGCGGCGGTCAAGAAAGCGGAGAAGAAGCCCGCGGCGGCGAAGAAGCCTGCAGCGGCGGCGGCGGAAAAGTCCGCGGCTGCCCCGGCGTTGTTCTCTCTGCACCGCATGGAGGTGCCTAAGGGCGCCCACAAGCGCAAGAAGCTTCTCGGACGGGGTCCCAGCTCCGGCCACGGTAAGACCTCTACCCGCGGCAGCAAGGGACAGACTTCCCGCGCCGGACGCGATATGTACGCCGGTTTCGAAGGCGGACAGACGCCGTTGATCCGCAGGTTCCCCAAACGCGGTTTCACCAATAAGTTCCGCAAGGTGTTCCAGATCGTCAACCTCGGCCAGCTGGCGAAGGTCAAGGATGCCGTGATCACTCCGGAAGTGCTCAAGGCGGCAGGCCTGGTGGCGAATTCGAACAAGCCGGTGAAGATCCTCGGTGAAGGTGATTTTTCTCGCGCGGCCACGATCAAGGCGCACGCGATCTCCAGAAGCGCGCAGGAAAAGCTTTCCAAGGCCGGCGCGAAGTTCGAGGTAGTCGTCAATGCTTAATGCGCTGTCGAACGCGTTCAAGATCCCGGATCTCAAGCGGCGCTTACTCATCACGCTCGGTCTTATCGCGATCTACCGCGTAGGATGCTACATCCCTACCCCCGGCATTGACGGGGAACAGCTGGCGCTGTTCTTCAACAATGTCGCGCAGACCCAGGGCGGTGCGCTCTTTGGCATCATCAATATGTTCTCCGGAGGCGCAATGGAGAAGCTCACCATTTTCGCGCTGGGGATCATGCCGTACATCTCTTCCTCGATCATATTCCAGCTCTTGACCGCGGTCATCCCGGCGCTGGAGAAGATGGCCAAGGAAGGCAAGGCCGGCTACGAGAAGATCAATCAGTACACCCGTTACGGTACGGTGGTACTTTCCATCATACAGTCCTATTTCATCGCGCGCTGGCTGGAGAATTTCGAAGGATACAAGATCGTGCTCGCGCCGGGGATCGGGTTTCAGCTCCTGACCGTGCTGACCCTGACCACCGGGACGATCTTCATCATGTGGCTGGGAGAACAGATCCAGGAGCGCGGCATCGGCAACGGGATCTCGCTGGTCATCACCGCGGGTATCATCTCCCGCATCCCGTCCGCGGTCCATCAGCTGATCACCCTGATCTCGCCTACCAATCCGACCCACAGCCAGATACAGCCCTTCACGCTCGTGATCATGTCGGCGCTGCTGGTGGGAGTGGTTTTTGCGGTCATCATGGTGACGCAGGCCCAGCGCAAGATACCCGTGCAGTACGCGCGCCGGGTGGTGGGCAGGAAGATATTCGGCGGACAGAGCACCTATATTCCCCTGAAAGTGGATACCTCGGGCGTTATCGCCATCATTTTCGCGCAGTCCATCATCCTTTTCCCGGCTACGATCGCGTCGTTTATCCCCAACCAGGCGTTCCAGGGGATCGCGCACGCGCTGGTGCGGGGGCAGGGGTTGTATACCCTGGTCTATGCGCTGCTGATCGTGTTCTTCTGCTATTTCTATACCGCGATCGTGTTCAATCCGGTGGACCTTTCCGAGAACATGAAGAAGTACGGCGGGTTCATCCCGGGGATCAGGCCGGGCACCGCCACCGCGGAGTATCTGGATTTCGTCATGACCCGGGTGACTTTGGCCGGGGCGCTTTTCATCGCGTTCATCGCCATCTTCCCGGACTTCCTTATGTCCTGGCTCAATGTGCCGTATCTGGTGGCTTCGTTCTTCGGCGGCACCGGCGTGCTGATCATCGTCGGCGTCATGCTGGATTTCATCAAGCAGATCGAGTCGCATCTGTTGATGCACCATTACGAGGGTTTTATCAAAGGTGCTCGGATCAAAGGGAGAAGATAATCGATGATCATCATCTTGCTGGGTCCTCCGGGGGCGGGTAAAGGAACGCAGTCGAAAACGCTGGCAGTGGATCTGAAGCTGCCGCATATCTCCACCGGCGACATGCTGCGCCAGAACGTGGCGCAGGGCACGGAATTGGGCATACAGGCGAAGGGTTTCATGGAAAAAGGCGCCCTGGTGCCGGATGAGCTTTTGACCAGGATGCTGGAGCTGCGCATCGTCCAGCCTGACTGCAAAGCGGGTTTTATCCTGGACGGCTATCCCCGGACCATCGGCCAGGCCGATATCCTGGAAGCGATCCTTAAGAAAGCGGCGCGCAAGATCGGGTTTGTGGCCTACCTTGATACGACCGAGCCGGTAGTGATCCAGAGGCTTTCGGGCAGGCTGGTGTGCAAGGGGTGCGGGCTTAATTTCCACGCGACCAATATGCCGCCGAAAAAGAGCGGGGTATGCGATTCCTGCGGGGGCGAGCTGTATCAGCGCGCCGACGACAAGGAAGCGACGATCCGCAACCGGCTGGCAGTGTACCTTAAGGAAACCTCAGGCCTGATCGCCTATTACGAGGCCAAGGGCCTCCTGCGCCGCATCAATGCGGATGAGCCGGCAGAGAAAGTGCTTGCGGAGATCATTCGCCTGGCCAAGGCGGGATGATCGTCATACGGCAGGAGCAGGAATTAGCGCAGTTGAGGGCATCCGGCAGGGTGCTGGCGAGGATCCTGCAGCAGTTGAGGCAATTCGTGAAGGCGGGGGTCAGCACCGCCGATATTGACAAGTTCGCAGAGGAGTTATGCGCCCGCGAGGGCGTGCGTCCGGCGTTCAAGGGATACAAGGGGTATCCGGCGAGCGCCTGCGTTTCCGTGAACGAGGAGATCATCCACGGGATCCCCAGCGACGGTAAGATCGTGCGCGAGGGGGATATCGTCAGCGTCGATTTCGGGATCGAGAAGCAGGGGTTCTTTTCCGACGCGGCGTTCACGCAGGCGGTGGGCAGGATCGATAAGCAGCGCAAGACGCTTATCGAAGTGACGCGCCAGGCGCTGCATGAGGGCATCAAGCAGGCTAAACCGGATAACCGGATAGGCGACATCGCTCACGCGATACAGAGCTATGTCGAACGGTATGGTTTTTCCGTGGTCAGGCAGTTCGTGGGGCACGGGATAGGTACGAGGCTGCATGAGGAGCCCGAGGTTCCCAATTACGGGCGGGCCCATACGGGCCAGGTATTGAAGCCCGGTATGGTGCTGGCGATAGAGCCGATGGTCAACGCCGGTACCTGGGAATCGAGGATACTCGATAACGGCTGGACTGCGGTAACGTGCGACGGAGCGCCTTCGGCGCATTTCGAGCACACCGTAGCGATTACCGCGCAAGGCGCGGAGATCCTGACCGCATAAAGGACGGGGGAGTATGCCTAAAGAGGACCTGATAGAAACAGACGGCGTGATCGTGGAAACGTTGCCTAACGCGATGTTTAGGGTCAAGCTGGAAAGCGGCCACGTGGTACTGGCCCATGTCTCCGGAAAGATGCGCATGCATTTCATCCGTATCCTTCCGGGGGATAAAGTGAAGCTGGAGCTGTCTCCGTACGACCTGAGCCGCGGCAGGATCACGTACCGGGTCAAATAAATATTGCAAGGGAGAATTCATGAAAGTCAAAGCGTCGATCCGTAAGATTTGCGATAAGTGCAAGATCATCAAGCGCGCGGGCGTGGTGCGCGTCATCTGCTCTAACCAGAAGCACAAACAAAGACAAGGGTAATAGAAGGAGCTTCCGTATGCCAAGGATTCTAGGTGTCGACATTCCTAAGGAAAAAAGGATCGAGATCTCGCTGATGTATCTGTTCGGGGTAGGGCGCACCATGGCCAACCAGATACTTAAAGAGGTCAATATTGAGCCGGGCAAGCGCGCCAAGGATCTTTCCGACGAGGAGATCAACCGGATCACGCTGGTCATCCAGAAGGGGTACCGCGTCGAGGGCGACCTGCGCCGCGATATTTCGCAGAACATCAAGCGCCTCCAGGATATCGGTGCCTGGCGCGGCATGCGCCATAAGAAGGGCCTGCCGGTAAGAGGGCAGCGTACGCGCACCAATTCCCGTACCCGCAAAGGTCCGAAACGGGGCGGTACCATGATCGTGAAGAAAGCGGAGCCGGGCAAGAAGTAATCTCTAAGGAGAAGAGGGGAGTATATGGCGACCAAAGAAAAGGCAAAGAAGAAGAAGCTTGCCAAGGGAATTACCACCGGCATAGCGCACATCCAGGCAAGTTTTAATAATACCATCATCACCATTACCGATAAACAGGGCAACGTGCTGGTGTGGTCCGCTCCCGGCGTGGTCGGGTACGGCGGATCCAAGAAGTCGACCCCGTTCGCGGCGCAGATCGCGGCTGCGGATGCCGCGCGCAAGGCCAAGGATATCGGCCTCAAGGAAGTCGACGTGCACGTCAAGGGTCCCGGGTTCGGCCGTGAATCGGCGATCAGGGCTTTGCAGGCATCGGGTCTGGTCATCACTTCGATCAAGGACGTCACCCCGATACCGCATAACGGTTGCCGCCCGAAAAAGAAAAGGAGAGTTTAATACATGGCTCGTTACACAGATGCAGTCTGCAGGTTGTGCCGCCGCGAAGGCGAGAAGCTGTTCCTGAAAGGGAACAAGTGCAATGGGGCGAAGTGCACCATCGCCAAGCGCCAGACGCTCCCCGGGCAGCACGGTACTTCACGCGTGAAACTGTCCAACTACGGCGTGCAGATGAAAGAGAAGCAGAAGGTGAAGTGGATGTACGGAGTGCTGGAGCGCCAGTTCCGCCGCTACTTCCAGATCGCGGAGCGCACGAAGGGCGTCACGGGCAAGGTGCTGTTGCAGCTTCTGGAGCGCCGTCTGGACAACGTGGTGTTCCGTATGGGCATCGCTACCTCCCGGCCTCAGGCCCGCCAGGTGGTGCGTCATAATTTCGTCTACGTCAACGGCAGGAGGACCAACGTGCCTTCCTTCCTTGTCGATAAAGAGGATGTGATCGAAGTGCGTGCCAAGGACAAGGCCATGAAGAAGATCAAGGAGAACATCGAGCTGGCCAAGGACCGTACCGTGCCGACCTGGCTGCAGTATGACGCTGCCGCCATGAAGGCGAAGGTGCTGCGTCTTCCCGAAAAGGGCGACATCGCGCACACCATCCAGGAACAGTTTATCGTCGAGTTGTATTCCAAGTAGCGTTTATTTACTCTTAGGAGGATACGATGGGTATAAAGTGGAGAGATTTTCAACTGCCGAAAAGGCTTGAGTGCGACGAGTCGACGTACACCAATACGTACGGCAAGTTCATCGCGGCGCCTTTTGAGCGCGGGTACGGGGTGACGTTGGGCAATTCGCTGCGGAGGGTGCTCCTGTCTTCCATCGAAGGCAGCGCGGTCACTTCCGTCAAGTTCGGCGGTGTGCAGCATGAGTTCACTTCGATCCCCGGAGTGCTCGAGGACGTCACGGAGATCATCCTGAACGTCAAGAGCCTGGTGATCAACTGCCACTCCAAGATACCCAAGACCATCACCATCAAGGTCGATGAGAAGGGCGAGGTCAAGGCGAAGGATATCGAGGCCGACGAGACCATCGAGATCATCAATCCCGAGCACCATATCTGCACCCTGTCCAAAGACACCAAGTTCCAGATGGAGATGGAAGTGGCGCGGGGCCGCGGGTACGTGCCTGCGGAGCAGAACAAGAAGGAAGAGATATCCCTCGGCAGCATCGCGGTGGATTCCCTTTTCTCTCCCGTGAAGAAGGTCAATTTCCAGGTGGAGAACACCCGCGTCGGGCAGCGTACCGATTATGACAAGCTGGTGCTCGAGATCTGGACCAACGGGGCGATCTCCCCTAAGGATGCGCTGCTCTATGCGTCCAATATCCTGCAGCGCCATCTCGACGTGTTCGTGAACTTCGGCCAGCTCCCCGAGGATATCGAGGAAGAGGAGCCGGAGATGACCAAGGAGGAAGTGGCGCTCTACGAGAAGCTCAAGCTGCCCATTTCCGAGCTGGAGTTATCGGTGCGCAGCTCCAACTGCCTGCGTGAAGCCAATATCAAGGTGATCGCGGACCTGGTCAAGCGCAGCGAGGACGAGATGCTGGGTTTCAAGAATTTCGGCAAGAAATCGTTGACCGAGATCAAGGACCTCCTGGCCGGCATGGGTTTGACGCTGGGCATGCAGGTGGACCCCAAGAAACTCAAGAAAGTGTAACCTGACCATAATCCTAAAGTAGGGACGACAATGAGACATAAGGTACGCAGACACAGAGTCAATCGTTTTACCAGCTGGCACAAGGCGACGGTCTCCAGTATGCTTCGCAGCATACTCAAGTACGAGAGCATCAAGACCACCAAGGCGAAAGCTTTGCTGATCCGCCCCGTACTTGACCGCCTGATCAGCGATGCCCTCGAGGGCACGCTGGTGGCGAAGCGCCGCGCCTTCGAGCTGCTGGGCGACCATGCGCTGGTGAGCCATCTCTTCGGAGAGATCGCCGGGCGTTTCAAGGACAAGAAGAGCGGGTTCACCCGCATCATCGGCAACGGCATCCGCCGCGGAGACAGCGCCGAGATGGTGATCTTCGAGCTCACCGAAGTGAAGAAGAAGGAACCCAAGAAGGCGAAGAAGAAAACGGCGCACGAGCATACCGAAGGCGAGCATGCCCATGAAGCGCACGAGGGCAAGCCTGTCGACGAGAAGAAGCCCAAGAAGTTCCTCGGCGGGATCAAGGGCATCTTCAAGAAGGAACGTGACGCGTTATAAGCAGTAAAGAGTGGTGATCGAAGAAATAGATAGTGCAGGAGAGCGCAAAGTAAAAGTGACTGCGGTATAGCCGCCAAAAGCTTTTGGCTTTGCGCTCTTTGCTTTGTCAAGGAGAGAACCCGTAGATGAAGATCGAGACCAGGCTGGCGGAGAGGCTCAAGAAGGTCAAGCCTTCTTCCACGCTGGCTATCACCAGTAAGGCGAAGAAGCTCAAGGCCGAAGGCAGGGACGTGGTGTCCTTTGCCGCGGGAGAACCCGATTTCGATACGCCGGATTTCGTCAAGCAGGCGGCGATCGAGGCGATCAACGCGGGGTTCACCAAGTATACCCCGACCACGGGGATCCCTGAGCTCAAAAAAGCGGTGTGCGATAAGTTCCGCAAGGATAACGGGCTGGAGTATGTCCCGGAGCAGGTGGTGGTCTCCTGCGGCGCGAAGCACAGCATCTTCAACGCGCTGTTCGTGCTGGCGGAGAAGGGGGATGAGGTGCTGATCCCCTCGCCGTACTGGGTAAGCTACCCGGAAATGACCAATCTCTGCGGCGCTACCCCGCGGTTCATCAAGACGGATGCCGAGAACGGCTTCAAGATGACCCTGGAGGACCTGGAGCGTAACTTAAGCGCCGGGGCGAAAGTGCTCATCCTCAACAGCCCGTCCAACCCGACGGGAAGCGTCTATTCCGCGAAGGAACTGCAGGAGATCGCGAAACTGTGCGTGGCCAAAAAGGTGTTCGTGATCTCGGATGAGATCTACGAGAAGATCATGTATGACGGCGTGACCCATACTTCGATCGCTTCCTTCGGGCCGGAGATCTACGACCTGACCATCACCGTCAACGGGCTTTCCAAAAGCCACTCCATGACCGGCTGGCGAATCGGCTATATGGCGGGTCCTAAGGATGTGATGGAGGCGGTCTCCAAGGTGCAGGACCATACCACTTCCAATCCTGCGTCCATGGCGCAGAAGGCGGCGCTGGCGGCATTGACCTCGCCGGACGATTTCGGGAAGAAGATGGCGCAGGAGTTCCAGAAGCGCCGGGATTGCCTGATCGGCCGGGTGCAGAAGATCCCTAAGATGAAGCTGGTGCGGCCGCAGGGAGCGTTCTACCTTTTCTGCGATATCTCGAAGACAGGGATGGGGTCGGTCGAGTTCGCGACCCGGCTGCTGGACGAGGAGTATGTGGCGGTGATCCCGGGGGATTCCTTCGGGGCGGATGAATTCGTGCGGTTCAGTTTTGCCACCAGCATCGATCAGATCAACAAAGGTTTAGACCGTATAGAGAAATGGATCAAATAATGGGACAGACGATCGCGGAGAAGATATTGAGCGCCCACTGCGGGAAGAAGGTGTACGCAGGGGATTTTGCCATCTGCAAGGTGGATTTCACCTTCGGACAGGACGGCACCTCGTCGATCATCATCGACCGGGTCAAGGAATTGGGGCTCTCGAAGGCCAAGACGAAGTTCTGCATGGTCATCGACCACAGCTCTCCTTCGCCCAGCGAAGGGGTTTCCCGGGTGCACAAGAAGATGCGCACCTTCGCCTCGGATTTCGGGGTGGGGCTGTATGACATCGGCTGCGGGGTGTGCCATCAGGTGATCCCGGAATCCGGGGAGATCAAGCCCGGAGACCTGGTCCTGGGCGCGGATTCCCATACCTGCACCTACGGCGCGCTGGGTGTGTTCTCGACGGGTGTCGGCTCGACCGACCTGGCGATCGCGCTGACCACGGGCAAGAACTGGTTCAAGGTGCCCGAGACCTACAAGATCGTGGTCAAGGGAAAGCTTCCCAAGGGCGTGTACGCGAAGGATATCATCCTGCATATCATCACCGACTTGACCGCGGACGGGGCGACCTACAAGGCGGTCGAGTTTTGCGGGCCGGTCATGGACGCGCTGGATATAGACGGCCGCATGACCATTTCCAATATGGCGGTGGAGATGGGAGCGAAGGCGGGTTTCATGCCGGTGGATGAGAAGACGGTGGCGTGGTTCAAGGCCCGGGGGCTTAAGGCTAAAGATATCCCCCTGATCAAAGCCGACCCTGACGCAAAGTACGAACGTGTGATAGAATATGACGTGACCAAACTCACTCCCCAGGTGGCCAAGCCCCATGCGGTGGACAATACCGTGCCGCTGGCGAAGGTGAAGGGGACCAAGATCGACGAGGCGTACATCGGCACCTGCACCAACGGCCGGCTGGCGGATCTTAAGCTCGCGGCGAAGGTGCTCAAGGGAAGGACGGTGCATCCTTCGGTCAAGTTGATCATCGCTCCGGCTTCGCGGGAAATATATCTCGAGGCGCTTAAGGCCGGGTATGTGGATACGTTCGTCAAGTCCGGCGCGGTGATCGTGGCGCCGGGCTGCGGGCCCTGCGTGGGCACGCACAACGGCGTTCCGGCTGACGGGGAGTCGGTCATCTCGACGGCAAACAGGAATTTCAAGGGCCGCATGGGGAATCCCAATGCGTTCATTTATCTTGGTTCGCCTGCCACGGTCGCGGCTTCCGCGTTGACGGGCAGGATCACCGATCCGGTAAAGTACTTATCATAACCTTCGAGGGGTAGCTATGGAAATCAGGGACCTGCTGGTGATGTGTATCGACAAGAAGGCTTCCGATCTTCATTTGACGGAGAACGAGCCTCCGATCCTGCGCATCAACGGTAAACTGCACCGCATGCCGGGGGATAAACTTCCCGCTGCAGAGCTCAAGAAGATGATCTACAGCGTCCTGACGAATACCCAGAAGGAGATGTTCGAGCGCGACCTGGAGCTGGATTTCTCCGTGGCGCTTCCGGGGCTCGACCGTTTCCGTGTCAACGTGCATATGCAGAAGGGGTCGGTGGAATCGGCGTTTCGGCGCGTGCCGCTGGTGATCCCGAGCGTGGATGATTTGGGGCTGCCGCAGATCGTGCTGGACTTAGGGCGCAGGCCCAACGGCCTGGTGCTGGTGACCGGGCCTACCGGCGTGGGCAAGACCACCACGCTCGCCTCGATCATCAACATGATCAACAACGAGCGCGAGTGCCTGATCATGACCATCGAGGACCCCATCGAGTTCATCTATGCCAACAAGAAGGCGATCATCAAGCAGCGCGAAGTCTATGCGGATACCCATTCTTTCGCCGATGCGCTCAAGCACTGCCTGCGCCAGGATCCCAACGTCATCGTGGTCGGAGAGATGCGCGACTTGGAGACCATCTCCACGGCGCTGACCGCGGCGGAGACGGGTCACTTGGTGTTCGCCACGCTGCATACTCCCGATGCGCCCCAGACCATCGAGCGTATCATCGACGTGTTCCCTCCGCACCAGCAGCAGCAGGTGAAGCTTCAGCTCGCCGACTGTCTCCAGGGTGTGGTGTCCCAGCTCCTGCTCCCTAAGGTTGACGGGAACAGCCGGGTGCTGGCCACCGAGATCATGATCGCCACCCCCGGTATCCGCAACCTGATCCGCGAGCAGGAGATCGAGCAGATCCCCACCCTGATGCAGACCGGAAGCCAGTACGGGATGAAGACTATGGACCGTTCCCTGAAGGACCTTTACCAGAAGGGGATCATCAGCCTTGATTCGGCCATGTCCAAGGTCAAGAACGTCGACGAATTCAAACAGCTTTAAACCATACGGTATTCGAGAGGCACACGATGAAAATAGAAGGCAACGCGATCAAGATCGGCGATAACATCAATACGGACTTTATCATCTCCGGACGTTACAAGTTCTCCATCACGGATATGAAGGAGTTGGCGAAGCATATCATGGAGGACCTCGATCCGGAGTTCCCTAAGAAGATCACCCCCGGGAAATCCATCATGGTCGCGGGAAGCAATTTCGGGATGGGGTCGTCGAGAGAGCAGGCTCCGCTGGTGATCAAAGAGGCGGGGATCACCGCGGTCATGGCCAAGAGCTTTGCCCGGATATTCTTCCGCAACGGTTTCAACGTCGGGCTCGCCCTGATCGAGTGCGATACGGATAAGATCGGGGATAAGGACGAGCTTTCCATCGACCTTGACCGCGGGGTGGTGCGCAATATCACCCGCAATATCGAGCTGGTCTTCAAGCCCCTGCCCGTGTTTATGCAGGAGCTCCTGAAAGAGGGCGGGGTCGTCAATTACTATAAGAAACACGGCGAACTAAAAGTTTAGGGACGCCCCTAAAGGGGACACCCCTTATACGAAAATGACGCATAAAATTACATTAATTCCCGGTGACGGGATCGGTCCGGAAGTGGCTCTCGCGGCAAAACGCTGTATCGACGCGACGGGTGTCAAGATCGAGTGGGAGGAAGTGATCGCCGGCCAGGCGGCCCTGGAGAAGTTCGGGGAGCTGCTTCCTGCGGCGGTGCTGGATTCGGTCAAGCGCAACAAAGTCGCGCTCAAGGGGCCGATGACTACCCCCATCGGCACGGGATTCCGTTCTGTCAACGTGGCGCTGCGCCATGCGCTCGATCTGTATGCCTGCGTGCGGCCGGCCAAGTCTTACCCCGGGGTCAAGAGCCCGTATAAGGATATCGACCTGGTCATTGTCCGCGAGAACAGCGAGGACCTTTACGCGGGGATTGAGTTCGAGATGGATAAGCCCGAGACCAGGGCCTTGATCGCAGAGATCGAAAAAGGCTCCAGGAAAAAGATACTTCCCGATTCGGGGATCTCGATCAAGCCTATCTCGGTGACCGCAACCCGCCGCATCGTCAAGTACGCCTTCGAATACGCCCTGGCTCACCGCCGGAAGAAAGTGACCGTGGTCACCAAGGCGAACATCATGAAGTTCACCGACGGGCTGTTCCTCAAGACTGCCCGCGAGGTGGCCAAGGAATACGAGGGAAGGGTACAGTTCGAGGAGGCGCTGGTCGATGCCATGGCCATGCAGCTGGTGCAAAAGCCGCACTCCTACGATATCCTCTGCCTGCCGAACCTTTACGGTGATATCATCTCGGACCTTTGCGCCGGTTTGATCGGCGGATTGGGAATCGCGCCCGGGTCCAATATCGGCGACGGCATGGCGGTATTCGAGGCGGTGCACGGTTCTGCTCCCAAATATGCCGGACAGAACAAGGTGAACCCTACCGCGATGATCCTTTCCGGGGTGCTGATGCTGCGCTACCTTAACGAGGGCAAGGCTGCGGATGCGCTGGAAGGCGCGCTTACGGCCGTGCTGGCCGAGGGTAAGGATGTCACGTATGATCTTAAGCCTTCGCGCGAGGATCCGACCGCGGTAGGCACCAGCCAGATGGCGGATGCCATTATTAAAAAAATAGGGGACACTTCTAACCGTAAATGAGAACCGTCCCTAAGATTTCGATTATCGGAGCGGGGAATGTAGGCGGGATGACCGCCATGCGCATCGCCCAGGAGGATCTGGGAGAGGTGGCGCTGATCGATATCGCCAAAGGCCTGGCAAAAGCCAAAGCCTGCGATATGGACGATTCCCGCCAGGTCCTCGGCAACGGTTTCCGGATCACCGGCAGCGAGGATATGTCCGCGCTCTCGGGATCGGAGGTAGTGGTGGTGACCGCCGGCCTGGCCCGCAGGCCGGGGATGACCAGGGAGGACCTGCTGGCTAAGAACGCGCAGATCCTCAAAGAAGTGTGCTCTGCCGTAAAGGCGCACGCTTCCCAGGCGATCCTGGTGGTGGTGACCAATCCTTTGGATATCATGACCAGGTATGCCTTGAGCGTGACCGGATTCCCCCGGGAGCGCGTGATCGGGATGGGTTTAAGCCTGGATGCGTCCCGTTTCGCCAATCTGATCGCAGGAGAATTATCCGTACCCGTGACATCGGTCGATCCGTGCGTGATCGGAAGCCACGGAGAGGGGATGATGCCCTTGCCGCGTTTTACCACCGTCAACGGCAAGCCTTTGTCTAAGCTCGTTTCTCCCGAGAAGGCCCAGGAGCTGGTCGCCCGCACGGTATCCCGCGGCGCCGAGATCGTCGGGCTTTACGGCAGCGGGAGCGCGTATTTCGCGCCGTCGGCTTCTTCCGCCTGCCTGGTGCGCGCCATCCTCAAGGACGAGAAGCGGACCATCGGCGTCTCCTGTTTCCTCCAGGGTGAATACGGGATCAAGGATACCTGTATCGGCGTGCCCTGCGTCATCGGCCGCAAAGGTATCGAGAAAGTGGTGGCCCTGGACCTGGATGCCCAGGAGAGCGCTGCGCTGCAGTCTTCCGCCGGAAAGCTGGCCGCGCAGTGTGTGTCCCTTACCGCAGCATAATCAGCGAGGGCTTATGCGTTACGATGTCGCGATCATCGGCGCAGGATGGGCGGGGTTCAACGCCGCCCGCCTTGCCCATGCGGCAGGCAAAAAAGTCGTACTCATCGAGCCGGGCCCGCTCGGCGGCACCTGTCTTAACCGGGGCTGCATTCCTACCAAAGCCCTGATCCAATCCGCAAAAGTCTTCTCTACCGTAAAAAAAGCCCATACCTTCGGCATCCAGACCTGTGCGCCGGTCATTTCTTTTAGCGCGGTGCAGTCGCGCAAGGACAGGATCGTGCAAAAGCTGGCGCAGGGGTTGGCGTATCTCCTTAAGCAGATCGAGGTGGTGCCGTCCCCCGGGATCTTTCTCGATGCGCATACCATGGACGCTTCGGGCAGGAAGATCGAGGCGGAATATTTCATCATTGCCACCGGATCTCGCCCGATGTCCTTTCCCGCATTGCCCTTTGACGGCAGCAGGATCATTTCCAGCGATGATGCGCTCTCTCTGACGGAACTCCCCGGTTCTTTGCTTGCGGTGGGAGGAGGGGTGGTAGGGTGCGAGTTCGCCAGTCTCTTTTCCGTGATGGGCACCAAGGTGACGCTGGTAGAAAAGATGCCGCAGCTTTTGCCCGGCCAGGACGCCGAGGCGGCCAGGAAGCTCGAGGTGCTGTTCCGTAAGAAGGGGATCACCGTGCATTGCAACGCGGATGTGTCGGCGTTTGACCTTTCGCAGTATGATAAGGTCCTGGTATGCGTGGGCCGCGCACCGAACATCGAGGGGCTGGGTTTGGACGCCGCCGGGGTGAAGGTAGAGCACGGGCATGTGGCGGTGGACGGATTCCTGAGGACCAGCGTGCCGCATATCTTTGCCGCCGGTGATTGTGCTTCCCTCATCAAGCTGGCGCATTTTGCCGCGTATCAGGGAGAGACCGCCGCCTTCAATGCCGCGCATCCGGATACGATGAGGAAAGCGGATAATCTTTCCGTTCCCAGCGCGATATTCACCGATCCGGAAGTCGCGTCGGTCGGGATGCTCGAGGAGGAAGCCCGCGCCAAGGGAATTGACTGTGCGGTCAAGAAGTTCGATTTCCTCGGGTCGGGTATGGCCAGGATTCTTGATGAGGCGGAGGGTTTTATCAAGGTCGTGGCGGATTCCAAGGACGGCCGGGTGCTGGGCGCAGTGATCGTGGGTCCCAGGGCCACGGAACTGGCGGCGACACTGACTGTCGCGGTCACGCATCATCTGCGCATCGAGCAGCTTAAGGATACGATCTTCGCGCATCCAACCCTTTCGGAGGGGATACTTGATGCTTTACGCGGGTAGAGCAGAACGCGCAACAGGTACAGCCAGCGTAGTACTCACCCCAGGGATCGTCGATTATTATAAGGCGCTCCAGCTTCAAAAAGAGCTCCAGGAAAAGGTAATTTCCGGCAGTCTTCCCGGCGCGCTGATCGTCTGCCGCCACGTTCCGGTGATCACGCTGGGGAGGTCAGCCAGCGACGCCAACCTTATGGCGGAGGCGGAATTGCTCCTCGAGAAGGGGATCGGCGCCTGCCGCACTGACCGGGGAGGGGATGTGACCTACCACGGCCCGGGACAGCTGGTGGCATATCCGATCTTTAACCTGGAACATCTGCATAAGGATCTGCACTGGTTCCTGCGGCAGCTGGAGGAAGTGGCGATCCGTTTTCTGGCCGGGTGCGGGGTAACGGGTGAGCGCAAGGCCGGGTTTACCGGGGTGTGGGTGGGCACGCATAAGATCGCTTCGGTCGGGATCTCGGTGCGGCAGTGGGTGACCATGCACGGGTTAAGCATCAATATCCGCAGGGATATTCCCGATGGATTCAGCCTGATCAGGCCGTGCGGTCTGGATGTGCGCATGGCGTATGTGCAGGATTTTTTCGGAAGTTTCATGGACGTGGAAGCTTTTACCGGACAGCTGGTAAAGCAGTTCGGCAAGGTCTTTGGCCTGGAATTCCGTGAGGAGGCGGGTACGCATGATTAAGGTGGTTCTTCCTGAACTGGGCGAAAAGGTGGAGAAAGCCACGGTGTCCTACTGGTTCGTGCAGGTAGGGCAGAAGGTGGAGGAGAAGGCTGATCTGGTCGAGTTGACCACGGATAAGGCGGCGTTCAACCTTCCCAGTCCCGGCGCCGGGACCTTGGCAGAGGTGTTCTTTAAAGAGGGGGATACGGTTAAGGTCGGCGACTTGCTGGCGATAATCCAGTAACAGCTCGTAGGGACGGTTCTGGTTTACGGTTAAAAGTGTCCCCCTGGGGACACTTCTCCGAACAAAAACAGAACCGTCCCTATTTTTATCTCTTGACAACCCATGGCATGGCATGTATATTCTAGATATGCGTAGATATGCCTAAAACAGCGCTAAGAGGAGTACATGGGTAAGAATAGAGAGATCATGACGGCAAAGGAAGTCGCAGAGTACCTTAGCGTACACCCTCTCACGGTGCATAAATACGCGCGGGAGGGGAAGATCCCCGCATTCAAGATCGGGACGGACTGGAGATTCCACCGTAAATATATAGAGAACTGGATCAAGGATAAGTTAGACGACCGGCCGGTAGTAAAGGCAAAAGATAAAATCAAAGAGAAGTCGAAGAACGAGCAGCCTGCGGAAAATAACCCGCAGGCTTCTTGATTTTAGGGCACCTATGACGTCTTCAGCCACGGAATTCGCATATCTGACTTGTGTAAGCGTCCCTGATTTTGCCAGGCAGCGGTTTGGCTGGGCAGCGTCTATCCCGGCTCCCGTGCTCTCGTTCTTTGTAAAGGGCAGAGTGGCGCAGGCAGGGTGCGTGGTCTCTACCCGCGGCAAAAAAGTGTGCGGGTACATGATCAATTGCCCTGAAATGGCGTTCTCGAAGCAGGCGCAGGATGAGTACTCCGTGTTCAACCAGGTGCTGTCAGCAGGCAAACTGGCGAAATCCATCGGGGTGCATACCGTGGGCCTTGACGGGTTCTCCCGTTTGCTCGGGGCCAGGGCCGCGTCATTGCCTAAGATCGCCAAAGTCGCGTTCACTACCGGCATTTCACTGGCTGCCTGGAGCTTGTACGAAGCGTTATACCGTTGCGCCGGCAAGCAGGGGATCGTGCCGGGACGGACCGTGGTAGCGTTCGTCAATCCCGAGGATGCGGCGATCTCCTTATGCTGCCGGAAGGCTGCGGGGTCGGTGAGGGAAGTGGTGCTTTGCGGCAAGGACGAGGTGTTCTTGGCGCGCCTTAAGGATAAGCTCTTTGAAGAGTCCGGTTGTCAGGCACGCATCGAGGCGGACTTAAGCAAGGCCGTGCAGAGCGCCGATATCGTGCTGGTGGGTGAGGGTCGCATCGATTTCAAGCCGGTCTCCGGGTTGCGGCCGGGAACCGTGATCTGCCATCTGGCGAGCGCGGGAACCGGGCCCCTTAAAGCGGCGGAGTACCCTTCTGCGGTCGTGGTGGAGGGCGGATTGATCCGGCTGCCTAAGGGAAGCACCCTTAGTGCAGGCAAGGGATTCGTACCCGGCGTGGTGCCGGCATCGCTTGCAGAGACCGCGCTGCTGGCATTGGAGCAAAGGTTGGGGGCGTATTCACTGGACTGGTCCACCAACCCCGATAAACTGGAAGAGATCGCGGATATGGCGGCAAGGCATGGGTTCGAAGTGTGGATCCCCCAGGCCCCGTTGACATAAGGAGAAGGAATGGCGGACAAGCTGGATTTCGAGCAGGTGAAGCTGGAAGTCAGGAAGCTGATTTCGGAGATCACGGAAGTCTCGGAACAGGACCTCAAGGACGACGCAAAGTTCGTCGAAGACCTTGGTATCGACAGCATGATGGCGCTTGAGATCGTTGCCAGCCTGGAAAAGAAGTACAAGGTCACTATTCCCGAGGACCAGATCCCGACGGTTACCTCCCTCACCAGCGTATACGCGCTGCTCGCAAAACTGTTGCACAAATAGCCGGAGGCCTGGCGACTATCACATGGCTGAGAGATCGCGGGCGGTGCTTGTAACCGGAGCCACCGGTCTGGTCGGTTCCTACCTTTTGAAAGTCCTTCTGGAACAGGGGCGGAGCGTCTACGCGCTAGCCCGTTCTGCCGCAGCAAAAAACGCTTCGCAGCGCATCTGCGATATGCTTCATTTCTGGGGAGTCGCTCCCGATCTTGCCCGTTCCTCGCTGCTGCAGGTAGTGGAAGGGGATGTGGGCGAGGAGTCCCTCGGCCTGTCCCGCAGTGCGGGCCGCGCGTTCCTGGACCTGGTCACCGAAGTGTTCCATTGTGCCGCGGTCACCGATCTCAATAAGCCTCTGGATTTCCTGCGCAATGTCAATGTCGAAGGGACCCGCCGGGTGCTGGAGCTGGCCTGGAAAGCGCAGGAGCGGGATCGCCGGATCCGGGTGCATCATGTGAGCACGGCGTACGTGTACGGCTCATTCGAGGGGAAATTCACCGAGCGAGATTTCGAAGCGGGGCAGACCTTCGACACCAATTACGAGCGCACTAAATTCGAGGCGGAAGCGCTCGCGCACGAGTATAGCCGCCGCGGCCTGTGGGTGGATGTGTACCGTCCGCCGATCGTGATCGGGGAGTCTTCGGGAGGCAAGACCTTCCAGCTGAAGCATATTTATCAGTTCGCGCACCTGGCGCGGCAGGAGATCTTCGACGAGCTGCCGGTCAAGGGCGCAGAGGTGGCGCTGGTCTCCGTGGATGCGCTGGCGTATGCGATCTACGCCCTATCGCAGGATCCCGGAGCGGCGTGCGGCGCGGTGTACCATCCTTTTCCCGCGCGTCTGGTGGCGGTGGCGGAGGTGCTGGAGGCGGCGCGGAAGGTCTGGGGATTCAGGATGCCCCGGTTCGTGGCGCGGGAGGGGTTTGATGTGGGGCGCTACACCCCGGCGCAGCGCGCGCTGCTGCAGACGATCTTTCTTTCCGTGAATTTCAAAACGGGGCTTGATTCCGCGGCCACCAATGCTATGCTAAGGAAGCTGGGAGTTCCCATGCCCCAGGCGGACGAGGCATTACTGGAGAGGTGTTTTCGCTATGCCGCACGAAGAGCTTAATATACAACTGCTGCGCGTGATCCGGGAGCGGGCGAGTGTCCGGAAATATTCGGATACTCCGGTGCCGGATGAGGCGCTTAACTCGGTGCTGGAGGCCGGTATCTGGGGGCCGTCCGTGCCGAGTTTTCTGCGCATACAGCCGTGGAAGTTCGTGGCGGTGCGGGAGAAGAAGGTGATCCGCGCCGTGGGGGACGTGCTGCTGGAGCGCTCCAAGGTGTCGCCCTCGGGGGTAAGCCTGCTGCTTAAGTCCGCGGCGGGGATCGTCTCGGGCGCGCCGTGCCTGGTAGCGGTATATAATTCCGACGATGTGATGCGGATGAAGGATAAATACAAGGAAGCGTTCGCGAATTTTGCCGAGATCCTGCCGAAGGCGGAGTTGTGCGCGATCGCGGCGGCGGTGCAGAACATGGTGCTGACCGCGGCGACGCGGGGGCTGGGATCGTGCTGGCTGGATATGCCGCTTTTCTGTGAGAAGGAAGTGAATGCGGTGCTGGGGGAGGACCTCAAGCTGGTGGCGGTGCTGACCCTGGGATTCCCGGCGGAGTTGGGAAAGCGGGCGCCGCGCAAGGCGTTCGGGGAAAGCGTGAAATACATCTGATGACGGGGACGGCGCGTAATGAGTGAGAAATATGATGTCGTGATCATCGGGGCGGGGATCGGCGGCCTGGTATGCGGCTGTTACCTGGCGAAGGCGGGATTGAAGACGCTGATCGTGGAGCAGCACGACAAGCCGGGCGGCTACTGTACGTCTTTTACCCGGAAGGGGTACAGGTTTGATGTGGGCGTGCACTATTTGGGTTCATTAAATTCCGGTATTTTAAGAAGGGTTATGGATGAGCTCCAGGGTGAAATGCCTGTGGCGCAGATTGACCCCTCAGATAGGATTATCCTTCCAGGGGCAGAAACCGTAATCAGGGCCAAAGTACAAGATACGAAGATTGAGTTAACAAAGAGCTTTCCTCAGGAGAGGGAAAATATTGATCGCTTTTTTTCGTTTATTCTTGCTGATGATTTTTTACAAGTTTATTTAAAAACAAAGAGAATGACATTTTTGCACGTATTGCGTGAGTTTTTCAAAGATAAAAACTTGATTGCTGTATTTAGTTTGTTGCTAGGAAATATTGGATTATCTGCCGGAAAAGCTGCTGCAGTGCCTGCGATTGTGCTTTTTAGGGAGTATATATTGGATTGCGGGTATTATCCTGCAGGAGGGATGCAGACTTTTGCTAATTGCTTGAGTCGTAGGTTTGTATCTTTTGGTGGTGAGCTTAGATTGCTTACGAAGGCAACGGGAATAATAACTAAGAATCCCAAGAAAGTTTTACTTGCTTCTGGGGAGGAGGTGTCTACGAAAGTTGTTATTTCCAACGCTGATGCAACTTTGACTTTTAATAACTTGGTTGATTCTTCATGTAAAGAATCGGATAAGTTGAAGGAAATGGAGTATTCCCCTTCGATGTTTCTTGTGTATTTGGGTTTAAAATATAATGTGGGTTCCGTTTTGAAGGACAAGGCGAATCTTTGGTATTTCTCAACTTCTGATATTGATACACTATATTCGAGAATGGCCACAGATATTCCGGAAAAGTTGCCTGACTGTGTTATGTGTTCTTTCCCATCATTGCACGATTCTGATATAAAACGATCAGATTCTTCGACGGCAATAATTTTTATTCACGCCCCTTATAAAAATCAGGAATTTTGGCGTGACAATAAGGTTTTTCTAGGCGATCGTCTTATTGAAAAAGCCTCTGAGGTTATTCCCGGGTTAAGAGAGAATATCGTTGTTAAGGAATACGCAACTCCGGTTTCATTTGAGAGATATACTTCGAATAAAGATGGAGCATTTGTTGGATGGTTATCAACTGTTAAGCAAATCAATGCGTCTTTGTTACCTCAGCGTTCCTCTATACATGGCTTGTATTTAGTTGGACACTGGACTTCGATGGGCTACCCGGGTTACGGTGGAATTCCAAATGTTGCTTTTTCGGGTAGAAGGGGTGCTATGGTTGTGTTGCAGGATTTAGGTGTCAATTGGCCGTATAAAGAGATTAAGCTGTAAATGCGAATGCCATGAATATTTATTCAATCCCACAATTACTAACATCAATACTGCTACTTGTTTTAATTTTCCTGCTTTCAAAAAGCCAAAAATCTCAGGAAAGGGGTCCGCTTATCCTGATGTGTCTTGGTGGGATTATTTGGATGTTTTCTTTTTTCCTCATGTTTAATTCTTCTGTAGGAGACGAAAAGACAGCTTTTATATTTGGTAGGGTGGGATGGCTAGGGGTGACTTTGATTCCCATGATGTATTATCATTTCGTTTTAAAGTTTTTAAAGATTAAAGAAAACAAATTATTGCCTTTCGTGCATTTGTTGGGTGTATTTTTTATTTTATTAATATTTTTCTCTAATTCCGTGATAAGGGGAGTTCATTATTTTTATTGGGGTTTTTATCCGTTAAAGGGGAATTTGCACCCCATCTACTTAACTTACGTTTTTGCATTGTTCGTGATTTGTTTGATTAATCTTTATAAGAGCTATCAAAAAACATATATTCCCCTCGAAAGATTAAGAATTAAATATGTTTTTTGGGCATTTCTATTGGGGAATCTTGGGTCGATAGATTTTATTCAAAACTATGGTTTTGAATTTTACCCTTTTGGATGTATTAATATTGGGATTTTTGCAACACTAATGACGCATTCAATTATTAGATATCGTTTGATGGATATCAATATTGCAATCACGCGAACAGGCATATTTGTGGCTGTTTATACTTTGGTTCTTGGAATTCCCTTCGCAATTGCAGTTTACTCCCGTCAGCACCTGATCGATCTTTTCGGGGGGCATTGGTGGATCGTTCCCCTCGGCGTCA
>CAZAPM010000002.1:0-33987 GCA_964487475.1 uncultured Planctomycetales bacterium
AACTCCTGACCCCTTGCATGCCATGCAAGTGCTCTCCCAGCTGAGCTACAGCCCCAACTGCACTTATTTAGCGTGTCCCCGAAGGGGACAGCTGCGAAATTTTAAACCTTGACCTTTGCTATTTTAGATTATAAAATACGATGCGTCAATCAATTTATGCCGAAGTGGTGGAATGGCATACACGTCGGTCTCAAAAACCGATGAGGGTAACCTCGTAAGGGTTCAACTCCCTTCTTCGGCATTTTTCCCTTCCGCCAGAAAATCAGGAACGTTCCACCCGTACAACAAAAGGCATCCCTTTCCAGGGATGCCTTTTTTATATAATGCGAAGGGAGGGAGTTGAACCCTCACAGCCTTGCGGCCAACAGCCCCTCAAACTGTCGCGTCTGCCATTCCGCCACCCTCGCGTGATCGATAACTCTTCAGGGGCCACTACCGGTAAGTAAAGATTATATCTTCAAAACGGGAAATTACAAGGATATTTCTATCCGCCCTGTCCAGGAGATTCCCGCAGGATCGCAACCCGCTTTATCTCAGAGTGATACTTCCACAGGGTGTATACCGCGGGCAGGACCACCAGTGTCAGGATAGTCGATGAGATCAGGCCTCCGATCAGGGGAGCGGCGATACGCTTCATCACATCCGCGCCCGTGCCCGAAGAAAGCATTACCGGCATCAATCCGAAGATGTTGGCTCCCACGGTCATGAGCTTGGGCCGCAGCCGCTGCACCGCTCCCTCCATCACCGCGGCATAGAGGTCCTCCAGGGTGCGCATCCGTCCCTCCCGCTTCCTGCGGGCATACGCTTCATCAAGGTATACGATCATGATGGAGCCTGTCTCGGCAGCCACCCCGGCCAGCGCGATAAGACCCACCCATACCGCGATGCTCATATTGTACCCGAGGAAGAAAAGATACCATATCCCGCCCACCAGGGCAAAGGGGACGGAAAGCATGACGATCAGGGTCTCGGTGACCGACCCGAAGGTAAAGAGGTACAGCATAAAAATGATGAACACGGTCAGCGGCACGAACACCTTCAGCCGGTTCCTGACCCGTTCCATATATTCGTACTGGCCGGACCAGGAAAGGGCGTAGCCGGTCGGCAGCTTCACTTCCTCGGCCACGGCCTTCTTCGCGTCCGCCACGTAGCGTCCCACGTCCCTTCCGGACATATCGACGTAGACATACCCGGAAAGCAGTCCGTTCTCGTTGCGTATCATCGCCGGACCCGAAGCGACCGTGATATCCGCGATCTGGGCCAAAGGTATGTGCTGGCCCTCCATGGTCGTGACCAATACCCGCTGCAGGTCCTCGAGGTCATCCCGCAGCTCGCGGCCGTATCGCACGTTGATCGGATAACGCTCCCTTCCCTCGATGGTATACCCGACGTTCTCCCCGCCGATGGCGGACATGATCACTTCCTCTGCGTCGGCGACGCTCAATCCGTACCTGGCCAGCTGTTCCCGCTTCAGGGTGAAATCGACAAAGTACCCTCCGGCCACGCGCTCGGCGTAGACGCTGCGGGTGCCGGGGACCTTCTTGACGGCCTGCTCGACCTGCCGGCCGATCTCCTCGATCCGGGCCAGGTCCGCGCCGTAGATCTTTATCCCCACGGGAGTGCGCACCCCCGTAGTAAGCATATCGATGCGCCCCTTGATAGGCATGGTCCAGGCATTGGTGGTCCCCGGGATCTTAAGCGCCGCGTCCATCTCCGCGATCAGGGAATCCCAGGTCACGCCTTTGCGCCAATGCTTCTTATCCTTCAGTACCACGGTCGTCTCCATCATGGAGAAAGGCGCCGGATCAGTGGAAGAGCCGGCCCGTCCCGCTTTCCCGAACACCCGCTCCACCTCCGGGTATGATTTCAGCACCCGGTCCTGCGTCTGCAGCAGCTTTCCGGCCTCGGTCACGGAAAGCCCCGGGAGCGTAGTCGGCATATAAAGGATCGTCCCCTCATTAAGCGACGGCATGAATTCTGATCCTAAGCTCAAGAATACCGGAACAGTCGCGGCCACGCATACGAGCGATACGCCTACGACCCATCCGCGCCGCTTCACCGCCCAGCGGGCCACCGGATGGTAAAGCCGGATAAGAAAACGGCTGATCGGATGATTATCCTCGGAGATGATCTTGCCGCGCACGAACACCATGATCAGCGCGGGAGTGAGCGTGATCGCCAGCAAAGCGGCAAAGAATATGGAGTAGTTCTTGGTGAACGCGAGAGGTTTGAAAAGCCTGCCCTCCTGCGCCTCCAGGGTGAACACGGGCATAAATGCCACTGCCATCACCAGCAGGGACGCGAATATGGGGGGCCCGACCTCCTTCATCGCCCCGATCATCACGCTTTCCCGCGTGCCCTGACGCAATCCCTGCTTCCACTCATCCAGCCGCTTGTGCACGTTCTCCACGAACACGATCGAGGCATCCACCATATCGCCGATCGCCACCACGATCCCCCCCAAGGACATGATATTGGAAGTGATGTGCATCCAGCTCATGGGAATGAAGGCGATGAGCACCGCGATGGGAAGCCCGATGATGGGAACCATCGCCGAAGGAAGGTGCAGCAGGAAGAAGATCAGCATGACGCTGACGATCGCCAGCTCCTGCACCAGGGTATCCCGGACCGTGCCGATGGATTCGCGGATCAACCCGGAGCGGTCGTACGTCGTCACCACCTTCACCCCCTCGGGGAAGGAGGGCTCGACCTCTTTGAGCTTTTTCTTGACCCGGTCGATCACCTGCAGCGCGTTCTCTTTATGCCGCATGACCACGATCCCGCCTACGACTTCCCCGGTTCCGTCGAGTTCGGCGATCCCGCGGCGGATATCCGGCCCCAGCACCACCTCCGCTACCTGGCCGACGGTCACCGGCACGTTTCCCGGCCCCATCCCTACGGACAACGCCTCGATATCCCGCTTATCCTTGACGTACCCCCGGCCCCGCACCATGTATTCGGCTCCGGAGAATTCCATCAGCCTGCCGCCGACCTCGTCATTGCCCCGCCGTATGGCAGAGACCACTTTCATCAGCGGGATATTGAACGCGGCCAGGCGGTTGGGATCGACGATCACCTGGTACTGCCGCACATGCCCGCCCACCGTCGCCACTTCCGCCACCCCGGGCACGGACTGCAGGTAGTAGCGCAGATACCAGTCCTGGAAGGTGCGCAGATCCGCCAGGGAATGTTTCCCCGATTCGTCCACCAACGCATACTGGAACACCCAGCCTACCCCGGTCGCGTCCGGGCCCAACTCGACTGACGCGCCCGCAGGCAGAGAAGGAATGATCTTGCTTAAGTATTCCAGGGTGCGGGACCGCGCCCAATAGATATCCGTGCCGTCCTCGAAAATGATATACACGTAAGAGAACCCGAAGTCCGAGAACCCCCGGATATCCTTGACCTTGGGCGCGCCCAACAAGGCCGAGACGATCGGGTAAGTAAGCTGGTCCTCTACGATATCCGGAGAACGGTCCCAGCGGGAATAGATGATGACCTGGGTGTCCGAAAGGTCGGGGATGGCGTCCAGCGGCACGCGGGTCATGGAATATGCGCCGGCCAGGGCCAGTGCCGCGACCAGCACGAAGACCACCAGCCGGTTCTTTGCGCAGTATTCTATGATCGCTTCAACGAATTTCGTCATCGTCAGTGCGCGTGCTCCCCGGAGATCGCGGACTGCAGCCGGGACTCGGAATCGATGAGGAAATTACCCGAGGTCACCACGGTATCACCCTCCTGCAGCCCGTCCTTTACCTCATAATACCTTTCTGCCTTCGCTCCCAGCGTCACTTCACGGCTGGCAAAGTGCCCTGCCTCGTGCGCCACGACCACCATCGCCCGGGCGCCGGTCCTCATGACCGCCTCTTCGGATACCGCGAGCACCTTTCCCAGATCGATCCGTATCCGCGCGTCAACGAACATCTGCGGTTTAAGCCCCGCGGCGTCTTCCACGAGCACCCTGGCCTTCAGGCCGCGAGTCATCTCTTCGACCACCGGCACGATCCCCGCCACCTTGCCGTAGAAGATCTTTCCCGGAAGCGCTCCCGCGGTGATCTCCACCTCGGTGCCGGCAACGATCGGCGCGGACTCATATTCATATACGGTCAGGTACACCCATGCCCTTCCCCCCTCCGGCAGATACAAAGCCCTGTCTGCCGCACCGGCCAAAGCCAGCGCGGAGATCTCCGTCTCGGACATGCCCAGGAGGACCAGCCGGCTCTTGACGGCATCGGCCAGGGAACGACTCTGTTCCCGCATGGCCTCGCTTGGCCCCGAGGACGCGGCATCAGCCAGGCGAAGCGCCTGCACATACTCCTCCTGCGCGGAGAAAAGGTCCCGGTCATACGCCACCACTCCGGAGGCACGGATGATCCTGGACAAAGGCCGCAGGGAAACCGTTTCTTTTTTCACTCCGGCGAGCTGCTGGCGTTCGGAGCTGATGGATACGCCGGACGACGATGCCGCCTCTTTCCGGGGATCCGATACCGGCGCCGCCTCTTTTTTCACCAGGTCCATCCCGCATATCGGACATGAACCCGGCTTATCCGAAGTGAAACTCGGATGCATAGGACAGTAATAGATGTCCTTTGCCGCATGTTCATGCTGATCCGCCGCCTGCAGCAGGGGAAGCTCTCCCCATCCTGCCGAAAGACTCAGCATCATCAACCCGGCGGCCGCAACCCGTAGTACCCTGTTTTTTTTCATACGCTGCCTCTTCATTTAATGAGCGGGGTGCCGGTCAGGCGCTCTAAATCCGCAAGCGCCACATGAGCATCGGCCTCCGCCTCATACTGCTCCATCTCCAGCTCCCGCACCATGCTCAGGGATTCCAAAAGGTCCTGGAACATCACCGTGCCCGCCTCATATCCCCTGCGGCCGGCCTCGAATTGCGCCCTGGCCTGCGGCACGAGGTTCGCGGCAAAAGAAACCGCCAGGTCCCGGGCCGCCGTGTATTCGGCGTACGCGCTGCGGGCCTCGAACACCGCCATATTCTCCGCCTCGCGGTACTGCGCCTCCATCTCCTTGAGCGCGGCACTCGTCTCCCGGACCATGGAGCGCTGCTTATCCCAGAACCATATCGGCACCGTCACCCCCACGGCTGCGGACCAGGCTCCGGATGCCGGACGGTTATCCCTCTCCAAACGGCTGTACTTGACCATGAAATCGGGAGCATACTCCTGCTTACTTAAGGTGTGCTCGATCTGGGCTTTGCGCACCAGGTCCTTCATGGAAAGGAGTTCGGCCCGGTTCTGCTTCGCCGCGTCGGCTACCGACGCTTCGCTCAGTTGCGTTTCCGACGGGAGCGTCACCCGCTCCGCGGTAAAAACCGCATTGTCCTGCCTGCCCGAAAGGGAGCGCAGCCTGGCCTGGGCAATCTTCTCCTCCTTTTCCAGGAGCACCCCCTCATTGGAAAGCTTGGCATACTCCAGCTGCACCCTCAAGGCATCCGCCTGCCCTCTCTGGTTCGATGCCACCTGTGCCTGCAGGGATTTGACCATCTGCTGCAAAAGGTCGAGCTGCTGGGCGACCAGTGCGCGCTTCTTCTGCACCAGAAAAAGGGCGACGTAGCCGGATTTGACCTGCTGCACCACTTTACGCTCCGCCTCCTGGTACGCGCGCTCCCGCGCCGCCGCTTCCTGGCGGGCAGCCTCGCGGCGCAGCACGTACTTATAAGGAAAGGAGAATTCCTGCGAAACGGAGAAGGTGCGCATGGGCGCGGTCTTGCCCCGCATCAGCATGTCATTATCAACGAGGATCTTGTCGTATTCGTATTCTATCCAGGGATCGGGAAGGGTAAAGAGCAGCCTGGTCTTCGCTTTTGCCGCCTCCCAGCGGTAGCGGGCGACGGCGAGGGAGGGATTGTGCGCGAGGCTTTCGGAGATAAGAGAGGCGAGCGTGACGCCCTCCGGAGATGCCGGCGGGGATGACGGCGCAGATGTCTGCGCGTACGCCGGGAACGCCGCCAGCAGTATCACTACAAGGATCCGCAGCCTTGTCCGCAACATCTTTGCTCCGATCTTACCGGGCCTTACGCCACAGTACGGAACTTCGAAAACAGGGAAACTATCTCTTCGACCTTTTTATCGGCACCCGCTCCGCGCAGGGAACCCGCGACACACCCCCGCACGTGCTTCTTGAATATCTCGTTTTCCACCCGGTAAAGCGCGCCGATCACGGAATGAAGCTGGGTGATGATATCCACGCAGTATCTTTCCTTCTCGATCATGCGCTGAATACCCCGCACCTGCCCCTCGATCTTCTTCAGATACTCCAGCTGTTCCTGATGCGTAGTCTTCTGCTCCATGGCCTCTCCTCTTTATTCGAGTATACCATACCCCCCTACCCCATGTCAACAGGGATGATCCGCGGGGTACGCATCCAGCGCGCCCTCTCCTGAGGAGGAAAACGCTCGAGGCAGTACCGCAGGGAGGTACGGGGAAGCCGCGCGGCATGGAGAGAAAGGAACTCCTCGAGCCGCTTTTTATCGCGCTTTCCCACTTCGCGCAGCATCCAGCCCACCGCCTTATGGATCAGGTCCTCTTTATCTTGGCACAGCTCCCGGGAGAGCGCGAGAGTATCGTCGAAATCACCCCGGCGGATGAAACAAAAAGTCGAGACGATCGAAATACGGCGCTCCCAGAGCGAGGAGGAACGGCAGAGGCGGTAAAGAAGACGCCGGGACCTCTCCCGCAGATGTTCGCCCACGAGGTGCGGGGCGCTGAGATCGACCAAGTCCCAGTTGTTGATAAAGCGCGTGTTATCCAAATAGAGGTCAAAAAGCTTGGTGCGATACCCGGGGCTTGCGCGAGGATACTGCAGGGTCATGATGATCAGGGCCAGCAGCCTTTCCTCGTGCCAGGGGCTGCGCAGCAACGCGCCGACCTGCTCCAGGGACGCATCCCGGTTATCCTTCGCGACTTGGCGGATACTCGGCACCACCACCCCGAGGAACTTATCCCCTTCGGCATACTCCCCCGGAGCGGTCTTGAAGAACCGCTGCAGCACCCGTGCTTTTTGGGGATCGGCGCAGGAGCGCAGCTGCTTTTTCAACCCTGCCGGACCCTGCACGGCAGCCATCAGAAAATGACGGTCCTGGTCCCGTAACGCATCACCCGGCGCTCCAGATACTTCTCCACTGCCAGCGCCAGCGCGCGTTTCTCCAGGTTCCTTCCCTTGCGCACCATGTCCGGCACATGGTCGCGGTGCGATACCTGCTCGGTAAGCTGAACGATGATCGGCCCCTCGTCGAGCCGCTCGGTCACAAAATGCGCGGTCGCGCCGATCACTTTAACCCCGTGCGCGAAAGCCTGACGGTAAGGCGATGGCCCTTTGAACGCGGGAAGCAGCCCGTGGTGGATGTTGATGATATCCTTGCCGAACGCGGAGAGGAATTCGGGGGAAAGCACGAGCATGAACCTGGCCAGCACCAGGAAATCCGCCTGCGCTTTTGCCAGCGCCAGGAACTCCCCCTCGTTGCGCTGCGCGCGGGTCGCGGGGATGTGGTGGAAGGGGATCCCGTATTGGCCGGCCAGCGCTTCATGGCCGGGATGATTGCCGGCGATAAAAGGGATCTGCGCCTTGAGCTCCCCCGCCTTCCAGAGATACAGAAGCTCGGAGAGGCAATGGTCGGAAGAGGAAAGGAATATCCCCATCCGCGGCCGCTCCTGGATGTCCCAGATCCCGAACTCCCCCTGAAAATGTTCCGCGACCGGAGCAAAGGCCCCTCTCAGGGCCGCGGCACCCCCGGTATACCCTTCGCAGGAAAATTCGACCCGCATGAAAAAATCCCCGCCCGAAGGATCGGTGGTGTACTGATCGGCGGCCAGGATATTGCCTCCGCAGGAAAGGATGAATTCGGAGATGCGGGCGACGATCCCCTTTTGATCGCGGCACTGGAACAGGAGTATAAAGGCAGGCATAGCGTTATTATACCTCCGAAGGAGGCGCGTCCGTATCATTATTTTCGACCGGCGTCACCACGAACACATACCGCAGCGGCGTACTGCCGGCATTCTGCAGGTCATGCGGGGTCTGCGGCGGGATATATACTGCGGCGGGAGCCTGGACCAGGGAGTGCTCCTTCCCATGGCACCACACCCGGGCCACACCCTCCAGGAGGACCACCACCTCCTCCTTCCGGTCGGTCACATGCTCCCCCACGGATTCTCCCGGCTGCAGGGTGACGCACCCGGCCTTGATCCCCATCGTCTGCGGCGCCCCGGGGATCAGGCGCTGATAACGGGAAGTCCCGGCGATCGGCACGCTGAAGACGCTGCGTTGCGGCATGACCCCCTCCTTATTTGCTTTTCCCCAGCAGCACGATCGCCTGCGCCAGCGCCAGGGGCACATCCGTCAAAATATTATCGATGCCGATGCGCTCCACCACGCCCGCGCGTTCCAGCACCCGGAACACCCGCTTATTGACCCCGGCGAAGATCACCTGCGTGCCGTCCTTGCGGGCGCTGTCGAGCAGCCGCTCCAGGACGCTGACCGCCGTCGCATCCACGGCCGGGACCGCGCTCATGCGCAGGATCAACACCTGAGGAAGCTTCTTGAAGGAAGCGATGGTATCCTGGAACTTGTCCACGGCCCCAAAGAAGAAAGGCCCGTTGATCTCGAATATTTCCACTCCCTCGGGAACGCCCTCGTACTCTTGAGGCCGGTCCCCGGATTCATCGTCATCCACCAGACTGATATGGGTAAGTCCGGCCATGCGGTGCATGAAAAGGAACGCCGCCATCACCACCCCCACCTCGATGGCCACGGTCAGGTCCACCAGCACGGTAAGCCCGAAGGTGATCAGCAGTACCGCCACGTCGCTGCGCGGGCTGCGCAAGAGCTTGACGAAATGCTTCCACTCGCTCATATGATACGCGACCGTGATCAATATCGCCGCCAGGGTGGCCATGGGGATCAGCCCGGCCCACTTCCCGCAGAAAAGGAATATCGCCAGGATGACGAACGCATGGATGATGCCGGCAACGGGCGTGCGGCCCCCGCTCTTGATGTTCGTCGCCGTGCGGGCGATCGCTCCGGTAGCCGGGATCCCGTTGAAGAAAGGGGTAAGGATGTTGGCGATCCCCTGGCCGACCAGCTCCATGTTGGAGCGGTGCCGGGTGCCCAGCATGCCGTCGGCCACGACCGCGGAGAGCAAAGACTCGATGCCTGCCAGAAGCGCGATGGTGAACGCCGGGGAAACCAGGCTCATCGCCAGGCCCGCATCGAGGTGCGGCAGGCGGAACGCCGGAAATCCCGTCGGGATATCTCCGAAGCGGCTGCCGATAGTCTCCACCGGCATGCGCAGCCAGTGCACCATGGCCGTAGTCACCACGATCGCCACGATCGTGCCCGGGACGCGCCGGGAGATCTTAGGCCAGGTCTGGATGATCGCCAGGGTCAAAAGCCCCAGCACCAGGGATAACGGGTTGCAGGTGGAGGCCGCCTGCAGGTACGCCTGCCATTTGGCCAGAAAATGCGACGGGACATGGGATAAAGAGAGCCCTAAGAAATCCGGCACCTGGGTGGAGAAGATCACCACCGCGATACCGCTGGTAAATCCCACGGTGACGGGATAAGGGATATACTTGATCACGTCCCCGAGCCGCATCAGCCCCATCACCACCAGCATCACCCCCGCCATCAGGGTGGCCACGGCCAGCCCTTCATAACCGTACCGCTGTACGATGGAGAAGATGATAACGATGAATGCTCCGGTCGGCCCGCCGATCTGCACCCGGCTGCCGGAGAACACCGAGATGGCCAGCCCCGCGACGAACGCCGTGGCCAGACCCTGCTCCGGCCGGACGCCCGAGGCGATGGCGAAGGCGATGGAAAGGGGCAGCGCCACCACGCCGACGATCAGCCCAGCGAGGAGGTCTTTAAGGAACAGCTTCCCCCGGTATCCCTCCCGAAGGACAGTGAAAAGTTTCGGCTCAAATGTTTTTTTCATGGCAGCGATCGGACAGTATGATTGGCGGCGGGCTTAACGGCCGCCGATGCAGGAAAGCTTGTTCTCTTCCAGGCGGTAAAATAACGGCGCCACCATCACCTTGGGGTAGCGCAGGCGCAAACGGTGTGTTTCAGCAAGCAGGAAATCCAATTCGTTCTCTATCTCGTGCATGGGAGCAAGGTTCATGAAATGGTCCTCGGCACGCTCCCGGCTCCACCCGGCGCGGGCGACCAGACCGCGGATGAACTCCTCTTTCCTCGCGACCAGGTTGACCATGCCGCAGTTATTGTGCGCGATGAGCGCGATGTGCCTTATGCCGCCGATGGCGATAGCGTAGGAAACCCTGAACTCGCAATACCGCAGGTTCGCGCCTCCGGTACGCAGGATGAACGCGAAGTTCTCCGGGATGCGCAGGTGCTTGCGGTTATCCATGCACATCCCGACCAGCAGCTTTGCCTGCGCGGCCGCAGGCGCCTCGAAAGGCCGGTCGAGGTTCTGATACTCCAGGAGCCGGCCGATGGGAGTGCGGCGGTATTCCGCGGGGATATCCTTGAGCGTACGCACCGGGATCAGTGTGGGTTTCTTCATAGGCACCTCAGAGTTTCTTCTCGATCTTGGCCCAGGTATCGCGCAGGGTAACGGTGCGATTGAATACCGGCGCATGGGGCCGGGAATCCCTGGCATCCGCCGTGAAATACCCCAGGCGCTCGAACTGATATGTCGTCGCAGGCGCAGCCAAAGCCAGCGCCGGCTCGCCCACGCACGCCGTCAGCACTTCCAGGGAGCGGGGATTGAGGTGCATAGTGTAATCCCCGCCCTCGGGAACTTCATTGGGATTGCGCACGGAAAAGAGGGTGTCGTACAGCCGCACCGTCATCGGCACCGCATGCCGGCAAGAGACCCAGTGGATGGTGGACTTGACCTTGCGGCCGTCCGGGGCATTGCCTCCCCGGGTAGCCGGATCATAGGTGCAATGCACCTCTTTGACCGCGCCGGTAACTTCGTCCTTCACCACCGAGACGCACGTCACCAGATAGGCGGCGCGCAGCCGTACTTCCCGGCCGGGTGAAAGCCGGTAAAACTCCTTGGGAGGGTTCTCCCGGAAATCCTCGGATTCGATATAAAGCTCCCGGGAAAAAGGCACCATCCTCACTCCCGCCGCAGGATCCTCGGGATTGTTCAGGGCCTCGAACTCCTCCGTCTGCTCCACGGGATAATTGTCGATGACCACCTTGAGGGGCCGCAGCACCGCCATGGCGCGCAGCGAAGTCCGGTTAAGCTCCTCGCGCAGGGTGTTCTCCAGCACCACCGTATCCACGATGCTGTCCACTTTCGAGACCCCGATCTGAGCGCAGAACCTGCGGATCGAATCCGGAGTGTACCCCCTGCGCCGCAACCCCGAGATCGTGGGCATGCGCGGATCGTCCCAACCGTCGACCAGCTTCTTCTCCACCAGTTCCAGGAGCTTGCGCTTGCTTAACACGGTATGGCTTAAATTCAGCCGGGCGAATTCGATCTGCTGCGGGCGGTGCACTCCCAGTTCGATCAGGATCCAGTCATACAAAGGCCGGTGCACTTCGAACTCCAGGGTACAGATGGAATGGGTGATCCCCTCCAGGGAATCGCACAAGCCGTGCGTGAAATCATAGGTCGGATAGATGCACCACGCCGCGCCGGTGCGGTGATGCGACTCCTTGCGGATGCGGTAAAATACCGGGTCGCGCAGGAGCAGGTTGGGATTGGCCATGTCGATCTTGCCGCGCAGGACTTTGGACCCCTCGGCGAACTCTCCCGCCTTCATCCGGGCAAAAAGATCGAGGTTCTCTTCGACCGTGCGGTTGCGGAAGGGGCTCTCCCTGCCCGGCTCGGTGATCGAGCCGCGGTCCCGGCGCATCTCATCCAAAGTCTGGTCGCAGACGAAGGCCCGGCCCTTCTTGATCAGCTCCACCGCGAACTCGTACAACTTCCCGAAATAATCCGAGGCGTAAAAAAGACGGTCATCCCAGGAGAATCCGAGCCAGCGCACATCCTCGATGATGGAGTTGACGTACTCCGTCTCCTCGGTCTCGGGATTGGTATCGTCGAAGCGCAGGTTGCATAACCCCTGGTAGTCCCGTGCCAGGCCGAAATTCAGGCAGATGCTCTTGGCATGGCCGATATGCAGGTAGCCGTTGGGCTCGGGAGGGAAACGGGTATGGACCCGGCCTCCGTGCTTGCCTGCGGCGCGGTCGGAATCGATGATCTCGCGGATAAAATTGGTCGCAACCGGAACGCTTTCCATGGGGGTAATTATAGACCACAACATGCGGCTTGACAACTCAAAAAACCGTCCCTATTATAGGGGCATGCGTATCGCTGACCTGATCCAAAAGTCCGAGAACCGGGAACCGCTCTCCAGGGACGAGATCTGCGCGCTGCTGAAGGTCCCCCTCTTTTCCCCCGACGCTGCCCTGATCGCCTCCGCCGCGCGCGCCAAAAGCGAAGCGGCGTGCGGAGGATGGGCCGAGGTACATGCGCAGGTGGGGTTGAACATCTACCCCTGCCCCAAGAACTGCAAATTCTGCGCGTTTGCCGCCATCAACAAGATATTCCATACCCGCACCGAGATCGGGATAGGCGAAGCCGTGACCGCGGCCCGCCGCTTCGAAAAGGACGGAGCGAACGCGGTCTTCATCATGAGCACTGCGGATTATCCCTTCGCGAAGTTCCTGGAAGTCTCCCAGGAGATCAGGCGCAGCCTTTCACAAGATACCGTGCTGGTCGCCAACGTGGGCGATTTCTCCCTGGAGGAAGCCAAGGCCCTGAAAGCCGCGGGATACGCCGGCGTATACCACGCCCTGCGGCTGGGTGAAGGCAAGGACACCAAGATCCCCCCGGAGCAAAGGCTTCGGACGTTCCGCCACGCGCACGAGGCAGGGCTGCTGCTGGGGACCTGCGTCGAACCGGTGGGCCCGGAGCACACCCCCGAGGAGATCGCGGAGAAGACGATCGTTACCCGGGACGCCAAACCCGTCTTCAGCGGCGCGGCCCGGCGCATCATCCTGCCCGATACCGAACTTTCCCGCCACGGGATGATCAGCGAAGCCCGGATGGCCCACCTCGTCTCGGTGGTGCGGCTGGCGCTCGGGCCGGATATCCCCGGCAACTGCACGCACGAACCCTGCGTCATCGGCGCGGCCGCAGGAGCAAACCTGCTCTGGGCGGAGGAAGGATCGAACCCGCGCGATACGGAATCAAAGACGGAAGGGGCGCGGGGGATGACCGTGGCCCAATGCAGAAAAGTACTGGAAGAAGCGGAATGGAAGGTGCTGGCCGGGCCTTCGCGCTTTTACCGGGCTTAAGAGTTCCCCGCCCCGGCGCAATACTCCCCCGCAGCGTACGAACTTCTCACGTAAGGCCCGCTTTTCACGAAGCAGAATCCCCGCCGGAGCGCTTCCTGACGGTACTGTTCGAAGGCCTCCGGGGTGATGTACTCTATGACCGGCGCATGTGCGCCGCTGGGAGCGAGATACTGCCCCAGACTTAACAGGGAACAACCGGCCGCGCGCAGATCGTCGAACACCCGCACCACCTCATCCCGGGTCTCCCCCAATCCCAGCATCATCCCCGACTTAACCGGTATTTCCGGAGCCAGCGCATAGAGCCGCCGCAGCACCTCCAGCGAGCGGGGATATGAGGCGCCTCCCGGCCGCAGGGAATCATACAACCGGGGGACCATCTCCACATTATGCGCGATGATGTCCGGCTTCGCCGAGGCCACCCGCTGCAGCAGCACGGGATCGGCCCTTAAGTCAGGAATAAGCACTTCCACCCTGCGGGAGAGGCCGTCTTGGCGCAGCGCGGCAATGGTGCTCGCGAACGCCTGCGCCCCGGCATCGGGAAGATCGTCCCGGGTCACGCTGGTGACCACGACATGGGTAAGCCCCAGCTCGGCAGCTGCCTGGGCGATCCTTCCCGGCTCATCCGGGTCGGGGGGATGAGGCGCTCCTTTTCCTACCGCGCAGAACACGCACCCCCGCGTACAGATATCCCCCAGGATGATGAACGTCGCCTGGCGCTTGGCAAAACACTCCCCGATATTGGGGCATTGCGCTTCCTCGCAGACGGTGTGCAGGTTCCGGCGGCGCAGCAGCTGCTTGACCTCGACGCAGGCGCTTAAGGATATCTTCTTGTTCAGCCACTCCGGCCTCTTATGCATGATACGGCGTAAGCTCCACTCCAAAGGTTTCGGCGCAGGAATCCAAAAGCAAGGTGCGCAGCATCTCCTGCGCCGGCACCGTAGCCAGCAGCTCGTCGAGCGCCGTGGCGCGGACAAGCATTTCCCGCGGGCACCCTTTCACGCATCGGCAGATGAGCTCCCGGTCCAAAGACAAGGGGATGCTCCCGTGCTGGAATATGTATCCCCGGCCGCGCTTCTGGGCGTTGCCGCCGATCTTCTTTCCCCGGACAAGGATATCGTACTTCTCCCGGCCCGCAAAACAAAGTTCCGTGCGCAAGGCGGATTCCCCGGCCTCATCCGCGAAACAAGGCTGCAGCCCAAGCCTCCGGTAGAACGTCAGCAGGAACCCGCAAAGATGCTTGTATGCGCTGACCGCCCGGCGGGACGGACCGCAGACACTGTCCGGCACCCCCATGCTATAGGTAAGTTCCCGGCCGTGGAACAGCACGCCGCCTCCGGTCATCCGCCGCACCACCTGCACTCCGGCGCGGCGGCAGGCCGCGAGATCGAGATAGCGCGAAGGATCCTCCTGGGAAACTCCGAGGGAAAACGCCGGCGGGTCCCAGGCATAGAGACGCAGGAAAGACGGCGCGTGAGGATGCGCGGAGAGCCCGCGCCAGAGCGCTTCGTCCGCGGCCATGTTCTCCAGCCCGGGACGGGGCGCATCCACCAGCAGGTTCCAGAAAGAAGGGACGGTTACGGGGAGGGCTTCCACCGCACATTGACCTCTCGCGCGGCCTTGGTTTCGTCGAGCCTTTTCACCGGGGTGGTCAACGGAGCCTCGTGCAGCGCTTCCGGATTCGTCTGCGCCAGATGTGCCGCTTCGATCATGGCATCGATGAACGCATCCAGGGTTTCCTTGCTCTCCGTTTCGGTCGGCTCGATCATCAGCGCTTCCTTGACGATCAGGGGGAAATACACCGTCGGGGGATGAAACCCCCGGTCGATGAGGAATTTGGCGATATCCAGCGCGCGCACTCCCTTGGCCGCCTGGCGCGACGCGGAGAATACGCATTCATGCATGCACGGCTTATCGTAGGCGATCTGATAGTGCGCTTTCAGGCGGGCCAGGCAGTAATTGGCGTTGAGCACCGCGATCTCGCTGGCCTCGATCAGCCCGGCCTTGCCCAGCGCCAGGATATACGCGTACGCTTTGAGGATCACCAGGAAGTTGCCGTAAAACGGAGCGATGTAGCCGATCGAAGTATGGCGGTGATAATCCAGGAAAAGCGTACCGTCGCTGCGGCGGACCACCCGGGGGATCGGCAGGAAATCCGTAAGCCGTGCGCTGACCCCCACCGGCCCGGCACCCGGGCCGCCTCCGCCGTGGGGCGTGGCGAAGGTCTTATGCAGGTTCAGATGGATGACGTCGAACCCGATATCCCCGGGGCGGCATTTGCCCATCATGGCGTTTAAGTTCGCGCCGTCGTAATACATCAGCGCCCCCACCCCGTGGGCCAGGTCCGCGATCTCCTTGATCCGGGGATTGAAAAGCCCCAGGGTATCGGGACAGGTCAGCATCACCGCCGCCGTATCTTCGCTTAAATGCTTCCGGTACTCCTCCATATCCAGGAACCCCTGCGCGTCCGTCGGGATCACGATCACGTCGTACCCGGCGATCGCGGCGCTCGCGGGATTGGTGCCGTGCGATGAGTCCGGGATGATGATGTGCTTGCGCCGCGCGCCCTGCTTCTTATGGTAGGCGGCGATCAGCATCACTCCGGTCAGCTCGCCGTGCGCGCCGGCCAAAGGCTGCGTGGTGAACGCCGCCATCCCGGTGATCTCGCTCAAGAGCCGCTCGGTATGATGCAGCACTTCCAGCGCTCCCTGCGCCAGCATCCCTCCTCCGGAAAGCTGGGGCAGGAGCGGATGCAGCCCGGCAAACCCCTCAAGGGAGGCGACCTTCTCCGTGAACTTAGGATTGTACTTCATAGTGCAGGATCCCAGCGGATAGAAGTTCGTGTCCACTGAGTAATTCCGCCGGGAAAGATTGGTGAAATGGCGCACCACATCCACTTCGGAGACCTCGGGCAGCGCTGCGGCGCGCGACCGGCAGTATTTCTCCGCCAGGCCGGGCGAAGCGGGAACGTCCGCGTGCGGCATCACGAACCCCCTGCGGCCGCGGCGGCTCTTCTCGTAGATCAGCTGCATAGCACCGCCTCCAGGCTGTTGGCGAACGCCAGAATGTCCTCTTTATCCCGCTTTTCGGTGACCGCCACCAGCAGATAATTATCCATTCCCTTGTAATACCGTCCCAGGGGAAACCCCGCGGCAAAGCCTTTCTCGATCATCCCGTGCACCGCCTCGTCCGCGTTGCGGGGAAGAAGCACCGTGAATTCGTTGAACGTAGGTGCGCTGCGCTTGACCGTGACACCGGGGATCCTGCCGAGCACGGATTTCGCATACTCCGCTTTCTGATAGATGCGCTCGGCGAGCTCCCGCAGCCCCTCCTTACCCAGGAGCGAGGTATAGATCACTGCGCGCAGCGCGCACAAGGCTTCGTTCGAGCAGATGTTGGAAGTGGCCTTTTCCCGGCGGATATGCTGTTCGCGGGCCTGCAGGGTCAGCACGAAACCCCGGGTGCCGTCCTTATCCACGGTCGCGCCCACGATCCTTCCCGGCAGCTGGCGCATACAGGCCTTGGTGACGGCGATGAACCCTAAATACGGGCCGCCGAAGGAAAGGGGTAAACCTAAGCTCTGGCCTTCGCCGGTGCTGATGTCAAATCCCATCTCGGCGGGGGATTTCAGCATCCCCAGGGAGACGGGATAGACCGAGGCGATGGCCAGCGCCCCCTTCTCGTGCACCTTCCCGACGATGTCGGAAAAATCATCCACCGCGCCGAAAAAATTCGGGTTCTGCACGATCACCGCGGCCGTCTTCTCGTCCAGATGCTTATAGATCTCCTCCCGGCAGCTTTGCCCGTGCACCACGGGAGTCTCCACGAACTCGATGGAAAGATTGGAGGTATACGTGTAGAGCATGGTCCGGTAGATCAGGCTCACCCCGCTGTCCACGATGATCTTCTTCCGGCCGGTAAGCCGCACCGCCATCATCGCGGCCTCATACAGGGCGGTCCCGCCGTCATACAGAGAGGCGTTGGACACCTCCAGGCCGGTCAGCTCGCAGATCGCGGTCTGGTATTCATAGATCGCCTGAAGCCACCCCTGCGAACACTCGGGCTGGTACGGCGTATACGCGGTATAGAACTCCGGACGGGACGCCAGCGCGTCCACTGCCGCGGGGATATAATGGTCGTAGAACCCGGCGCCCAGGAAGCACTTCAGCTGCACGGCATTCTTCTGCGCCAGCCGCTGCATATGCTGGAGCACCTCGTATTCGGAGCGCCCCTCCGGGATCGCAAAGGACTTCGGACGCAAGGAAGCGGGGATGGAGGAAAAAAGCTCGTCGATACGGGAAATCCCGATCGTGTGGAGCATCTCCTTTATTTCATCCGGGGTATGCGAAAGATAGTGCATGTCAGTGCGCGAGCCCTTCCACGTATTTCTTATACGCCGCGGGGGTCATGAGCGCGGCCGCCTCTTTCGGATCAGACATCTCGATCACCGCGAACCATCCTTCGGAGTAGGGAGCCTTGTTCACCGTCTCCGGGTGCGCGGATAACGTATCGTTGGACGTGCGCACCGTCCCGGAAACCGGAGCGTACACGTCGGAGGCGGCTTTGACCGACTCGACCGTGGCGCACCATTTGGACTGCTCCACCTTCGCGCCCGGTTTAGGGACGTCGATGAACGTGATATCCCCCAGGGAATCCTGCGCATAATCCGTGATCCCCATGGTCGCCAGCGCTCCTTCTATGCGCACCCATTCATGGTCCTTGGTGTACAACAGGTCATCAGGAATCTGCATGCAAAATCTCCTTGCGTTTTGCGCTCCCCGCCCGGTAAAAGGGTTTGGAGACGATCTTTCCCGGTATCGCCACCCCTACGGCGCCCTCGGTCAGCACGACCGGTTCGCCTTTGGCCGGCGCGGCGGAGACCATCCCCATGCCGATGCCGTATCCCAAGCTGGGAGAGAACACCCCGCTGGTGACGATGCCGATATCTTTATCCTTATATATGATACGAAAATTATGCCGCGGCGCCCTGCGGGAATCGGCGGCGAAATATACCCTGGCACGGGCGCTGCGTTTCCTCTCCTGGGCCCGCAGCGACTCCTTGCCGATGAACTCCTTACCCCAGTCGATGAAATGCGCCCCGTCGCACTCCAGGGGGGTCGTCTCTTCGGTGATATCCTGGCCGTAAAGATTGTATCCCATCTCCAGACGCAGCGTATCGCGCGCTCCCAGGCCGATCGGCCTGACTTCCGGGTCTTTGCACAGCTCCCGCCAGAGCTCCGTCATCTTCTCCGCCGGGCCGTACAACTCGTATCCCAGTTCCCCGGTATACCCCGTCCGGCTGACGAGCATATCCTCTCCTAATACCTTGAACCGGCCGAAGGTAAAATACCGCAATCCCGCGATCTTCACCCCGGCGAGCTTGGAGAGCACCTGGGAAGAAGAAGGCCCCTGGAGGTCCAGCTTCCCCGTCCTGGCCGAAACGTTCTCTAACGCCCGCGCGCCCTTCAGATGCGCGCGCAAATGCGCCTCGTCCTTGGCGATGCAGGCGGCATTGACCACCACCATCCAGCGCTCCGCTTCCAGCCGGTAGATGATGAGATCGTCGACCACCCCCCCCTTCGGGGTGAGCATGAACCCGTAGCGGCACTCGCCCACGGACACCGTGGTAAGATCGACGGTAAAGAGGGAGTTGAGCGTGCTCTGGGTCAGCGACGCGGTGATCAAGAACTCGCCCATGTGGCAGATATCGAAGATCCCGGTATGCGCGCGGGTCCAGTGGTGCTCCTCCAGGATCCCGCGGTACTGGATAGGCATCAGCCAGCCCCCGAAAGGCGCCAGCTTTGCACCAAGTTCCTTATGGATATCTATGAGGGGTGTAACGGCAAGCTCTGCGTGTGTTTCCATTGCTCAATTATATCACATGAAAAACGGGGTGAGACTACTTTTTTCACGCGCCCGGGGTATGAAACTGCGCGACGGTGCGAAGAAACAAATCCTTCTCATCGGGAGATACATATATTCTATAGCCGCCTTCCAACTCGATCTCCACGAGATTGCGGCAGTCGGTCACGTGCATCATGAAACGGCCGTATTTCTTTGTCCAAAAGATCCCGTACACCCCGTAAAAGCCTCCCGACCTCCAGAGGCCGATGCACGGCTGCGAGAGAATGTCGGTGGTGCCGGAAACCGCGGCGATCCTCCCCCACGCGAAAAACTTCCGTCCCAAAGGCCGCGCCACGGAAACCCCCTGCGCGTCCACCTCATACCCGAGGGGACGGTACAGATACGCGCCAAAGAACGCCGCGAACACCAGCATGCCCGGAAATATCCCCCGGGGCAGCTGCCCGGTCAAAAAATACGAGAATACCAGCACCAGGGGGACTCCCAGGCCCAGGCCATACCCGGCCAGGTACGTGATCGCCCTGATCTTCGGCTCCATCGTCGCTTTGAAATACATCTCACCCTCCTTGATGCAATCCGTAGATGACCCCGCCGCAAAGCGCCAGGACCACCGCAATGTATATCCAGGCCTTTCGCAAAAGGTGCGGAAAGACCCTGCCCGAGGACACCACGAACCGGGAATCTTCCGCAGAGGTGAAAGAGAAAAACACCCCTCTTTCCCTGGACCAGTCCAGGTTCCACAAAAGCCCGCCGCTTCCGTAAAGCATCGAAGAGAGCACGATGTTGGAGGCCCAGGTCGGAGGATAGTAATGGTAGCGCAGGAACACGTAAAGATCGTAGAACCAGCTTAAGGAGAACATCCAGACGCAGCACGCCACGAACACCAGCGGAAAGGAGACGCTTCCCGGCCGGCGGCGCACATCATAGAAAATGCCTACGGCCCACGGCGCGGTAAGGAAGGTCAGCACGGACATGACCGATCCGTCCACATAATCCCAGGTGCAGTCCCCGGAGTACGGCGCAATGAAGGTAACGAAAGAAAAGCCCAGCGCAAATACCGCCAGCTTCCACGGCTTGCACAGGAACCGGTAATACTGCGCACCGGTAAAGGCGAATTTCCCGGGGTCCCTCCAGACCATGACCAGCGCTGCCAGGCAGGCGGTGATCCAGAGAAACGTATATGCGGCAAAGAAAGGGGTCATAAACACATACGAAGAGTAAATTGCCCCGCATGGACTCGAACCATGACACCTAGAGCCAGAGTCTAGTGTCCTACCATTAGACGACAGGGCAATAATCTTTGGTCGGAGTACTGATTATATACTCCCCTTCGGACGAATGCAACAAAAAAACACCGCCACAAAAGCCGCTAGCGGTATTCGTCCAACATGCGTTCGTGCCTGGCCGATTCCGTTTCGACCCGCTGCATCTGCGCCTTGGCGGAATCGATCATCCCTTTATAACTGTCGGTGCGTATATTCTGCGCTTCCAGGCTCTTTCGCGTCTCCTGGTCGATCGACAATGCGGGCTTTGCCATCATGCGGACCGCCAGCGTAGAGAGCACGCCTACGATCACCAGCGCGATCAGCATTTCGATCAGTCCGAATCCTACGCCCCGGCATCTTTCCATGTATATCAGTATACCTTTTTCCGGCGATTTCTTCAATAGGATCGGGCCAGCATGAACTCTCGGGCACGGGCGAACCGGGAGGGCACCGCCCTCCTCCCTGACTTGAATCCGGACAACCCCACATTCCAGGCCTGATGCAAGATCCCGAACACCTGCCGGGGGCTGCTTCCGGAGGGTATCTCTTCCTGAAGCCGGGAGAGCAGCTTGTCCGCGAAAGCCCGGGAAGCCAGTTCATAGAGCGCGGGCGCGCGCAGGATCCGCGGCCAGGGGATATCCCGGAAATAAGGATACGCCTTCTGCACGTCCGCATACGCTCCGGGCGTCAGCCCGTATGCCCCGAACCCGATACCGTCGGGGTGCAGGTAATCAGGGGCCACGGCTTCCGGAGGATGCTGGGGTTTCGGGCTTTCCAGGTAACATAATCCGCGGCGGGCATACGTCCATACGTCATCGGTGGCAAAACGGAACACTATACCGGAAGGAGCCGCTGCGGGCAGCGCCTTCGGCATCGTCGGTGCGCCCAGCGCGGGCGCGCACAACGTCGCCGCCAGCACCCACGTTCCCCATACTGCGGATATCCTGCGCGCCTTCGCCATACTTCCTCCCGCATGGCTGAAAAGGCGCGCCTGCCCCGGGCATCCCCTGCCCGGGGCACAAAGAAACAGGCCCTAAAGGAAACCTTTAGGGCCTGTTCCGTTTCCTTGTGGCGGTCCGGCCATCCCCTTACGGGGATCCGAGACTTTGCGTCCTCCGGTTACCCGGAGTTTGCCTTTTCAGTTGGAAACCTCTCGAAACTTTATCTAATCAAGTATACCATATTCCGGTGGTAGATTACCAGAAGGTCTTCTCCAGCCATTTATCGAGCGCCAGGATGGCGCCATAGGTAGTCGCCGCATCCTTGCCGGCACCCACGGCCGTGGCTCCGGTCGTATACACCGTGCCCTTGGCAGCACCCATCGTGGTATAACATCCCGAAAGCAATACTAGCGTTGCCAGAATCGCCGCGACACTTAACGCCGACCCCTTTTTCATCCCTGCTCCTTTCGCATGCACTGCAACAAGCGCTGCCTGCTCCGATCCCTGCCTAAATGATAGATCAGCTCGAAGAGCCCCGGTCCCACCGTCTTGCCCGAAAGCGCCACGCGAACCGGGTGTATCAATACCTTGGCCTCGATCCCCAGCTCCGCGACCATATCCCTGAACGCCGCCTCGATCGCCGCCACGCTCCATTCCGGCAGCGCATCCAGCCTGGAGACGAACAGCGTGAACTCGCGGCTTAGATCCCGCGAAAGATACTTCTGCACTGCAGCCGGATCGAAGACCGGCTCGTCCAGAAAGAAAAAATCCGCCCGGTCCGCGAAATCATGCAGCGTGGTCATCCGGTTCTGGAATAATTGTACCAAAGAAATCAGATACTCTCTACTAAAATTTCCCGCCCCGGTCAGTCCCTTCGCCTCCAGCAGCGGCATAAGCTCGTCCGCCAGCTTGCCCGGATCACGGCTTTTCAGGTACTGGTTGTTCATCCAGTCGAGCTTCTTGATATCGAAGGTGGCCGGTGTCTTGCTCACGTCCTTGAGCGCAAAGAGCCTGATCGCTTCCTCGACGTCCACGAACTCTTTGTCCCCGCCCGGATTCCAGCTCAAGAGCAGCAGGTAATTGACCAGCGCTTCCGGCAGATACCCCATCTGACGGTAATCCGAGATCGCGGTCGCGCCCGTGCGCTTGGAAAGCCGGCCTCCGTCCATGCCCATGATCAGCGGCAGATGCGCGAAATGCGGCAGGGGAAAACCCAGCGCCTGGTAGAGCATGATCTGTTTGGGGGTATTGGAGATGTGGTCGTCCCCCCGGATGACATGCGAGATATTCATCAGCGCGTCATCCACCACGCAGGCGAAGTTATACGTCGCGGTCCCGTCGGATTTGATCAGCACCTGGTCCTTGATCACCGCGGAGTCGAACACGATGCGGCCGCGGATATCGTCGTTGAGCACGATCTCCTGCGGGGTCACCTTGTAGATCACCGCCTCGCCCTTGCCCTCGGTCTTTTCGACGTAGGCCTTGCCCTGGGAAAGCAGCGTCTCGGCATACTGCCGGTAAAGATGGGTACGCTGGCTCTGGTAATAGAGCTCGTCCCAGTGGAACCCGAGCCAGGTGAGGCTGCCCAGTATCTCATCGACGAATTCCGGCTTTGAGCGCACCGCGTCCGTATCCTCGATCCGCAGGATGAACTGTCCCTGCGTGGCGCGGGCGAATATCCAGTTGAAGACCGCGGTGCGGCTGCCCCCGATGTGCAGAAATCCCGTGGGGCTCGGTGCGAATCGTACCCTGTTCATCGTTCCAACCTCATTCCTTCCTGCAGCGCGGCCTTATTGATCTCCACCAGCGCCCTCTTTCCCGCCGGAGCGCTTTCCTCCATTGCCCGGTGCACGTTTTCCGGCCGGATGATATGCGTGCGTTGAAGATATACCCCCAATGCCACCATGTTGGCCACCCGGATATTGCCCAGGGAGATCGCCGCGTCCGTGCAGGGAGCGACCGCCACTTCGGCACGGCCCTTCTTCCCCAACCCGGCATACCCCTCCGGTTCGATCAGGGAACCGTTGACGATAAAACTCCCGCCGCGACGCACCCGCCCGGAGAACTTGCGCAAAGATACCCCGTTCATAGCAATCAGCGTATCCGCCGCGCCGATGTACGGGGAGCCGATCTCCTCGTCGGAGACCACGACCATGCAATACGCGCTTCCGCCCCGAACCTCGGCTCCGTACGCGGGAAGCCAGGTGGTATGAAGCCCCTGACGCATCGCGGCCAGGGCGATGATCTTACCCAGCAGCAGCACGCCCTGTCCTCCGGCACCGGCAACGATGATCTTTTCGGTCATAGGTTATTTAATGCGCCCTAAAGGAAACTCTTTAAGCAGCGTCTCTTCCTGCCAGCGTACCGCCTCCACCGGCGATTGCCCCCAGTACGTCGGGCATGCGGAAAGCACTTCCACCAGGGAGAACCCGACCCCGTTCATCTGGTTGGCGAACGCCTGACGGATCGCGGCGCCTGCCGTGCGGATCGCCTGAGGGGAGTGCAAAGAGACGCGCTCCAGATACTTCACCCCGTCCAGGTGCCGCAGCAGCTCCGAGATCTTGAGCGGAGCACCGGATTCCGCCTCCGCCCTTCCCCGGGGGGTAGTCGCGGTCCTTTGCCCCAACAGTGTGGTCGGCGCCATCTGGCCGCCGGTCATCCCGTATACCGCATTATTGATGAAGATCACCGTCAGGTTCTCCCCGCGGTTCGCGGCGTGCAGCGTCTCGGCGGTGCCGATCGCCGCCAGATCCCCGTCCCCCTGATAGGTGAACACGCACTGCTCGCGGCGAAGGCGTTTGAGCGCGGTCGCCACTGCCAGCGCACGGCCGTGCGCGGCTTCCACGCAATCGAAATCCCAGTAATTATACGCGATCACGGCGCACCCCACCGGAGCAACCCCGATCGTCTTCTCCCGCAGCCCCAGGCTGTCGATCGCTTCCGCCACCAGGCGGTGCGCCACGCCATGTCCGCACCCGGGGCAGTAATGCGTCGCGGTATCGCGCAACGCGTCGGGACGCCTGAACCCTGCGGCGCTCATCGTTGCCTCGCTTCCTTAAGTATGGCCTTGAGGATATCCTCCTCCGTGAGGATCCCTCCGCCGCCTCGCCCGACAAAACCGACCGGGGCTTTCCCGTCGACGGCAAGACGCACGTCCTCGACCATCTGGCCGTACGACATCTCTGCCGCGAGAAAACGCATCCGGCGGCGTGAAAGACACAGCCGCTGCAAGGCCTTTTCGGGGAAAGGCCAGAGCGTCACCGGACGCAGCAGCCCCGCCCTGATCCCTTTTTCCCTGGCCCTTTTCACCGCGGCTTTCGCGATACGGGCCATGGTGCCGTACGCGACGACGCAGATCCGGCAGTCGGCAAGGAGGTACTCCTCGTGCCGCGCCTCCCGCGCGCGTATCCGCGCATATTTCTTCTGCAGGGCCAGATTGAGCTTTTCCAGCGCCCCCTCTTCCAGGCGGAAGGAACGGACGATCCGCGCCTCCCTGCCCCGGCACCCTCCGACACCCCAGGGGTGGGAGGAAATTTCCGGAGGGACGTTGGCGCGTACCGCATCGCGCGGCATCAAAGAGACCGGCTCCATCACCTGGCCGAGCATCCCGTCCAGAAGCAGCATCACCGGAACGCGGTATTTTTCTCCGAGCGAGAACGCCGGGCGCACCAGGTCATACGCTTCCTGCGCCGAGGCCGGCGCCAGCACGATCACCCGGTAATCCCCGTGCCCCCCGCCTTTCACGGCCTGAAAATAATCCGACTGTGCGGGCGCGATGTTGCCCAGTCCCGGCCCGCCGCGCATCACATTGACGATCAGCGCCGGAAGCTCGGCTCCCGCCAGGTACGATATCCCTTCCTGCTTGAGGCTGATCCCCGGGCTGGAAGAGGAGGTCATGGCCCGGGCGCCGGTCGCCGCCGCGCCGAAGACCATATTGATCGCGGCCAGCTCCGATTCCGCCTGGATGAACACGCCTCCCTGCACGGGTAGATGCTCCGCCATGTACGCGATCAGCTCATTCTGAGGCGTGATGGGATATCCGGCGTAAAGCGCACAGCCGCTGTCGATCGCGCCCTGCGCGATAGCCTCGTTACCGCTTATAAGTACCGGTTCACTTTTCCTGGTCATGGCGTGATCTCGATCGCGCATTCCGGACAGACCTGCACGCACTGTCCGCATCCGATGCAGACGTACTCCGCGCCGACCTGTACCGGCTTGAACCCTTTATCGTTAAGCTTCCTGCCTTCGGAAAACACGGCCTTCGGGCAGAACCGGATGCACAAGAGGCATCCCTTGCATTTAGAAGTATTAAGTTTTACTTTTGCCATGTGTCTTGCATATCGTATCCGCGATGCCTGCGGCGGTCAACCCGTATTTTTCCAGCAATATCTCCCGGCTCCCGCAGGGGATGAACTCATCCGGAAGTCCCAGGGCGGTCACCGGGACTTTCAGCGCCTCCTGCACTGCGCTGCCGAATCCGCCCTGCAGCATCCCGTCCTCAACGGTATACACCTGCGGGACCTTAAGGGCGAGTTGTTTGAACAACTGCTCGTCCAGCGGCTTGGCAAAGCGCGCGTTGACCACGGTCCCGGCCAAACCCTGCGCCGCCAGCTGCTGCGCGGCTTCCAGCGCCGGCGCCACCATGCTTCCCAGCGCGATGAGCAGGAATGCGTTCCCCTGGCAGAGCACTTCCGCTTTCCCCCGGACGACCGGCGCCATGGGCAGCGATATCTGGGGCACCGCCGCTTTCGGATAGCGCAGAGAAGTGATCCCCTGGTAAGACACCGCGAAATCCATCATCGCCTCAAGCTCTTTTCCGTCACGGGGAGCCATGACGGTCAATCCCGGGACGGTGCGCAGGAACGCGATATCGAACACTCCCTGGTGTGTCGCGCCATCCTCGCCCACCAGGCCGGAGCGGTCCAGACAGAACACCACCGGGACTTCCTGCAACGCCACGCACTCGATGATCTGATCGTATGCCCGCTGCAGGAAAGTGGAGTAGATCGCCACTACCGGCCGTAACCCCTGTTTCGCCAGCCCTCCGGCAAAACTTACCGCGTGCTCCTCGGCAATTCCCACGTCATAGAAACGGTCGGGATACGCGTCGCGGAACTTGTCCAATCCCGTGCCTTCGGGCATGGCCGCGGTAATGGCCACGATATCCTTGCGCTGCGCCCCCAGCTCCAGCATCTTCTGGCTGAACACGCCGGTATACGAAACCGCTGCGGCAGGACCTTTCTTCAGGGAGGCGCCGGTCGCGATATCGAAAGGCGCGGCGCTGTGAAAACGCACCGGGTCCTTTTCCGCGGGATAATACCCTTTCCCCTTCTTGGTCACGACGTGCAGCAGCACGGGCCCTTTGAGCGGCAGGAGATTCCTTAAGGTAGAGATGAGCACCTGCAGGTTATGCCCCTCGAACGGCCCGAAATAACGGAACCCCAGCTCCTCGAAAAGCATCCCCGGCACGAAAAGACCTTTCAGGTGCTCCTCGAGCTTATTGGCCATGGCCACCAGCCTGCGGCCGCGGGGAATGCGGGAAGACACGAACCCGTCGAAATTCTGTTTGAACTTGTTGTAGATGGGCAGCGAGATGATCTTGTTCAGGGACGTGCTCAGCGCCCCGACGTTAGGGGCGATGGAATGCTCGTTGGTATTAAGCACCACCAGCAGGTCCTTCTTGAGATGGCCGGCGTTATTGAGCCCTTCGAAACACAAGCCTCCGCTGATGGACCCGTCCCCGATGACGGCGACCGCTTTCGCCCCTTTGAGATCGTCCTTCAGCGCGTTGGCGCAGGCCAGCCCCAGGGCCAGGGAGACCGCCGTAGAGCTATGCCCGGTAGTGAAGCTGTCGTACGCCGATTCGTCCTTGCAGGGAAAACCGGTGATACCCTGATACTGGCGCAGACAGGAGAATTTATCGCACCTGCCGGTCAGCAGCTTATGGGCGTAGGCCTGGTGGCCGACGTCCCAGACGATCCTGTCCCTCGGCAGGTCCAGGCAATAGTGCAGCGCCAGGGTCAACTCCACCGTACCCAGGCTGGAAGCCAGATGCCCGCCGGTCTTGGAGACCACCTCGATCATGCGCTGGCGAAGCTCGAAAGAAAGCAGCACCAGCTGTTCGATCGAGAGTTTCTTCAGATCCTGCGGGCTCTGGATATTCTCTAGTATCATGCCGTTTCTCCGCGACCTTTACGAAGCATCGCCTTCTGCAAAAGGCTCGAGTTCGAATTCGCCCTTCTTGTTCTTGGTCAAGGTATCGATCTTCTTCTTTGCCCCCTCAAGCCGCTGATTGCACATGCGGGAGAGCTCAACGCCTTCCTGGTATTTTTTGAGGGCCTCGTCCAGCGTCAGGTCCCCTTTTTCCAGGTCCTCGACGATCTTTTCCAGTTTTTTCAACGCATCCTCAAACTTCATCTCCGCCATGGGATTCAACCTCCTTGACTTCGCTGACGATCGCTCCGCGATGCACCCGGGTCCGCAGCCGCTGCCCTGGGCGTACCTCTCCTGCATCCTTCAGGATACCCCCGGTATCCTCGCGGAACGTAATGCTGTACCCGCGGGACAGGATCGCCAGCGGGCTCAAATTCCCCAGTTTTTCCGCGGCTTTCACGAAGACCGCCTGCCGCAACGCCAGAAAATGCGACATCCGGCCGGCTGCCAGCTCGGCCAGCGCGGCGAGTTTTTCCTGATATCGCATGATCGCCGCCGAAGGATTGAGCAGGTGCAGCTTTTTTCCGGCCTCCGACACCTCCCGGGCGCTTAGCTCCCACACGTGTGACACGCCCATCTGCAAACGGTGCCGCAGATCATCCAGTCCCACCTGCGCGCGAGACGCCTGCTGCAGCAGCGCCTGGGAGAGCCCCTGCAACAGCGCTTCCAGGGAACTTTTAAGCTCCTCCCGCAGCGGCAGGACCAGCTCCGCAGCCACCGAGGGCGTCGCAGCGCGCACATCCGCGACCAGGTCGGCAATGGTCACGTCCCGCTCGTGCCCGACGGCCGAGATCACCGGGATCGAGGATGCGTAGATGGCCCGGGCCACTATCTCTTCGTTAAAGGCCCAGAGGTCCTCGATGCTGCCGCCGCCGCGCCCCACGATCAGCACTTCCATACGCTCTCCCGGGGTCACGGAATCATTGTATTCGTTGCACTCGCGTATCGCCTGCGCGATCTCTTCCTTCGCCCCCTCCCCCTGCACCCTCGCCGGGCAGACGATGATATGCACGTCTTTAAACCTGCGGTCGATAACTTTCAGGATATCCTTGATCGCCGCGCCCGTCGGAGAAGTCACGATCCCGATGCGCGCCGGCAAAGGTGGCAGCGGACGCTTATGCGCCGGGGAGAAAAGGCCTTCCTTCTCCAGCTTCTTCATCAGCTGCTCTTTGGCCAGCTGCAGCGCGCCGATCCCCTTGGGCTCGATGCTCTCGACGATCAGCTGGTACTTGCCGTGGGGAGGATACACTTCCACCGCCCCGGCACAGACCACTTTCAGGCCGTCCTCGAGCCTGAACTTGACTTCCCTCGCCGACCGGCTGAACAGCGCCGCCGGCAGCACCGCCTGTTCGTCCTTGAGAGAAAAATACACGTGTCCGGCGGATGACGGCCGGAGATTCGAGATCTCCCCTTCCACGTACACATGCGGAAAACTGCTCTCCAGCACTCCTTTGATGGAAAGGGTCAGCTCCCCGACCGTGAATACGTGCCGGGCGCCCGATTCGGGCGCAGGATCAAAAAGTCCGGGAAGATCCTCTTTAACGTGTTTCATCGGGCGCGTTGGTCTCGGTGACATTCTCCGCAGCCGGGGCATCGGCCCGGGGCGCTTCCGCCGGCTTTTCCGCTGCCGGCTCGGCCACCGCAGGCGCCGCGACCGGAGCCGGAGGAAGCTTTTTGAACAGCAGCAGCTCGACGGAATACGGCTCCACGGAAACGGTCTCGGTCCATCCCTGCGCGACTTCGATAGTCTTGGTCTCTGCCGCGGGCGTTTCACACGTGCCGGCGCAGCGGCTGTCTACGGTAACCCGCTCCACCTCATACGAACCGGCGGAAAGTTTTTTCAGCTCCAGGCGCACCGTACGGGGTGACGCCAGGGCCGATGCGGAAGATTTGCGCAGCGCAATGGCCTTCTTCAGCGTTTCCTTCACCCGGCCCGACGCGGCGATCTTGGCCAGAGGCACTCTTTCTTCCAGCACTTCGTTGAAGCGCTTGGTCCGGATCAGCGTCAGCATCTGATGCCGCTCCTTCTCGGAAAAAGCCCCGATCGCCCTGGTCACGTAATTGTTCACGATATCCGGATCGATGTAATTACTGATCAGCGCGGCATAGGAGTCTTCGCCCTTGGTCACCAGTACCCGGACGAACTCATCCTCCGCCTGCAGCGAAGCCGGATAGAGCAAAGGCTTGAGCCTCTCGAGCATGCGCATGACCGCATACCCCGCTTTCGGGACGGGAGGCTTCGTGACATCGGGAGAGAAACGGAACAACCCGACGTTGCGTACCACCCCTTCATCCGGGGCCTGAAAATCCTCGAGCGCGAAATAGACCGCCTGATCGATCCCGGCTTTATGCATGAAGGAAAGCCGCGCGGGGATGTAGCTGGCTGCCACCTGCGCCTTCTCCCCCCGGCCCGGGGAATTGTTCGCTCCGCAATCGTAGTTCCACTCCTCGACGATCAGGGGGATGCGCGTATCCATGCGGAAATAACGCAGCCAGTCCCGGATCAGTCCCACCGAAGTCTTGCGGTACATGGTCTGTGCCAGCTCGGCCTGCGGGTCGCTGGAGTAAGCATGCCAGCTGATGAAGTCCAGGGGAAGATGATACCGGTAGCAATACCATATCAGCTGGTACACCAGGCTGCGCTCCGGCACGGCGACGGTGTTGCCGTCGAAATTCTGGAACCACCAGCTGCTGCCGGGGCCGCCGATAGGAATGTGCATTCCGGTCTCTGCTTCCAGCTCCTGCACCGCTTCTGCCGCCATGCGGTACATGAGCAGATACTCCTGCCTGCGGCCGAGGAAAAAGTCGTCTAAGTCCGGGGCGCTCCAGACCTGATACCACACCCGCAATTTCCGCTCGCAGCTGAGCTTGCGGATCACCCGCTTGACCAGCGCCTTATACTGCCGGGGATCTGCGGGAGGGCTTTTCTTGTCCCGGATACGTCCGGTGCCGGTAGGAGTCCCGAAAAGATTGACCAGTACCGTGCCCCCGGCATCGGAAACGCTCTTGATGACGCCGGCATACGTCTCCTCCAGCCCGGCGGGCGATTCCAGCACCTTCTTTTTTCCCCGTACCGGGGCCTGCGCCGGCTGAAAGATCTCCCAAAGATTATACTGCAGACGGTAGAGACGCCCCGTACCCACTTCCTTCTGCCAGCGGTCGATGGTCTCTTTTCCCGCGAGCGACTGAGGCCACTCCTTGCCGGAGGAAACTCCCCGCCCTCCCAGATCCACGTTGGCGCGCAGCAGGGAAGGCAAGGGCACGGCCGCAGAAGTGACGTCCACGGAAACCGTCAACTCCCCGTCCTGCGCCTGCAGCGTTCCCGCGCTCCAAAGCAGCAGTGCGCCTATGATCCCCGCCTTTATCGCTCCGTAACTCATGTTTTTTTTCTCTGTATCCGCACGATGGAGACCGCGTTGCCCGTCTCCGGGGATATCTCCACCACCGCTCCGTGCAACTGTACGTCTTCGCGGGCCACCTCGAATTTTTTCGGCACGCCGCTCAGGAACTTGGAAAGCACCGGCTCGATCTCCCGGCCGATCACCGAACGGTACGGACCGGTCATCCCGGCATCCGAAAGGTACGCCGTACCCAGAGGCAATATCTTTTCGTCCGCGGTCTGGATATGGGTGTGGCTTCCCAGGACCGCCGACACTTTGCCGTCAAGCAACCAGCCCATGGCCACCTTCTCCGAGGTCGCTTCCGCGTGCATATCCACCACGATACACCTGGTCTGGGTTTTAAGCGCTTCCGCTGCGGCGAGCGCGGCCTTGAAAGGGCACTCCAGCGCCTCCATGAACACCCGCCCCTGCACGTTGACCACTCCCAGTTTCTTGCCTTCGCGGGAAAGATACACCCCCGTTCCCTTGCCCGGGGCCACGGAGGGGAAATTCGCCGGACGCAGGATCCTCGGGTCCTTATCGATCACTTCCAGGATCTCGGCCTTCTTCCAGATATGGTCGCCTGAAGTGAGCACGTCCACTCCGGCGTCAAAAAGCTCGTCCGCAAGCCGGGGGATGATCCCCGAGCCTGCGGCCGCATTCTCTGCATTGGCGATCACGAAGTCCAGCCGGTATTCTTCGCGCAGTGAAGGCACTAAAGCCTTGACCGCATCCCGTCCCGGGCTGCCGACGATATCGCCGATAAAAAGCACCCTCAGGTTATTTGGCATATTCGATCGCCCTGGTTTCCCTGATGACGCTTACCTTGATCTGTCCGGGATACTCCATCCCCTCCTCGATCTTCTTCCTGATCTCGCGGGCCATGGATACCGCATCCGGATCGCTGATCTTTTCCGGCTGCACGATCACCCGGATCTCCCGGCCGGCCTGGATGGCATAGGATTTTTCCACGCCCTTGAAAAGATTGGCGATGGACTCCAGCTTCTCCAGCCGTTTGACGTAAGTTTCCAGCGTTTCGCGGCGGGCACCGGGCCGGGTCGCGCTGATGGCGTCAGCCGCCACCGCCAGCACGGCATACACCGTGCTCTGCTCGACCTCTTCGTGGTGCGCCTCGATCGCCGTGATCACATCCTGTGGTTCTCCGTACTTGCGGGCCAGGTCGGCGCCTAATTTCGCGTGCGTGCCTTCGACCTGATGATCGACCGCCTTGCCGATGTCATGCAGCAAACCGACCCGGCGGGCGAGCTTGAAATCCAGCCCCATTTCGGAGGCCATCACTCCCAGCAGGAAAGAGACCTCTTTGGAGTGCTGCAGCGCATTCTGCCCGAAGCTGGTGCGGTATTTCAAGCGGCCCAGCAGTTTGACGATCTCGGGATGGAGTCCGTTGATTCCCGACTCGAAGGCGGCTTTCTCCCCCTCTTCCTTGATCTTCTCGTCCATATCCTTCTTGGCCTTCTCCACCACTTCCTCGATCCGGCCCGGATGGATACGGCCGTCGCCGATGAGCTTCTCTAAGGCCATGCGCGCGATCTCCCGGCGCACGGTATCGAACGCGGAAAGGGTCACCGCCTCCGGGGTATCATCGATGATCACGTCCACCCCCGTGGCCATTTCGAAAGCCCGGATATTGCGTCCTTCCCGGCCGATCACCCGTCCCTTCATCTCGTCGTTGGGCAGATTGACCACGCTCACCGTGGTCTCCACCGTATGCTCTGCGGCGCAGCGCTGGATGGAAAGGCTGATGATCTCGCGCGCCTTCTTGTCCGCGGTCTGGTGCAGGTCCTCTTCCTGTTTCTTGATCAATGCCGCTTTTTCCGTCACCAGCTCTTCATTCAAACGGGAAAGCAGGATATGTTTCGCCTCTTCCGCGGAGAGGGAGGAGATCTTCTGCAGACGCTCTTTTTCCTCTGCGATGAGGGAATGCAGGTGCGCATCCTTGGCCTTCAGCGCATCCTCCTGTTTTCTCACCTCCGACTGTTTGAACTCGATCTCTTTCTCTTTTTTCTCCAAAAGGTCGAGCCGGCGGTCGATGTTCTCTTCCTTCTGCGTCAGGCGTTTTTCCAGATTCGAGATCTCCTGGCGCCTGTCCTGGGTGGAGCGGTCGAAATCCTGGCGCATCCTGTAAAGGAGGTCCTTGGCTTCGAGTTCCGCCTCCCGGTGCTTATCCTGCGCTTCGCGCTTGGCCTGGGCAAGGATCTGCTGTGCCTTAGCCTCCGCGTCCTGGACCTTCTTTTCGGCAATCAGTTTTCTTACCAGATACCCGGCTGCCGCAGAAAGCACCGCGGCTCCGGCAATAATCGCAGCTATCATGGGTGTCCAACCTCCTTCTGAAAAACATCGCCGCCGCGGAACGGAATATCCGGACGGGGATGATATATACCGGCGCGCAGGCTACGGCCTGCAGCCGGTACGGCCTAAGATCAGGCGAAAAGGACTTCTTTGACGCGCATGTCGCGCATTGTGGCGGGAATCACAGGCAGAACTTGAAAGTCGAACGCAAGACCGATAGCCGGAACATCGGGCGAAATACGCCTCAGAAAACGGTCATAACACCCCTTGCCGCGGCCAAGCCGGTTGCCGTCCTTGTCAAAGGCCAGCCCCGGAACGATCACTAATTCTATGTCTTTCAAGCGCATGCATTTTTTTACCGCGGGCTCGGGCACACCAAAAACCCCGCAGGAGAGCTTCGCTTCCTGCGGCATAAGACAGGGCTTGATCCTGCCCTGCGTGTCGCACCAGGGAACCGCGATACATTTGCCTAATGCCAATGCTTTTTCTATCATCTGCCTTGTCTCTACTTCCCCTCCAAACGCGATATAGAACATAACGCGCTTCGCCTTTTTAAAAACACTTTTTCTAAACAGCTTGTGCATCACCGCGCTGCTTTTTGACTCCCGCTCTTCCTCCTTCTGGTTTTTGAGCATGTGCAACATTCTAACGCGTACCGCTTTTTTTGTCAACTTAGTGCCCGCCATGACATCCGTGGATATCTTTTTTCGGCTCGAACGCGCTGGG
>CAZAPM010000002.1:34087-88323 GCA_964487475.1 uncultured Planctomycetales bacterium
CTTAGTGCCCGCCATGACATCCGTGGATATCTTTTTTCGGCTCGAACGCGCTGGGGTCCTTGCCGATCTTGCGGTAATAATCCGCCAACGCGGAGCGCAACGCCTGCTCCGCCAGCACGGAACAGTGCAACTTCACCTCGGGCAGCCCGCCCAGCGCTTCCGCGACCGCCCGGTTGGTGATCCCTAACGCCTCGTCGATACTTTTACCCTTGACCATCTCCGTCACCATGGAACTGGTGCTGATGGCTGCTCCGCACCCGAACGTCTTGAACTTGGCATCCGTGATCACCCCGTTCTCCACCTTCAGGTACATGCGCATCACATCCCCGCACACGGGATTCCCGACCGTGCCGACCCCGCTGGCGTCGGGCATCTCCCCGACGTTGCGGGGGTTCAAAAAATGGTCCATCACTTTTTCGCTGTAATTAAGATCGCCCATAGATTTACCTGGCCGCCTTGACCGACTGCGGCTTCGCTGTTTTTCTGTAGTTCCTGGGCCTGCGGATCTCTGATAACTTCCTCAGCCCGTTATGTTTTTGCGCCTCGTTGAAGATCGTCACCCACGCACAATCCCGCTCTGCGTGCACCTCGCACTTTCCCTTGTTCACCCCGCCGCAGGGCCCGTTCAACAGCCCCTTGGGACAGAGCGTGACCGGACATATCCCTTGCGTCACCTCCAAAACACATTCGCCACAGAGGGAACACTTTTCCAGAAAATTCCCCTGCCCGTCGACTACGGCGCCGCATAAAGAATCATTGGCCGGAACGACCCTTTTTCCCGTCCGGTCGTTATCCTTGACCGCCTGTACGCCCAGCCCGCACGCCAGCACGATCACCGCGTCCGCCTCTCGCAACTGCGCCATATTCCTGGCCAGCTCCGATTTGATCTGCGCGGCCACACAGGGGGCTTTCGGAATGCAGGCGCCTGTCACGCGCTTTCCCTCCGCTTCCAGGGCTTTCCTGAGCGCCGCAACCGCAGCCTCTCCCCCGGTCCCGCAGGTAGTGGCGCATTCCCCGCACCCCACCAAAAAAACCGAAGCAGCGTCCTTTACGCTTTCCTTAATATCCGCAATGGCTTTCTGCGCTGTGATAATCATCTTTCAATCATTGTACCATGCCTGAATTGCCACCTCAAGAAAAAGTTACACCCCTCCCGATGGTATTTTCTCGTACACCACGATGTTAGGGCCGGGCCGGAGGAACCCTTGAAAACCGGTGAAGGGCATGAAAAAAGCGTCCTGAAGGTCGTACCAGTTCCCCTGCGCACCCAGGTCGATCCCCTGGAACGCGACCTTGAAACGGTAGGAGCTCTTTATGAGATCGGAAAAATCGGTCTCGTTCTTGCGGACAAACCATACCGGCCATCTTTGCACCACGATATACTGCGGCAGCCCCAGCTGCCTGCGGTCTTCATAATAAAAAGCCTTCTCCCGGTCGTCATAGCTCCATTCGGCATACCCCTTGCGGCCCGTCTCCTCCAGGTAGTGGATCATCAGCTCCGCCTTCTTCCGGCCGAAAAGCTCTCCGCTGGCCCGCTTATGCTCAAGCTCCGCCTTCACATCCTGCAGCGGAGGCAGCAAGACCACCCGGCCCCAGTAATCCGCCTGATAAAAAGAGCTGGCTTCGGGAGCCTCCCGCTCGAACCACTCCGCGGCCATGACCCGGGTATCCTTACGCACCGCGAACTTGCCGAAAAGCACGACATTGCGCGCAGAATCGAACAGCACCACCGCCAGGATCGCGGCCAGCACCCCGTGCAGAAGACGCACCGGGACCCGGGGACGCAGCCTCTCCCGCGTCCAGACCGCCGCCACGCCCGCCCCCAGGCAGAAGAACGGGATCACCGGGACCATGTAGCGGATGAACACGGCCGACCAGCTGCCCGAGCTTAAATAGTACACGACGGGGAATATCCCCCACACCAGAAAAGTCCGCCAGTCGCGGCGCGCGCTCACCAGCACGCCCCAGGCCGAAAACGCGAAAAGCAGCGGCCCCAGACCCACAGGAAGCGTATGGCGCAAATGATAGAACCATCCCTTCCCCAGATACACCTGATGCGGGATGAACCTGCTCATCAGCACAGTCTGCACGTCGTTGAGGAAAAGCCGGGGATCGATCAGGGCATACGGGGACGCCGCGAAGAAGCCGACAGCCGCCGCCAGCGCCGCGGAAGTAAGCCTGCCATCGATGTAGCCGCGGGACCCATGCGCATGCTCGCTGCGCAGCCGCAGCAGATGCGCCCAGCACAGCGGCAGCGCCATCAACACCCCGGGATACTTCGTCGAGGCCGCCAGGCCGGTAAAAAGGCCTGCCAGCAGGTACTGTTTCCTCAAACCCGTATCCAGCGCGCGGAACACGAAATACTGCGCGGCCAGGATGAAGAACCCCATCGGCACGTCCGTGGTCCCGAAATGCGAGTCCCGCACATGCAGATACGCCAGGGACAGGCACAGCGCCGAGACCAGGCCGGAGAAAGTCCCCGCGATACGGCGGCCGATAAGGTAGACCAGATACACCGACCCCGCGCCGAGACACGCGCTGGCCGCCCGTGAAAGAAGATAGAACTGCCCGGGAGCGACGATGAACTCCCGCATGAAATCATAGATACTCTTGAAATGCCCGGTCAGCAGTCCGGCGAGGTAATACAACCCGTATACCGCCAGCACCAGATAACGGAACAGCGAAGGATAGATGAAATCGAACGGCTTGAGCCAGCGCAATGGGGACGTGGCGATGGACACCACCCAATCCTCGTCGGGACGGCACTGGTACTGCGGAAGGCCGAACCAGATGCCCCATAACCGTACCCCCAGCCCGAGGGCAAGTATGCCGGCCAGGATCAATGTGATCCGCGTTTCCTTTTTCATCCTTCCTCCTTGAGCTCCTTCTTGATCTCTTCCAGGCGCTTCTTTATCTTCGCCTCGTGCCCCAGCCCGGAAGGCTCGTAATATTTGACCGGCTGCCCCGTATACTGCTGCGGCACGTAATGCCCCGAAAAATCATGCGCGTACTTGTACCCCTTGCCGTGGCCGAGATCCTGCGCCCCCTTATACGAGGTATCCTTAAGATGGTCCGGGACCTCCTGCACCCTTTTCTGCGCGATATCCTCCGTCGCCTTATCGATCGCCAGATAGGACGCGTTGGACTTGGGCGCGCAGGCGACGTAGATGGCGGCCTGCGCCAGCGGTATGCGGGCCTCCGGCATGCCGACGAACTCGGAGATGCCCAGCGCCGCATGTGCCAGCACCAGCGCCAGCGGATCGGCGTTGCCCACGTCCTCCGCCGCGCAGATGCATATCCTTCTGGCGACGAACCGGGGGTCCTCCCCCGCATAAAGCATCTTGGCCATCCAGTAGATCGCGGCATCGGGGTCGCTTCCCCGCATGGACTTGATGAACGCGGAAGCGGTATCGTAATGCGCGTCCTCGTCACGGTCGTACACCACCGGCTTCTTCTGCAGCGATTCCGCGGCGATCTCCAGGGTAATGACTACCTCTCCCCGTGTATCCGCCGGGGTGGTCAGTGCGGCGATCTCCAGCGCCGAAAGCGCACGCCGGGCGTCCCCCTGGCAGGCCTGCGCCAGCAAACCCATCGCGTCGGGATCCACCCGCACTCTGGTTTTGCCCAGCCCCTTCTCGGCATCTCCCAGCGCGCGCTGCAGTATCCCGGTGATCTCTTCCGGCGAAAGCGCCTTGAGCTCGCAGACGATGGAGCGGGAAAGCAGCGGGGCGGCGATGGAAAAATACGGATTATGCACGGTCGCCCCGATAAGGATGGGGTTACCCTGCTCGACGTCGGGAAGCAGCACGTCCTGCTGCGCTTTGTTGAACCGGTGGAGCTCGTCTATGAAAAGGATGGTCTTGACCCCATGGGAGGAGTAGTGCGCCTTAGCCTGCGCGAGCGCGGCGCGCACCTGCTGCACGTTGGAAGTGGTGGCGTTGAGGGAAACGAATTCCCTGCGGGAACTTTGGGCGATACAGGCGGCCAGCGAAGTCTTTCCCGTGCCGGGAGGGCCGAAGAGCACCAGGGAGGTGATCCGGTCGGCTTCGATGGCGCGGCGCAGCAGCTTGCCCTTTCCCAATACATGCTCCTGGCCGGCATATTCCTGCAAAGACTGCGGCCGCATCCTGACTGCGAGAGGAGAATCGTTATTGGGCATAAAAAAAATCCCCGCACTGTGCCGTTGGTTTGATGGGCAGTGAACCTTTCGGTTACACGTGGGTGCCCTGTTACCTGCGCCTAAGCGCCTGTAAAGACGGGCTCCCTTTAGTATGGTGTTGGCTCACCAATCATCAAACGAGCAACGAGCACGGCAGGGAATGTAAAGAACGTTAATACAGTATCCATAGTATACCACACCGTGTGTATGCTGTCAATTACCGCATGACCGCGCCAAAGCGCTCCTGCAGCAGCCGGCAAAGCTGGTCGTGCTGAGGCTGCACCTGCGCGTCGGATAAGGTCCGGGAGGCGGCGCGGTATACGCAGGAGATCACCAATCCCTGGTGCCCGGCGGGGACCTGCGCGCCCCTGTATCTGTCGGTCACCTTCGCTTCCTCGAGATCCGCGGCCTTGGCTTCCCGCACCAGCTCCAGGAGCTGCGACGCGGTCACGGTCTCCGGCACGTAAAAACTGATGTCCCGGGCGATGGCGGGGAACTGGGGAGGCCGCGCGTACTTGACCGAAGGGACACGCAGGCGAAACGCCGTATCCAGGAACAGTTCCGCCGCCGCCACATCCTTATGTTTGATATCCATCGCATCGCACACTTTCCGAGAAACGAGCTGCATCGTTCCCAGCTCCTCTCCGGAAGCCGCGGTCACCATGAATCCCTGCCCCCGCGGCACGAACGCGATGCCCTTGATCCCCAAGCGGGAAAGGAGCTCCTCCACGATCCCCTTGAGGTGCAGCAATCCCCACTGGTCCCGGACCTGGCCTCCGGGAAGCAGCACGGTCTTGACCCCGGCCAGCACTATCCCCAGACACTCCCGCTCCCGCGGCATTCCGTCGGGACCAACGGTGAACGTATGCGCGGCCTCAAAAAGCGCAACGTACGGCTGCTGGCGGTTGAAATTGATGCGCACCGACTGCAGCAGGCTGGGAATGAGTGAGGGGCGCATCAGCTCCTGCTCCCGGCTTAAGGGATTGACGATCCTGACCGCGGCCTCTTTCGGGTAGCCCGCCTTTTCCAGCAGCTCTCCCGGGACCAGGCTCAAAGTCACGGCCTCGTGCACCCCCAATCCGGTAAGCAGCTGCTTGCCGAACCGGGTGAAATCACGCAGCGTGTATCCCTGCGGCCGCGGCGGCACGGTTGCCAGCGTCGAAGGGAAATTGACATATCCGTACACCCGCGCCACCTCTTCGATCAGGTCCACGGGGAGTTTCACGTCGGGGCGGAAATGCGGGACCGCGACGGAAAACGCCTTCCCGGGAAGCGCTTTGACCGAAAATCCCAGCGGGCGCAGGCACCGGCTGATCTCGGAAGAGGATATCTGCTGGCCTAAGAAACGGCTGACCTTTCCCGCATCGAGACGCAGGGAACGTCCGGCGCTCTTGACTGCGCCCTTGGCCTGTATATCCTCGAGTGTGCCGCCGGCGAGCTGCAGGATAAGCTCGGCCGCGCGCGCTGCTGCGGCCTGCGCCGTCTCCAAAGGCACCCCCCGCTCAAAACGGTAGGAGGAATCTGTCTGCAAGCCGAACTTCTGCCGGGAGCGCCGGATCAGGAGCGGGCTGAAGACCGCGGCCTCCAGCAGCACATTGACCGTACGCTCCCCCACTTCCGTATCTTTACCCCCCATCACTCCGGCCAGCGCCACCGGCTTTTCCCCATCCGCGATCACCAGGAGATCGGGGGTCAGTTCCCGCACCTGCGCGTCTATGGTCGCGAGTTTCTCGCCGGCCCTGGCCCGGCGCACCCGTATCGTCCGGCCGCAGAGCGCATCGAAATCGAACGCATGCAACGGTGCTCCCATCTCAAAAAGCACGTAATTGGTGATATCGACCACGTTATTGATGCTTCTTACTCCCACGCGCTCGATACGCTGCTTCAGCCACTCCGGAGACGGCCCGATACGCACCCCCCGGATAAGCCGGCCGGTGTAAAGCGGACAATCCTTCGGGTCCTCCACCTGCAGCGTGAACTCATGCGCAGAGCGTTTCTTCGCAGCCCGCGGCTTGAACTTTGCCGGCGCAACGAGAGGCGCTCCGGTGACCGCCGCCACCTCGCGGGCGATCCCCGCGACACTGAGCCAGTCCGGCCGGTTGGAAGTGATCTCTATATCGTACACGAAATCGTCCCCCGCCGCCTCGAATCCCTCGACGGTAAGCCCGGCCATGGTCAGCTTGTGCGCCAGCGCCTCCGCCGCAACCCCGACCTTTACGAAATCCTTAAGCCATTGGTAGGTTACTTTCATGCCTGCCCCTTAGAACTGCCGCAAGACGCGCAGATCGTTCTCGTAGAATATCCTGATGTCGTCGATGCCGTACTTGAGCATAGCGATGCGCTCCACCCCCATGCCGAAGGCGAACCCGGTGTACTTCTCCGGATCATACCCCACATGCGTGAACACGTTGGGGTGGATCATCCCGGAGCCGAGCACCTCCAGCCAGCCCTTCCTGCCGCATACGGAACAACCCCGGCCCTGGCAAAGGAAGCAGGAGATATCCATCTCCGCGGAAGGCTCGGTAAAAGGGAAGTAGTGCGGCCTAAACCGCATCTTGATCTTCTCGCCGAACATGCTCTTGGCGAAGACCTCCAGGATCCCTTTCAGATGGCTGAAGGTGATCCCCTCGTCCACGATGAAACCCTCGATCTGGTGGAACATGAAGGAGTGGCTGGCATCCACCGCATCCGGCCGGTACACCCTGCCCGGAGAGGCCACTGCCAGCGGAGGCTTATGCGTCTTCATCGCCCGGATCTGCACGGGAGAGGTCTGGCTGCGCAGCAAAAGCTTCCCTTCGCCGGCAGACGTATACGGCAGGTAGAACGTGTCAAAGGCGTCGCGGGAAGGATGCTCCAGCGGGATATTGAGCCCCGTAAAATTATTGTGCTCCGTCTCGATCTCCGGCCCCTCGATCACCAGGAACCCCATCCGGGTAAACGCATCGAGGATCTCGTCCATGACCAGGGTCAACGGATGCAGATGCCCCACTTCCTGCGCCACTGCGGGCATCCCGATATCCACGGGGGGACGCGCCGAGATCTCCGCGCCGCCCCTGAGGCCGCGCTCCTTCTCCTCGACCATCTGCGACAGCGACGCTTTCAGGGCGTTGATCCTCTGCCCCAGCCCCGCCCGCTCTTCTTTCGGAAGCGAGGGTATCGTGGCGGTCAGCTGCGCCAAAGCGCCCTTACGCCCGAGATACGCGGCCCGGAACTCCTCCAGGCCCGGCGCGTCCACGACCCGCTGTATATCCTGCTCGGCTTTTACTTTAAGCCCTTCAATATCCATGCCAGACATAATACCCCCAATAGCAGCAACGCCGTTTCTTTCTTCTGTGACGGGAACGGCATCTGTCTTTTCTCGCCCGCAACCGCGACCGAGAGCTCATTCACGTGTATATCCAGGTCCCCTCCGTGCTCGCGGCAGGCGCGGCTAAAACGGCCCTGTACCAGAACCCTGTCCCCGGTGACCCCGTACCTGCCCGCCTGCGAGATCCTCTCCGCGAGGGACAGGGGGACCCAGCATCCGACCGCGTTGTTCCCGTCATGCACATTGACCCAGGCATGCGTGGCGCGCCTCAGGACCTCTCCTACCACCTCCCCGGAATAACTCACTTCCTGCCCGTCAAGAGAAGCGGCGTTCTCAATAAGCTGCGTACTGGTATATCCCTGCTGCGCCGCAGCCGGCAAAGGCGCGGCCGCACAGAACGCCATACACATCGCCCACGCAACGCGCCTCATCGCTTCCCCCTGATCGCGGCGACGAAGAACCCTACCAGGGTAAAGAGGGCGATGAACTCCAGCCTTCCCGCCCACATCTCCACGATATACGTGATCTTGAGGATCGCGGGCATGGATACCTGCGTGATCCCGCAGGAAAGCCCTACGTTGGCGCCGGCAGAGGTGGATTCGAAGAGCGCGTCCAGGAAGGGATAGCCGCAGAGCATCCCTACCAGGGTCCCCGCGGTATACAGGAGCAGGTAGGCCATGGTGATCATGAACGCGGAGCGCACCTGCTTATCCTCGAGGAACACGTCCTTGATATGGTGGAACTTCTTGACCACGATCGCCCGCTCCGGGAGGATGATACGCTTGATATCCTCCTGCAGCGCCCGGAAGATGATCCCCACCCGCAGCATCTTGATGCCTCCGGTAGTGGAACAGATCGCGCCGCCGAGGGACATGGCCATCACCAGGCCGACCAGCGAAAGGGAGGTCCACTCATGCATGAACTGCGGCGCATACACCGTCTGAAACCCCGTTCCGGTGTGCCCGGAGATCAGCTGATAGAACCCTTTCCGGAAAAGCTCCGCCGGCTGCGTGTACACCTGCGCATGCCCCAGGGCCAACGCCACCAGCGCGAATATCCCGGTCAAAGACAATAACAGCACGATCATCTCGATGTTGCGGAAAAGTTCCCGGCGGTTTCCGTTCCACAGATGATAATGAAGCTTGAAATTGATCGCTCCCAGCACCATGAATACCATGGTCGCTATTTCGAAAGGAAAGCTGTGATAGTATAAGATGTTCTGCGACTGGGGCGCGAAGCCGCCGGTATCAAAGGTAGCCATGAAGATACAGGCGCCGTGAAAAAAAGCGTTGGCCGGGGACATCCCCTCGCACATGCCGATGACCCCTAAGGACACCGTGCCCAGCACAAAGAACACCAGGCTGACCATCCAGATGAAACGGGCGGTATGCAGCACGTTGGGCAACACCCGCTCGTCGCGGCCCTCTCCTACGTACATCTTGAAGGCGCCGGACATCCCCTTCACGAAAAAGGAGAGCGCGACGATAACGATACCCTGGCCTCCGATGAACATGGTCAGGTGCCTCCAGAACTGATGGCCGTAGGAAAGGTGGTCCAGGTCCTGGGTCAGGGTAAGGCCGGTGGTCGCCAGCCCCGACATGGCCTCGAAACAGGCGTCGAGGTAGGAGGCGTAGTGCCCGCTTAAATAAAGCGGCAGGGCTCCCAGCACCATGCCCGCGAACCAGGCCATGGCCACCACGATCATCCCCTGCATCCAGCTCAAGTCCTGCTCGGGGTGGCCGAGTTTCGACATGAGCGCGCCGATGATCAGGGCCACTTCGATCGAAATGAGGAAATCCAGCGCCGGGCCGGTTTCCCCGAAGAAAACGGATATCCCCAAAGGCAGGAACATCGCCAGGCCCAGGCCGGTGACGATCTTGCCCAGGTAATATCCGATGCGCAACACATCCTTAAAGGTGGGTTTTAAGACCATGGGATCGCGGATACCAGCAGACAGACCGCATACGCGGCACAAAAAACCGCCCCTGCATACGCCAGTTCCAGCAGTATACCGAGAGCGGCATTCACGCCCGTACGCCAGTTCATAATTTCCCTACCAGTAATTGCAGCAGCTGCGGTTCGTTGCCGATCAGGGTCAGGGCGATGATATCATCCCCCGGCATGAACACCGTATCTCCCTTGGGGACGATCACCTCTTCTCCTCTCAAGATCGATACCAGCACCGAATTCACCGGCAGTTTGATATCCCGCAAGGGCTTGTTAACCACGGGCGAATCCTTCGGCAGGTCCACGCGCACGATAGCCAGCTTGCCGCGCTTGAAACTCATAAGATTGACGAAATCGGAGAAGGAGACCTCCTCCTCGATGATCTTGGCGATGATCTTGGTGGTATCCACCGGCACATCGATCCCCAGCTGGGCGAAGGTGTGCTCGTTATCCGGGTTGTTGACCCGGCCGACGCACCGCTGGACCCCGAAGGTCTCCTTGGCCAGCTGGCAGACGATGAGGTTGTCCTCGTCGTCCCCGGTCACCGCGGCCAGCACGTCTGCCCGCTCGATCCCCGCCTCCTGCAGGATCTTCGGCTCGCACCCGTCGCCGTTGATCACCAGGATCTCCAGTTCCCGCGCGATCTCCTCGCACACCTGGCGGTCCTTGTCCACGACGCTGACCGTATGCTTGTCCTGGCTCAGCCGCTTGGCCAAGAAATACCCGATCTTGCCCGCACCCACGAGTATGATATACATGCGCCTACCCCAGGTTGAACTGTTTACGGATATTGTTAAGACTGCTGACCTTGACCGCGGCCATGACCACATCCTTCTCCCGCAGCACGGTGGAAGGTTCGGGAATGGCTACCCCGCGCACGCTGCGCACGGCGACGACCAGGAACTCGGTCGGGATATTGAGCTGCTGCACGGTTTTGCCCACCAGGTCGCCCTTGATCTCGAGCTCGATGACCCCCAACTCCTTGGATTCGATGAGATAGCTGGAAAAACGGCTTTCGATGATCTTGTCGCGGATGAGAGAGGCGAAAAGGATGGTCCCGCTCAGGATGTCCAGCCCCAGCGCGGCGAAGATATGCGCCCGCTGCGGATCGTACACGCGGGCGATGACCTTGGGCACCTTGAAGATGCGCTTAGCCACCTGCGCGGAGATGAGATTGGTATTGTCCCCGTTGGTGACCGCGCAGAACGCGTCCGCTTTCTCGATCCCCGCCTGCTTGAGCAGCTCCAGGCTGAACCCGTTTCCGATCAGCGTCACGCCGTTAAAGGCGCCCCCCAAGCGCTCGAAAGAAGCCGCGCTCTTGTCGATCACCACCACGTCATGGCCTTCCTGGGAAAGCAGCTTGGAAAGCTCCGAACCCACCCTGCCGCAGCCGACGATTATTACGTACATGGCACCGCCTCTTTCGCAAAAAAGCCCATAACCCCTTGGCCCACGGCATTCATCGATGGTTCCCGATGAACTGGTGCGCCGGGAGCTATGAGCTTTCCCGTACCGCAGGAGATCAAAGGTTTAGGCTTTGACCAGCTGCAGCAATTTCTCGAACGTTTTCGGGTCATTGACCGCCAGCTCCGCAAGTATCTTACGGTCGATCTCGACCTTGGCCTTCTTCAGCCCGCTCATGAACCCGCTGTAGGTATACCCCGCCTGACGGCACGCGGCATTGATACGCGTGACCCAGAGGCTGCGGAATACCCGCTTCTTATTGCGGCGATCGCGGTATGCGTACACCAACGCGTGCATCCGCGTTCGGCGCGCCTGCTGGAATTGCGACTTGCGGTCCCCGAAATATCCCTTGGAATCTTTCAGGAGACGGCGTTTCTTCCTTCTGGTTGCGACACTATGCTTTACCTTTGCCATCTAATTCTCGCTTTCTGCGTTAACTGTACGGTAACATCCGCTTGATGTATTTAGCCCGCGGCTTATTGTTCACGGTCTTCGACTTCCTCATGCGCCTTAAACGTTCCGGCTGCTTGCTCGTGGCCAGATGCTTTTTTCCGCACACGGAATATTTAAGCTTACCTTTTTTTGTCACTGAAAAACGCTTTGCTGCCCCTTTTTTCGTCTTGAGTTTTCCCATTCCAACTGCCTTTCCTATATACGCGGTCTGCTGCGTGAGGTTATTTCGGCCCGACCACGAAAGACATGATCCTGCCTTCCATCATCGGGGTTTTTTCCACTACCCCGCAATCCTGCGTATCCGCGATGAATTTATCGAGCACTTTTCTGCCCAGATCGATGTGTTCCATCTGTCTTCCGCGGAAGAACAGGTTCACCTTGACCTTGTCCTTCTTCGAAAGGAACGCGATGACCTGCTTGAGCTTCGTCTGGTAATCATGCTCGTCGATGTTTGGTTTGATCCGGATCTCCTTGAGCCTGGTCTGATGCTGGTGCTTTTTCGCCTCGCGCTCTTTCTTCTCCTGATCGTACTTGAACTTGCTGAAGTCGATGATCCGGCACACCGGAGGATTCGCAGTCGCCGCCACTTCCACCAGATCCAGTTCGTGCTGATTGGCGATCTCCTGGGCCTTGTGCGTGGGAACCACGCCCAACTGCCCTCCATCCGGTCCGATCAGGCGCACCTGCGGGACACGGATCCTTTCATTGATCCTGATAAATTTCTTTATCTCAACCACCTCCCGACGCGGAAAGCGTCGCCCCGGCCGATCCCCCGCACATGCGGGGCACCCGTCAATCCGATAAAGACGGGGTGCGATAAGGCCAGGGGTAACTTCCGCTCTTCACAGGGTTTTTTCTTTATCTTCCTTGAGGATGAGCGCGGCGAACTCATCAAAAGGCATGGCGCCCCGGTCGCCCTGGCCTTTTTTTCTGACCGAAACCGTACCGGCTTGCGCTTCCCGTGCACCCACTACCAGCACGTACGGCACTTTTTCGACCTCCGCTTCACGAATACGCTTGTTCAGCGTTTCATTCCCGTCACTCAGCGCGACCCTGGTACCCTGCGCGGACAACCGGTCCCGGACCCGGAGCGCGAACTCCTTCGCTTCCTCCCCGATCGGGATCACCGTCACCTGCACCGGAGCCAGCCACACCGGGAAAGCCCCGGCATAATGCTCCACCAGCGCGCCCATGAACCTCTCGACGCTTCCCAGCAGCACCCGGTGCAGCATGATGGGCTGACGCTGCGCCCCGGTCTCGTCTATATAGGAAAGCTCGAAGCGTTTGGGCAGCGCAAAATCGCACTGGATGGTGGCGCACTGCCACTGCCGCTTGAGCGCGTCCTTAAGCTTGATATCTATCTTGGGCCCGTAGAAGGCGCCGTCCCCTTCGTTGACGTCGTAGGTAAGCCCCTTCTGGTCCAGCGCATCCCTGAGCGCCTGCGTCGCCAGGTTCCAGTCCTCGTCCGACCCGATGGACTTTTCCGGACGGGTGGAAAGCTCGATGCTCACATCGTTGAAACCGAACACCTTCATGGTGTCGAACACAAAATCTATGATCCCCTTGATCTCCTCCTGCAGCTGCTGCGGCAGGCAAAAGATATGCGCGTCATCCTGGGTGAACCCGCGCACCCGCAAAAGCCCGTGCAGTACCCCGGCTTTTTCGTGCCGGTACACCGTCCCCGGCTCGAAAAGCCGCAACGGCAGATCCCGGTAGCTTCGCGTCTTCGACTTGTAGATGAGGATATGGCCCGGGCAGTTCATCGGCTTGAGCACGAACTCCTTCTCGTCGACCTTCAGGGTATACATGTGCTCCTTGTAATACTCGTAATGCCCGGAGGTCTGCCAGAGCCCCGCCTGCATGATATGCGGCGTGAGCACCAGGTGATACCCGCGCCTGAGGTGCTCGTCCTTCTCGTAATCCTCGATGATCTTGCGCAGCAGCGCGCCTTTGGGATGGTAGAACACCAGCCCCGCGCCCGCTTCCTCGTGATAGATGTCAAAGAGCCCTAATTGCGGCCCGAGCTTGCGGTGGTCCCTGGCCTTGGCCTCCTCCAGAAGCCGCAGGTGCTCGTCGAGTTCCTTCTGCGAAAAGAACGCCGTGCCGTAGATGCGCTGCAGCATGGGATTGGTCTCGATCCCGTGCCAATACGCCCCGGCCAGCGAAAGCAGTTTGAACGCCTTGATCTCACCGGTCGTCCCCAGGTGCGGCCCGCGGCACAGGTCGAAAAACCCCTCCCCGGTCCGGTACACCGAGACCTTTTCGTCGGGTATCGCGTCGATGAGCTCGAGCTTATACGTCTCGTGCAGCCCGGCGAAAAGCTCCTTCGCCTGGGCCTTGGAATATTCCAGCCGGACAAAAGGCTGCTTGGCCTGGATGATCGTGCGCATCCTTTTTTCGATGCGCGCCAGGTCCTCCTCGGTAAAGGACTCCTTGCGATCGATGTCGTAATAAAACCCGTCATCGATGGCGGGCCCGATCGCCAGTTGCGCGTCCGGCCAAAGCTCCTTGATCGCCTGCGCCATTACATGCGAGCAGGAATGCCGCAGTATCTCTATGTCCATAAATAATGGTGGGCCCATGAGGACTTGAACCTCAGACCTTTGCGATGTCAACGCAACGCTCTAACCAACTGAGCTATGAGCCCGAACACCTTATGTTTTTATTGAGCGAAGCCCCGCGAGTGTTCCGGAATTTTGGAATTTAAAATTCCGGAACGATTACGAGCAGGGGCCAACTTCCGTTATACCTATCCCGAACTTACATGGGCAAGAAGGGAGTCGAACCCTTACGACCTTTCGGCCAGCAGATTTTAAGTCTGCCGTGTATGCCATTCCACCACTTGCCCGCGATCAACGCGCGGGAAAATAAGAGGCGACGAGCGGACTCGAACCGCTGGATAACTGTTTTGCAGACAGTTGCCTTACCACTTGGCTACGTCGCCGCGAATCAAAGAGCCCGCATGGTCTGCTGGACGATCGTCTCAACGTCAGCCAGGCATCCGACCCCGACCTTACCGCACGCCAACATCCCCTTCTTGGGGGAAACCAAATGATACCCGAACTTCTCCAGGCGACGCATATTATCCCGGGTCGCGGGATGGAGATACATCTGTTCGTTCATGGCCGGGCACACCACCACCGGTGCCTTGGTCGCGGTAACCACGCAGGTCAATAGATCGTCGCAGATCCCGCACGCCAGCTTGGCGATGATATTCGCGGTCGCGGGGGCGATCAAAACCACATCCGCTTTTTCCGCCAGGGACACATGTTCTATCTCCCAGGCCTGCGCGGAGTCGAACATCCCCTGATATACCCTGTTGCCGCTGAGCGCCCTAAAGAGCTCCGCGGAAATAAGCTTCCCGGCTTCCTCCGTCATCACGACCGTCGTGGAACAGCCTTTTTCGCGCAGCCTGCGGATGAGCTCGCAGGCCTTGTAAATAGCGACGCTCGCGGTGACCCCCAGTACCACGTGCTTGGACCGGGGCATGCGCTTAACCCGCCTTCATCAGCTTGTAGACCACTTTCCCGTCCGCGATCTCCTGCAACGCGACGGTGGAGGGCTTGACCGATGAGGCCGCGACCACGAGCTTCGGCGCTCCTTCGGCTATCTCCAGGCCGCGCTTGGCCGCGAGGATCACCAGCTTGTACACCGATCCGTGAGTTTTATCCACCAGTATTTCCAATGGCACATACCCTGTCATATCCCGCTCCTCTATTCGTTACGCCGGCAGATATGCTGTGTAAGCACATCTTTCAGCTGCCGCACAGCCAATGCCAGGCGGTCGTTTACGATCACATGGTGGTACTTTTTCGACTTGCGTATCTCTTTTTCGGCCTGCGCCAGCCTGCGCCCGACCTCGTCGGAAGAAAGCGCGCACCTTTTTTCTATGCGTTCCCGCAGGACCTCCAGGGAAGGAGGCATGATGAACACCGTCACGTTCTCCCTGGGGTAACGCGCACGTATCGTTTCCGCGCCCTTCACGTCAATGCATAAAAGGATGTTCTTTCCCGCAGCCAGCGCCTCATCGACGCCCTCTTTGGGAGTTCCGTAATAATACTCCAAATACCTCGTCCATTCAAGGATTTTTTTCGCCCGGCGCAGACGGAAAAACTCCTCCCGGGAAAGGAAAAAATAGTCCCGTCCCTCTTTCTCCATGGGCCGGCGCGGCCTTGTGGTGAAAGATACCGATCTTCGTACCCGCCCCCGTAACTCCTTAAGGCGCAATACCTTTTCTGCCAGCGTAGTCTTTCCTGACCCGGAAGGACCGGAGATCACGAACAGGCGGCCCTTCTTCACTCTATATTCTGGACCTGTTCGCGGATCTTTTCGATCTGGCTTTTCATCTCCACCACCACCGCGGATACCCCCGTATCGCAGGATTTCGCGCCCATGGTATTGGCTTCGCGCTGCATCTCCTGGGCCACAAAATCCAGCTCCTTGCCGATGGGGCTCGAAAGCGTCAGCTTGGTAAGCAGGTTATCCACATGGAACGCGAGACGCTCCACCTCTTCCGTGATATCAGCGTCTTTCAGGAATGCCGATCTGGCGTCGTCGCTGTTGATCTGCGAGGCGCGTGATTTTACCGCTTTATGATACCGCTGCTTTACCAGCGCCAGATTGGCTTTAAGGCCCACGGCCTTATGCCGCACATAACTGACCAGGGCTTTTCCCTCGTGCTCGCGCACCCGCACCAGCTCCCCGGCCGTCTGCTGTACCAGCCCCTTGATCCGGGGCCAGAGCCTCGAAGAAGGAACGGCGTGCTCGACTAGGGAAAGCGCGCCCGGCAGATGCAGGATGGTATCCAAGCTGGGATTCGCGGAGAGCTTGAATTCCTTCTTGAGCTCGCCGATACGCTGCAGATATTTCGCCACCAGCCTTTTATTGACGAATACTTCGCTGTGCTGACTTCCCACGATGGTCACGACACAGGTCACCCGTCCGCGGTTAAGCTGCGCCTCCACCTCTTTTTTGATCTTATCCTCGACGGAGATGAACCCTACGGGCACATGCAGGATGGTCTCCAGGAACTTATGGTTGGTGCTGCGAAGCTCCACCGTCACTTTCCCGAACCCCGGCACCTGCGCTTCGGTGCAGGCGAATCCGGTCATGCTGCGGATAGTGACCGATCTTTTCCTGGAGGTCACGCCCATACCGACACTACCTTCTTCTCTTCGACTTCTTTATGCGGATACAGGTCCACGATCACCTCGACGGGAGTGAACCAGAGTTTGATCTCCCGTTCCGCCTCTTTCTCGTCGGAAGAAACGTGGATCACGTTCTCGTAGACGCCCCCGGTGGTGATACGGCCGTAGGATCCCCGGATGCTCGTCGATTCCGCCTCTTCGGGGTTGGTCGCACCGGCCAGCTCCCGGCACTTCTTGATCGCGTCCTTACCCCAGTATACCAGCGCCATGACCTTGCGGCGGTCATGGAACTCGCCGCGGATATACTTGATCAGGTCCTCGAAGAAAGGCTTTCCCTTAAGCTGCTTATAATGCTCCTCGGCCAGCTCCTGGGACACGCGCACCATTTTTGCGGCGACGATCTCCAGCTTGGTCTCGGATAATCTGGTGAGGATATTCCCGGTCAGGGATTTCTTCAACCCGTCGGGCTTGATCAAAATAAGTACGGACTGACTCATATCTCTCTCCCCCCTGCAGTGATTCTCTTGACGATACGCTCAAGATCCTCCTGAGAATAAAAATCGATGGTGATATGCCCGCGTTTCTTCTGCCGCACCACGCTGACCTTGGTCGCCAGGGTGTGCCGCAGCTCCTCTTCCAGCACCGCGGACATCGGGTCCTTTGATTTTACCGCCGGAGACCTCAGCTTGAAGCTCCGCGGCCGTTTGATCTTGATCAAAGTCTCCAGCTCCCGCACCGAAAGCCCTTTGGCGATCGCCTCCTGCGCCAGCCGGCGCACATGGTTGGCATCCTCGACCTCCAGGAGCGCCTTGCCGTGCGCAAAGCTCATTTTCCCCTGGCGGATATCTTCCTGTATCTCGACGGGAAGCTTAAGCAGCCTTAACGTATTTGCCACCGAAGCCCTGGACCTTCCCAGCACCTCGCTCACCTTTTCCTGGGTCAGGGAGAACTTGTCCATGAGATACTGATACGCCCGGGCTTCTTCCATCGGATTCAAGTCCTGACGCTGGATATTCTCGATCAACGCCAGCTCGAGGGAATCCTTGTCGTCGACATCCTTGACGATCACCGGCACTTCCTTGATCCCGACGGTGGTAGCGGCCCTGAAACGGCGCTCTCCGGCGATGATCTCGTAATAGTCACCTCTCTGCCGCACCAGGATGGGCTGGATCACGCCCTTTTCCCTGACCGACTGCACCAGCTCCTCCATTTTTCCCTCGTCAAAATTCTCACGGGGCTGTAAAGGGTTGGCTTTTACCTGCTCGGTCTTTATCGTAAGCACCCTGGATACTGCCGGCGCCTCCCCTTCAGGGATCAACGCGCCGAGCCCTCTTCCTAATGCCGGTCTTTTCTCCATCACCCGATCTCCAGGTTTGAGTTATGTCCAGTCTGGACATTTTCATTATTGCCGCTGGGAGAATCCGATTTGATCTTCAGTATCTCGTTCACCAACTCCTCGTACTTCTTGGCCCCTAAAGATTCTTTATCATACAGAACAACCGGCTTCCCAAAACTTGGAGCTTCGGTAAGCCTGATGTTCCTGGGAATAACTGTATCATACACCTTTTCCTTGAAGTAACTCTTTACTTCGGCGATCACTTCTTTAGTAAGTTTCGTACGAAAATCAGCCATGGTCAGAAGAACACCTTCGAGCTCCAACTGAGGATTCAGATTATCCCTGACCAGTTTAACGGTGTTATTTAATTGCGTAAGTCCTTCCAGCGCATAGTATTCGCACTGAACAGGCACTATCACCGAATCCGCCGCGCTCAACGCGTTTATCGTCAGCAATCCAAGCGAGGGCGGAGAATCAATGATAACGTAATCATACCTTCCCTCTTCTTTCTGAAGCGCTTTTTTCAAACGATACTCTCTTCCCAGTACACTTACTAACTCTACTTCTGCACCGGTGAGATCGAGATTCGATGGCGCTACAAAAAGATTGGGGATCTGCGTTGTTTGAACAACCTCGTTCACTTCTGTTTCGTCAAGCAACACATGGTATGTGCTCTTCTTTACCACATGCTTATCTATCCCGACACCGCTGGTTGCATTAGCTTGCGGGTCAAGATCGACCAGCAAAACCCTCTTTCCTGCGAGCGCAAGATACGACGCAATATTAATTGAGGAGGTGGTTTTCCCGGTTCCGCCCTTTTGATTACATATGGCGATTTTCTTATTCATTTATTGTCAAGGCTTTACAAATTGTTCCACGAGGAACATTTGCTTCTCACGACCTATTATACCCCTCGAGAACTGACAGTCAAGAAGAAATTAACCGGTGATAGTGACCCTGATCTTTGCCAGCTTAGCACCAGCCATGCCAAACAAGCCCTTCTTCTCTTCGGAAAGAACCTCTATCTTGACCCGGTCCCTGCTGACCTTCAGCTCCCGCAAAGCTTTCTTTACGGCATCCTCTATAGTGCTTCCCTCTATCTCAACACTGATATGCTCTGCCATCAGGCTAGCGATCTGTTGATTTTCATCTGGTAAACAATCATCAGAACACTGTTCACAAACCAATACAAAACCAAACCAGATGGCATCTTATAAAATATGAACGCGAACATTATCGGGAAAAGTATTTGCATCATCTTCTGCTGTTCGGCAGACATCCCGCTCGAAGAGCTTGTGGACATTTTCTGCTGGAAGTACATCCCGGCAGCCATAAGCAATGGCAACAGATTAAATTCATTTCCAATAAACGGAATGTTAAAAGGCAGTGTAAAAAGTCTATCCGGGGAAGCAAGATCTTTGATCCATAAGAAATCCGCGTTCTTGATCGAAGTCGATCTGATCAAAGCCTGATAAAGTGCAAAGAAAACCGGAATCTGCAACAACATTGGCAGACAGCCGCCCAATGGATTGACTTTATTCTCCCGGTATAATTCAAGGATCTCTTTATTCAAACGCTGGGGATTATCTTTAAACTCTTTTTTCAGTGCTTCCACCTTTGGCTGGAGCAGTTGCATTTTTTTCATGGAATGCATCTGTTTATAACTAAGGGGAAACAGAATGAAATATATCAACACGCTGATACAAATTATCGCTAAACCCCAATTTCTCAAATACTTATGTAAAAAATCAAGGGTCCCGAGAATTACTTTTGATATTGGATCGAAGGTACCGTAATACACCAGGCCATTCCATTTGGGATTGATCTTGGCTATCACCTTCGTATCCTGGGGACCAACGTATGCTTTAAAAGACTCTGTGATAGAACTCTTACCCGGAACCTTGAATTCTTTCACCACAAAAAGGGCAACCTGGTGATCGTTCAACTTACGGATGACAGCACTATAGTTTTTGCCGTTAGGCTCTACGATCACGCAAAAGAATCTATTTCTTAACCCGGCATAGAGGATATTATCGACGGTAACATCCTTCTTGCCGTTAAAGTGCTGCGGATTCTGATTTGCCCATATCGTAATATCGGAATATTGGGCCTGGCCATCTTTATTCGAAAGATCCAGGATGCCTACCAGAACAGGCTTATTATACGTAAGCTCTTGTGGCAAAAGGTTTTTTATCTCTACTTCGAGATCGATGTAAAAAATATCGCTTCTGAAGCGCAGGGTTTTCCGGATTTGCTTCTCAAGATCGGAAAATAGATACACTCCCTGGTTCTGATCAAGGGAGACCTTGCTAAAAGAAGAAGTATCACCTACCGTAACCCCCTGCGCCACTTGAATTGTTTCATTTGAAAATTGGGGAAAGGTTGCGCTAACTATAGCCCCAGATTGGCCAAACTCATATTCAATATTGTCCAATCTGACAAGCTCTGTTTTCTCAATCGTGGCAGGCAAAACAACAGAAGTAATATTAGCCGCTTTTGTAGAAATATCCGGCAGAGTGCCCGAGGTGACAGCGGGGACCACGTCTGTCTGGCTGATCGATCCCGCTGGTTTCTCCTGGTTTTCCGGCCGGGGGGTGAACTTGCTCCACACCAAAGCCACCACAAAAGAGAGTACTATAGCCAAAAAAAGCCTTTTTTCAGTAGTCATCAACTATTCCTTATTGTAGAGGATCCCAACCCGAGTGGCGGGAAAAGGGATGGCATCTGCCCAGTCTGCGTAAAATAAAAAAAGTCCCCTTCAGTATCCCGTAACGCTCAACCGCGTCCACGGCATACTGAGAACAACTTGGTTCGAACCTGCAGGTGCGGGGCAACCATATCCGCACGTACTTCCTGTACCAGCGAAGCATCCGCAACGCGAGGCGCGCGAACATTACGCGGTAAGCTTTTTTCTGCCTTTTCTCCGTCGGCGGGCAATGACGTCCCGGCCGGCTTTGGTGCTCATCTTCTTACGGAAACCCTGGCTTCTTTTTCCCACGATGTTCGTGGGTGTCTTCAGATTTTTCTTCATGGCGTATTATCCTTTCAAAAAAGCATGAACCAGAATTATAACACAAAGCTTAAGGCTGTCAACATTTACCCTGCATAATTTTAAAAATTGTAACATACCCCGGCTTTAAGGTCAAGGCAAAAAAGAAGGGAGCTGATTTTTGTTGACTTCGTTTATATTTGCATTATAATACATCACGCAAATGTATACGGTTTAACATTTTTGTATTCTCCGTAACGGTATCCACAGATTTATTAAAAGTGTGCATAAGCTGTTAATTATGTGGACAGTGGCTTTGTTCAGCTATGGATAACCTTCCTACAATATGGGAGCAAACCGGTGTTTCCCTGGAGTCAACTCTTGGAAAAACCGCGTTCGAAACTTGGATCAAGCCCCTCAAGCCAAGGCTTAAGGACGACGCCCTGATCATTCTCGAAGCTCCGGACGCCTTTTTCGGGGAGTGGGTGGACAAACACTACCGTGAGTCTGTGGAAAAGGCGGTTTCCCAGCTGGCGGGCCAGACCATCGCGGTACAGATCGAGATCGCTGCCGCGGCCAAGGACCCGCTGAACACCCCGGCAGGAGGTCCCAAAGAGCAATCTTCCGCGCCTGCCGTTCCGGTAAAAGATCCGGTGGCGCTGAACCCGCGGTATACGTTCGATAATTTCATCGTGGGTCCTTCGAACCGGCATGCGCACGCCTACAGTCTGGCGGTCGCGGAATCTCCGGCTAAAGCCTATAACCCGCTGTTCATCTACGGCGGGGTGGGGCTGGGCAAGACCCACCTGATGCAGTCGGTGTGCCATCACCTTAGAAGCAAGCAGAGCAACATCAAGATCTGTTTCATCACCTCGGAAAAGTTCACCAACGAGCTGATCGACGCCATCCAGCACCACTCCACGGCATCCTTCCGCCAGAAGTACCGTAACGTCGACATACTCGTGATCGACGATATCCAGTTCATCGCGGGTAAAGAATCCACTCAGGAGGAATTTTTCCACACCTTCAACGCCCTTTACGACGCGCACAAACAGATCATCATCTCCTCCGACAGGCCGCCCAAGGAGATATCCAATCTTCAGGACCGCCTGGTATCGCGCTTCAGCTGGGGGCTGGCCACCGATATACAACCCCCCGATCTCGAGACCCGGATCGCGATCCTGAAAAAGAAGATCGAGCGGGAACCGGTGCGTGTTCCGGACGACGTGATCTTTTTCATCGCCCAGCTGATCAAGACCAACATCCGCGAGCTCGAAGGCGCGCTGATCCGTACTATCGCCTATTCACTGCTCGAGGAGGAGGCCATCACGCTCCCGCTGGCCAAGGAAGTGCTTAAGGACCTGCTCAAGGAACCCAAAAAACTCATCACCGTGGATTTCATCCAGAGGTGCATTTCGGAAGAGTTCGGGGTTTCCCTTTCCGACCTCAAGACGAAACGCCGCAATAAGAACATCGTGGTGCCCAGACAGATCGCCATGTATTTGAGCCGGGAAATGACGGATCTTTCTTTGCCTGAAATAGGGACATATTTCGGGGGAAAGGACCACACTACGGTCCTGCATTCCTTCAATAAGATCAAAAAAGAGTTGCTTATTAACCCCGAGATCAAACAGAAGGTCGAAAGAGTTATACAGATAATCCGACAGTGAATCCTAAGGTTTTCCCAAGGTTGTTATTTACATAAGTCGTTTCAAAAATTGATGTTAGGTCTGGTTTTAACAGAAACGGAACCTATTACTATTAATACGGTTTTATATTTTAATACACTAATAATAGAAGGAGATGGTAATGAAATGTCTGGTTGAAAAATCACAGCTTACAAGCGCGATACAACGGGTGCAGAATATCATCACGGCAAAAGCTTCTTTACCTATATTGTCGAATATTTTGATCGAGACGGTACAGGATAAATTAAAGCTTACCGCGACCGACCTGGACATCGGTATAACCTGTGTAATACCTGTGAAGATCAGTGAGCAAGGAGCGATAACCGTTCCGGCAAAAAGATTTTCGGATATCATTAAAGAGCTCCCCAGCGAAGAAGTGAATATTTCCACGAAAAAGAACAACCTGGTTTCCATAGAAACGGAAAGCTGCCAATTCAAGATCATGGGGCTGGCAAAAGAGGAATTCCCGAAACTTCCCGAACTTAAGGATAAGGAAGTGATACGCTGCGAGCAGTCCGCCCTGAAAAAAATGCTGGAGTTGACCTCCTTCGCGGTTTCTTTCGACGAGACAAGGTATATACTCAACGGTATCCTCTTCCAGGTGTCAAAACAGGGATTGAAATTGGTTTCTACCGACGGAAAAAGGCTGGCGGTGATCGAGCGTAAACTTTCCCAGAACACTGAAGTGGAGAAGAAATTCATCGTTCCGGTAAAAACCATCCATGAATTGTTGCGCAACCTCAAAGATGAGGGAGAGCTTTCGTTGATCCTGGGGCAGAACCAGGTGGTCTTTGATCTGGGCGGAGTGGTGATCATCTCCCGGCTGATCGAAGGGGAGTTCCCGGATTACCGGCAGGTCATCCCGCCTCCCTCAGAGAACAAATTCAGGATCGTGCGCGAACAGTTCCTTCTGGCGGTCAAGCGCGGGTCCCTTTTATCCACCCCCGATTACCAGGCGGTCAAGCTCGAGCTTTTTAAGAACAAGCTCGTGGTTTCCAAATCCACCCCGGACGTGGGAGAGTCCCGGGAAGAGGTGGCCGTGGAATACGCCGGCAAGGAGCTGATGATCGGCTTCAATCCGGTGTTCCTCATCGACGTGCTGAAGAACCTTCCGGTGGAGAGGGTGGAGTTCGAGCTTACCGACAGCGAAAAGCCCGGGGTATTGCGCAGCGAGGGGTATATTTATATCGTGCTGCCGATGCGGTTGGGCTAGCGGGTGCCATGGATCCGATCAAGGACACCATCCTGGAGGTAATGAAGCAGCTGGACCAGCAGCAGCGGATAAGGAGCGCGTTCGACCCGTCGGAGATTTTAAAAAATGTCTTGACGAAAAAGGAATTAGGGCATATAAAAGTAGATTATTTTAAGAATGGCACATTGATGGTCCAGGTCGATTCGGCGGTGTGGCTGTACGCGGTGTCCCTTAAGAAGGCGGCACTGCTCAAAGCGCTCGCCGAGCGCAACCCGGAAATAAAGGAGTTGCGCCTGCGCGTGGGCCAGCCCTCAAGAGTGCCGGATCAAGAAAGAACGTATGAGCGCAAAAGAACAGACAAAAGAGAACAAGAAATATAACGCCGATTCCATTCAGGTGCTGGAAGGCCTGGAGGCGGTGCGCCGCCGGCCGGCCATGTACATCGGCGATACCTATTCCCGCGGTCTGCATCATCTGGTCTACGAGGTCGTGGATAACTCGGTGGACGAGGCGCTGGCCGGGTATTGCTCGAAGATCGAAGTGCAGATCGGCCACGACAACAGCGTTTCCATCATGGACAACGGACGCGGTATACCGGTGGACATGCATAAGACCGAGAAAAAACCGGCGGTGGAAGTGGCGCTTACCGTGCTGCACGCCGGAGGAAAGTTCGACCACAACACCTACAAGGTTTCCGGAGGGCTGCACGGGGTAGGGGTCAGCGTGGTCAACGCGCTTTCCGAGTGGCTGGAAGTCGAGATCCGCCGGGACGGTTCCATATACCATCAGCGTTACGAACGCGGCAAGACGATGACCAAGCTCACCGTCACCGGGAAATCCAAGACTACCGGCACCAAGGTCACCTTCAAGCCCGACAAGGAGATATTCAAGTCGATAGAATTTTCCTACGACGTGCTTTCCAACCGCCTGCGCGAACTGGCGTTCCTGAATAAAGGCCTGGAGATCGGGCTTAAGGACGAGCGCAGCGAAAAGGAATCGGTGTTCAAGTTCGAGGGAGGGATCGTTTCCTTCATCGAGTACCTTAACAAGAACAAGAACCCGCTGCACAAGGTGGTGTATTTCGAAAAGGAGAAGGAGGGGGTCTTCCTGGAGGTCTCCCTGCAGTACAACGACGGTTATGCGGAGAACATCTTTTCTTTCGCCAACAACATCAATACCGTCGAGGGCGGCACGCATCTTTCGGGTTTCAAGTCCGCGCTTACCCGCGCCCTGAACCAGTACGCCAAGGGCAAGAACATGCTCAAGGACGATATCTCCATCGCCGGAGAGGATACCCGGGAAGGGTTGACCGCGGTCATCTCCTGCAAAATATCCAACCCGCAGTTCGAGGGTCAGACCAAGACCAAGCTGGGCAACTCCGAGGTGGAGGGGCTGGCGGCTTCCGCCGTGTTCGACGCCCTTTCCGTGTTCTTCGAGGAGAACCCCTCGATCGCCAACAAGATCATCGATAAGGTGATCATGGCTTCCCGGGCCAGGGAAGCCGCGCGCAAGGCGCGCGAGCTTACCCGCCGCAAGGGTGCGCTGGAAGGCGCCGGACTTCCGGGAAAGCTGGCGGATTGTTCCGAGCGGGACGCCGCGCTCTGCGAGCTCTATATCGTCGAAGGGGATTCCGCAGGCGGCTCGGCCAAACAGGGCCGCGACCGCAGGTTCCAGGCGATCCTGCCCATCAAGGGAAAGATCCTCAACGTGGAGAAATCCCGGCTGGACAAGATCCTCTCCAACGAGGAGATCCGCACCATCATCACCGCGCTGGGCACGGGTGTCGGCGAGGAGTTCACCCTGGAAAAGCTCCGCTACCACAAATTGATCCTTATGGCTGATGCGGACGTGGACGGCTCGCACATCCGCACGTTGCTTTTGACCCTGCTGTACCGGCAGATGCCGAAACTGGTCGAAGGCGGGTTCGTCTACATCGCCCAGCCCCCGCTTTATAAGATCAAGAGAGGTCAGCGGGAGGAGTATATCCAGACCGAACAGCAGATGGATGAGATGCTTCTCGATCTCGGACTCGAAGGGCATGATCTGGTGCGGGTAAAAGATAAGCATCAGTTCACGGAAAACCAGTTCAAAGACCTGTTGATGGCCCTTTTCGAGCTCGAAAAACTCGGAAGGATAATAGAGAAAAAGGGAGTGGAATTCGAAAAATATGTGGCTGCAAGGAACCAAAAGACCAAAAAAATGCCAGTTTATAGGGTAAAAGTGGAGGGAGTAACCCAATTTCTCTATTCTGATAAGGAGCTGGCGGATCTTTCTGAGAAGGGCGAAAAGGATGGAGAGATCGACGTCATGGAACTCTTTGAAGCGGCCGAGGTAGAGCAGCTTTTGGAGAAGATCGAGAAGATCGGGATCGATGCGCTCACTTATTTTCCTGCCGCGGAATTATCGGTCAAGGATCCTTCGGGTGTCGACCCGCATAAGAAGGTCAAGCCTCTTTACCGGGTGACCAACGAGAAGGATGATACCGATCTCTGGAGCCTCAGGGAACTGCTCTCGCACATCAAGGAAACGGCGACCAAGGGCATGCACATCCAGCGCTATAAGGGTTTGGGAGAAATGAACCCGCACCAGCTTTGGGATACTACCATGGACCCGGAGAAGCGCACGCTCCTTAAGGTCACCCTGGAGGATGCGGTGGAAACGGATAAGATGTTCACGGTGCTGATGGGGGATCAGGTCGAGCCGCGCCGCGAATTCATAGAGAACTACGCGCACCAAGTAAAGAATCTGGACGTGTAAGATGTATACCCGAAACGAAAAGATCATCCCGGTCTACATAGAGGAAGAGGTTAAGGACTCCTATCTTAACTATTCCATGAGCGTGATCGTCGGACGCGCGCTGCCCGATGTGCGCGACGGATTGAAGCCCGTGCACCGCCGTATCCTTTTCGCGATGCAGGAGCTCAACCTCGACCACTCCAAACCGTATAAGAAGTGCGCCCGTATCGTCGGAGAGGTGCTGGGAAAGTACCATCCGCACGGGGACGTCGCCGTGTATGACACCCTGGTGCGCATGGCGCAGGATTTCTCCCTGCGTTATCCTTTGGTCGACGGACAGGGGAACTTCGGCTCGGTCGACGGGGACGCGGCGGCAGCCATGCGTTACACCGAGGCGCGACTGGCCGCCATCTCCGACGAGATGCTTGCGGACATCGACAAGGAGACGGTGAATTTCGGCCCCAACTTCGACTCTTCCCTGAAAGAGCCGCTGCTGCTTCCCGCGGCGCTGCCGAACCTTCTCTGCAACGGATCGAGCGGGATCGCGGTCGGTATGGCCACCAACATCCCCCCGCACAACCTGAACGAAGTGGCCGACGCCATCATCTACCTGCTGGATAATCCGGACGCGCAGATCAAGGAACTGATGAAGTTCATCAAGGGTCCGGATTTCCCCACCGCCGGAGTGATCTGCGGGAAGCAGGGGATCAAGGAGGCGTACGAGACCGGCCGCGGCAAGCTTACCGTCCGCGCCCGGGCGACCGTGGAACACCTCAAGAACGGCAAGGACATGATCGTGATCACCGAGATCCCCTATCAGGTGCAGAAATCCGGGGTGATCGAGGCGATCGCCGGCCTGGTGGAGGATAAGAAGATCGAGGGTATCTCCGACGTGCGCGACGAGTCCGACAAGGACGGCATGCGCATCGTGGTGGAGCTGAAGCGCGACGTGGAATCGCAGATCGTCTTGAACCAGCTTTTCAAGCATACGCAGCTGGAGACCACGTTCGGCATCATCATGCTGGCCCTGATCGAGAACCGGCCGAAGGTGCTCAATCTGCGCCAGATACTGGACGCCTATGTCGCGCACCGCAAGGTGATCATCCGCCGCCGCACGCAGTTCGAGCTGGATAAGGCGCTCAAGCGCGCGCATATCCTCGAAGGCCTCAAGATCGCCCTGGACCATATCGACGCCATCATCAAGGTGATCAAGACCTCCAAGAGCACGGACCATGCCCGAGAGCGTTTGTGCAAGGAGTTCAAGCTTTCCGAGATCCAGGCACAGGCGATCCTGGAGATGCAGCTGCAGCGCCTGACCGCGCTGGAGCGGGATAAGATCGACGCGGAGTACGCCGAGCTTTTGAAGAAGATCGAGATCTGCCGCGCCATCCTCGCCTCGATGAAGAAGGTCGAGGCCATCATCAAGGAGGAACTGGAACTGCTCAAAAAGAAGTACGGGGATCCCCGCCGCACGGAGATCGTGGGCGAGGTGCAGGAGCTCGAGATCGAGGACCTGATCGCGGAGGAGGACGTGGTGGTGACCATCAGCCACGGCGGGTACATCAAGCGCCTGCCGGTGTCCGCCTACCGCAAGCAGAAGCGCGGCGGCAGCGGCGCGACGGGAACGGATTTGAAGGACGAGGATTTCGTGGAGCATATGTTCGTCGCCTCGACCAAGGAGTACCTGCTGATCTTCACCGACAAGGGGCAGGTGCACTGGCTCAAGGTCTACGAGATCCCGCAGGCTTCCCGGACCTCGAAGGGCAAGGCGATCATCAACCTGCTCCAGATGGAAGGCAACGCCAAGATCAGTTCGACCATCCCGGTCAAGGAGTTCTCTCCGGAGAAATACCTGGTCATGGTCACCAAGCTCGGGCAGATCAAGAAGACCAAGCTGGACGCCTATGGAAATCCCCGCAAAGGTGGTATAATCGGTATCACCCTGGAAAAGGACGACGAGCTGATCGCGGTCGAGATGACGGACGGCAACGAAGAGCTCCTGATCGGCACCCTCCAGGGCAAGGCCATCCGCTTCCAGGAAAGCAAGGTCCGGGATATGGGCCGGGCGGCGCAGGGGGTGAGGGCGATCACGCTGGATAAAAAGGACGACGTGATCGGCATGGTGGTGGCCCGCAAGGACGCCGACGTGCTCACCGTGACCAAGCTGGGTTTCGCCAAGCGCACCACGGTCGACGAGTACCGGCTCACCTCCCGCGGCGGCAAGGGCGTGATCAACATCCGGGTGACGGACAAGAACGGGGAGGCGGTCGCCCTTAAGACCGTCAACGATAAGGACGAGCTGATGGTGATCACCCAGAACGGGATATTCCTGCGCTGCGCGGTCAAGGATATCCGCGAGACCGGACGTTCTTCGCAGGGAGTGCGCCTTATCAAGCTGCAGGAAAAAGACCATGTGGCAAGCGTAGCCCACGTGGTGGTGGAAGAAGAGGAACAATCGTAATTTTCGTCCCCATCGTCTAGCCTGGTCTAGGACAAGAGCTTTTCAAGCTCTCGACACCGGTTCAAATCCGGTTGGGGACATTATATGTAAGGGGGTGCTCATGTGCGGGATAGTCGGGTACACGGGATCTCGCGACGCGCAGCCCATATTGCTCGCCGGCCTTAAGCGGCTCGAGTACCGCGGGTATGATTCCAGCGGCATCGCGGTGCTCCTTTCCCCGAGCCATACCGTCAGCATCCGCAAGTCCGTGGGCAAGATCCGCGCCCTGGAGAGCCTGGTGTCCCGCAAGCCCCTGGTCGGCCACTCCGGTATCGCGCACACCCGCTGGGCCACCCACGGCGTTCCCAACCAGATCAACTCCCATCCTCACGACGATTGCTCCGGCACGCTCGCGGTGGTGCACAACGGCATCATCGAGAACTACGAGACCCTCAAGACCCGCCTGATCGGGGAGGGGCACACCTTCAAGAGCCAGACCGATACGGAAGTGATCGTGCACCTGATCGAGAAGTATTACCGGCACGGCTCGCTGGAGCAGGCGGTGCGCCAGGCCCTGAAGATGCTGGTAGGCTCTTTCGCCATCGCCGTCATCTCCGAAAAGGAGCCGGGCAAGCTGGTAGGCGCCCGCTCCGGAAGCCCCCTGATCGTCGGCGTGGGCAAGGACGAATACTTCCTGGCCTCGGACGCGCCGGCGATCATCGACGCCACCAAGGAGGTCATCTTCCTCGAGGAGAACGAGGTGGCGGTGCTCACCCCCGAAGGGGTGGAGTTGACGGATCTCGCCGGAAAGAAGCGCACGCGCAAGACCGTGCGCATCAACTGGGACGTGGCGCAGGCGCAGAAGCAGAAGTACAAACATTTCATGCTCAAGGAGATCAACGAGCAGCCCAAGATCATCGAGGACCTGCTGGCGGTGCGCCTCAATCGCGCGACGGGCGGAGTGGAGTTCGAAGGCAAGGCCGCGGTGCAGTCGAAGCTCAAAGGGATCACCCGCATCTCGGTCGTGGCGTGCGGGACGGCATATCATGCGGGGGTGGTGGGTAAGTATATCATCGAATCGCTGTGCAAGATCCCGGTCGCGGTGGATGTTTCCAGCGAATTCCGTTATCGCCAGCTGCTGTTGGATAAGAAGACCCTGGTGATCGCGGTCAGCCAGTCGGGGGAGACGGCGGATACGCTCGCCGGTATCAGGGAAGCGAAGAAATACGGAGCCCCCGTCATCTCCATATGCAATGTGCTCGGCTCGACCCTGACCAGGGAGTCGGATGCGGTCATCTATACGCACGCCGGCCCGGAGATCGGGGTGGCTTCCACCAAAGCGTATACCGCCCAGCTGGTCGCGTTCTATCTGCTGGCGCTCTCTCTGGCCCAGTCCCGGAAACTGGTCCCTCCCAAAGAGCTGCGGGAGTACGTCCGGGCGTTGCGCCGCATCCCCGCGCAGCAGCGGGAAATACTGGCGCAGCAAAGGCTGGTCGCGTCCCTGGCGCACAAACATTCCCATTTCGGGTCTTTCCTGTTCCTGGGGCGCAACATCAATTTTCCCTCCGCCCTGGAAGGGGCATTGAAGCTCAAGGAAATATCCTATATCCCGGCCGAAGGGTATGCCGCCGGGGAGATGAAACACGGGCCGATCGCGCTTATCGACGAGTACCGGGCCGTGGTGTGCATGGCGCCCTCTTCCGGGATCTACGAGAAGATGATCTCGAACATCCAGGAGATCAGGAGCCGCAGCGGAAAGATCATCGCCATCGCCTCGCAGGGGGATGCGAAGATCAAAGAGCTGACCCCGGAAGTGATCTATATCCCCAAGACCGCGGAGCTTTTTTCCCCGCTTCTGATCGCGCTGCCCCTGCAGCTGCTGGCGTACCACATTGCCGATAAACGGGGCTGCGACGTCGACCAGCCGCGTAACCTCGCCAAGTCCGTGACCGTCGAGTAATGCTGTATATAGTCGCCACCCCCATCGGCAACCTCAAAGATATCACCTACCGGGCGGTGGACGTGCTGCGAAGCGTTTCCCTGATCGCCTGCGAGGATACGCGGCACACCAGGATCCTGCTGGACCATTACGGCATCACCACTCCCACCACCAGTTTTTTTCAGCATAACCGCATCACCAAGGCGGAGTATCTGATCGCGGCGCTCAAAGAGGGCCGCGACGTGGCGCTGGTCTCCGATGCCGGGATGCCCGGGGTGCTTGATCCGGGATACAACATCATCAACCGTGCGGTCCAGGAAAAGATCCCGGTCACCGTGATCCCGGGCCCCTGCGCTTTGATCAATGCCCTGGTGCTTTCCGGGAAACCGGCGCATGCGTTCCATTTCGAAGGATTCCTTCCTCCCCGTTCGCAGGCCAGGAGAAACCGGCTGGCGAAGCTCAAGGAGCGGGAGGAAACGGTCGTGCTCTATGAGTCGTGCCACCGTATCATCGCGACCCTAGAAGACATCTCCGCGGTTTTTCCAGAGAAGGAGATCGTTGTGGCCAGAGAACTTACGAAAAAGTTCGAAGAGGTAGTGCGCGGCCCTGCGCATGAGCTGGCCCGGCAGATGAAAGACGCCAAGCCCAAAGGCGAATTCTGCATCATCCTGTAATATCCCCAAAAGGTAGCGCTTTCCAAAAAACCTCGTAACCCATTGTAAATCATACCTATAAGAAGTTATACTTTTAATTGGCTGATAAACCGAGGGATCGTATGTCAATTAGAGTACGGCGTATTCTGTCATTTGCTATATCATTATTGCTTATATTCGAGCAATCCGGGTTTGCCCAGATCGCCGGGGAGATCCGTGTGTCCTCGCACCTTTCCCTGCTGCGCACCTCCATTGCCCCTGACGCGTTCCGCCTTGCGCATCTGCGTTCCGTAGGGTTCGATCCCGAAAAGAATTCTTTCAGCATCATCGTGGATAAAGGGAGCGTGCCCAGGAGCACCGGCGCGGGGGAGGAGAGCCGCGCGCTGCTTACCATGTTCCTGGTGGGGGTGAGCCTTCCGATGGACCGTTTCTGGGTGAACTTGCGTCCCGACGCGCCCGATGACGTGCTCGATCCCCAGGTGGCAAAGACCGACATCGGAAGGATATTCCTGGAGGCCGACGTTCAGCTGAAAAAGGATACCGCCAGGCTCATGTCCCCGCAGACTGCCTCCGGCCGGGAATACTGGGACCGGATGTACAAAAAAGCCCAGGAGATATTCGGCGCCGGGCAGGTCACGATCCCGACCACGGTGCGGCCGTGGATCGTTCCCGACGAGATCATCATCCGCGAATCTCCCGACCATGCCTACGTGTATAAGGCGACCCTGAAAGTGCTCCTCGAGGAGGATTACTTAAAAGGCGAGGCCGCCGTGTCTTCCTCCGACCCGAAGCATCAGGCGATCAATGCGTATTCCGCCCAGCTGCTCAGGGAGCTGATCGTGCCGCTGGTGACCCGGGAGGTCAACGCTTCGAAACAGTACGCGGCGCTGCGACAGGCATACTACTCGCTTATCCTCGCCCAATGGTTCAAGGAACAATTCAAGGGAAGACCGGGGACGTACGCGGCGCTCATCGATTCCGCGAATATCGAGGGGTTGACTTCGACGCAGCCCTGGACCGTCACCCCGTTCTTCGAGCGATACCGCGATTCCTTCGCCAAGGGCGAGTATCACCTCAAGGAAGCGGTGGCGACGCCCGCAGGCAGGACTATCCGCACCTATACCAGCGGCGGCTTGCATTTCGGGGAAGGGGCGTACTCCATTCCCGCGGTCAAGGCCGCCGGAGCGATCGCTCTTCCCGCGGGCAGGAAGCCCGTAGCCAGTCCCAATAATACGCAGATGACCTTTGCGGGCGCGTCCGCTCCGGGTAAGGAAGTGTTGACCGGAGTGGCGGAGGCGCCTGCGGCATCGGCCGGTACTTCTGCGTCTGCCGCGGCAGAGGTCCCTGCGGTAGCCGCGGTTCCCGCGGCATCGGCCGCTGAGCGCGCCGTCGCCGTTCGCCCGGGTGCCTGGCGCCGAATGCAGGAGAGTGTTTCTCAGTGGAGCAGGAGGTTGCGGTGGGCGCTGGGGCTTAAGTTCCAGAGGCTGCGGGAGTACGGCCTGGTGGATTCCAATCTGAGAACTATGGAGGTGCGGGTGCAAGGTTCACCCGCGACAGGGTTCGAACTCACCGCGCTATACACCAAGGATTATGCGCCGGAAAAGGTCCCCGGGAGTGTCGTGGCGGCGGTAAAGGTCACGCAGCGCTCCTGGGCCGATCCCGGGCACCTGCTGGTGCGAAGGCAGCGCGTAGGCGGGGACGAGGGCGCGAGTACCGCGAGGAATCTTCTGGTTGATGCGGCGCAGTCCCTGAAAGAGGGGATGCGCGTTTCCTTTGACCCCGCGGAATTCATTCCTGTCTCCGAACCGGGGGCGGATTTTTCGGACGCCCCCGCTTTTTGGCGCACTTCTCTGGGAGACCTGTTGCGCGGACGCAGCCTGATAGTTGAAGGATATGACCGCTCCCGGAAACTCCTCACGCTGCGGATGGGGTCCAACCAGGAGGTGCTTCGCCATGAGCTGGAGGTCGAGGGATCGGATCCCGGCCTGGCGGAAGGTATCGAGAGCTACGATTATGTCACCGTTACTTTGGCGAACGGCAGGAAATATACCGGCAGCTATATATTTGCCTCCAAGGGCGGCCTGCTGATCGATAGGCCGGACGGGTCGAGATCGGTCCCCCTCAAGGCGGTGGTTGCTATTGACAAAGTGCCGAAAGAGGTCTTGAATCAGAGGCCTTTTCTCTCTACGGATCTTTTGGTCGGGCATGGCACCAACGCGTATGTGCTGCTGCTGGCCATGACCCGCACCAACGGGCAGTTGCGGCCCTCCGGGGAACTGCCGTATGCCCCTCCCACGGGCGAATCCGGCGGCGCGACCGAGCTCAACACCAACTATGTTTCCACCGTTCCGTTATTCAACGAGAATAACCGTACCTTCCAGTTGTGGGAGTACGCCGCGATGAACGCCTCTACCGGTACGGGAACCGTGATCACGCTGGAAAACGTGGATAAGGAACTGGCGGCGGCTCGTTCCAGGCTGCGTTCCAATCCCGCGCATAACCGCAGGCGGATCGCGCAACTTACCGCGCTCAAGGCGTTCCTGCAGGACCTTGCATCCCGCGGGCTCTACGAGGAGTATTTGCAGCTCTCCTCCCTTCCGGTGGTGTTGATCGGCGACGGAGTGGCCCGGGGCACGGTGGTCAATTCCCGGGTATCCAATGAGCAGGTGTACCGCAGGGTGAACATCCGGGCAGTCGCGGTTGAAGGCGCGCAGGCCGTGGCAAGGGTGAATGCGCTGCTTGCCAGCCTGGGGATCAATGATATCGCGGTATTCGAAAAGGATGAATTCGAACCCCTCTTTGAAGAGTACCACGACAGTGCGAGGCGCAGGGATGCTTCGCGCGGCGCGCCCGGCCTGCTGATGAGGATACTGCGTGCGGCCGATGCGCAGGCGGACGCGGAGTCCCTGGAGTCCATCGCGGCGCGTATCGCGGGCGTGCGCGACGGAGAGGACCTGATCAATGTAGCCGCGGAGATAGACAATTTCCTGACCCGCGGCGTGGCCATTCCCGCTTACGCGCAGGAGCTGTTGGGAAAAAGGCGTTTTTCCAATAATCAGCTTGCGGCATTGAGGGCCATGCTGCTGCATGCGCAGGGCGAGCGGGCACGGGCGCTCGACACGGAACTGGATGCGGTGCGGGAGGCACAAAAGGCCGCCGCTGCTTCCGCGGCCGACGAAGAGGAGACGTCCTTCTTTGCTCGCGCACCGGCATCGGTCTCGGTGGGTGAAGGCAGGCTGATGGAAGGATCGGACACCATCAGGGAACATGCGCTCTTTGATTCCGCGGGCAAAAGGATCGGTTCGGTTTTATTGCAGCGTGAGATGCGGGAGCTCGTGGTCCGGACGGTGACCTTTGCCGACGGCGCGGAGCAGGATCTGCAGCGCGCCGCATATCAGGCGCTGTTGCGGGAAGCCAAAGGGCAGAAGTTGGCGTTGCGCATCACCGGTATCGCCGATGCCGTGCAACTGCAGCGAATCAGAGGCACTTTTGCCGGAGAGGAACTGACGGAGCTGGGGACTTTGGGAAGGGAGTTTTCGGTGCGGATCGGCGCTCTGGCTGCCCCGGCATTGCGCACTCCGGATGCGCTCAGCACCCGACTTCGGGAACTGATCCGCAGGATCGAAGGGAGCATCGTTATCAACGGGGAAAGATTTACGGTCCTTTCCGCCCCTGCGCCCGGGCATCAGGCCAGGTTTACCGTGTTCGGCGAAAAAACGGGCCTGGCGGGATGGTTCGAGCTCGACGAGAACGCCGATATCCTGACCGGCCGCGTCATTGTCAGCGAGAATCGCGTTCCCGGGTTCGCGAGCCTGATGTTGCGTAATCTGATGGAAAAAAGCGGCGGGACTTTCGTGCTGGACCGTATCGAGAATCCCGGCATCGCCCTGATGATCGAGCGGATCGCACGGTCGAGCCGCGGCGCGCCCCTTAGGGTGCGTTTCCGCGTGGCCTCTTCAGACGCTCCCGGACGGGAGCTGGCGCTGAGCGATATCACCGAATACTATCTGACCCGGCGCACGGATGAATCCCAGGATGAACCGGTAGGGACGTTCGGGATCAGGGGCGGCGCGGCAGTGCCGTCCGGCGAGAGGCCTTTGCCCGCTGACCTGCTTGCGCAAATACAGGTAACGGATGGCCGGCCCCGGATGCGGGCAAGGGACAGGGCGCAGGCGGGATACGAGATCCGATACGGGCCGCAGTATACGGTTTCGGCGGAAGTGTCCCCGGCGCAGCAGCCGTATGACGGGGAAACCCAGATGATCATCCGGGAGAACGCCGGGATCGGCAGGCCGGAGCCGGTTTCTCCGGAGCACCTGGCAGTGCTTCAGGATCCCGCCATGGGGCCGGATTTCCGGGTGCCGGAGGTCAGGCTGGTGTCCCCGCAGGAGATGGAGCGGGTGTGCGGGGATCCCGAGGTCAGGGTGTTCCGTCAGGGAAACACGGTCTACGCCCTGGAGAGTTACTGGAGCGCGCAAAGTCCGGAACAGCGGCTGGACATTCTGATGCATGAGGCCATGGCGGATTGGGCGCAGCGCAAGGGTGTCGATGCGGGAGACGTGGCCATAGATATCGAAGGACTCCGGGTCGACGAGGCTGCCCGGAGGGCAAGGCATACCGCGGCGGTAGACCGCTTCATGGAAGGGGAAGAGGAAGAGACGGTCGTCCCGCCGCAGGAACAGGAGGAGCCGGCGCCTGTCGCGGAGGATCACGTAGCGAAGGAGGCGACGTTATCCCGGGTGCAGAGGGAGGAGGGGGTGGCGGCAAAAGAAGCGGTAGAAAAGATGGCCGCGCGTCTGGAAACAGGAAGCCGGAACAAGTTCTTTTCCGTGCTGGTCCGTATCGGAGAAGCGCTTTCTCTGGGAGCGTTGCGTAAACTGATGACGCTCGCGGCGCATAAAGTGCTGACCCCTGTATTCGAGCTCGTCGCTCATTTTGCCGATCGCAAAGGTATCGCGGGCGTCCTGGAACATTTGACGCTCAGCAACGTCCGGCGGCACGCAGTAAATTTCATCGCGCACGTCCGGGAGCTTTTCCATGCCTACCAGTTGGAACAGCAGGGATTCCGTGTCGTGGAGTTCGGGTTTAAAGAGGAAGGGCGGGAACACGATCTGGTGCTGCGCGACCAGGAGGGAAGAATCGTGGTGGCGGAGGTGCAGGGAGGCCAGGAGAACGATAATCCGAATAAGTTGAAAGTGTGGATGAACTCCCAGATAGAGGAACATCTGCTCAAACATTTGAATGTCGCCGGTACGTTAGATATGCCGCAGCACGGCCGGCCGTGGGGTTTTGTCTTTACCTGTACCCTCCCCGATGCCTGGAATACTCCGAAGATCCGTCAGGAAGTAGCGTTAGCGGTGGAGCAATTTGTTGCTTCTCAATCCGACCGCGCGAAAATCCCCGAGGTAAAGGTGGAGTTCTTTGCCGACCGGGAGGAGCGGCTGATAGTGGACCGGGCCAAACTTGACGCGAACGCGCAGGCCATCGAAGGGTGGGCATCCGATTGGGACAGAGAGGAGAAGGAAGCAAAAGCCCGTCAGGATGCGCTGCAGCGTAAGCTAATGCCTTTGCTGATGCCTCAGCTTGGAGCCCGCGGGCCTCCGGGAGCGGGTGTCCCGGCTCCTTTGGTCAAAGAGCTTATCGCCCGTGTCGGTGCTGATCCTGCGGCAGAGGCGCGCGTCATGGATATCCTGCGGCCACAGGATCCCGCTCGCCGCGATAATGCGGACCGTATCGTGCAGGAACTCGCTGCTGCAATCAATCCGCCTAATGTGGTGCAGCCAGCGAAAAAGGAAGCTTCGGTGGCTGATGCGGTGAGCCGTTTACTGGCGAATGAGATAGTGCGCGAAGAAAAGCCCGCGCCGGCCGATACGAAAAGCATGCGCACCTCCGATGCATTTTTTGCCGCGGTATCCGAAGCGATGCAGGCACCATCGGAAGGGGTATCGCGGACAAGGCATATCGAGGCGCTTCTGGACCTTGCAGAAAGGCTGGCTCCGGGGCGATGGGAACGGATAGTGTTGTGGTGGTTCAAGGCTCGGGGGGATGTGCGGGGGATGGCGGAGTACCTGCTTGGGATGACGAACCGCTCCCGGGACAGGTTCTCTGAGGAAAGTTGGAAGGAGTTGCGGGCGATACTTGCGCTTCTGGCGGTAGATAATGTTTCGCTGGGCGGGCAGATCGGCAAAGGTTTTACCCGGGAACGGATAGAGGCAGTGTTGGCAACCGCCGTGGTGGTACAGGACGAGCGGGGGATTAAGGCGATGGCGCTGGCCGAGCTCGTGACGAGGCTGGTTTCCGATGCAACGCAGCGCGTCCGGGTAAGGCAGTTACAGCAGGCAGAGGATATCTCCGGGCTGGTAGAGATGGCGCTCGAAGCGGTCTCTTCCGGAGGTTTCGATGCGCAGACCGCCGGTATGCTGCAGCGCGCGATCCGTTTCCTTGCCGGTGCGCAGTTGCGGCAGTTCTCTCAGCGCGCCGATGCGCCGGCAGTCGTGGATTACGAGCAGTTCTTTTTGGGAGAAGGGGACGCGGGGCGAAATACCATTTCCCTGATCGACGCGCTTTTCTTGCGCGACGGGTCCGGTGTGGTAGCTCCCGGGCTCCAGCCTTTGCTGGCCGAGGCCCTGTTGCATGAAGCGATGGAGGCGGTTACCCGGGAAGGGAATCACGCGGAGCTGTATCGGGGGGTCCAGCGAACGATATTCGGCCAGGCAAATCCCTTGGGGAAACAGCTGCGGCAATTCATCGATGCCCAGGTAGCGGCGGCGCAGCAGGCGCAGGGGTATATCCCGGTGCGGCCCGAAAGTTCCGCTCCCCGGGTGAAGTTCCTGGCTTCGGCCAATATCGGAGGGGAGAAACATAAGGAGTTCTGGGTGGCTTCCGACGGGTCCCTTTGGATATTCAAAGAGAACCCGTATTCCGCGGAGCCGTACCGCGGCCTGGGCGTGGAGATATATTATACGTTCGTGCTGAGATTCTTTGGGATGGACCAGGAAGCGTACGCCTGTTCTCTTCCGGACCCCACGGGGAAGATGCGCAGCGGTGCTCTGGAAAAGGTCCTGCTCACCGAGGCAGGCAAGGGAGTGGACTGGCGGCAGGTGCAGGCTGCCGACGTGCACGCCGCATTCGAACGCTCCGTTCCCGTGAACTTCAAACGGCTGGTGCAGGAGGGGAAAATATCCCCGAAAGACCTTAATGCGGTGCAGATCTCCCAGGTACTGAGGGAAATGGTGCTGGGGTGGCTTTTCTCCAACCATGACATGCACCAGGCCAACTATGTGGTCGACGACTCGGGTAACGTGATCGGGATCGACAAGGAGCAGGTGTTTAAGTATTTCCCCGGCGACCGGCTGGATCTCACCTATATGCCAAACGGGTTCGGGTTTACCCCCCTGCATTACCAGGTGCTGGCGTTCCTCGCGGTCACGGGGAAGCTTGACCTGGCGCTCATCGAGTCTACCCTGGCGCGTATCGACTCTATCCCGGATGAGGAGTACCGCGCGATGCTCGAGCCATTCGCAGAGCAGTTCGCGCAGGTTCACGGAGCGTCCCGTTTTCCGGGAAAGGACGCGAAGGAGGAATTCCTGCGTCTGGCGATCGCGCGCAAGCATTCCCTGCGCGCGGATTTCGCGGCGTTTTTCAAATCCCTGCAGGATGCGTTTTCGCCGAAACCTGTCAGCGAGACTTCGGTCTATGCACTGCCTGCGGCAAAGCAGGAACTCGGAGCGCTGATGAAAGGCGCCGACATTTTCAAGAATATGATCGTGGATGCCAAGGCCAAAGACCTGGTGGGGATATGGGAGAAGAAGATCTTTCTTCCGATCAAAGACCCCGGTGCGCCTGCCACCGAACCTTCCGGGCCTAAGGTCGAACCGTCCGCGACGGAGCCGGTGTTCAACGCCCAGCCTCAGATGCACCGGCAGATGGCGGAGCTCTACGGGGTGGATGCGCAGTTCCTCCGGAAAGTACAGGAGGCCGGCGGGGATCCGGAAAAACTGATCGCCGTGCTGCAGGAGCGTTTCGATGCCATGATGGAATCGGAACGGTTGACCCCGGAGCAGAGGGAGAAGATGCGCGCGCGGCATCAGGAGCTCATCGAAAAGATACGGGCGCCCCCCGCGAAGCTTAAGGTATTGCAAAGCCTCTTTAGACTGCTCACTTCGTGGATCGCCGCGCTGCGCCAGGAAAAATCGCAGTATCACCGGGTGTATCTGGCCAGGGACGGCGGGTTTTTCTATATGATCGATAAGGCGCTTGAGCTCGCGCAGGGGAAGGCCTCGGAGTACGACGCCGGCGCTTCGGTGTACCTGCACAGCCGCGCCCGCATGGGAGGAGAATCCACCTGGCGCATCTATTACCGGATGAAGGATATCATTGACGAGGCCCGGGCTCTTTCCAACGGGGATAAGGCGGCGTTCCACCGGGAGTTGCGCCGGCTTTTCCGTGAGCAGTACGATGCGGATAGGCAGTGGAGGGAGATGGTGGACGCCACCCGCAAAGAGCTGGAGGCCCTCGGATACGACAAGATGGAGAAGATCGTATTTGTCGATACCGGCTTCAAGGGCACCAACCCGTTCTTCCTCAAGTGCGTGCTGGAGCAGTTCCGCCCCGAAGAGGCGCTGGTCGACGAGGCCGGGGAGCAGAACGTCCAGGTCGCCTGCGTGCAGCCGTCTGATATCCACGAGTTCGCCCAGATGCTCTTCGGGTTTGACCTGGCCTTGTTTTCCCCCGAGGAGCGCAGCATCATCGAGGGGCTGGCGAAGAAGTTCAGCCAGGGAAAGAGCGTGGGGAGCCATCTTGAAGACATCGAAGTGCACCCGGTTGAATTCAACGAGCGCACCTATTCGATCGAGCTCACCTCTCCGGAAGACAGGCTGGAGGTGGCGTTCGAGCAGATGTTTGCCGCGCAGGCCGTGGCGCAATTCCTGGCCAGGCTGGCGGAAGTGCCGGGAGAGGTCCGCAACAATCCCATGCTCAGGGGTAAACTGATGACCCTGATACTCAAGGACGGCTTCAGCGATTACCTGACCACGAAATACGATATCAAAGAACTGGTCTCGACCACCCCGGAAATCGCCAAGATATTATTCAAGGGAGGCCCGGTCAACCTCGCCGTGGGGTTACCCGCATATTTCGCTCCTACAGATCTGAAAAAGCAGGGAACCGCGGCCATGGCCGCAGCGTTAAGTAAAGAGCCGCTTGTCGTGAACGACTTCGCCTCGTTCCTGGCGAATTCCGTGAACGCGGATATCCTGCAGAAGAACAACGCGATCAAGGAAGGGGTGCAGGTAAAAAGCCTGTCGCAAAAGATGGCGCAGGAGTTCTCCGTCAGGCAGCTCAAGCTTCCCTGGCGGCTGCGGATATTCCTGTTCCTTTCCAATATCCTTACCTGGATCGTGCAGATGATGGGGATACAGGCTGATGCCGTGACGTTGCTCGCCAACATGCTTTTACCCGCTCCGGTGAGGGATGCGGCGGTAGGGTTATTTCACGCCGAGCGGCAGGCGCAGGGGCCCTTGCCCGATGAGGCGCTGGCGATATTCGATTTCGGGAAGAAAGGGGCCTTCGTTTCGGGAGAAGGGTTCTCTCCCGCAGATCCGGGATTAGGCGGGTTGGTTTCTTTGGCTGCCCAGGGCAGGGTACGGATCATGGTGGCAGACTCGGATTCCCGACAGCTGTTTACCGACGGCACGCAGCGCGCGCCCTTCTTCTGCCGGGTGAATCCCGACGGCACGCTTACCGTATATGTCGGAAGGGGGCTGTTTACGCAGCTGACCGGGGACCAGCACGGCCGTGCCGTATTCGCCGCTACCCTCGATTATCTGGTCAAGTTCGCCCGGACCGGGGACCGCGGGATCGCGCAGGACGTGTTCAACTCCCGGTGCGCGACCCTTGGCCTGCTGCGTGACGAGGCTTCGGCATTTCTCAGGGAGAAGATGGGCGCGTGGGAGCGCGCGGAGAAGTGGCAGGTCGCGCCGCAGGGGCCGGGGGTGCTTTCTTCCCGGAGGTTCGCCTACTTCCCGTCCATCATGCTCGCATTCATTTCTCTGGCCTCGAGCGCCCTGGCTGCCGGGCCTCAGGAGGCGATCACCGCCGGGTCCACGTTTGCCGCCGGAGCGGTATGGGCGGTGCCCATCGTGGTTTCTTTGGTATGGCAGGGGATGAAGCGGATCGGAAAGGTGCTGGTCAACCGCGCTCCGCAGCAAAGCGAAAAGGTGCTGCAGGAAGCGGTGTCCCAGTTGAACCGGGCGGCATATCTGCGCAATCCTTACGAGCTGACCGGCATCACTCTTGCCGGCAGGATGCGTGCGGTGGAGCTGGTCAGTTCCATGGGGAACAACACCTGGGTATATGCGGTGGAAGGTTTCCCGCACCTGGTGTTCAAGGTGTTCATCCAGAAGGGGGTGGCGTTCTGGAACCGGCCGGATGATCCTGCGCTCAGGGAGGAATACCGCGGGCAGCTGCGGAGGAAATTCGAGCAGGAGGTCAGGAGAATGGCGGAGGTCTCCGCCCTGCTGCGCGAGGGGCAGTCGGAGACCGTGGTGGACGGAGTACGCCTGGTCGCGCTGCCGCGGGTAGCGCCTTTCGCGTATCTTGAGAGCGGGCCGGATGAGGCGGGGGTACTGGTGCAGCTGCGCAGCAGCGGCGATCCGGCGTTCGCCTATCAGGTCCGGGGATTGAAGGAGACCCTTGCCGGGTCCGGAGTGGACCTGGAGGACGATAAGACCGCCAACGCCCAGAAGTTTTCCGACGGGAGGATCCTGGTGACGGACCTGGGCGCGTTGCGCGCCGCCCGGAGTTTTGCCGCCGTCGAGGACCTGGAGGCAGTCATCGCCCGCGAGTTCCGGGAGGCGCTTCGCGACCGCCGGCCGGTCGCGGATATCTTCGCGCTGGTGATCCCGCAGCTTCCCGAGGAGAGCGCCCTCCGGCAGGCAGCGGAGGAGTTGCGCCGTACGGTTTCCGCAAGGGCGGAGTTCGAGGTCGACTTGAACGCATTGGCCGCGAAGTACGGTCTCACCGAGCCGGAGGTCAGGCTGCTGGCCCTGATGGCGCAGCCGGGTCAGGGGGCGGGACCTTCCGGAGAAAGCGCGCATACCATGGACGCGTATTACAGGAATATGGCCAGGACCCTCAGGGTCCGCGACCTCGAGAGCATCCGGGAAAAACTGCGCGATCCCGTTTTTCTGGCTATGGCCAAAGAGCGCCTCGTGACGCGGGTGCGCGCGGAAAGGGGCGCTCCTTCGCCCCACAGCATCTTCTTTGCGCTAAGGGATCAGTTGCGCGACCTGGGGTTTGACCCGGAGACGCTTTCGGAAATGTATTTCGGAGGGGTCCAGCTGGGGATACAGTATCCGTATACTTCCATCTCGATCCTGGGGGTGCAGGTGGGGTATTCGCGGGTAAGGCAAGGGTCCGCCTTCCTGCCCAACGGGGTAGCCCTGGCAGTGGATACGGTCGCGAACCTTGACGATCGCACCGTGGATGAGGTGTATGCGGCATTGATCCGGGTAGTGGAGCTGATGGAAGAAGGTTCGGTTGTCTCTGCCGGCGCCCCGGCCGCCGAGGATCTTACGGTGGCGGAAATGGAGGCGGTCCAGCGCGCGGTGTCGGCGGCAAAGGGAAAGAGCTGGGAAGAGATGGCCCTGGCCGCACAGCAGGCATTGCCCGCAGGCAAGCCGTTGCGCGCGCTGCGTACCGTGCTCGAAGGGATCGTCTCCCGCACTTCCGCCCTTCCCGGGATGTCCTTTGACGATGCCTCGGCGTACATCAACCGGGAGTTGTCCGGATTGCAGAGTCGCATCGCGTTTTCAATCCTCAACACGGTCAGTGCCCGCCGCAGCGTTCCTTCGGTTGACGTGCCGGCGATCCGTCAGGCGGTCATCGGCGCCCGGGTGGAGGAGTGGGATGCGGCCGCGCGGGTGATCCTGCGGCACCTGCCTTCCGATGCGACGGTCGATGTGCTGCGACGCCACCTGCAGGAGATCGCGGAGGGGAAGAGCCTTTTGGCCGGCCGCGTCGAAGAGGAATCCGCCGTGTACGAGCGGATATTGCGCGAGACCGGGCTCCCCGAGGACCAGGCGCAGGTGCTGGGACTGGCGCTGGGTGTGGGATGGAATCAGGACCGCGGGGCTGCCGGGGAAAACGCGCCGATACCCAGCGGATACGGCACGTTCGGCGGAAGCGCCCTGACCCGCGATCTGCAGGCGACCCTTCAGACGCTCACCGGAATGCCTTACGTGCTGCAGTCCCAGTTAGTGTATCCTCTGCCCCGCAGGGAGGATGTCAATCAGACCATTACCTTCGCCCGCTGGATGGGGACCCAGTTCTTCGAGCGGCTGCAGGAGATCAAAAGGGAACCTCCCCGGAGAGTGCGTATCCTGGTGATCGGGACGGGGGCCGGGGTGGACCTTCTGACCCTCTGGCATCAGGCGGTGCGCGCCGGGGTGCCGGTCGATATCGACGCTATCGACGTGAAAAAGGAGGCGGTTGCGAACACCTGGGTGAATGTAGGCAGGGCGCCCCGCGCGTGGCAGACCCGGGGGGATACTGTAAGCGTGAAGCTGGTCGAGCCCGGAAAAGAGTTCGACCACCTTGCCGGCCGGACCTATGATTTTATCGCGTTCAATGCCCCGGATGCGGTTTCCGCCGCCACTATCCCGGAACAGGTCAGCGACCGTTCGGCGAAGATAGAGCAGGAGGTGCTGCAGAGCCTGATGCGCCGGGTGCGCGGGCTGTTCCGCCGGGATACGGTGATGCTGCTGGAACACAGCGAGAATTTTTCCCCGTTTCTCAAGGCGGTTTTCAGGAAGAAACCCATCAAGTTCCTCCCCGAGGATGACGATCACCGGGAGCGTCTTTATGCGGAGGGAAAGACCACCCGGACCATTTCGGAGCTGACGCTTCCTACCCAGACGGGGGTACCGGCGGCCGGAGCGGCCCGGACCATGGATTACCGGGTCGCGCATTGGTCGGCTACGTCGCGGTCGCCGGACGGGAGGTTGACGGGGATACAGCTGGTGCGGGTCAATAAACGCAATAATCTGCCGCAGGTCATGGAATTCGATGTCGAGTATTTCGATAACTTTCCTGACCGCCGGCAGGGGATCCGGCTTTACCGCAAGAGCCGTTCCCGGGACGTCAACTCCGTTCCCGATCTCATGGTCTATGCGCTGCCCACGGCGCACGACCCGCAAATGCTGGCGATCCGGGGCTGCTTTATCTCGGATATAGTATTTGAAAGAGGGGTCTCGCGGGAGGGATTGCGTAACGAAGGGCTGCTGGAACCTCTGCTGGGGCTTTTCTTCAAGGAGTTCCCGCAGGCTATGTACGTACATCCTAATGTCAGCGTACTGGGGCTGCTGGCGGCGTTACAGAATTTCGGGTTCGCTCCGGAATCCGGGCGCGCCCCCAATGCCCGGTATCAGCGCATAACCAACGGAGAGAACCAGACGCGTACCGCGACGGGCCGCCATCGTTTTGAAGGCCGGGTGGCGTTCACCGATCCCGCGGCCAAGGTCCGTTTCCTGCAGGGCTCTCAGGTGATCGCGGAGTACGAGATAGTGGATTCCCTTACCGGAGAATCCGTTCCGCTTTATGTAGGGGAACAGTTGGAGCTTAAGGACCTGGAAAAATTCGAAGAGGCCATGCGGCCTTTCCGCTTCTACGGGTATGCTTCGGTCCCCGTGTTCGACGAAACGGTGGAGCGCACGGAAGTGGCGATACGCAGCGTCGTACACGGGATCTTGCGGGATATCCTCCCCGCGTCCCGGCAATTCGAAGGGACGATGATGTCCCTGGCCTCCGTCCCCGCGGTGAAAAAGGCGATGAAAGATTCCGGGTTCGCTCCGGCACACGCTTCCAAGGCGCTGGAGCTGGTGCGCCGGCTGCTGGACGAGGCGTTTCGCGCGGCCGACAGGGGAAAGCTCAATCGTTACCTCGCGGTCAAGTATATCGATGCGCTGGCCCGGTCCATCTCTTCCCTGAAGATGTTGCGGATCTCTCTGGAAAAATCCCGGCAGCAGGTGTATTCCGAGGCCGCGGGCGGCGATGACCTGCAGCTGACGCTTATGCTCAAAGAGATGGAGGATCTTTCCGATGATCTGCAGTACTTGATCGACCTGCTGGTTAGCCGGGTCGAGTTCATCCGGGGCAGCGGTGATGAGCAGCTGACGGATGTGGAGACCGTGCTGCGCAGCGTGCTGGGGCGTTTCAGCCTTCCGGTGTCCCTGTCCGTGCCGGCAGAGCGCGTGATCATCAAGGCCAATTCCCTGACCCTGGAAAGCGCCTTGAACAATCTGGTGGCCAATGCGGTATCTTTTGCGCAGATGCAAGGCCTGCGGGAAGGGACTACGCCGCAGGTAGGGGTGCGGGTCACGGTGGACCAGGATAATACGGTGCGGATCGAGATCTCCGATAACGGGACCGGGGTCCCGGCGGAGTTCCTGGAGACGGATCCGACCACCGGCAGGCTTAAAGTATTCAATCTTGACGCTTCCGGAAAGGATCTTAAGGTAGGGCTGGGCACGACCGAAGCCTGGTACGCGTTCAAGGATATGGGAGGCACGGTCGAGGTTTCCTCGGTGCAGGGAGCGACCGTGTTTACCGTACGCGGCCTTCCGAGGGTCGGGCCGTCCTCTTCGGCCGAGGGGGAAGGACCGGATGCGTCCGGTCCCTTGCCCGGGCCGGCGGATCAGGCGCCCGCTGCGCCGGAAGGCAAGACCGGAGGTATCGATCTGCGCATGCTGCCGCTGGTCAGGCAGCCTGCACCTCCGGGGGCCGCTCCGGTATCTTCTGCGCGGCCCGGGTACGGGATAAAGGAAGCGGGCCGGGAGTTTGACGCCGAGATCGTTCAGATGCAGGTGATGGTCCGGGCGGGAGTGGTGCCTTCTTCCCAGCGCATCAAGGAGTATCTTTTGTCGGTGTCCCTCTCCTCGCGCCGCGAAGCCGGCCTGGAGCAGGCGCTCTCCTGCGTCGCGGAAATATTGAGGCTTGAAGAGTCCCGTGCCGAACGCACGGAGGAGAGCCTGCGGCGGATGCTGCGGCTGGTGGAAACGGACGCCGCTTCCCGGGAGCTGCACGCCGCGTTATCAAAGGTGGTGGTGGAGGAGCAGGAACCGCAGAAAATAGAGTAGGAACGGATCATTTTCGGGGAAGGTGCCCCTGCCTTTACCGAGGTTTATCAGCCAAGTAAGCCTCAAGGCGCCTTCCCCGTATTTGTGCCCTTGACAAGAGGGTAAAGTGGAGGTATGCTTATAAAAATAACCTTTAAGCCGGTTCAGTGAAACCGGCAAGGAATGATGATGCACATGTCGCAAGTGAGTGTGAATGAGGAGCTCAACCGTCCGCAATGCGGGCGCGGTTGGGCTTTTTTGTTGCCATGAAGGAAAAAGCCAAGATACTCGATCAGGAATCGATCAGCCGTGCGCTGGTGCGCATCGCGCACGAAGTGCTCGAAAAGAACCACGGGACAAAGGACCTTTGCGTCATCGGGATACGTACCCGGGGCGCGTTCGTGGCCAGGCGTCTGGCAGAGGCGATAGGCAGCATCGACAAGGTCGAAGTGCCGGTGGGGGTGCTGGATATCACCCTTTACCGCGACGACCTGACCATGGTGGCCAGCCATCCCGTGGTGCATAAGACCGAGATACCTTTTGATATCACCAACAAGCGGGTGGTGCTGGTCGATGACGTGCTGTATTCGGGCCGGACCATCCGGGCGGCGCTGGATGCCCTGATGGACTTAGGCCGGCCGACCAGCATCCAGCTGGTGGTACTGGTGGACCGGGGGCACCGGGAGCTTCCCATCCGGGCGGATTACGTAGGCAAGAACATACCCACTGCCAAGCACGAAACGGTCGAGGTGAGGCTGGAAGAGTGCGACGGCAGCGATGAAGTGGTGATCGTGGAGAAATAATGGCGCAGGAGTTCGTCTGGACCAGAAAAGACCTGTTGGGGCTCGAGGAACTCTCGAAGGAGGAGATCAGCTTCATCCTTTCGACCGCGGAGTCTTTCAAAGAGGTCTCCAGCCGGGAGATCAAGAAGGTCCCCGCGCTGCGGGGCAAGACCGTGGTCAATCTTTTCTACGAGCCTTCCACCCGCACGCGCGTCTCTTTCGAGGTGGCGGCCATGCGGCTTTCCGCCGACGTGATCAATATCGCCGCGGAAACCTCCAGCGTCAAGAAGGGGGAGACCCTGATCGATACGGGCAGGAACATCCAGGCGCTCAATACCGACATCATCGTCATGCGGCATAATTATTCCGGAGCGGCGGTGGTGCTGGCGCGAAACCTCGATATCAGCGTGGTCAATGCCGGGGACGGATGGCACGAGCACCCCACCCAGGCCCTGCTGGATATGTTCACCCTGAAGGAGAAGCTCGGCCGCATCGAGGGACTGAAGGTCAGCATCGTCGGCGATATCGCCCACTCCCGGGTGGCGCGTTCCAACATCTGGGGCCTGACCAAGCTCGGCGCCCAGGTGACGGTGTGCGCGCCGGAGATGCTCATCCCTCCGGCGGTGGAGGAGATGGGGGTGCGGGTGACCCATGACCTCGACGAGGCGATCGAAGAAGCCGATGCGGTCAACGTGCTGCGCATGCAGTTCGAGCGGGACGGCCAGGACGCGTTCCCCAAACAGATGGAGTATTTCCGCAGGTTCGGGATCACCCGGGAAAGGCTGGCAAAGGCCCGCAAGGACATCGTGGTGATGCACCCGGGGCCGCTTAACCGCGGGATCGAGATGACCAGCGACGTGGCCGACGGCACGCATTCGGTCATTTTGGACCAGGTCACCAACGGGATCGCGGTGCGTATGGCGGTACTGTTCCTGGTGGCGCAGGCTCAGGAGAGACAGCGTGAAGATCCTCATTAAGCAGGGCAGGGTGGTTGACCCGGATAGCGGGATCGACGGAGTAGGCGACCTGCTGATCTCGGAAGACAGGATCGAGAAGGTGGGCGCCCGCATCAATGCCCGCGCGGATAAAGTGTTCGATGCCGCGGGAAAGATCGTGATGCCCGGGATCGTGGATATGCACGTGCATCTGCGCGAGCCTGGCCGGGAGGATAAGGAGACCATTGCCACCGGCACGGCCGCTGCCGCCGCCGGAGGGGTCACTTCCGTGCTGGCGATGCCTAACACCACCCCGGCCATGGATTCCCCGGCCAGTATCCTTCTGGCCAAGGAGGCGATCGCGCGCGGCGCGCAGGTGCGGGTATATCTGGCGGGAGCTTTGACCAGGGAGCGAAAGGGCAAGGTGCTCTGCTCCTATACGGCGTTGCGCCGGGCCGGGGCGATCGCGTTCACCGATGACGGATCGGCGGTCGCGGATGCCGCGGCCATGGCCCGGGTCATGGAGCAGGCGAAGAAAAGCGGCGGCCTGGTGATCTGTCATTGCGAGGATAAAGAGCTTTCCGGCCACGGGGTCGTGAACCGGGGGATAGTCGCCACCCGCATGGGGCTGCGCGGCATCTCCAGCGAATCGGAGTATTCCTGCGTGGCCCGCGACCTGAAGCTCGCCAAAAAGACCGGGGCCAGGGTGCATATCGCGCATGTGAGCTGCCGGGAATCCGTGGCGCTCATCGCGGAGGCGAAAAAGCAGAAGGTGCGGGTGACCGCGGAGACCGCGCCTCACTATCTCACCTTTACCGATACCGATGTGCTCAAGTTCGACACGAACATGAAGATGAACCCTCCGCTGCGAAGCGCGGCGGACCGGGCGGCGCTGCGGGAAGGGTTGCGCTCGGGAACGATCGATTGCCTGGCCAGCGACCATGCTCCGCACACGGAAAGCGAAAAGGATATAGAGTTCGACCGGGCGGAGTTCGGCATCATCGGCCTGGAAACTGAGCTTTCCGCCTGCATCGGCGCACTGGTTGACGGAGGGGTGCTCACCTGGCCGCAGCTGGTGGAGAAGCTCTGCGTCAATCCTTCGAGGATCCTGGGGTTGCGCGCCGGAACGCTTGCTCCCGGGTCGCCCGCGGATATCGCGATAGTGGACCCGGCGCAGGAGTATGTGCTGCGCAAGGAAGACATCGTCTCCAAGTCGAAAAACTCGCCTTTTATCGGCAGGAAGCTGCGCGGCCGGGTGTGCCACACCTTTGTGGCCGGCCGGCTGGTGTACGCGTTACCCCGCGCATAAACGGGGGCGTTTATGGTTGCGTGCGGGGCCGAAAGGATATATAATACTGGGACTGTAGGGACGTATGGAGTTCGTTGCCGATTTTCATATACATTCGAAATATTCCCGGGCCACTTCCCGGGATATGGATATACCGCATCTTGCGGAGTGGGCGAAGCTTAAGGGCATTTCCCTCATGGGCACGGGTGATTTCACCCATCACCTCTGGCTCGAGGAATTGAAATCCAGCCTGCAGGACCTCGGCAACGGCCTCTTCAAATATCAGGACGTGCATTTCATGCTGACCGCGGAGGTCAGCAGTATTTACTCGAAGAAGGGCAGGACGTACCGCATCCACACGCTCCTTTTCAGCCCTTCGTTCAAGACGGTGGACAGGATCAATGATGCGCTGGGCCGGATCGGCAACCTGGCCAGCGACGGGCGCCCTATCCTCGGCCTGGATGCCGCGGAACTGGCGCGCATCGTGTTCGATATCGACGAGCATTGCATGGTGGTGCCGGGGCATATCTGGACCCCGTGGTTCTCGCTCTTTGGTTCGATGAGCGGCTTCGACCGTATCGAGGATTGTTTCGAGAAACAGACGCCCAGGATATTCGCGCTGGAGACCGGGCTCTCCAGCGATCCGGCGATGAACTGGCGTTTGAGCGCCCTGGACCGTTTCTCCCTGATCTCCAACAGCGATTCGCATTCGCCTTCGAAGATCGGGCGGGAGGCCAATCTTTTTAACTGCGCCCTGGAGTATGAGGCGATCCGCCAGGCGTTGAAGACCAAGGACCGCAGCAGGTTCCTGGCGACCATCGAGTTCTTTCCCGAAGAGGGGAAGTATCATTTTGACGGGCACCGGCTGTGCGGGGTGAGTTTTTCGCCCGAAGAGACCCGCGCGCATCAGGGTAAATGCCCGAAGTGCGGAAAGCCGGTCACGGTGGGCGTGTTCAACCGGGTGGAAGCGCTGGCGGACAGGCCCGCGGGCTTCGTGCCGGAGAACGCCATACCTTTCAAGAACCTCGTGCCTTTGGAGGAGATCATCGCGGAATCCAAGGGCGTGGCCAAGGGGTCGGTGGCGGTGGAGCGCGAGTACCGGGCGAGTGTCGCGAAGTTCGGGACGGAGTTCGAGATCCTGATGCGGGCGAGCGACGCGCAGCTGCGCCGCGGCCTGAGCCAGCGAGTGGCCGAAGGGGTGTTGCGGGTGCGGCAGGGCAACGTAGTGAGGACCGCCGGATACGACGGGGAGTACGGTAAGATATCCGTGTTCAGCGGCACGGAAGAGCGGTCCGCTCCCGGCGAAGAGCAGATGAGCCTGTTTTGATATGATGAATTTTTCGTACCACCACATCAAGTTGCAGCGGGAGCCGCAGGGCCGGGGGCTGATGGTTAAAGGCGAGATCATTAACAGCTCCGGGAAGAACTGCAACGCGGTGGTGTTCCGCATCGTGGTGTTCGTGCGCACGATGCCGGTGGGAAGCACGACCATGGTCATCAGCGGTTTCATGAACGGGCAGTCCCGCACCTTCGAGAAGCGCATCGAGGACCTGGAGTTCGATAAGATCGGAAACGACGTGACCAAGATCGAGATCTATCCGGAAAGCGCGTACTGACGTCATGCGGACATTGATCGCGTACTACTCTTACTCCGGCAACACCCACAAAGTGGCGGAAGTCCTTCGCGGTTGTCTGGCAGCGCGGGGCGAGGTCGAGATGGCGCGCCTGCAGGGGGTGGACGAGAACGGCAATTTCTTCCGGCAGGCTGCCCGGGCGTTCAAGCGCGTGCGCGCCAGGATCGCGCCGGTCCAGGAGGACCTTAGCGCATATGATCTGGTGTGCATCGGGACCCCGGTATGGGCTTTCGGACCGGCGCCTTCAGTGAACGCGTTCCTGGACCGGTGTACGGGAGTGAAGGGGAAAAGGATAGTGCTTTTCTGCACCAGCGGAGGCGGGGGGATCAGCAAGACTTTCAAATACATGAAAGAGTGCCTCTCTGCCAAGGGGTGTGATTCTTTCGCGGAGCTTTCCGTATTGCAAGCCAGGGCCGCGGACAGGGAGTTCGTCCGGGCCGAGTTTGAGAAGGTTCTGTAGTTGGTTTCTGCTTTTTGTACCTGGCCTTATCGCACCTCGGCTTATCGGAGTGCCGAGTGTCCCGCTGGTGCGGGAGATAGGCCAGTACAACGTTTTCTACGCTTCACCCCAGCTAAAAGGAATGCTGGGTGTCAAGCTTTCTGCTTTTGTACCTGGCCTTATCGGAGGGGCCAGTACAACGTTTTCTACGTTGCGCCTGTAGCCCAATGGATAGGGCAATAGCCTCCGGAGCTATGTGTGCTGGTTCGATTCCAGCCAGGCGCACCATTTTATCTGCCTATGAAAAAAGTCGTAGCCGTGATCGGCGGAAGGGCATGCAATGCCGAGGTGGAGCAGCTTACCCACGAAATAGCCAAAAAATTGGCAAAAGTGGCGGATGTATTAGTTTGCGGCGGTTTGGGTGGAGTGATGGAGTCTGCAAGCAGGGGTTTTAAAGACGGAGGGGGTACTCTGGTAATGGGGATACTCCCCGGTTACGATAAACAGGATGCCAACCCTTATGTGGATCTGGCCATTCCTACGGGCATGGGGCTGGCGCGGAATGTGCTGGTGGTAAAAAGCGCGGATGTGGTCGTGGCGCTTCCCGGAGAAGCCGGGACCCTTTCGGAGATCGCATACTGCCTGCAGTTCGGTATCCCCGTGATAGGGATCCGTTCCTGGGATATCCCGGGAGTGGTGAAGGCAGATTCAGCGGATGAAGTGGTTGCCGAGGTGCGCAAGAGACTCTCATGAAGAAAAAAGAGCGGGTAGTCATATTAGGCGGAGGCCCTAACCGTATCGGGCAGGGGATCGAATTCGATTATTGCTGCTGCCACGCTTCCTACGCGCTGCGCGAGGAAGGCCTGGAGAGCATCATGGTCAACTGTAATCCGGAAACGGTCTCTACCGATTACGATACCTCCGACCGGCTGTACTTCGAGCCCATCACGGTCGAGGATGTGATGAACATCATCGCGGTGGAGAAGCCCCTGGGGGTGATCGTGCAGTTCGGGGGCCAGACCCCTTTGAACCTCGCGGTCCCGTTGCGCAAGGCGGGGGTGCGGATACTCGGCACCAGCGCGGAGAGCATCGATATCGCGGAGGACCGCAAGCGTTTCAAGAAGATGCTCGATGAGCTGGGGTTAAGGCAGCCGGAGAGCGACACCGCGTTCACCTACGCTGAGGCGGAGAAGATCGCCGAGAGGCTGGGATATCCCGTGCTGGTGCGGCCTTCCTATGTGCTGGGAGGACGGGCCATGGAGATCGTCTACGACCGCTCCACGCTGGGCAAGTTCATCGCCGAGGCAGTCAAGGTCTCGGGGGAGCATCCGATCCTCATCGATAAATTCCTGGAGGATGCGTTGGAAGTGGACGTCGACCTGATCGGTGACGGAAAGAATTTCGTGATCGGAGGGATACTGGAGCATATCGAAGGCGCAGGCATCCATTCCGGCGATTCGGCGATGTCCCTGCCTACGGTGACGCTTCCCTCCCAGGTCCTGTCCGATCTGAGGGAAGCCTCCCTGAAGATGGCGGAAAAGCTCGGGATAGTCGGGCTGATGAACGTGCAATACGCGGTCAAAGAGGGGAAGGTCTACGTGCTGGAGGTCAACCCACGCGCCTCCCGCACCGTGCCTTTCGTGTCCAAGGCTATCGGCGTGCCCCTGGCCAAGCTTGCGACCAAGGTCATGTTCGGCAAGACCCTCAAGGAGCTCGGGTTCACGCAGGAGGTCATTCCTCCCTACATCGCGGTGAAGGAATCGGTGTTCCCCTTCAACCGTTTCCCGGGAGTGGATATCATACTCGGCCCGGAGATGAAATCCACCGGTGAGGTCATGGGTATCGATAAGGATTTCGGCCTGGCGTACGTGAAGAGCCAGATCGCGGCCGGGCAGAAGCTTCCCACCAAAGGCAATGTGTTCGTCTCGGTGATGGACAAGGACAAGAAGGAGATCGTGCCGATCGCCTCCGATCTTGCCGCGCTCGGGTTCCGCATGCTGGCTACCGCCGGAACCGCGGAGATACTGCAATCCGCGGGTATCCCGGTGAAAGTGCTCCCGAAGATCGCGGAGGGACGTCCCAATATCCTCGACCTGATGAAGGACGGGAAGATCCAGCTGGTGATCAATACCCCTTCGGGAAGGATCCCCCGTCAGGACGAGGTTAAGATCCGCTCCCTCGTGGTTTCCTTCGGGATCCCCTATACCACTACCATTTCGGGCGCCCAGGCAACCGTAAGCGGGATCCGGGCCCTGTTGAAGAAAGAGATTTCCGTGCGTTCCTTGCAGGAGTACCACCGGGATAAGAATACGTCGGAGAAGGCCCATGCCGGAGCTGCCGGAGGTAGAAACCGTAAGGCGCGAGCTCGCGCGGCTGCTTAAGGGCAGGCGTATCGCGAAGGTCGAGGTGCGCCGGCCCCAGGTGGTGCAGGGCGAGCCCGGGGAATTTGCCGCCGCGCTCGAGGGCAGGAGCGTCCGCGCGCTGCTGCGCCGGGGAAAGCTCCTTCTGGTGGAGCTTTCCGGAGGCAAGACCCTGGCGGTGCACCTCAAGATGACCGGACAGCTGGTCTATGGCGAGCGTAGCGAGCGCAGCGAG
>CAZAPM010000002.1:88423-124146 GCA_964487475.1 uncultured Planctomycetales bacterium
AGCGAGCGCAGCGAGAAAAGCCGGGTGGTCATTCGCTTTACCGACGGCACGGAACTGGCGTACAACGATCAGCGGCTTTTCGGCAGGTTGGAGGCGGTCGATGACTGGGAGGCCATGCCGTTCGTTTCCTCCCTCGGTCCCGAACCCTTTCACCTGACTCCCCGGAAATTCCGCGAGATGCTGCGCGGCCGCCGCACCAGGATCAAGCCGCTTTTGCTGGACCAGCATTTTGTCGCCGGGATAGGGAATATCTACGCCTGCGAAGCCCTCTTCCGGGCGCGCGTCGATCCCGCAAAGCCGGCGGAAAAGCTTTCGGACGCGCAGGGGGAAAAACTTTTCCGGGAGATCGTTTCCGTGCTGCGGGAAGCCATCTCCTGCAAGGGATCGTCGCTGGACCAGTACGTGCGCGCCCGCGGGAACAAGGGGACGTACGGGAAATACCACCGGGTGTACGGCAAAACGGGAACGCAGTGCCGCTGCTGCCGTACGCGTATCGTGCGCAAGGCCATAGGAGGAAGGGGGACCTATTATTGTCCCTCCTGTCAGAGGTGAGATGAAAGCACGCATCGGATTGAACGGGTTCATTTACTTCCTGTCTTTGTGCGTCGTGCTGATCTTTCATTCCTATTTCCTCAAGGTCGCCGAAGGCCGGCTCGATGAGGTGTTCGAGATATTCGGCATGGCGTTCCTGCTGTTAGGGCTGCTCCTGCGTATTTCCAGCCGGGGGTACAAATCCGAGGTGTCTAAGGGAGGCAATGCGCTGGTGACCGGCGGCCCGTATGCCCTCGTCCGTAATCCCATGTACCTGGGGATATTCTGCAGCGGGTTCGGGGTGATCCTCCTGCTTTTCCAGTGGTGGGCGGCCGGGGTGTTCGTGGTGTTCATGACGGTGCGGTATATGACGCTGATCCGCAAGGAGGAAGAAGTATTGTGCGGAAAATTCGGCGAAGCGTACCGCGAGTATATGAAAAGGGTCCCCAGTCTCCTGCCCCGGGCGGGCGTCCTGCTGCGCACGGATATCAAGGATATCTTCCCTCTGCGCATGCGCTGGGTTAAAAAGGAAGTGGTCAGCGTCATGGTGGTGCTTCTCGCGGTGGTGGGGATCGAATACTGGGAAAGCCGGCGGCTCAATGTCACGCACCTGATCCGGGATGACCTTTTAAGCCTCATCGTGGTAGGCGCGGTGTTCGCGGGGGTGAGTTTCGGGTTGGCATATTATTATGAAAAGCACACAACGCACGTGTAAGGTTGCCGGGAACCGGCAGGTGGGGCCGCGGTTCTATCATTTGACCCTGCAGGATGCGGGGACGATCCTGCGGGCTTTGCCCGGGCAGTTCGTGATGCTGCGCGCGGGCAGGGGCACCGACCCTTTATTGCGCCGCCCCTTAGGGGTCCACTCCGTGAAAGGCCGGACTTTTTCCTGTTTATACGAAGTGGTGGGGCCGGGCACTGCCTGGCTTTCGGGGTTATCCAAAGGGGATACGGTCAGCGTGCTCGGGCCGCTGGGAAGCGGGTTTGCGTACGCGAAGACCGGACCGCAGGATGTCCTGGTGGCCGGAGGGATGGGCGTCGCCCCGCTGCTGTTTTTGGCGCAGCGGCTGCGGAAAGAGGGGAGCGAGCCGCTGGTGCTGATCGGCGGCCGTACGAAATCGCACATCCTTTGCGAAAAAGAGTTCGCGGCGGCGAAGTGCAGGGTCAGGATCGCTACGGACGACGGATCTCGCGGATACCGGGGATACGTATCCGGGCTGCTGGAGAAGGAGCTGTCGCGTCTGGCGCATCCCTGTCGGGTGTTTTCCTGCGGCCCGCATCCGATGCTTAAAGCGGTGGCGCAGGTGTGCGCGGCGCGAAACGTCCCGGCGCAGGTATCCCTGGAGGCGCATATGGCCTGCGGGATCGGCGCCTGTTTAGGGTGCGTGGTGGAGACGGATTCCGGATTGCAGAGGGTCTGTCACGAGGGGCCGGTGTTCGAGGCTTCCCGCCTGAAGTGGTAAGGAGGCAGCGATGCAGAGCGTGATCTTCGTGGGGATAGGGTTGATCGCGGGGATATGCGGAGGGATGTTCGGGCTCGGCGGAGGCTCGGTGATGATACCGGCGCTCGTCTTCCTGGCCGGGTTCACCCAGCATCAGGCACAGGGAACGACCCTGGCAGCGCTGGTGCCTCCCATCGGGCTTTTGGCGGCGTGGGAGTACTGGCGCCACGGCAATGTGAACATCCCCGTGGCCGGGCTTATTTGCGCAGGGTTCCTGATCGGCGGTTTTGCCGGAGCGCATCTGGTGCAGGGGATGCCCTCACCGGTCTTAAAAAAGCTCTTCGGAGTGTTCCTGCTGGTGATCTCCGCGCAGATGATATTCTCCAAATGAGAAAAGAGATGAGACCTGATCTGTCCGTAAAGATAGGTTCCTTGAAATTGCACAACCCCGTGATGGTCGCTTCCGGTACCTTCGGGTATGCGGAGGAATTCCGGGATTATTTCGATCTGCGCACTCTGGGAGCCCTGGTGACCAAGACCATTACCGTCGATCCCCGCCAGGGGAATCCTCCTCCGCGCACCTGCGAGACTCCCTCGGGGATGCTTAACTCCATCGGCCTGGAGAACCCCGGCCTCGAGGCGTTCATCAGGGAGAAGCTTCCGAAGGCGGCGTCCTTCGGCGTGCCGGTCATCGTGAGCGTAGCGGCAGAGCATGATGCGGACGAGTTCTCCGTGCTCCTGGAAAGGCTCAGCCCCCTGGCGTCGGTCGCGGCATTCGAGCTGAATATCTCCTGTCCCAACGTGTCCCACGGCCGCCCCGCGTTGATCGCGCAGGACGCCAAGGCGACCGCCGCGGTGGTCAGGCGGGCGCGCCGGGCGACGGACAAGCCTTTGATCGCCAAGCTTTCCCCCAACGTCACGGATATCGTGGAGATCGCCTCTGCGGCGTATGACTCCGGATGCGACGGTCTGGCGCTGATCAATACCCTGACCGGCATGAGCATCGAGGTCCGCACCCGCCGGCCGAAGATCTCCCGAATCGTGGCCGGATTAAGCGGCCCGGCCATCCGTCCGGTCGCCGTGCGCATGGTCTGGGAGGTGGCGCGCAAGATTCCCGTTCCTATTATCGGAATGGGTGGTATAATTGATACTTTCAGCGCGCTGGAATTTTTCCTGGCGGGCGCGACGGCGGTTGCCGTCGGAACCGCTCATTTCGTCAACCCCGCGGCTGCTCCCGAGATCGTGCGGGGGTTGTCGCAGTATCTTAAGGAACACCGCTTCGGTTCGATCAGGGACATCATCGGGACCGTCGCGTAACGCTGCACCGGAGGGATTCATGGCAAGACAAAGGCCGGAAATGATCCTGGCACTCGACGTAGACACCGGCGCACAGGCGCTGGAGATCGTCTCCCGGCTTTATCCGACGGTGAAGGTGTTCAAGGTGGGGCTTCAGTTGTTCGCTTCCTGCGGGCCGGATATCGTGCGCGCTATCCAGAAGCGGGGCGCCGAAGTCTTTCTGGATTTGAAGTATTTCGATATCCCCAATACGGTGGCGCATGCGGTGCGCCAGGCCGTGCAGCTTAAGGTCAAGATGTGCACCATGCATATCCTGGGGGACGAGGAGATGATCAAGGCCGCGGTCAAAGCCGCCCGGGAGGAGTCCGAAGTCATCGGCGGTACGAGACCGTTGCTTATCGGCGTGACCGTGCTTACCAGCAAGGAGGCCAATCCGGCGGACGTGCTGACACTGGCGAGGCTGGGAATACAGAGCGGGCTTGACGGCGTGGTCTGTTCCGCCAGGGAAGTGGCCATGCTTAAATTGGAGATACAGAAGAATTTTGTGGCGGTGACTCCGGGTATCCGGGCGGAGAAGGCCGCCAGCAACGATCAGAAACGGACCGCTACCGTCGAGGAGGCAGTACGCAACGGCAGCGATTTCCTGGTGGTGGGACGTCCGGTCCTGGAGGCTAAGGACATGCTCTCCGCCGCCGGGTTGATCCAGTCCCTGATCGCAGAGGCGTGGAAGCCGGGAGCGAACACATGACACAGGATATCCAGAGTTTGATCGAAAAGATTCAGAAGGACGGAGTGGAAGCGGCCCGGCTCCAGGCGCAGGAAATAGAGGCTCAGGCGAAGCGCCAGGCCGAGGCGATCCTGGCGCAGGCGCAGGCACAGTCGCAGGAGATGCTGGCGCAGGCGAAGGAATCGATCTTACGCAGCGAGGCGATGCAGAAGGCGGCGCTGGTGCAGGCCCGCCGGGATATGCTTATCGCTCTGCGCGCGGATATCACCGGTATGCTGGATTCCCTGATACGCGGGCAGGTGCGCCAGGCGCTTTCCCAGGAAGCGATGGCCAAGATCGTCGCCGACCTGATCGCCCGCACCCCGCTTTCCGGAGGCGCGGAGGTGGAGATACAGGTTCCCCGGGAGCAGGTCCAGCAGATGGAAACGTCGCTGCGCGCGCTGTTGTCGCAGGAGGTGCGCAAGGGTGTCACGGTGAAAGCCGGGGACCTGCTGCAGGGCGGGTTTGTCATCAGTTTCGACTCGGGCAAATCCAGCTTCGATTTTTCCGATAAGGCCCTGGCTGAGTTCATCGGCACCGCGCTGAAACCGTCCCTTAAAGAGCTTTTTGAGGATCCCCGTTAAGAGGCTTCCATGTTCTATCCGTACGTGATGGCCAGTTTGCCGACTCTGCAACCCGGCATGAGACCGCCTTTTTCCTTCCCCCAGTTCCTGGAACGTATCCGCGGCCTGGTGCCGGAGCATATCTTCCGGGCTCTGGAGGAGATGACTTCTTCCGGTCCGGCCCGCGGCGATGCTTTTTTGTCCGGGATCGCGGAAAGGGAGATCGCGCTGCGCAACGAGCTGGCGCATTTACGTGCCGCCCGCGTGCACCGGGATGCCGGGCAGTATCTGCGGCCGGGAGGCCGGCCGTCGATATCCATCTCCCAGGCCGCGCTCGCGGCGGTGAAGGCCGGGCACCTGCAGGAGGGAGAGAAGCTCCTGGACCAGTTCCGCTGGGATGCGGCGGAGGAGCTTTCCCAGGGCCATTTTTTCGATTCTACCGCGTTGTCGGCGTACGCGTATAAATTACTGCTGTTGCTGCGCTGGGAAGCGGTCCGCAGCGCCGATACGGATATGCTGCTGAAATCTATCGAGGTCTGACCCCATGGAAAGAAAAGGCATAATCACCAGGATCAACGGAAACATGGTGACGGCGAGTTTTGACGCGTTCGTCATGCAGAACGAAGTGGCGTATATCGTGCACGGCCAGGAGAGGCTCAAGGCCGAGATCATCCGGGTGCAGGGCAAGTCCGCCCAGATGCAGGTGTACGAAAGTACTTCCGGCCTCCGGGTGGGGGATTCGGTCGAGTTTTCCGGAGCGCTGCTTTCCGTGGAGCTCGGTCCCGGCCTTCTGGGCCAGATCTACGACGGCTTGCAGAATCCCCTTCCCCAGCTTGCGCAGAAATGCGGGTTCTTTCTGCAGCGCGGGGTGTACCTGCGCGCGCTCGACGAGGAAGCGCGGTGGGAGTTCACCCCGCTGGTAAAGGCAGGGATGAAGGTCCGCGCGGGGCAGTGGCTGGGGTCCGTGCCGGAGAAGATTTTCACCCATTATTGCATGGTCCCTTTCGGTCTCACCGGGTCCTGGGAGGTGGTTTCGATCGTCCCCGCGGGCTCCTACCGCGTCAAGGATACGGTGGCGGTGCTGGTCAACGGCGCGGGAGAAAAAGAGGAGGTCGCGCTGCGTCAGGAATGGCCGGTCAAGGCCGCGATCAATGCCTACGCGCAGAAGATCAAGCCCGTGCAGCCGCTGGTCACCAAGCAGCGGCTTATCGATTCCCTGTTCCCCGTGGCGTTGGGAGGCACGTACTGCATTCCCGGGCCTTTCGGCGCGGGCAAGACCGTGCTGCAGCAGCTGACCAGCCGCCATGCGGAAGTGGACGTGGTGGTCATCGCCGCCTGCGGGGAGCGCGCGGGAGAGGTGGTGGAGACCTTAAAGACCTTCCCCGAACTGCATGACCCCCGCACCGGAAAGCCGCTGATCGACCGCACCGTCATCATCTGCAACACCAGTTCCATGCCGGTGGCGGCGCGCGAGTCGAGCGTCTATACCGCGGTGACCATCGCGGAGTATTACCGCCAGATGGGCCTGCACGTGCTTCTGCTGGCGGATTCCACCTCCCGCTGGGCGCAGGCCATGCGGGAGATGTCCGGCCGGCTCGAAGAGATCCCCGGAGAAGAAGCCTTCCCCGCATACCTGGAATCGCGCATCGCTTCTTTTTACGAGCGGGCGGGAATAGTGCAGCTGCACGACGGCCGCACCGGTTCGGTCACTATCGGCGGCACGGTATCGCCCGCCGGCGGCAATTTCGAGGAGCCGGTGACACAGGCGACCCTGAAAGTGGTGGGCGCCTTCCACGGCCTTTCCCGCGAACGTTCCAATGCCCGCCGCTATCCGGCCATCGACCCGCTTATCAGCTGGAGCAAGTATCCCGGCGCGATCGATCCCGTGCAGGCCCGGCGCGGCCACGAGGTGCTTTCGCGCAGCAGCGAAGTGGCCCAGATGATGAAGGTCATCGGAGAGGAAGGGACTTCCCTGAACGATTACGTGGAGTATCTCAAGGGCGAATTCTTCGACGCGGTGTACCTGCAGCAGAACGCGTTCGATGCGGTGGACGAGGCGACCCCCCGCGAACGCCAGGCGTACGTGCACGGCTTCCTTTATGAGATCCTGCAGGAGCAGTTCTCCTTCCAGGAGAAGGAGGAGGCGCTGCAGTTCTTCCAGAAACTGCGTCAGATGTGCAAGGGATGGAATTCTACCGCCTGGCAGAGCGAGGAGTTCCGCAAGGCGGAAGCGGAGATACGCGCCGCACGTAAGGAGAAATCGGCGGCGGGAAAACGCGAGGGCGCGGCACATGCATAAAGTATATACCGACATAATCCAGATCGCGGGCGACGTGATCACGGTGGAAGCGCAGGGAGTGGGGAACAACGAGATCGCCGAGGTTTCCACGCGGCAGGGGACGGGCTTAGCCCAGGTGATCCGGCTCGACGGGAAAAAGGTGTTCCTGCAGGTCTTTGCCGGAAGCCGGGGGGTCTCGACGCAGGATAAGGTCCGTTTCCTGGGCCATTCCATGCGCATTGCCACCGGAGACGACCTGCTGGGCAGGATATTCAACGGCAGCGGCCGGCCTTTGGACAAGGGGCCGCACCTTTCCGATCACCTGGCCGAGATCGCCGGGCCTTCCGTCAATCCGGTGCGCCGCGTGGTGCCGGAGAAGATGATCCGTACCGGGATCCCCATGATCGACGTGTTCAATTCGCTGGTGGAGTCCCAGAAGCTGCCGGTCTTCTCCATCGCCGGCGAGCCGTACAATCCCCTGTTGGCCCGTATCGCCAACCAGGCGGAAGTGGATATCATTATCCTCGGGGGCATGGGGCTCAAGTACGACGACTATCTTTTCTTCCGCGAGACGCTGGAAGCGCAGGGCGCGCTGGCCCGCTCCATCATGTTCATCCATACGGCGGCAGATCCGACGGTGGAATGCCTCCTGGTCCCCGATATCAGCCTGGCCGTGGCGGAGAGCTTCGCCCTGCAGGGCAAGCGCGTGCTGGTGCTGCTGACCGATATGACCAATTTCTGCGATTCCCTCAAGGAGATCGCCATCACCATGGAGCAGATCCCTTCCAACCGCGGATATCCCGGCGACCTGTACAGCCAGCTGGCGGCGCGCTACGAGAAGGCCGTGGATTTCGAAGGGGCGGGTTCCATCACCATCCTGGCCGCGACCACCATGCCCGGGGACGACGTGACCCATCCCGTCCCGGACAATACCGGGTATATCACCGAGGGGCAGTTCTATCTTAAAGGCGGGAGGATCGAACCTTTCGGTTCCCTTTCCCGTCTCAAGCAGCAGGTCAACGGCCGGACCCGGCCCGACCACCGTACCATCATGGATACCATGATCCAGCTTTTCGCCAATTACCGGGAGACGCTGGAAAAGCAGGCGATGGGATTCCAGATGAGCGCCTGGGATAAGAAGCTGCTCAAATACGGGAAGCTCTTCGAGGAGCGGATGATGTCCCTTCAGGTGAACATCCCCCTGGAGCAGGCGCTGGACTTAGGATGGAAGATACTCAAGGAATGTTTCCTGCCCGAGGAAACCGGGATCAAGAGATCGGTGATCGAGGCATACTGGCCGAAATAGACCATGGCGAAGATCAAGCTGACCAAGGGGGAATTGAAGCGCCAGCGCGACGCATTGCGGCAGTTCGAGCGCTACCTGCCCACCCTGCAGCTTAAAAAGCAGCAGTTGCAGCTGGAGATCCTCCAGCAGCTTTCCCTGCTCGATCAGCGCCAGGCGGCGTACGAAGCCCAGGAGAAGCGGCTCAAGCCCTGGCTGGGGCTGTTGTCGGAGCAGCCGAGGGAAATGGCCGCATGGCTTCGGCCGGTTTCGGTCGAGACGTCCTTCAAGAATATCGCCGGAGTGGATATCCCCGTGTTCGGGAACGCGGTATTCGCGCCCGTCGAGTACGACCTTTTCGCGACCCCTTTATGGGTCGACGGCGCGATCGAGATGCTGCGGCAGAGAGCGTCTTTGCGCGAAGAGCTGGGGGTTATCCGGCAGGGGGTGGATATCCTGCGCCGGGAGCTGCGCACGACGGCCCAGAGAGTGAATCTTTTTGAAAAAGTGAAGATCCCCGAGACCAAGGAATCGATCCGCCTCATCAAGATCTTTATCGGCGACCAGATGGCGAATGCCGTGGGCCGCAGCAAGATCGCCAAGGCCAAGATCCAGGCATATGCGCAGGAGGAGGCCGCGGTATGATCGTGCCGATGAAAAAACTCTTCCTGATCATGCCGGCACAGGGTGCGGCGGATGCCATGCGGCAGGTGCAGGGGCTGGGAGTGCTCCATGTGGAGCATATGCAGCCGCCGCAGGAGAAAAGTTTGGCTTTGCTGCGCGAAGAGCTGGCGCTGGCAGAAGCGGCACTGGACGTGCTTCGGCAGTACGAGCCGGAACACGCGAGCTCCGCGGCCGTGCCCGCGGTGCACGCGCCTCCCGAAGAGTGGAGGACGCAGGCGCATCATTTGATCGACCTGCATAAGCGGCGCGAACAGCTGCTGGCGTACGAGCGGCAGATGGATGCCCTGTTGCAGCAGTGGCAGCCGTGGGGGGATTTCTCTCCGGAGGCGGTCAAAGAGCTCTCCGGCCAGGGGGTCTACGTCCGGCTTTATCAGATCCCGCAGGCGCAACGAGGGCAGGTCCCGCCGGAGCTGCTGGTGCGGGAGGTGTTTGTTTCCGCAGGGCTGGTGCACGCGGTGATCGTCGGCCTGGCGCCTTTCGAACTGCCTTTCCGGGAAGTGGCGCTTCCGAAAACGGGCCTGGCCCGTATGCGGGAAAAGCGCGCGGAGGATGCCCGGCTCATTGCCTGGATCACCGGAGAATTGAACAGATCATATTCCGAGCGCGCGGGATTCCAGGCCGCCCGGGAGAGTCTCTCGAAACAGATCGAGTTTGCCGAGGCGCTGGGAGGCATGGAACAGCAGGGCGCATTGGCGTATGTGCGCGGGTATGTGCCGGCGGATACGGTAGCCCGTATCCAGGCCGAAGCGCGCGCACAGGGGTGGGGGATATTGGCGCAGGACCCGGGCGAGGAGGATAGCGTGCCCGTGCTTCTGAAAAATCCCCGCTGGGTGACGCTGATCGCGCCGCTCTTCAAATTGCTGGAAGTGGTCCCGGGATACCGGGAGCTCGACGTGAGCCTGCCGTTCCTGGTTTTTTTCAGCATCTTTTTCGGGATCATCATCGGGGACGCCGGCTATGGCCTGGTGTATCTGCTGTTGACGTGGTGGGTGCACAAGAAAAAGGGGTCCCGGGCCGCGGACAGGACCCCGTTCCATCTGTTTTATGTGCTCAGCACAAGCGCGGTGGTGTGGGGAGCCCTGACCGGTACGTTCTTCGGCCAGTCCTGGGTGGCGAAACTCGGGTTCCACGGGCTGGTGCCGGCGTTGAACGATCCCAAAGTGATGCAGACCTTCTGTTTCTTTATCGGCGCGCTCCACCTTTCCATCGCCCACGGCTGGCGGGCGGTGCTGAAGGCTCCGGCGTTGCAGGCGTTGGCGGAAGTAGGATGGATCTGCGTGCTTTGGAGCGTTTTTTTCTTTGCCCGCATGCTGATCTTGAGCGATCCTCTGCCCGGATTTGCGGTACCGCTGCTTTACGCAGGTATGGCGCTGGTGGTTTTATTCACCAGCCCCCAGAAGAACGTGCTCAAGGGTATTGGCGCCGGTTTGGGAACTCTCGCGCTTTCCCTGATGAACAATTTCACGGATGTGGTCTCCTATGTGCGCCTCTTTGCGGTAGGGATGGCGGGGCTGGCGATCGCCGAGACCGGTAATACGATGGCCGCGGGCTTAGGGGCCGGCTGGGCTGCGGTGGTGTTCGGCTCCCTGATCATCGTCATCGGACATGCGTTGAATATCGTGCTCGGCCCGATCTCGGTGCTGGTGCACGGGGTCAGGCTCAACGTGCTGGAGTTTTCCGGACATGCGAGCGTTTCCTGGAGCGGGAGCGCGTACCGTCCGCTCAAGAAGACCTGATTTCCAACAAACGGAGGAAGGTATGGATGGCAGTGTGTTGGTGCAGTTCAAGGATCTGGGGTTAGGGATGGTCCTGGCGCTTGCGGCGCTGGGATCGGGCACGGGTGCCGGTATCGCCGGGATGAGCGCGATAGGCGCCTGGAAGAAGAACTACTTGCAAAACAAGCCGGCATCGTTTATGCTTGTGGCACTGGTGGCGGCTCCTCTGACCCAGACCATCTACGGGATGATCGTGATGAACCGTATGGCGGAGCTGGCGGCCAAGGGGCAGTACCTCTGGGGTATCGGGCTTTTTGCCGGCGCGGCGATCGGGCTTTCCGCGTATTGGCAGGGCAAGTGCGCGGCAGTCGCGTGCGACGCCATGGGAGAGACGAATAAGGGTTTCGGAAATTACCTGGTGGTATTGGGCATGTGCGAGACCGTGGCCCTTTTCGTGATGGCATTCATCCTGGGAGTGCTGGGGAAGTTATAAGAAGTTGTCCCGGCGGGTAAGTACCGGCCCTCGCTCATATGCAGCACCGAAATTTCAAAAAGCAAAATTTCGGCGCATTCGCGAGGACTTCACTAAATAAAAACGTTTTTGTGTTCAGGGCGCTTAGCTCAGTTGGTTAGAGCAGCTGACTTACATTCAGCAGGTCGGGGGTCCGAGTCCCTCAGCGCCCATTTACTCAAGGAGGGAGTATGAATAAGGCGGTGTGGCTGGCATGCGGGATGGTGTTGTTGGCGGCAGGCGGGTTGATGGCGCAGGAAGCAATATCTCCGGCGGATGTTTCGGCGGAAGTTGACAGTGCGGCCCCTTTGGCCGCAGCGGTTTCCTGGCTGCAGGTTCTGGATCGGGGGGAGTATGCGCAGTCGTGGGACGCCACGAGCGATTATTTCCGTTCCCTGGTCTCCAGAGAATCCTGGGCCGCACAGGTGGGGCCGCTGCGTAGAGGGATGGGAGGGCTGGTTTCCCGTAAGCCCAAAGACGCGCCTGTTTTTTCGAAATCTTTGCCCGGCGCTCCTGATGGAGAGTATGTGGTGGTGGCCTTTTCCGCTACTTTTACGAACAAGGAAACGGCGATGGAAACGGTGACGCTGATGAAGGAAACCGATGGCCAGTGGCGCGTCGCCGGATATTTCATCCTTTAATCAAAAAAACAGTTGCATCCCGCAGGGTTTTAGTTTACAATTAGTTCCCTGCGTTGGGGTCGTGGTGTAGCCCGGTCTAACACGTCGCCCTGTCACGGCGAAGAGCGCGAGTTCAAATCTCGTCGACCCCGCCATTTTAGTGCTATAATGGCGTTATGGATGTAAAAAAACCCTCCTTTTGTATCGTCCTCTCCTGTGTGTGGGTGCTTCTTACCCTCCTGGCTTCCCCCTGGGGAGAATTCCCCATGATCGATGACTGGGCTTTTGCGCATCCGCTGCACTCTTTGTTTACCCAGGGAAAGTTCGATTTCATGGATTGGCAGGATATGACGCTGGTCGCCCAGCTGGCGTGGGGATGGCTCTTCTGCCTGCCTTTCGGATTTTCTTATAATGCGTTGAAGCTTTCGACCCTGGTGTTGGGATTGATCGGGGTGCTGGCTTCCTACACATTATTGCGTGAAGCGGGGGTCAGCCGGAAGCGTTCTTTTCTGGCTGCGCTGCTGGTCGCGGCAAACCCGCTTTACCTCCTGCTCTCGAATACCTTTATGACCGACGTGCCGTGTGCCGCGCTTTCGGTCGTCTCCTTCCTTTATTTTGCGCGCGTCCTGCGCAGCGGTGGCCGCAGGAACCTTCTGCTGGCCATCGGTTTCTCCTGTCTCGCCGTATTGATACGCCAGATCGCCGCGGTGGTTCCCATCGCGTTCGTTATCGCCTATGCCGCCAGGTACGGGATACGCCGGAATACGGCGGGGACCATTCTTTATCCCTTCGCAGCGCTTTTCGCATTGGTAGCTATATACCAGTACTGGGTGCATCCGGTGTTCGGGATGCCTCCGTTTTTCAGCCCCAAGATGGGGCAGGCGGCGGCGTTCATGCAAAGGCCGTTTCCCTTGATCGTCGATAAGGCGTACCTGGTGGGATTGAAAATTTTTGTCTATCTGGGGGTGTTCCTGTTCCCGCTCCTGTCCCAGGTGTTTCTTCATCAGCTGAAAGCATTGACGGGGGCCAGGAGGGTTTATTTCCTGGTGCTGATCCTGGGGGTATTCGTGTTGCTGTTTCAGGGGATCGTGCCCAGGCACATCATGGTCCCGGAGCAGGGGAATCTCCTCCGTCACTATGGATTCGATGCCGTGTCCATCTTCGGCACCTCGCAGCTGGTCAGCGTTACCGCCGCGCCCCGTCTGTTGCTTGTTGCGATCGCATTGCTGGGATGCGCCGGAGGCGCGATCCTTTTCGCCGGTTTGTTTCATGCCGCATACCGGTTTATCTTCCGCCGCCGAAAGCAACAGGGAGACTGCGGGCAGGAGTGGACCGCATTTTTCGCATTCCTTACCGCGCTGATATACTGTGCTCCTCTGGTCGGGGTGCATTTCTGGGACCGTTATTTGATATTCCTGCTTCCTTTTCCGGCGCTGCTCTTATCCAAGGGGGATGACCGGGCAAAAGAGGAGGCGCCGCGAGGCAAAGGGATTTCCGTCGCGTTTGTCTGCGCCGCCGTGTTGTGCCTGATCACCGCCGGATTGACCCGGGACTATTTCTCCTGGAACAAGGCGCGCTGGAAGGCGTTGCGCTATCTGACCCGGGAGCAGGGGATCGCGCCGCGTGCCATTGACGGCGGATTTGAGTTCAACGGGGCGTATAATTATAATCCGCGGTTTAAGGAGTGCGAGCGGGACCCGGTTTTCTGGATGATGGATGATCCGGAGTACCTGGTCTCTTTCGGTTCGAAAAGGGGGTTTGAGCAGGTCAAAGCGTATCCATACCTGCGCGTATTCCCTCCCAGAAAGGATTCGATCTTTATCCTGCGCCGGCTTCATCAGCGACCAGACCCTTCCTCTTGATATTTGTGCACCCCCGGTTTATAATATTTACCTATATGCACGCATAAGGTTTGAGTTTTGATCGGATGTAAAGTCCTTGTGGTTTTTGAGGATACGGGGGAATAGAGAACGCATGCGCATCGTTATTCTTGGAGCGGGGTTGTCCGGGTTGACCGTTGCATGGAACCTTTCCCGTATCGGCAGGAAAAGCGAAGTGTTCGAAAAGGAACGGGAGGTGGGGGGGCTCTGCCGTTCTCACTCCGTGAGCGGGTTCACTTTTGACTGCAGCGGTCATGTGCTGCATTTTCGCGACCCGCAGATGTGCCAGCTTGTGCAGCGCCTGATGGGGGGGAGACTGCGGGCGTTCGCCCGCAGCGCGTGGATCCGCGCATGTGGCAGGTACATTCCCTACCCTTTTCAATCCCACCTGAATGCATTGCCTCCGCGTATCATGCGGGAATGTCTCGACGGGCTCGAGAAAACGGCGCCGCGCGAAGGAGGGGCCGCGGATTTCCATGATTGGATCATGCGCACCTTCGGCAGGGGGGTGGCGAGGCATTTTATGGTGCCGTATAACTCGAAATTCTGGAGGGTCCATCCCCGGGCGCTTTCTTGTGATTGGATCGGCAGGTTTGTGCCCCGCCGTTCCGCTGCGGGGTACAATGCAACCCTTTGGTATCCCCGTACCGGAGGAATCCATACGCTTCCCCGGGCGATGGCTGCGGGTATGGGAAAGGTGCGTACCGGGATGGAAGCGCAGCGGGTGAACCTGGCGAAACGAGAGGTTGTTTTCCGCTGCGGCCGTCGGGAACGGTTTGAGACGCTGGTCAATACCGTACCGCTTCCTGAGTTCATCGGACTTTGTTCCGGGGTTCCCTCGGAGATATCCGCCGCGGCCAGGGCCTTGCGGTGGAACTCCGTATACACGTATAATTTCGGATTTTCCGGAGAGGGGGCTGATCCCGGGCACTGGGTGTATTTTCCGGGACGGGAGTATGTGTTCTTCCGGGTCGGTTTTTATCACGCTATTTCCGGATCCCTGGTCCCCCGCGGCCGCCGCGCCCTTTATGTCGAGGTCTCCTATAAGCCCGGGTCTCCCAGCCCGGCGGGCCGTATCGATAAGCCGATCCTTTCCGGATTGAGGCGCGCCGGGATCGTGCGCGGCCGCGTACAAGCGGAAGCGTCGAAAGACGTGGATATCGGATATGCGTATCCGATCTATGACCGGAACTATCGGCCTGCGACGGCGCTGCTCAAAACTTTTCTGAGAAAGCACGGCATCATATCGTGCGGCAGGTACGGGGGCTGGAAGTATATGTCGATGGAAGACGTGTTGCGGGAAGGCTGTGAAGTGGCGGAGCGCATAGGAGAGATGCAATGAAAGGCATGCGTATCGCGTGGGGGCAGCATCGCAGGATCCTGCACGACCTGGCGGTCAAGCAGTTGAAAGCGAAGTACGCCGGCTCGCTCCTGGGGTTCTCCTGGGCCATCCTGCATCCGCTGCTCCTTTCCGGAGCGATCGCGTTCGTGTTCGACCGCGTGCTGGCAGTGGGCGTTGCCGGTTCCGGGATCCGGGTGGTGGCGGGATTCCTGCCCTGGGCTTTTATGGCTTCGAGTGTGCAGGAATCGGTATGGTCCCTTCCGGGACAGCGCGCCTTGCTGCGGCAGTTTGCCATGCCCCGGGCACTGCTTCCTTTGAGCACGGTCTATGCGCAGTTTTTGTTGTTTGCGGCAGGGCTGTGTGCCGTGCTCCCGGCGTTTTTGTGGCGGCTGCCCCGCGTGGTGGTTTTATTGCCTTTTCTGGTCCTTCTCTCCGCGGCATTTTTATCTTTTACGGTTGGCCTGACCCTGCTGTTTTCCATGTTGCAGGTGAGGATCCGGGATACCGCGAAGGCAGTGGAAGTGGGTCTGTCTTTTTGGCTGTGGATGACCCCGGTGTTCTACGCCGGGTCAATGGTCCCTTCCGGAATGCGCTGGATCACCTTGATCAATCCCGCGGCGCCCTATATCCGCTCCTATCAGGCGGTACTTTGCGATGGTACTCTTCCGTCGGTGCCGGTGATGGCTGCGATGCTGGGCTGGGCTGCGCTTTCCCTGGGTGCGGGGTGGCGGTATTTTTCCCGGCATGAATCGGAGCTTGCAAAACTGACATGAGCGCGTCCCTGCTTGAATTTCGCGATGTGTGGGAGAAATACCGGATACGTTTCATGCGCAAAGGACGTGCGCATTGGGAGGAGTATTGGGCCCTGCAGGGGGTGGATCTGTCCATAGCGGCCGGTGAGGCCGTGGGGATCGTCGGCGCAAATGGTTCGGGGAAATCCACCTTGCTTAAGCTCGCCGCGGGTTTATTGTCCCCTGACCGGGGAGTGGTGACCGTGCGCGGGAAAGCGGCGGGGCTTTTCGAGTTGGGGGCGGGATTCGAGCCCGAGCTTACCGGCAGGGAGAACGTTCTGGCTACCGCAGGGCTTTTTGGGGTCGCGAAGGACCGGGTAGGGCGGGCGTGCGAAGAAGTCGAGAAGTTCGCGGAGTTGGGGAAGTTTTTTGATGCTCCGGTGAAATGCTATTCGGGGGGGATGTTCGTGCGAGTGGCGTTCTCCGTGGCCATGCAGATGTCTCCCGACCTGCTCCTGATAGACGATACGCTGGCGGTAGGGGACGATTATTTCCAGGGGAAGTGTCTGCGTCAGATAGGCGCGTTGCGGGAACAGGGGAAGGGGATATTGTTCGTCACTCACGATATGAATATGCTCAAACGCCTTTGTTCCAGGGCGGTGTTTTTGCGGGAAGGGAAAGTGGTGGAGGATGGCGACAGTGACCGGATCGCCGGTCTGTATTCCCTTACTTCCGGGCAGTCCGGCGCGGTGGGATTGCTCGAGGCGGGAGATCTCGCAGCGGTGTTCAATCGGGGACGGATATACCTCAGGTATGCGGGTTCGTGGGTGACCCTCGAGCCGGGGATATATGTGCATTTATGTGTAGACGGTACCTGGTATTCTTCATACCAGGGAGATTGGAGCGTGATTGAAGCGGCGGGGGATGTCCTGACGGCAAGAGGGGATTTTCCTTTCCTCGGCCTGACGCTTGACTGGACGGTACGGGTATCTTCTTCCGAGGGGCTTTCTCTCGATCTGGCGGTGGAGTCGCGCGGTCCCGGGGCCGTGGAAGAGGCGCAGGTTTTGGTCACGGTGCGGGATTCCTATGTGCGATGGTTCGCGCTTTCCCGTCGCGGGGAATTTCCCGCGCATGGCGAAAGGGATAAAGAGTGGACACCGGTGTTCTCGAGCCTGGAGCATGTGCCCGAGGTAGGGCTTGCTCCGGCACGGGAAGAAGGCCCTGCGCTGCTCGTGATGCAGGAAGGAGCGTCGGGCGCGAACATTTTTAATTCCGAGTACCTTACCGGCGGACGGATCGTACAGTTCAGGATGCTTGGCGGCGCATCCCGTTTCCGGGGGCGCATCCGCCCCGTCGGGGATATGGAAGCGCATTTTCAGGCGCTCAGAGAAGACCTGGAGTTTTCTCACGGCCGTTCCCTCGTACGCTGGGAGGGGGGAGGGTTTCAGCTCTCTTACGACGGATTGACGCTGTCCGCACCGTATCATATGACCACGAGGTATCTGCACGAGGGGGTTTGGGCGGCGTCCTATGGCCGGAATTGGCATGTGGAAAAGCGGGAGGGGATGTTCGTCGCCCGGTGCGTCTGGCCGGGGCTCGGCGTCGAGGAAGAGTGGCGGATCATCCCGCAGCAGTCGCATTCTTTCCTCTGGGAAGTGTGGTTGAACCTTGCGCGTCCGGTCAGGCTCGAAGAAAGCCATGCCTCGAGCCTCTTTTCTTCCCGTTACTATGCCTGGAGCGACGGGACGCTCCGGGGGGTGTTTCCTGCGGAGCCGCAGGTCTGTGCGGCGGATGTGGCGGTGCGGTGTTTCCAGCAGCGGCACGTCGGTCTGGAGAGCCGGGAGGGCGGGTTTGTCCCGGTGTCCCTTTGCGTGACAGGAGAGACGGGAGCGTTCATCAAGGTGTTCAACGGGAATATGCACACTCCCGGCCGGGAACTTGTGCAAGTCAAGGTTGACGCAGCGCCTTTGCCCGCAGGCCGGCGCTGTTGTTTCCGCGCGTTGATGTCCCTGGGGTCGGAATGTCCGGTATCGTTCGCGCCCGCGTATGCGCGTATGGCATCGGGAGAGTGCGTGGTCGAGTTCTCCGCGGGGAAAATCAGGATATTCTGGAGGGGGGAGGAGATCACCCATGGTCTGGGAGGGTATGCCTCTCTGCGTTACCGGGGCGACTGTTTTGATTCTTCCTCTTCGGCGCAGTGGGAGGTCGTCCGGGCGAACGAGGAAAGCTTCGAGGTCGTGGGGCGGTGGGACCCGTTGCCCGTGTCCCAGCACTGGAGGGTTCGTTTTGTGCCGGGTGGCACGGCGCAGGCTTGCGCCGTGGGTCTGGAAGTGTCGACAGAGTCCTCCCGGGAGGTTCTCTTCGAACAGGTGCAGTGGAATGTGATGCTTTCCGAGAAGTATACGCGGTGGAAGATGGGCCGTGGGGAAGGAACCTTCCCCGGGTTCAAGCCGAACCTTCCCGAGTCTTGGGAAGTGCTCGGGTCGTTGCGCGGTATCCCCGGTGAAGTGCTGGCGCAGGCCCCGGAGGGCGGTCTCGCAAAAGTGGCGTACAAGGTGGAGGAATCCTTTCCGGAAGGGGAGCTGCAGGCGGTGAACTCGGATCTTTTTCATCGGGGCAGGATGTTGCAGCTTTCCTGGAAGGAACAGGTATTGCGTCCGGGGGAAGGCTCTTTGCGGTTCAGGGGGAGGATCGTGGTCGGTGAGGAATAACCGGTGACATACGCATTATCGGTAGTGATCCCTACGTTCCGGAGGCCGCACGCGCTGCGACGGTGCCTGGATTCCTTTCTCCGTCAGGAGGATGCCGGCGGAGCGTTCGAGCTCATCGTGGTGGACGATTCTCCGCAGCAGGAGGGGCGGGTTGTGGTGGAAGGGGTTTCGCCGGTCTTGCCTGCCGGAGTGCGCGTGCGTTACCTTACGCAGACGCGGGAAGGGCCGGCAAAAGCCCGTAACCGGGGCGCGGCGCAGGCGCAGGGGGAGCTCATCGGTTTCGTCGACGACGATTGCGCGGTTGATGCGAAATGGGTCGGCAGGATGGTGCGCATGCATCTGGCACATCCTGAGAAAGCGGCGGTGGGGGGCGACACGGTGACCGCATCCTCCCGAACTTCCGTGGAGGTGAGCCAGTTCCTCAGTACCGGGAGTATCATGATGCAATGGCAGGGCGTACCGGAGGCGGCGTTCTTTCCTACCTGTAACGTGACCTTGAAGCGCGGCGTGATGCAAGAGTCCGTTTTTGACGAATCCTTCCCCTTCCCTGCGGGAGAGGACCTGGAGTTCTTCTGGAGGCTTTTCAAGGAGGGGCATCGTTTTCTGTGGGACGTTGGCGCAAGGGTGGTGCACCATCGGGAGGATTCCCTGCGCAGTTTCGTCCATCAGGCGTACTTGTACGGGAGGGGGAATCTGCTGGTGCATCTGCGGCACCCCGATCAGCCGTTGCTGCGCGAGCTGGATACCCGTCCCGTGCGGTTCTGGATCGCGACGGCGGTGAATTTCCTCAAGATCCCCCGGTTTTGCGTACTGCTGGGGGGACGGCTTATGCGGTATCGTTCTTTCTCCGGCGTGCGACGCGCCGCCGCAGTGTATGCGTTCCTCGCGTTGCACAAGGTTTTTTACCTTTTCGGCAACATCGCCGAATACTTCGCGCTTTGCCGCGGCGTCCGCCGCCGGTTTCGTGCGGGGCCTGCGACGGTCCGGCAGGCGATCCTGGACATCTCGCACGAATGTAATCTGCGGTGCCGCATGTGCGATATCTGGCAGACGGCGGCTGCGGAGCCTCCCATGCCTTTCGATACCGTGGTCAAACTGTTGAGGGAAGCGCACGAGGCGGGTATCCCCGAGATCGCCCTTTCCGGAGGTGAGCCTTTGCTGCGCAAGGACATCTATCGTATCCTCGGGTTTGCCAAAGAGACGGGGATACGCGCGCTGGGGCTTCTGACCAACGGGGTGCTGTTGGAGAGGGAGGCTTCCCGGCTGGCCCCGTTCCTTATGGACGGTTCGGTGGTCCCCGTGGTTTCCCTCGATTCCCTCGATCCCGCGGTGCATAACGCGCTCCGGAATTCTCCGCACGCGCATGCGGCTACGCTTTCCGGGCTGCGCTCGCTTTCGACGCTCAGGAACGCGCATCCGCGTGTCAGTTTCCACGTTATCACGATCGTGTTCGACCGTAACCTCGAAGAGCTGGCCTCCATCGCGGAATTCGTACGGGCGTTAGGCGCGAGTTCGTTGCAGTTTCAGGGGCTTCTCGCCAATAACCTGCGGATGGCGGAACGTTCCCGCTCCCCTTTCTGGGTGCAGGCGAGTCGTTATCGGGAATTGGACGCCGCGATGGACGGGCTCGTACGTTACCGCGAAGCGCATCCGGGGTTCGTCAAGAACTCCGCGGAGAACCTGCGGATGCTCAAGCAGTATTTCCGGGGAGAGGTGTCCTCCACAGCGGTACGTTGCCGTTCGGCGGAAGATACGGTGCTGGTATCGAACCAGGGCACCTATACGACATGCTTTTCCTGCTATGGGTCGGCGCAGCATGAAACGCTCGCGCAGGTCCTTTCGGGCAGCAGGATCATACAGGCGCGGGAGAAGGTGAAGCAGTGTGCGTATCCCTGCCTCTTGCCTTGCTTCTGCGATGGGAATTATGACCATTAAACGTCTTGCCGGCCTCGTCGGAAAAAATGTTCTCTTCTGGGCGTCGCGGAGGATCGGCTCTCCGTTGCTGCCCCCGGACGTGCTGCAGATCAGCTTTACCTTCGACTGCAACCTTTCCTGCAACATGTGCCGGATGCACGAGCAGAAACGTTTGCTTCAGTCCCGGGGAAGGGCTACGGAGATACCTTCGCCGACGATACGGAAGGTGATCGATGAGGCCGCGGCCATGGGGGTGAAGGCGGCGATCCTTATCGGAGGGGAGCCGTTGCTCAAGCCCGACCTTTTCTCGCTGGTGAAGCATGCGCGAGCGCGAGGGATGGGCACGGTGATCGTGACCAACGGAGTGTTGCTTACGCGCGAGCGCATTGCAGAAGCGGCGGAGGCGGGAGTGGATTGGCTGAGCGTTTCTCTCGATGCCGCCACGGAGGGGACCTTCTCCCGTATCCGCGGGAAGGGCGTCCTTGCCAGGATCACCGCAAACCTCCGGGTCCTGAAAGACCTGCGCCGGGAAGGTGCCCGGCAGATGCCGCATGTGGTGGCGGTATGTACCATCATGAACGATAACCTCGAGGAACTCGTGCCGCTGGTTGCCCTTTGCCGTGAATTGGGGGTGGAGCGGGTACTCTTCCAGCCGGTAGTGGCCAACAATATCGATCAGAGTTCGAGGGAGTCGGCGGGCTTCGGTCTCGTGCCCGAAGAGCGCCTCGCGGTGTTGGATGAGGCGATCGACGGACTTATCGCCTATAAGAAACGTTCGAAAGAATCGTTCGATTATATCGGCAACAGCCTGCGGTATCTTGCGCTGATAAAACGGTATTTCCGGGGCAGGGTACGGCCGCGGGAATTTCCCTGTTACGCGGGATATAACCGGATGCAGATCGTCCAGGAGGGAAAAGTGTATTTTTGCGTTCCTCAGAATGCGCAGGAGGCGACGTTCGGGGATGTCGCCGCGGAGCCCTTGCGCGCGCTCTGGTATTCGTCCCGGGCAAAAGAATATCGCAGGCTCATTACACGATGCGCCGTCCCCTGTTTGCAGTGGTGCGCCACCCGTGATGATTTCGGCGCGCTCGAGGGGGAGTTCCATAAACTCTTCTTACGCCATGAGTGACCGACAGGATCGTTCGTATTTTGGTGATCTTTTGTTTCCCGAGTGGCATTGCCATTTTCCTTTTTCCGGGATCCCCCTCGAAGGGGGGCAAGTCCCCGGGCTTTCCGAGCCGAGGATGGAGCAGCTTCTTGCGCGCGTCGATGTCTCCGGGGCGCGGGTACTGGAGTTGGGGAGTCTTGAAGGGCTGCATGCGCTGATCATGCATGCGCACGGCGCGAAGGAGATCGTTTCCATCGAGGCAAGGAAGGAAAGCTTTTTGCGTTGCCTGGTGGTGAAGAATGCGTTCGCGCTTGCGCGCTGCCGGTTCCTCTGCGGCGATGTGCGGGAGGTGCTGCCGCGGCTCGTTGCGCGCTTCGATCTGTGTCTGGCGGTGGGGATACTCTATCACCTCGAGGATCCCGCGCCGGTGGTATACCGGATCGGAGAGCTTGCTGACCGGGTGTTCATCTGGACCCATTACGTGCCCGCGGGCAAGGAGCGGGCGGATGATGCCCGCGTCCGTTGCCGCGGGAAGGAATACCGGGGGAAGATGCAGGGGGAGGATCCGGCACATTACCTTTCCGGTCTCGCGACCCGCTCCTTATGGCTGCGGGAAGCGGATTTGATGTCCCTGTTGCAGGATGCGGGATTCCCCCGCATCGAGGTGATCTCCCGCGAGGAGCATGAGCACGGGCCGGCGGTCACTCTATTGGCAAGGAGCGAAGGGGTATGAGCGTTAAGGATGCGCGGCTTGCGGCGCTGCTGGAGAAGTTCTCCCGTGACGCGGCGTTGTATTTCTCGGCGCGGTTCGACGTGCCTCTGGCCGATCCCTTATGGGTGTTTATCAGCCTCAGCCACGAGTGTACCTACCGCTGCCAGATGTGCGGGGTGGTGCACGTGCTGAAAGGTCATACTCTTGATCCGGAAGTGGTGCGCAGGGTCTTGACCGGGCTTTCCCGGGGAGCGCATCGGCCGACCGTGGTTTTTACCGGAGGCGAGACTTTTCTGAGGCCCGAGGTGTTCCCCCTGATCGAGCATGCCGCGTCCCTGGGACTTTCGACCGAGGCAGTATCCAACGGCTCTCTTTTTGACGAGAGTCTCGCGCGCCGGGTCATCAGCTCGGGGCTTACGAACATCGCGATTTCCCTCGACGGTGCCACGGCAGAAACCCATGACCACATCCGGCAACCGGGAGCGTTCGAACAGGCGCTGCGGGCGCTTTCCCTGTTGCGTGACGAGAAGCGCCGCAGGGGGAAAGGGCCGCAGATCTCGGTATGGACCACGATCATGAAGGAGAATGTCAGGGAGCTTGTTTCGATCGTTCCCTTGGCGAAAGACCATGGCGCGGAATGCCTGGTCTTCCATCCGGTGATCGCCGCGCAGGATGATATGCAGCATACCTCCGCAGACGCGCCCTTCTGGGTGCGGGGAAAGCTTTTGCAGGAACTCTCCCGTCAGATCGACGAGCTCGTCGCGTACCAGAAACGGCACGGGTTCATCGCGTTCCTGCACGATCCGTATTTATGGCTGAGGTATTTTGACGGCACCCTTTCCCCGGCGCAATGGCGGTGTAATCCGTTCGTATTCCTCAATATCGGGCCGGATGCGCAGGTACGCAGCTGCGGGGCTTCTTTCGGGAGCGTCAGCTCCCTTTCCCTGGAGGAGTGCCTGCGTACTCCCGAAGCGGACCGTGCGCGAAAGGCCATGAAGCGTTGTGCGACCCCGTGCCTGCAGACGTGCTGGGCGAACCCCGATTCCGATTCTCTCGAAAAGGCGGTGGAGGTATTCGTCGAGGGGGTGGGGCGTTCTGGCGCGGCCGGGCCCGAAAAGAAGGCGGCGCTTGTCGAGGCACAGCGGATCTTGGCGAGATACGAGCGTTACTGCGAGGAGAAAAAACGTTGATCAGAGAGGTAAGCATCGCACTTACGAACCGATGCACCATGCGCTGTCTCATGTGCGAGATCCCCGCGGGAGCGGCGGATGAGCTTTCTTCCGCCGATGTGAAGAAGGCGATCTCGGACGCTGCCGCATTGGGCGCGGGGACCGTGGTCCTGTGCGGGGGAGAGCCCTTGCTGCGGGAGGACCTGGTGGATTTGGTAGCGTTTGGCGCAGGACATGGCCTGGGGATGTGCCTTACGACGAACGGAACGCTCCTCGATGAGAAGATGGCGCAGCGGTTGGCCGCGGCACGGATAAAGGTAGTGAATGTTTCTCTGGAAGGAAAAAAGGAGACGCATGAGCTGCTGCGCGCGGCCGGGTCGTTCGACAAGGCTATCCAGGCGTTGGAGTGCCTCCGCCGGGCAAACGTTGAATCGACCGTAGCCTGCACGGTCTCCCGGTATAATTTCCGGGAATTGTGCGCGGTGGTCGAGATGGCAAAGAAGCACGGAGCGACTACGGTGTTGTTTCAGCCTTTCAGCACGCTTTTTCTTCGCGACCAGCGCAAGGCGGGAGGGTTTTTCCTTCAGTCCGGCGAGAGGGACGCACTTGCCGAGGAGGTGGAAAAAGCGATCGTTTTACTGAAGCGGTACGGTTTGGCTTCGAACCCCGCGTCTTACCTTCGGAAGATCCCGGGGTATCTTGCGGGCGAACCTCTCGAAAGGAAATACGGGTGCGCTTCGCTTTCACAGGCCTGCGCCATCAATGCGCAGGGGGAAGTGTATGCCTGCTGGGTTCTGGGGGGCGAGTCCAGGGGCCTGCTGGGAAAGATCCCGCAATCGAGACTTAAGGATATCTGGGGAAACGCCGCGCACGAGGGGTTGCGCCTGGAGCTTCTGGTACGGGGATGCGGAGGTTGTCTCATGAGTTGTTATCCCGACGCGTTTGATGATCCGGGGATTGTGCGCGCGATATCCCGCGGGGCGACCGGGATATCGGCAGGTGAGTTTTTCCGCAGGGCCTGGCGCAGGATCTGCCGAGCGAGTGCGGCATTTTCGACGCGCATGGGCATACGGGCGAGATATTACGCCTCATCAACCCGGCCGGGCCGCGTGTGGCGCGCGCTTGCTGCCCGGATGAAATGCGCGATGCGTACCCGTATCCCCCGGCCGAGAAGATCCGATATCCCGGTATCGGTGCGCGCCCGGGAGGAGCTGTCGCGTATACACGAGGCCGCGCGGAGGTTGCAGAGGGCGATAGACGAGTGCACATAAGAACGAGCGTATATGTCCCTTGTTATAATGCCGCTTCGACCCTGGGGGCCTGTCTGGAGTCGTTGTGCCGGCAGACCGGGTCTGTCGGGGAGATCGTAGTGGTAGATGACGGCTCGACGGATGAGAGCGCCCGTGTCGCGAAGCGTTTTCCCGTGACCGTGCTGACGCATGACGGCAACAGGGGGCTGTCGGCTGCCCGTAATACCGCGGTGCAGTACCTGCGAACCGAGTTCATCGCGTCGCTCGACGCGGACTGTGTCGCTGCGTCTGATTGGCTTGCGCTTCTCGAGGAGGCGATGTCCGATCCCTCGCTGGCCGGTGCGGGGGGTATGGTCGCAGAGTCGGGCGGAAGAGGGGTTTGCGACCGTTGGCGGGCAGCGCATATGCCGCAGCATTGGGGGAATGATCCCTGTCGTCCGAAGTTCCTTTTCGGCGCCAATACTCTTTTTCGCAGGAGCGCGCTGTTGGCCGCGGGCCTTTACGATGAGCGGTATACCCGTAATTACGAGGACGTCGACATCAGCCACCGTCTTCTGCGCGCGGGCAGGGAGCTGTATTATGAGCCGAGAGCCCGGGTGGAACATCTGCGGAGGGATTCCCTGCACTCCCTCCTGTCGACCTATTGGGATTGGCACCGGGTGTTTTATCAGGAGCAGGGGTTTTACCGGGACGATTCCTTTTTGGTCGAGAAGGTGAAGGATTCCTTCGGCCTGGCGAACCGGGTTTTCGAGGAAGACCTGCGGCAGGGACGCCGGGAGCTGTGCTATATCGATTTTCTCCTCGGCATGCACCATGTGCTGGAGGATTTGCAGCATTTCCACCGTTTTCCGGAAGGGGCCTATGTGCGGGGAAGGGGCGATGCGCAGCTGGCGCTCTGGGTATCCTGTTTCGATCTGGTGTACAATTCCGCGGGGGGCCGGCGTACCTTTGTGACGGCGGGGGATATGTGCGCGCAAAACGCGGCGGCGGCGCTCTTGGCAGGGTTGCAGGATATACGCCGGGTATTCTCCCGCGAGGATGATCTCCGTCGGTTCTGCGAGCATTTGATCTTTGCATTGTACGGTGTGATCATGCCGCGGTTAGCGTCGCGCTTGGTCAGAGAGGCGTGTTCCAGGGATTGGGCCGCGGTGATATCCCGGCCGCATCTAAGGCTGCACCAGGTATTTTTGCTGCAGGTAACGGATTCGTTGCGCCGGTGGATCGATCAGCGGGCAGGCGAGGTCCCTCTGATCGAAGCAATAAGTCAACAAGGAGGATTGTATGGGGATTAGGTCTGTACCTGCCGGCAGGGTGTTGCGGGGGATATCGTGGGGGATCGTCGGCATATCGCTCGCGCAATTCATCGCGGTGTGCGTGTTGTCGTGGCCGTTCAGCATGCAGGCGTTCATCCCTTCGTTTGTGCTGCTGGTAGCCGGGGGGTTCCTGGCGGCCTTGGCCAGGGCGATTGCGGTGATCACCGATTGTGTCGTGGACATGCAGGTGAATCTCCATGTTTTAAAGGTAACGGTGGAGCGTAACGGGGAAACGCTGCGGGCGATCGAGCAGGGAGCGGGGACGCTGCGGGGATTTTTCGAGAGGATCGAGCGGCATCTTGACCTGCGATGATCTCCGCGGTCGTGCTCACGGGGGGTAGGCGAGAGCTGCTTTCGGGATGTTTGGCTTCCTTGCGGATGCAGGATCATCCCGGGTGCGAAGTGGTGGTGGTGGATAATGCGCCGGGTGCGGGGATAGGGGCGCTGGCCAGGCAGGAGATCCCTTCCGTGCGTGTGGTAGTGATGGCTGCGCCGGCGAGTTTTTCGGAGGGGATGAATGCGGGGATCGCCGTTGCCCAAGGTCAGATCATCGCCTGTTTGAATGACGATGTGGAGCTGGAGCGGGATTTCTTTTCCCGGGCCAGTGCGGGGTTCGCGGTCGACGCACGCATCGGTATGGTCACGGGCAGGGTGTTGCGCCGTGACCGCGTGACGATCGATTCTACCGGGTTAAGCGTAAGCGTCTGGGGAACGGCCCGGGAACGCGGGTATGGTCGCGAGGCGTGCGGCAGGTATCTGCGGCCGGGATACGTTTTCGGGGTGACCGGCGCAGTGGGGCTCTTCCGCAGGGAAATGCTGGAGGAGGTACGGGAAGAGGGAGGTTATTTCGATCCGCGATTCCCCTTTTTCTACGAGGACCTCGATCTTTCCTGGCGCGCGCAGCGCAGGGGATGGAAGGGGTACTACGTACCGGATGCGGTGGCGTATCATTTTCGCGGGGCGACGGTGCGGCGGGCGGGAGGGGAGGGCAAGCCTCGAGCCCGGCAGTATCTCGACGACAAGAGATATGCCGCGTTGATCGTAGGCCGCAGGCGCTGTCTGGAAAAAAATCAGCACGCGTTCTCGCGCGCGGTACACGCTCCGTTCCAGATGGCGTACAGCGCTGCGGAGTGGCTGCTGGCGCGGGCCACGAGGCCGCAGGCGCTGCGCGTGGCGCGCGCGGCATTGTCAAAGCCGGGGTCATCCGCTATAATCGAATAAAGCCATGCATGATTTTACCGAGCAGAATATCCTGGTCTTCCTGGTGCAGCTGTTCCTGCTTTTGGGGCTGGCCAGGCTCGGGGGCGAACTGTTCCGGCGCTGGAAACAGCCTGCGCTGACCGCCGAGATCCTGATCGGCGTGCTGCTCGGGCCGACGGTGTTCGGCAGGCTTTCCCCTTCCTGGTATGAGCGGGTGTTCCCTTCCGACCCCTTTCAGCAGGGGATGCTGGGCACGCTGGCCTGGCTCGGGCTTTTCTTCTTCCTTCTGGAAACCGGCCTTAAGATGGACTTCTCCGCGGCCTGGCGCCACCGCGGCAACGCCCTGAAGATCGCGGTCGCGGATATCATCGTGCCCATGGGGCTGGGTTTTGCGTTGTGCATGCTCCTGCCGGACCGTTTCCTGGTAGACCCTTCGCAGCGGGTGCTTTTCTCGTTATTCATGGCGACGGTGCTGACGATCAGCGCCATGCCCATCACCATCCGCGCCCTTTCCGACCTCAATATCGCCAAGACCGATTTAGGGTACCTGATCATGTCGGCGCTTTCCGTCAACGAGATCATCGGCTGGGTGATCTTTGCCTTCGTCCTGGGGGCGTTCTCGCATTCGCACGTCGATCCCTGGAGGGTGGTGGCGCTTTCCGCCGGGGTGGTGGTCTTTACCGCGGTGTGCCTTTCCGCGGGCCGCCGGGTATCCGGCGCGGTCATCTCCCGCATCCGCGCCTGGGGGATGCCCGAGCCGGGCACGTCGCTTACGTTCATCTGCCTGCTGGGATTCCTCTGCGGAGCGTTCTTTCAGAAGATCGGGTTGCATGCGCTGCTGGGGTTCTTCATTGCCGGGGTAATGGTCGGGGAAGCGCGGGAGCTGCCGGAGCGCACCCGGCAGGTGATCTCCCAGATGGTCTATGCGTTGTTCGTGCCCCTCTTTTTCGTAGGCATCGGGTTGCGGGTGGATTTTTTGAGGAACTTCAACGTCTGGCTGGTGGTCTTCGTGACTCTGGTGGGCGTGTTCGGGAAATTCCTGGGCGCCTGGCTGGGGGCGTTGTTCACGACGCTTTCCCGGGCGAACCGGCTGCCTTTGGCGATCGCGCATACTCCCGGCGGGTCCATGGAGATCATCATCGCCATCCTGGCCCTGGAGTACGGATTGATCGATGAGCCGATGTTCGTGGCCATCGTGGTGGCCGGGATCATCTCTTCCGCAATGCTGGGGCCGTGGCTCAAGTATTCTCTGACCCGCCGCAAAGAGGTCAGCGCCCTGGAGCTTTTTACCAGCCATGAAGTGGTCGTTTCCCTCAAAGCGACGACGAAGGAAGAGGCGATCGCGGAGCTCTGCCAGGTCGCCGCGGAGCCGCAGAACATGCCCAATGCCCAGGCGCTGGCGGCGCAGGTGTGCGAGCGGGAGGCGCTGATGAGCACCGCGATGGAGGAGGGGATCGCGCTGCCGCACGCAAGGCTGCGTTCCCTGATCAAGCCCTTGATCGTATTCGGCCGCTCTGTCCGGGGGGTGGAGTGGAATTCTTCCGACGGCAAACCCGCCCAGCTGATCTTCCTGATCCTGACCCCCCGCGATGACGACGAAGTCCAGGTGCAGGTGCTGCGTATCCTGGCCAAGACCCTTTCCGATGAGTCGTTGCGCCGCAGCCTGCTGGAGGCTGCGAGCCGCGAAGACCTCTGGCAGCTTTTGCACCGCTCCCTCACTTCCCACCGCATCATCCGCAACTAGGGACGCCCCTAAAGGGGACACCCCTAGGGGTGTCCCCTTTAGGGGCGTCCCTAATAACGCTTGCGCGTGATCCGGGACGGGCCTATAATAGAAACAACAACAAAGGGTCCGGGGTCTTCCCCGGAGGAGCGTCACAATGGTCGGGCCGCCATCTTGTATCTCACACCGCAGGAGGCGGTTTTTCTATGAAAAGAGTACTCCTGTTTCTCCTTCCCATCCTACTTATAGTCACCATCGTATTCTCTATTTTTGGGATCACGCAGATCCGGGTCACCGAAGAAAGTCTTTTGGATGACCTGACCCGTAAAGCCCGCACCGTCGACGAAAGTCTCATTTTTTCTCTGAAGCGCATTCTTCGGGAAAAGGACATGGTCTCTGCTCAATTGCTGGCAGAGATGTTTCAGAAGAGAGAGCGTCTGCAGGGCGCCGCCATATATGACCGCGAGGGTAATTTACTGGCGGTCACCGAGCGGATGAGCACGTGGGCGCATAAGGAAAAACCGTATGTGCGGGACGTGCTGGCGACCGGCCAGCCGCGGGGAGCGCTGGAGAAGTTCGGGGCGTTGACCGTGTACAGCTATATCGCTCCGGTGCTGGACGAAGAGCAGTCCATCCTCGGTCTCTCCGAGGTTATCTACGACACGGGGTATCTGTTCACTTCTCTTGCAAGGCTGTGGAAACAGATGAGCATTACCCTGCTGGTGATGCTTTTTTTATTGACCGCGATCGCGGTGTTGATCCAGCGGCAGATCTTCATCATGCCGGTACGCCGCCTTACGCAGTGGTTCATGCGTTTTCAGCGGGGGGAGACCGACGCGCTGCGTCCTTTCGAGGAGAAAGGGGAGTTTGGCAAGCTGGTCAGCGAGGTCGAGCAGGTCGCGCTCGGGCTGCGGGTGGCGCGAAAGGTGGTTACGGATGAGGCTTCGGTCAGGGTGCGCAAAGAAGAATTCTGGACCGAGGCAAAACTGCGGGACCTGGTGCAGGCTAAGCTCGGGGAGAACGGGCTTTTCGTGGTCTCGAACCGTGAGCCGTTCATGCACGTGCTGGATGAGATCTCCGGGGAGACGCAGTGTCTTCGTCCAGCCAGTGGTGTGGTCACGGCCATCGATCCGATCATGCGCGCCTGCGGTGGTACGTGGATCGCGCACGGCTCTACCGGAGAAGACAGGCGTTTCGTCAACTCCAAGGATAAGCTGGGCGTGCCGCCAGACGATATCCGCTATATCCTGAAGCGGGTGTGGCTGACCAAACAGGAAGAAGAGGGGTATTATTTCGGATTTTCCAACGAAGGGATCTGGCCCCTGTGCCATGTGACGCATACCCGCCCGATCTTCCGCGAAACGGACTGGGAGTGGTATAAAAAGGTGAACCAGAAATTCGCCGACGCGGTGCTCGCCGAGCTCCCCTCCAAGCCGCCTTTCATCTTCATTCAGGATTATCATTTCACGCTCTTGGGGAAACTGATCAAGGAGAAGCGTCCCGATGCGACCATCGCGATGTTCTGGCATATCCCCTGGCCCAACCCCGAGGTCTTCGCGATCTGTCCTTATCAGCATGAGATACTCGAGGGGATGCTGGGATGCGACCTCATCGGATTCCATGTGCAATATCACTGTAATAATTTCCTGGATACGGTCAATCGGCTTACCGAGAGCCGGGTAGATACGGAGAAGTTCAGCGTAGTGCGGAACAACCGGGAGACCCTGGTGCGGGCATTTCCCATCAGCGTTGAGGTGTCAACGCCGGAACATCCGCGCAGCGATGCGGTGGCGATGGAGCGGATACGCCGGGAGTTCCATCTCCAGGATAAGTTGGTGGCGGTAGGCGTGGACCGTATTGATTATACCAAGGGGTTGGTGGAGCGTATTCTGGCGGTGGACCGTTTTCTGGAAAAGAATCCGCAGTACCGGGGCAAATTCGTGCTGCTTCAGCTGGCCGCGCCCTCGCGCGCGCATATCAAGCGGTATCATGACCTGATCGGGGAGATCGACGAGCTGGTGGAAAAAAAGAACTGGAAGTACGCCGAAGGTACCTGGAAGCCTATCGTTTATCTGAAGCGGCATTTTTCCCCGGAGGATATCCAGCCGTATTTTTCTCTTGCAGATATGTGTATCGTCAGCTCCCTGCATGACGGTATGAACCTGGTGGCTAAGGAGTATGTGGCCGCCAGGCATGGGAGGGAGGGCGCTTTGATCCTGAGCCGTTTTACCGGCGCAGCTCGGGAGCTGACCGATGCGTTTCTGGTCAATCCGTATGCCATCGAGGAATTCGCGGATTCGATCAAAGCGGCGTTGGAGATGGACCCCAAGGAGAAAGTACGGCGTATGGAGGCGATGTACAAGATCGTCCGGGATAACAATGTGTACCGTTGGGCCGCCTCCATCATCAACGAGTTGACGGCGCTTAAAAAAGGGTAGCGGATATGGAGGATTTGAAGCGGGCTTGGCCGAAGATCGCAAAAAAAGCGGCCGGGAAAAATCTTTGCGTATTCCTGGATTTTGACGGGACGCTGGCGCCTATAGCGCTTACGCCGGAATCGGCGGAGCTGCCCCGCGAAACGCGTTCTTTCCTGGAGGCATTGGCTGCCCGGCCGCAGAAGGTGAAAGTGGCGGTGATCAGCGGGCGTTCTTTGCATGATGTGCGCCAGAAGGTCGGGGTGCCGGGCATTATTTATTCCGGCAACCACGGATTTGAATTGGAAGGCCCGAAGATGCGATTTGCAACTTCTTTGATGAAAGAATATGCGCGGCTTATGCGTAAGATCGAGCGCGAACTTGAGCGTTCCGTTGCCAGGATAGACGGAGTCCGCATCGAAAACAAGGGTGTTTCGGTGAGCGTGCATTACCGGCAGGTGGCGATCGATCGTCGCGGCGAGGTCTCTGCCGCTGCGCAGGAGGTACTGCGGCCATACGCGGAAAAAGGAAATGTCCGGGTGCGCGGGGGGAAGATGGTAGTCGAGGTCGTTCCGGGGAAAGGCTGGGATAAGGGGCGTATCGTGTTGTGGCTGCTAAGCCGAGAGGTTTTTGCGGCCGACGGCCGGGAGCCCGCAGTATTCTACTTCGGGGACGATGAGACGGATGAAGATGCGTTCGCGGCTCTGCATGGCAAGGGAGTAACGGTCCTGGTCGGCGAACGCGCCGCCACGCATGCGAACTATTATCTGCGGACGCCGCAGGATATGGTGTGGGTTTTGCGGGAGTTGCTGGAATTATCGGGAGGTGCGGGGCATGGAGCAAATCGCGGTTAAGCCCTTTCGTTTTTTTACCCGGATGCACTTGACGGAGCTGACCGGCCTGCGAGCTACTACCTTGGGGCAGCTGGCAGCGTTGCTGCGCCGGGTGCCCGGAGCCAGTATTTATCACCACACGCATAGGTTCCTGCAGCAGCATCTGTACGTGAATCCCGAACCTCCGAATGATTTCGCCTATTGGGTCAGCGAAGCGTTGGGAGAGGATGACCTGGGAGAGAGGCTGGCCAGCGTTGATATCGTGCGTTTCGATACCATCCGGGCGCTGCGCGAAAGCTTTGTCGAGGCTATCGAGACGCACCTGAAAGCGCATTTCCTTGCGCGGTTTTCCGCAGCCAAGGCCGGGGAAGAGTTTCATTTTATGAAGTCGGTCAGCTTCGTATTCCCGACACGGTTCGAGGCCTCTACTCCGCAGGAGTTTGTGGAGGCGCTCGGGCGATTGACGCTGGATTCGATCTATTTCCATATGTTCGAATCAAGGCTGAGGCTGGGGAAGGAAACCAATGATTTTTCCCATTGGTTCGAGACTTCCCTTGGTAACCGGGACGCGGCTCGGGCGTTATCCCGCCTTGACCCGTACACCTTTACCCTCGATTCCCTGCGCGCAAAGATCATAGAAACGATCATCAAGGAGTATCCCGATGTCAAAGCTTGAAGAATATGCGCCTATCGTCGGCCAATCGGTAGTCGATGAGGTAAGGCTCCTGGCGCAGCGGCTTTCGGGGAAACGGGTGCAGCATGTGAACTCGACCGCGGTAGGCGGGGGGGTGGCCGAGATCCTTACCCGCATGGTCCCGCTGCTCAACGAGCTGGGCGTGTCGACCCGCTGGGATGTGATCAAGGGCGGTGCACAGTTCTTCGAGGTGACGAAAAAATTCCATAATGTGCTCCATGGCAGGACCGACGAGGTCACTCCCAGGGATTTTGAAGTGTTCATGGAGACCAGCCGGCAGAATATCGCTTCTCTGGAGACGGCCGGGGATATCATGTTTATCCACGATCCCCAGCCGATCGCCCTGGTACGTAAAAAGGCGGGGAACAAGTGGATCTGGCGCTGCCACATCGATGTGTCCGCTCCCCACCCTAAGGTATGGAGATTCCTGATGGATTTCATAGGGGAGTATGACGCGACGGTATTCTCCGCGCCTGGATTTTCCCAGCGTTTGCCGGTGCGGCAATTCCTCATCGCTCCCTCGATCGATCCCCTAAGCGATAAGAATAAGGAGCTTGCGCCGGAGTACGTCGATTCCGTGTTGCGTAAGTACGGGATACCGAATGATAAGCCGATCGTGACGCAGATCTCCAGGTTTGACCGGCTCAAGGACCCTTTGGGGGTGATCGAGGTGTTCCTGAAGGTGAAAAAGTACGTCGATTGCCGGCTGGTGCTGGCCGGCGGCGGGGCTTCGGATGACCCGGAAGGGGCACAGGTCTTGGCCGAGGTTAACGAGCGGGCGAAAGCCGATCCCGGCAATATCCATGTGCTGCTTTTGCCGCAAAACGACCTGGAGGTCAATGCGCTGCAGCGCGCTTCGACCGTGATCATGCAGAAATCCCTGAAGGAAGGTTTTGGGTTGACCGTATCCGAGGCGTTGTGGAAAGCCCAGCCGGTGGTCGCTTCCCGGGTAGGGGGGATCCCGCTTCAGGTCTCCCACAAATATTCGGGGCTGTTATGCCGATCCATTGAGGGCGCAGCCTTTGCGTTGAAGCAGCTGCTTAACAGTCCTTCCTATGCGCGCACGCTCGGAGAACGGGGCCGCGAGCATGTGCGGAACAATTTTCTGCTCACCCGCCACTTAAAGGAATACCTTTTACTTTTTCTCTCCCTGTACCATTCCGACGACATCGTTTCTCTTTAGGGACGCTCCGCAGAAGGCGGAGCACCGGCCACAACAAATAAGGCCGAGTGCCCCTAAAGGGGACACCCCTGAAAGCCTTTTCTTAAAGCGGGTCCGAGGCTATTGTTCTTACCTCTATATATGGCATACTTTTATGGTATAGTCTTCACGACAACCAAGAGGGCCTTCGTCATGGTGTCAAAGCAATCACTCATCAGGATCTTTATAGCCTGCGTCGCCTTGTGCCTTCCTTCTTTAGGCCGGGCGCAATCCGCCGCTTCCTATCTTCCTTTGCGGGCGATCTTCTTCGATTATGCCCGGGGCCAAGCCCAGGTTCTCATCGACACGCAGACCGCATCGCCGCTTCCTTTCTCAGTCCTCGAAGAAGCGAGCCGCGCGAGCCTGCAGTTCTTTTTCATCGGCCTGGCCGTTCCTAACGACGCGTTCTGGGTGAACCTCCGCCCTGATTCGCCCGAACAGATGCTTGATCCCCGGTTATCTTCCACCGATATCGGCCGTATCCTGCTCGAAGCCGATGTGTCCCTCAAAAAAGATACCGCACAACTTCTCTCCGCGGAGAGCTCCGCCGGCCGCGTGTATTGGGAGAATGTCTATCGTAAAGCTTCGGAGATCTTCGGTTCTTTTTCCGGGGACCGCGCCACTATCCCTACCATGATCCGTCCCTGGATCGTCCCCGATGAGCTGCTGCTCAGTGAATCGGGCAACTCCGTGTACCTGGTCAAGGCTACCCTGAAGGTCTTGCTGCAGGAGGACCATCTAAAGAACGGGGAGATGAGGGAGTTCTCCGATCCCCGCTACCGGGAACTCAATGAATACGCCTGCGAGCAGGCCAGGGCATTGATCCTCCCCGAGCTGACCCGAAAAGTGAATTCCGATCCGGGGTATGCGCAGCTGCGGCAGGTGTACCACGCGCTGGTAATGGCGCAATGGTATAAGCGCCGCCATGTCTCTGCCGCGGATGGGTACGGCGATTTTGTCGATAAAGGCGACGTCTCTACGCTTTCCTCCGCGCATTCCTGGGATCCCCGCGAGTACTTCGAGCAATACCGCCGCTCTTTTTCCGGAGGAGAGACTTCGGGCCGCGTCACCGTCGATCTTCCGCAGGGCAGAGCCGTGCGTACCATCGTGACCGGAGGCGCGAGTTTTACCGGTATCCCAGTGCCTGATCCCGGTCATGCCCTGGAGGGGGCGGCAGCGGTCCCTTCCCTTGATCCCGCAGCGGGTTTTGACCCTGTTCCGGAGGAGCATGCGGCTTTGGAGGTGCAGATACCTCATCCGGGAGAGATAGGAGAGGTGGCCCCTGCCGCATCGCACCCTCTCCGGGCTGCGGGGGTATGGATCGAGGGAGATATGGTGACCATCGAGGTCGAAGGCAGACGCTGGCTGTTTAGGGTCGTGCATTTCCCGGCGGGCGATCACCGGGAGGGTATCCAGCTTTTCGCGCCGTCCGATACGGAGAAGAAAAACGTCCTCTTCATGATGTACAACCTGCGTCCGCAGCCCGGCTCATCCGAGTCCGGCCTTAACGGTATCTGGCTGCAGGAGGGGCTGCGCGGTCACGGTATGATGCGCTCCCTGCTTTCGCTCTATTATTCCCTGTATCCCCATTTACGCACCACCAATCCGACGAGCAATAATATCATGCTGCAGCATTTTCTTTTGCGCTACTACGGATATGCGCCGCGTGATGCGCAGGCGGCGCCTACTGCCTGGTTCCGTTTCACTCCCGGGACGCAGCCTGCCGCAGAGGATATCGCAGGAGCGGGGACCGGGGTAAGTTATCAGGTGATCTTCGCGACTCCCGAGCTCGAAGCCGCCTTCCGGAAATGGGAGGGGAGCACCGCATACAAGATATTGG
>CAZAPM010000002.1:124246-158430 GCA_964487475.1 uncultured Planctomycetales bacterium
GAGCAGGTGGATAGGCTGACCGCGCAGGTGCGGCGCTACGCCGGCAATCCCGTGGTCGCGGTGTTCCTGGCCCGGTGGACCTTTTCCCGCGAGGAGTCGCTCGATATCATGAATGATATGGTCCAGGTGTACACCCTGGCGCAGCTGTGGCAACTCAAAGATGTCCAAACGCAGTTTCGGGAAGCTGCGCCATTTGCCGTGCAGCAGCTTACCCGTATGCTGGAGGTGCTCAACCGGTCAATAGAAATGGCCGGACGCGGTCAGGGTATCCCTCTTAAATACGAGGCGTATGCCGGAAACCCCGGCTTGACCCGGTTCGCCGACATTGACCAGATCCTGGGGGATATGCCAGGCTCGCAACCCGGCACTCCGCAGGATGGTCCTGGCCCGCAGGGGGGTGTCCCCTCTGGGGGCGTCCCCTTTAGGGGCGTCCCTGAGGTAGGGGGCGTTGATTTTACCGCGATGCCGATGGTGGTCCAGGCGCTGGAGCGGGTACGCGCCCTGCCCGCCGTTTCTCCCGATCCCGCGCTTTCTTCCGAGGATGTGTCTCTGGAACAGGAACAGCTCTCCGGACTTATCCGCGCGGGCATCCAGGTCTCCGCGCAGCGCGCCGCAGAGCACGTGCAGCAGGTCATGGGGATGCCGTCCATGCGCCCGGCTGCGCTGCAGCTTTTGCGCAGCATCCTGCGGCAGGACGAGCGGCTGTCCCGCCCCAGCGACCAGCGGCTCAAGGACCTTTTCGTGATCTTCGAATCATCCGCCCTTCCGTAATTGCCCGTTGGCAAATCACCCTGCCGGTAGTATACTAGTATGAATCAATAGGAGGTACACACATGGAAAACATACCCGGAGCAACTCCGTCTTCTGAGGCAGCGCCTCAGGCAGCGTCCCCGGCAGCGCCGCAGCCGGCAGCACCCGTTCCCGCCGTCCCGGTCTCGCCTACGGTGACGATCGAGGATTTCAAGAAGTTCGCGTTCCGCGTGGGAGAGATCAAGGAAGTGAAGGACCATCCCAATGCGGACAAACTCTATGTCCTGACCATCGACCTCGGAGGCAGGACCAAGCAGCTGGTCGCCGGGATCAAGCCTTCGTACCAGAAGGAAGAGCTGGTCGGAAAGCAGGTGGTGGTGGTGGATAACCTGCAGCCGGCGATGCTGCGGGGCGTGGAAAGCCAGGGGATGGTGCTGGCAGCCTCCGATGACGCCGGCATTGCCGTCGTCAGCCCCCTGCGCGCGGTCAAACTGGGAAGTACCGTTAAGTGATCCCGCAGCGTATTCCCGGCCGCACCTGCATGTCCTGCAAGGGATGCTGCCGTTTCCTGGAAAAGGAAACGATGTGGGCGGTGCGGTTGTGCAAGGACGAACCGCTGGCAGCCATGGCCGCCGGCGAGATGGTGATCCCTCCGTCGGTGATCACCAAGGATTTCTGCCTGAGGCTCGAGCCTTCCCGTAAGGGCGCCGGATATGTCTGCGCGTGCCTGGAGGAGGTCTCGGGAGCCTGCCAGGTGTACCGCAACCGGCCGCTGGAGTGCCAGCTTTATCCGTTCCTGCTCTGCGCCGAGGGAAAGAAGAGATTCCTGGGGTACGATCCGCACTGTCCGTATATGCACGAGCACGAGGGGACCGGGATACTCAAGGAGTATGCCGCCGCGATCGTCGAGGCGCTGAAGACCCCGCAGATGCGCCTCCGGCTCAAGGAGAATCCGCACCTGTTCCAGGAGTATAAGGGTGTGGTGGAAGTCGCGGTCATCGACGTATGATCCTCGAGGAATTGCAGCCGGCGCATAAGAGCCTGTTCGAGCGCCTGCGCGGGGAAACGCCCCCGTGCTTAAGCGCGTATGTGTTCGCCAACCTCTACGCCTGGAAACCGTTGTACAGGCTGCGTGTCGCGGCGCAGGAGGGCGTATTCGCGGTGTTCATGCAGGATGACGCCGGGATGTTCATGCCGCTTCCTCCGCTGGGAGAAGGGGTGACCCGGGAGACCGTCAGCCGGTGCTTCGAGCTGATGACCGCGCAGAGCAGGCATGCCGCCGTGGTGCGTATCGAGAATATCGCACCGGAGCAGGCCGCCCAATATGAATCCTGGGGCTGGCTCCTGCGGGAAAAGCCCGGGGATTACGTTTGTTCGAGAGATGCCCTGGCGCAGCTGGCGGGTACGGCGTATAAGCATAAACGGGCGGACGTCAACCGGTTCCTGCGGGAACATGATCCTCTGGTGCGGGAGCTTTCCCCGGAGGATGCGGCAGCGTGCCTGGAGCTTTACGGGCGGTGGATGCGGGAGCGCGCGGCAGCGCATCCGGATGCGCTGTACCGGGGGATGCTCGAGGATAACCGCAAGGCGCTGGAAACGGTGTTCGGCGAATATGCCGGGCTGGGAGTGCGCGGGATCGCGGTGGAGCTCGCCGGAAAACTGCAGGCGTTCACCTTAGGCGGAGAGATCTCCCGCGAGGCGTTCTGCGTGATCTTCGAAGTGGCGAACCTTAAGGTCAGGGGTTTGAGCCAGTTTATTTTCCGGGAGTTCGCCTCCCGGCTTGAAGAATACCGTTATCTTAACCTCATGGATGATTCCGGGCTGGAGAACTTATCCCGGGTAAAGCGGTCATACAATCCGGAGTTCATCTCCCGGGCATTCATTGCCACCATACGCGCATAAGGGATGGGAATAGACGAAACGGAATTCGTGATCTTCGATACGGAGACCACCGGGCTTTCTCCGGCGGCAGGAGACAGGGTGGTGGAAGTGGCGGCATTGCGTTCGCTCGGCGGCCGGGTTTCGGCGTCCTTCGAGAGCCTGATCCAGACCGGGGTGCCTGTCTCCGAAGGTGCGTTCCGGGTGAATCAGATCTCTCCGCAGATGCTGGAGGATGCGCCCGTAGCGCATGAGGTCTGGCCGCGGTTCCTGGAGTTTTCCCGCAGCGCAGTCTGGTGCACGTATAACGCGCCGTTTGACATGGGGTTCCTTTGCCACGAGCTTTCCCTGCTCGGCAGGACGCTGCCCGAGGGGGTGGCGGTGATCGATGTGCTGCGCATGGCCCGGGCTTTGATGCCCGGCCTTTCCCGTTACGCGTTATGGTGCGTGGCCGAGGCCAACGGCATGCAGCTGGCCCAGCGTCACCGGGCTATGGCCGACGTGGAGATGACGCATGAGGTGTTCCGCAGCCTTTTGGAGATCGCCCGCGCCAAAGGGGTCACGGATATCGAGGAGCTGGTGAAATGTTTCGGGTATATCGCATGACCCGGGGTGCGTTTTCAGGGTGGATGCTCGTGGCCGGGCTGGTCCTGGCCGGAGGATGCCATCCCCGGGATGATGTTGCCCGCGCCCGGGAAGATCTGCGTCAGGGGCAGGAGTATTTGCGGCGCTCCCAGGCCCTTTTCGAAGCCGGAGTGGCCCGCGATGCCGGTTCGCAGGAGAGCCTCCTCGGGCTGGGGGATGTGTTATACGCGCAAGGGAAGTTTTCCGAGGCGGCAGCGCAGTATGCCCGGGTGGAGACGGAGGCGTCTTTCAAGAAACAGGGGATGGCCCGCTACCACGCCGGGGATTTTTCCGCGGCCACCGAGGCGTTCGGCCGCATCGCCCGGAGGGACGATCAGGCCAACTATTATTTCGGTTTGAGTTGCGAGAAGCTCAATCTGTTTGAAAAGGCGCTGGCCGCCTACGCGCAGATCGACGGGGGTGAGTTCGGGCCTCAGGCCCGGGCGCGCCAGCACGCCATCGAGCGGCAGCGCAGCGCCGTGCGCATAGAAACGCTCGACCCTTTTGCCGCTAAGCTCATCGCCTCCGCCCCTGCGGACGCGAAGTACCCGCAGGCGGGAGCGCTGATACTCTGGTGCGACGAATCGATGGAGCTGACCCGGGATAACCGGTTGATCACCACCACGCACTACCTGGTCAAGGTCCTCAACGACCGGGGCAAGCAGGATTTTTCCGAGGCCCAGCTGGAATACGACTCGACGGACGAGAAGGTGACGCTGGAGTTTGCCCGCACCATCAAGCCCGATGGCACGGTCGCGGAAGTGGGGGAGCGTCACATCCGCGATGTCTCCAAGTACCTCAATTTTCCTCTCTACAGCAATGCCCGGGTAAGGATCATCTCCTTCCCTGAGGTGGCGCAGGGGTCGGTGCTGGAGTATAAAGCGGTCACGGAGCGCCGTCAGCTGGTCAACGGCAAGGATGTCTCCCTCGCGTATCCTCTCCGCAGCCGGGAGCCGGTGCTGGACGCCCGTTTTTCCCTGACCGTGCCCCGGGGCCGCGAACTCAAGTTCTCATACCTTAACCGGGAATTAGCCGATGCGGGGATGATGATGGAGCCTCTGGTCGAGGAGACGGCGCAGACCAAGGTGTACCGCTGGAAATACCTGGATATCCCCCAGATCGTGCCGGAACCGCATATGCCTCCCCTCGCGGAGGTCAACCCTACGGTCATCTTTTCCTCCTTCCGGGATTGGCAGGAGCTGTATGCCTGGTGGTGGCCGCTGGCAAAAGACAAGGTCCGCGCGGATGCGGATATCTCCGCGAAGGTTTCCGCGCTTACCGCGGGTAAACCTACGCCGGAGGAAAAGGCCCGGGCCCTGTATGAGTTCTGCGCGCAGCATATCCGCTACGTGGCGGTGGAGTACGGAGACGCAGGCTACGAACCGCATGAGGCGTCTTTGGTGTTCCGGAACAAATACGGAGATTGCAAGGATCAGGCCGTGCTTTTAGCCGCCATGCTGCAGGAGGCGGGGTTGGAAGCCGCCCTGGTGCTTATCCCGACCAGGGAGATGCCCCAGATGCGGGAGGCGTTCCCCTCGATGCTGTTCAATCATTGTATCGCCGCGGTCAGGCTGGAGGGCAACTGGGTTTACCTCGATCCGACCGCGGAGACGTGCGCATTCGGCGATCTTCCCGAGGGGGATCAGGACCGCACCGTCCTGGTGTGCACGGGCAAGGGATATTCCATCGGCCGCACTCCCTTATACGAGGCGCCGCATAATCTTCTCGAGCACCTGACCGATATCTCCATTTTGCCGGAGGGGGGTATTGAAGCCTCCCGCAAGGTCTTTACGCGGGGCGGGGTGGCGCAGGGGCAGCGCTACTGGCTGCGGTATTCCCAGCCGGAGAAGATCACCCATACCCTTGAGGAAAAAGTGCAGGGGATGACGGTGGGCGGCGCGCTGGAGGGCTACGAAGTGCTCGGGGCCGAAACGCTCGTCGAGCCGGTGGAGCTCCGTTACCGTTTCAAGGGGCCGGAGTATCTCCTGCGCGCGGGGAAACTGCGCATCGTCCCGGAACTCGTGGATATGGACCTGAACCTGGTGGCTGCCGAGACGCGCCGCTTCCCCCTGGACTTGGGGACTCCGCTTGTGCAGCGCTCCCAGGTGACCTTATCCTTACCTTCGGGAATGCGCGTGGAGTATCTGCCGGAAGGGGTCAGGGAGGACACGCCGTGGTATTCCTGCGCGGTTTCCTGCCGCGCCGAAGGGGCGAAGATCGTCTGCGAACAGGAGCTGCGCTATAAGGTCAGGCAGATCTCCGTGACGGATTATCCCAAGTTCAAGCAGTCTTATGAAGAGACCGCGCGCCGGATCAAGCCGCGCATCGTATTGGAGAAGACAGATGGATAATGCCAGCGCCATGGGAGCGGAGCAGCGCAAATACATTCGTCTTAATTCGGTCTTCCCTATCCAGTGGAGGCTGATGGATGATGCCGGGCACTATGTGAACCCTTCCCCGCACGTGGGGTTCACCAGCAACGTGAGCAAGGGCGGTTTGTGCCTGTGCGTGCGCAACATCTCGGTGGAAGCGGCGCAGCTGCTGTATGCAGGCAAGGGGATGTTCTCCCTGGATATCGAAATGCCCTTCTCTCCGCAGCCTATCGCGGCGCTGGCCCGGGTGGCATGGATGCGGCATCTTCCGCAGGAGCCGGATAAATATTACGTCGGCCTGGAGTATGCACAGATCGACCCGCGGCACGAGAGGATGATCCTGCGTTTCGCGCGGATGAAGGTGTGGTGGCCTAAGATCACGGTCGCGGCGTTCCTGCTGCTGGTGCTGGCGTTCGGGGTGAATTATCTTCATACCGAGACGCTGATGCGCCAGAACCGGGAATTGGTCGGGCAGCTGGCGCGCACCATGGCGCAATCCAACGCCGCGCGGCAGCAGCTGGATGAGGCGGCGTCGAAGCGCGAATCCCTGCAAAAGGAACTGGCGGCATTGCAGGGGGACGATATCGCACAGCAGAAGCAGGAGCTCGAGGCATTGATCCTGCAGGCCCAGGAAAAAGAAGCCGTGGCCGCCGGAGAGCTGACCCGTATCAACGAACAGAAAGCCCAGGTGGAAAAAGCCGCCTTCGAGAAGATGTACCGCTGGCTGGCCGTGCATCAGAACCCCCGCACCGGACTGGTGATGAGCTTTGAGGGGGATGCGGCGGTGTCCGACTGGGGGTTCATCTACGATCAATCTCTGGCAGCCCAGGCGTACCTTTTGCTGGGCGAAAAAGAGCGCGCGGCGAAAGTGCTGGAGTTCTTCCTTTCCCGGGCAGAGCGCAGCCAGGGGCTTTTCTACAATGCCTATTATGTGAAGGACGGTACTCCCGCCGAGTACACCGTGCACTGCGGACCGAACCTCTGGCTGGGGATCGCCGCGCTGCAGTATTACCAGAGCAGCCGGGATACGCGTTACCTTGCGCTGGCGCAGCAGGTCGCCGAGGGGATCCGGCGGATACAGGCGCAGGATGCGGAGGGCGGGCTGGCGGGCGGGCCGGGCGTCGAGTGGTATTCCACCGAGCATAATCTCGACGGATATGCCTTTTTCGATATGCTTTTCAAGGTAAGCGGCCAGCCGGAGTACGCGCAAAGCCGGGACCTGATCCTGGCCTGGCTGGTGGCGCATGCGTATGACAAGGCCGAGGTCCCCATCCGGCGGGGCAAGGGGGATTCCACCATCGCGACGGATACCTATGCCTGGTCCATCGCCGCCATCGGCCCGCGCAAGCTCAAAGAGCTGGGCATGGACCCGGACGAGATCATGATCTTCGCCCGGCAGCAGTGCGGGATCGAGGTGGAGTATCGCCGGCCCGACGGAGAAACGGTCAGGGTCAGAGGGTTCGATTTCGCGCCGGGCATGAACATCGCCCGCGGAGGCGTCGTCTCCAGCGAATGGACCGCGCAGATGGTGCTTTCCTTCAAGCTGATGGAGGAGTATCACCGGGAAGAGGGCCGGTATGCGGCCGCGGATGAATACCGCCGCCTGCAGACCGAGCATCTGCTTTCCCTGGTGAAGATGATCATCTCCAGCCCTTCCCCCAGCGGGCAGGGCGCCGGCTGCCTGCCGTATGCGACGCAGGAGGCCGTGGATACCGGGCACGGGTGGAGCACCCCCAGGGGCAGCTCCACCGGGTCCATCGCCGGTACCGCCTACACGCTTTTCGCGTATCACGGGTACAATCCTCTTGCCTGGAAGGAATGAGCGGAGGTACAATCAAAGGGAGGGAGTGATGCAGAGGCTGTTGCTGGCGTTATTGCTCATCGGTGTCGGATGCTCCGCGGCGAATGCCGCGCCCTGTTACGGTACGGCCATGCCGGAGAAACACCGGGCGGTGGTCGGGGTGCAGTCGTATACGGTCATCAACCGGTACCTGGAGCAGGAGTATGGTTCTTTGCGCAGCCAGCAGGAGTTCGTGCTTCTTTCTTTGGGCGTTACCGAGTGGCTTTCCCTGGATTTGAAAGGCGGATTCGGCAACGTGAAGCAGCGTCCTTTAACCGGCGCGGAGATCGATTATCCCGCGTATCTGGGGGGAGGATACGGATTCAGGGTGCGGGTGCTGGAGCATGGCCGGTTTAAATCGGTGGCGGGATTCCAGCACATCAGCGTGCACCCCTATTCGGTCCAGCTCAATGATACCGGGAATAAAGCAGTGCTGGATGACTGGCAGTGGTCGTGGCTGGCGTCCTGCGCGTTTTCCCGTGCCACGCCGTACGCCGGCATCCGCGGCTCGCGCATGGATTATATCCACTGGTGGGACGGCCGCCGGGAGAGGAAGCGCGTGCAGTCTGATACTTCCCATCCCCTCGGCGTGATCGCGGGGGTGGACGTGCCCTTAGGGGAGCGCGTCTGGATAAACCTGGAAGGCTCTTTTGTCGACGGCGAAGCGGTGGCCGTGAGCCTGAATTACCGACTCTGACCATGGACCATGACGATCGTGTAATAGCGCTGCTGCGGCAGCTGGTGGAGATAGATTCGCAGAACCCGCCCGGGAACGAGCGGGCGATCGCGGAGTTCGTGCGCGCATTTTTAGGCCGGCTGAAGGTCCCCTGCCGCTTCATCGAGTACCGCAAGGACCGTACTAACGTGCTGGCGTCCCTTAAGGGGACGGGACGCAAAAGCCTGCTCATCACCCCGCATCTGGATACGGTGCCGGCGGGCAAGAGCTGGAAGATGCCGCCTCTGGCCGGGACCGTCCGGGCCGGCCGCCTCTACGGGCTCGGCACGACGGATTGTAAATGCAACCTGGCGGTGAGCCTGGAAGTGATCCGGCGTCTGGTGGAGGATAAGGTGCGGCTTCCCTATACGTTGACCTTCGCGGCGACCGCGGATGAAGAGACCGGGTCGGACCAGGGGATCGTGCCGCTGCTGCGGCGAAAAGTGCTTTCTCCGGATGCGGCGGTGGTGCTGGATGCGGACGATTTCAGCATCGTGGTCGCGCAGAAGGGCCTGCTGCACGTTAAGGTCAAGGTGCGGGGGAAAAAGGCGCACGGCGCCTATCCCGAACGGGGGATCAATGCCATTTCCGCCGCGACGCGCATCCTCTCCGACTTGCAGCGGATCCGCCCGGCGGCGTCGAAGTGCAAGTATCTCAAGCCCGCGACCATGAACCCCGGCACCATCCACGGCGGGGATAAGGTCAACGTGGTCGCCGACTGGTGCGAGATGGAGCTGGATTTCCGTTACCTGCCCGGAGAGCGGGCAAAGGATATCCTTAAGACTCTGCGGGGGATATGCCGCCGCCATGCGCGCAAGTTCTCACTGGAAGTGGACGGCGTACAGATGCCCTACCTGATATCGGAGGGGCATCCGCTGGTCGCGGGGCTTACCCGCGCCATGAAGGCGCACGGTGTGGCGCCCGTCTTAAGCGGTTCGGAGGGCGCGACCGTCATCACCTTCTTCCAGGACCGCAAGATCCCGGCGGTGGCGACGGGCTTCGGCTCCGAGGGGTGCGCGCATATCGCCGATGAGTATGTCCGTCTGCGCAATTTGCGCAAAGGTGTCGCCGTACTGGAAACTTTTCTCAGAGAATACCGGTTTTAAGATAGAGGAGCGGAAATGGAAAGAATCAAATTCACGAAAAGACCGCGGCTTAAAAAGCCGTTCATGATCTGCGCCTGGCCGGGGATGGGGGATGTGGCGTTCAAGGCGGCGCTGCACCTTATCGACACCCTCAAGGCCGAAGAGTTCGCGAGCATCCGTCCCGAGGAGTTCTTTTACCTGACGGGAAGCGTGGTGCAGGAGGGGGTCATCAGCCTGCCGGAGCTGCCCTATAACACGTTCTATTACTGGAAGGACAAGGGCGGCGCGCATGACCTGATCATCTTTGTGAGCAACGCCCAGCCCGATCTGATCCGCGCCGAGGAGTACAGCCGGCTGCTCAATCTGGTGGCCAGGAAATACCATGTGGAACGGATGATCGGGTTCGCGGCCATGCCGCAGCCCATCGACCATACCCAGATGCCCGGGGTGTGGTTCACCGCGACCTCGCAGTCCCTCAAGGAGGAGTTACGCGGGTTCAACCTGAACGTGCTCAACGAGGGGCAGGTCAGCGGGATGAACGGGCTGTTCCTGGCGGTCGCCAAATCCGAAGGCATCGAAGGGTTCTGCCTGCTGGGGGAGATCCCGTTGTACACCATTCAGATCGAGAACCCCAAAGCCTCCTACGCCGTGCTGGAAGCGTTCTGCCGCATCACCGGATTGACCGTCGAGCTCGCACCGCTCCTGGAGCACGCGCAGTCGATGGAGGGCGAGATCAACAAGCTTCTGGAGTACCTCAAGGTCAGCCCTCCCGCGGGCCCCATAGGCGATGACGAGATCGAGCGGATCAAGAAGACTTTGGGCCAGCTGACCAAGCTGCCGGTATCGGTCAAGGAGAGGATCGATAAGCTCTTCGACGACGCCCGGCACGACCTCTCCAAGGCCAATGAGCTTAAGCGCGAGCTGGACAAGTGGAACGTATATAAGGAATACGAGGACCAGTTTTTGGACCTCTTCAAGAAGCATAAGGACGGGAACAACTAGGTCATGATACGCGCCGTGGTCTTCGATCTGGGCAGGGTGCTGGTGGATTTCGATCATCTGATCGCCGCGAGGCGGATCGCGCAATATTCCCATCGGTCTCCCGAAGAGATCTGCGGGCTTTTTTTCGCGTCCCCGGTCACCGCGAAATTCGAGGCCGGGCTGGTCACTCCCGAAGAGTTCTTTGCCGAGGTCAAACGCATGCTGGGGATCTCCATCCCCTTCGAGGAGTTCGTCCCCATCTGGAACGAGATATTTTTCATCTCCGAACGCAACCGGCAGGTGCAGTCCCTGGCTGCCGCGCTCTCGCGCAAATACCGGACGCTGATGCTCTCCAACGTCAATGTGCTGCACTGGGAGTATATCCGGGAACACTATCCGGTATTCGCGCCCTTCCATAAGCTGATCCTCTCCTACGAGGTCAACGCCGTCAAGCCCGACCCCGAGATCTACCGTATCGCGGTGAAGGAGGCGGGGTGCGCTCCGGAGGAGATCTTCTATACCGACGACCGCCCGGACTTAATCGCCCAGGCGTCTTCTCTCGGAGTGCGCTCTTTCGTGTTCACGGAGTATCCCTTGCTGGAGCGCGATCTGCGCGCTGCCGGCGTGTCCTGGTAAGGAGATGGGTCCCGCAGTGCGCATCCCCGTATTGCATGTGATCACCAAGCTGGAGCTCGGAGGCGCGCAGCTGCACGCGCTGGAAGTGCTGCGCCAAATGGACCGGCAGCGGTACGCGCCGCTCCTGTACACCTCCTCGCGCGGGCTCTTGCTATCCGAGGCACTGCGCATCCCGGGGGTGACCGTGATCGCTTCTCCGTATCTGGACCGTCCGCTGCACCCTCTCAAGGATATCCTGGCCTGCATCGACCTGGTGCGTTGCATCCGGCGCCACGGGGTAAGGATCGTGCACACCCATAGTTCGAAAGCCGGGGTGCTGGGCCGTCTTGCCGCCCGTATCGCCGGGGTTACGCGCGTGGTGCATACCGTGCACGGATGGAGTTTCAACGATTATCAGCCGGCACCGGTGCGCGGCAGCGTGATTTGGCTCGAACGCCTGCTCGCGCGCGTTACCGCGCGGCTGGTGACGGTGTGCGAGTACGACCGGCAGAAGGGCCTGGCGTTAGGTATTGGCACGCCTGCGCAGTATGCGCTGGTGCGCTACGGGATATTTCCGCCGGAAAGGACGATCAGCCGGGATGAGGCGAAACAGTCGTTGGGGATCCCTCCCGGGGAACCGGTGGTGGGGATGGTCTCCTGCCTTAAACCGCAAAAGGCTCCCTGGATATTCCTGGCTGCGGCGCGCGAGGTGCTGAAGACGTATCCTGCGGTGACTTTCGTAGTGGCGGGAGACGGCACGCTGCGCTCCCGCCTGGAGCAGGAAAGCGCGCAGGGGGCGCTTGCCGGACGGGTGAAATGGCTGGGATGGCGCCGGGATATCGGCCGGGTGCGCGCGGCATTCGACATCTTCGTGCTTTCTTCGCGGTGGGAGGGTTTGCCGATCGCGCTTTTGGAGTCGATGGCAGAGGGGGTCCCGGCGGTGGTGACCGATACCGGAGGAGTGCGGGAAGTGATCGCGTCCCCGGAGGCAGGGTATGTCGTGGCCAGGGACGATGTAGCGGCGCTGGCTGCAGGCATATGCCGGCTGCTCGCAGATTTCCGGCTGCGGCAGGGAATGGGGGAAAAGGCTGCGGCGGCGGTCAACCGGGAGTATTCATTCGAAGCGATGATGGATTCGCTGCACGGGGTTTACGAGGCGTGCGGCAGGGAGCGTATGGATGCGTAGGGTGTTTCTGGCGATGCTGGTATCCGGGGTGGCGGCGCGGCTGGTGCTGCGCGTGTTGTATCTGCGCCAGCGGAGCGCTTCCTCCGGAAAAGTGCCTCAGATCGCCGGGCTGTCTGCGGCAGCCGGATTTTTCGCCGGTGCCGCGGTTTTCTTCGGCGCGGATGTGGCCGCCCCTCCGTTGCGCGGGATCCTCGCCGGATCCCTCATCATCGCGGTGGGCAGCGCGATCGATGACCGCCGGGAATTGAGCGTGGCGGGGAAACTGCTCTGGCAGTGCGCCGCGATCGCCGCGGCCGTTGCCGGCGGGGTTTCTTTGCACATCGGAGCGCTGCCGGTATGGGCGAATCTCTTTGGAACGATCCTTTGGCTCCTGGCATTGACCAACGCGTTCAACCATTTGGACGTAGCCGACGGAGTGCTCGGCAGCATCACCCTGATCGCGGCGGCCGGGCTTTTACTGGTCGCCTGGACCGGTCAGCAGTACACGGCGGTCGTGCTCGCGTTGCTGGCGATCGCCGCGGTCGCGGTGTTGCTCAAGGATAATCTCCCCCCGGCAAAAGCGTATTTCGGTAATACCGGCAGCCATTTCCTGGGATTCCTCCTGGCGTCCGTTGCGGTGGTCATCAGTTACGCTCCTTCGGAAAGGCCGGTCGCGCTGCTCTCCCCGCTGCTAATCCTCGGGTTCCCCCTTTTCGATACGCTCTATCTGGTGTGGATCCGCGCGGTGCAGGGCAGAGCTCCGCATCGCAAGAGCGATGATCATCTGGTGCTGCGGTTCCTGCGGGGCGGATATCCGATAAGAAGGGCTTTGGCGTGGATGGCGTCCCTGGCCGCGCTTTTCGTGGCGGCGGGGGTTTTCGTGGCGGTGGTCCCTCCGCCGGCAGCGTATGCGGCAGTGGCGGTTGCGGTCTGCTCCTCGGTGATCGTGGCCTGGAGGATGAGCCGGGTGCGGATACGATGAACATCTCCGTTGCCGTGGTGGCCTGGAATGCGGCTTCGCAGCTGCGGGATTGCCTGGCGTTTCTGGCGGCGTCCCTTCAGCCGGGGATGGAGGTCATCGTGGTGGATAACGGCTCCGCGGATGGAACGCCGGAGGTCGTGCAGGCGTCGCCGTGCGCGTTGACCGGTATCCGCAATCCCTCCAACATGGGCGCGGCGTATGCCCGCAATCAGGCGATCGCTTCGGCGAAGGGCAGATGGATATGCACCCTTGATGCGGACGTGCGGGTGCCGGAGGATTTTTTCCTGAAGGCGGGAGAATTCATCCGGACGTGCTCTCACCATGTCGGGTCTTTCCAGCCGTTGATCCTGGATGCCGGCGGCAGCAGGATATTTTCCGCGGGTATCCGTTTGGATCATTTGCGCAGATTCCATGACCTGCGGCAGGGCGAATCGTATCGCGTATCTTCGGAAGAGCCTTCGGAGGTCTTCGGCGCCTGCAGTGCGGCGGCGTTCTACCGCCGGGACGCGCTGGAGGCGATCCGTGAGGCGCACGGATACTTCGACGAGAGGTTCTTTTTTCTGGTGGAGGACGTGGACTTAGCCTGGAGGTTGCGGGATGCGCAGTATGTCTCGTATTGCGCCGGGAACATCATTTGTTTCCACGCGGGGGACAGTTCCCGCACGCCGCGCGCCCGCCGGCAGTATTTGTGCTGGCGCAACCGCAGGTTGATGCGCTCCAAGCACCGCGAAGGGCTGCTGCAGGCGGCATGCATCGCGGGGGTCTATGATCTTCCCCGGGATGCCGTAGTGCGGTGCCTGAACCCTTATGTGCGGCGGGCAGAAGCGTAAAGCATCCCCGCGATCAGGCACCAGAGGAAGGATATCTCCGGCAGGAAGAATCCGAAGTCTGTGAGGTTGGTCAGGAAGAATACCGCGTGGCTGCACAAGAGTCCCGCGAGCAGGGGGAAGGGTTTCTGTTCCTCGCGTGCGGCATAGGCGCGCAGCCCCGCCCATCCGGAAAGCCCCATGGTCCACAGGTACGCTATCGGACCGAATATCCCCATTTGCGCCCACAGCTGCAAGGGAGCGTTGTGGCTGTAGCGACTGGCGTCGAGATTGAACCCGGTGAAACCGATGCCCGAAAAGGGGTGCGTAAAGATGATCCTGGCGGTTTCCCGCAGATAATGTAACCGCATGGCCAGGGAGTATCCGGGGGTGAAGTGGTCCGGAGTGCTGCCGTATCGGGAGGCGATCAATACCGCGGCCAGCGCCGAGGCCACCGAAAAGGCCCATAGCAAGAGAGGCTTGATCTTGCGGTGCCGGTGGTGCCAGAGAAGCGCGGCGGCGCACACGATCAGGATCGCGGCAAAACTGCCCAGTGAGCGGGTAAGGAGCGTTCCCGCGGCGAGGAGCACGGCGAGCCGTCGGCTCTGCCAGTCGGCCAGCGCCAGGGGAATGCATAACGCCAGGTATCCTCCCAGGATGTTGGGGGTGATGAATGTGGCAAAGGGCCTTCTTTGCGCGATATATTCGAGTATGAAAGGGTGGGTGATATTCTCCTGTGCGACGTATTCCGAGAGCCGGGGGAAACCCCAGAGGAATTGATAGAGGGCGTAGGCGCTTATGAGCGAGGCGCTGAACACGAGGGTCAGTACCGCCAGTTTTCTGTGCGGGCCGGACATGGCGGCGCCCGCGAGGAAGAGCAGTATCCCGGTAAGGTAACATCCGACGAAGGAGAGGGTGTGCGCCCAGCTTTCGGTCGGAGAAAGAAACGCCGCGGAGAGTATCGCGCCAAGCCACAGCGCCACGGTCAGCCCCAGGTACCGGTCGCGTACTATCGCCGCGCGCCAGCGGACGACGCAGCAGAGCGCACTTAAGGCCAGCGCAGCCGCGACCCAGGGGAAGATATCGGGCCAGGCCTTGGAAGAGATGAACGGGCAAAGGAAGATGGCGCTTAACAGTATCCAGTGCATTATGGTATAATTCTAGCCGATGATCACCGTTAAGTCAAATCCGCGATTGCGTCACCCACCGGAAATATCCATCCTCCGGCTTTCCGTGTACCTGCGTTTCCTCGAGGATTACTGCCGGGAGCACGGGCCGCGCTCGACCATCCGTTCCGAGGCGCTGGCCTCCGCGCTGGACCTCAAGCCGCATCAGATCCGCAAGGACTTTTCCTATTTCGGGACCTTCGGCAACCGCGGGGTAGGGTACCGGGCGCAGGAGCTGCGCGATACCATCAGCACGATCCTGGGATTGCACCGGAGGTGGAACCTCGGGCTTTGCGGGATGGGCAACCTCGGCGCAGCGCTTCTGGCGTACCGGGGTTTCCATCGGATGAATATGCGCATGGTGGCCATATTCGATACCGATCCCAGGAAGATCGGCCGGAGTTTCGAAGGGGTGAAGGTGCACTCCCCGGACAAGCTCAAAGCCGTGGCCGGGAAGGTGCACATCGATATCGGCATTATCGCCGTGCCCTCCGCCCATGCGCAGGAAATGGCGGATAAGCTGGTTGCGGCCGGTATCCGGGCCATCCTTAATTTCGCACCGGTGAAATTGACATTTCCCGCGGGCATTTCAGGGGTTAAGGTGAGAAATGTCGATTTATCCACAGAATTAGTCACTTTAACGCACTTTTTATCGAAATAACGCACAAAGTCCTTGACAAATCAAGCGTTATGTGATAAATAATCATATTCGTAAGGCAAATTTGGCGTTTTATATAAGGTAAACAAGGAGAACCTCAGTAAAGTTGAAAAACCTAAGGAAACGGAACAGGCTCAAGAACTTCGGAGCCTTTTTTTATTTACTATGAAAACAGTCGGTTTGACCTACGATCTCAAGACGGACTACAAGCTTAAGGACGGGGACCCGCCGGATGCCTATGCGGAGTTCGATCACCCTTCCACGATCGATGTTATCGCCAAGGCTATAGAATCCCAGGGGTTCAAGACCAAGCGTATCGGCAACGTTTCCGACCTTCTGGAGAAGATCGATACCCTCAAGGTCGACATCGTGTTCAACATCTCGGAGGGGCTTTCCGGACGAAACCGCGAATCGCAGGTACCGATGCTGCTCGAGCTGAAAGATATCCCCTTTGTCGGCGCTGACCCCCTGACCTTAGGCATGACTTTGGATAAGGTGATCGCCAAGAAGATATTCCTGGCGGATAAGATACCCACCCCGAAGTTCTTCGAGATCCGCAGCCTGGACTCCTTCACCGATACGGACCACATGCATTTTCCCATGATCGTCAAGCCGCGTTTCGAGGGCTCCTCCAAGGGGCTGAGCGAGAGTTCCCGCGTGGAGAGCCTCGAACAGCTTAAGAAGCAGGCCGGATACATCATCGAGACCTATAAGCAGCCGGCGCTCGTCGAAGAGTTCATCTCCGGTCAGGAGTTCACCGTCGCCGTGGTGGGCAACGACCCCGGCGAGGCGCTGCCTCCGGTGCAGATCAGCATCGACGGAGACCTCAACCTGCAGGATAAGTTCTACACTTTTTCCCGGATCACTTCCAACCGCCTGGAGTATGTCTGTCCTGCGCCGATCGAAAAGAAGCTCGCGGCAAAGCTGCAGGACCTGGCGCTGCGCGTGTATACGACCGTGGATTGCCTGGATTTCGGCCGGGTCGATTTCCGGGTGGACGCCAAAGGCAACCCGTATGTGCTCGAGATCAATCCTCTGCCCTCGCTTTCGACGGAGGATGTGTTCCCGCTGGTGGCGAAAGCCGTAGGGCTGACCTACGAGGAGATCATCGGCAAGATCCTGCGCGCCGCCCTCAAGCGGCACGGCCAGGCGTAAGAGGCGCTTATGGAAGTAGCGGTGACGTACAACCTAAAAGAGAAGGACGAGACAAAACCTCCGGATTATTTCTCGGAGTTCGACTCCGAAGAGACGATCAACGCGATCGTCGGCGCCCTGCGCGGCAAAGGCTACAAAGTCTCCCCCGTTAACGTCAACAACTCCGACCTCTTCTCCTATTTCCGCAAGAACCGCGTGGACATGGTCTTCAATATCGCGGAAGGAAAGCACGGCAAGTTCCGCGAATCAGAAATACCCGCCATACTCGATTATCTCGATATCCCTTACACCGGCTCCAGTACGTTCTCTCTGGCGCTGGCCCTCAATAAGGCCTTCACCAAGAAGATACTTATCGCCGAAGGGATCCCTACGCCGCGGTATCAGGTGTTCTCCAGCGGGGAGGAGGCACTGGACGAGGGGCTGAAGTTCCCCCTGATCGCCAAGCCCAACTGCGAAGGTTCCGCCAAGGGGATCACCAAGAACTGCGTGGTCAGGGACGAGGCGGGACTGCGCGCGATCGTGAAGGAGCTCCTCGAGAAATACTGCCAGGAGGTCCTGGTGGAGGAGTTCATCGAAGGCAAGGAGCTTACCGTCGGGATCCTCGAGAACGGCAAGGCCTCGGTCCTGCCGATCCTGGAGATAGATTTTTCCACCGCCGCCAAGAGCGGCGAGTTCTTTTACAGCTGGCATATGAAGGAGTACCAGGGGGACCACTCCCGTGGCACGGTGCCTACCTTCCATTGTCCGGCAAGGCTCGACCCGAAGACCGAAGCGCTGGTGAAGGAAACGGCGTTGCAGACCCACCGCGCGGTCGGCTGTTATGATATATCACGGACGGATATCCGCCTGAATGCCGAGGGGATCCCTTATGTGCTGGAGATCAATCCGCTGCCCGGGCTTGATCCCAAGGAGTCGAATTTCCCCCAGATGGCGTATGCCGCCGGAATGAAATACGAGGATATTATCGAATCCATTCTTTTGAGCGCCCTACAAAGGAGAAAACTACACATTGGAGAATAACAACGTAGCCGTCGAGAACCAGAAGGCAGTAGTGCAGGAAGCGCCTGTAGTGCAGCCTCGTTCGTCACGGAAACCCCGCGATTACCAGCAGATACCGTTGTATAAGGACGTCAATCCTCTGGACTGGGAGGACTGGCATTGGCAGCTGAAGCACCGTATCCGCACCAAGGATGAGCTGGCGCAGGTGATCAAGCTTTCTCCCCAGGAAGAAGCGGGTTTGAAGAAGGCCAACGGGATGCTTTCCCTGGCCATTACGCCGTATTGGGCGACGTTGTTCGACCCGGAAGACCCGACCTGCCCGATCCGCCGTCAGGCCGTGCCGGTCTCCGAAGAGTTCGTGATCTCCCCTCATGAGATGACCGATCCTCTGGCGGAGGATCGCGACTCCCCGGCCCCGAATCTGGTGCACCGTTATCCGGACCGGGTGCTGTTGCTGGCGACCGACCATTGCGCCATGTACTGCCGCCACTGCACCAGGCGCCGCCTGGTGGGCGACCACGAGAAGGAGATCTCCAACCCCAACGCGACGGGCCGCTTCGATGCCGCGATCGAGTACATCCGCGCCAACCGGAAGATCCGCGACGTGCTTATCTCCGGCGGGGACCCTTTGACCCTCGAGGACGAGACGCTCGACGACCTGCTGGGCAAGCTGCGTTCCATCTCCCACGTGGAAGTGGTGCGCATCGGAAGCCGCGTGCCGGTGACCCTGCCGCAGCGTATCACCGAAAAACTGGTGACCATGCTGCATAAGTACCATCCGCTTTTGATGAGCATACATTTCAATCATCCCAAGGAGCTTACCAAGCGCTGCCGCAACGCCTGCGACATGCTCTCCGACGCGGGTATCCCCCTGGGCAGCCAGACCGTGCTCCTGAAGGGCATCAACGACCGCCCGTACGTGATGAAGAAGCTCATGCACGACCTGCTCCAGGCGAGGGTGAGGCCGTACTATATCTACCAGTGCGACCCGGTCAAGGGCACGCAGCATTTCCGTACGCCCGTGTCCGTGGGCATCAACATCATGGAGAAGCTGCGGGGGCACACCTCGGGGTATGCCGTGCCGACATATGTTATTGACGGACCTGGCGGGGGTGGTAAAATACCTGTAGGCCCCACCTACATGCTTTCGCAGTCCAAGGGCAAATATGTGCTGCGCAATTACAAGGGCAAAATATATACGTATCTTGAATAAGAGACTCCCGGCTTTGTTCTTTTGCACACAATAAGGATGCCACGGTAACGGGGCATCCTTATTCATTTATCCGTTTCCTTCGTTAACAATGGTCTGAGACCCGATGTGTCGCACCTCGGCTTATTGGATTGCCGAGTGCGTCCCCTTCTGGGACGGTGTTTCGCCTTTTGTGAAAGGAGCCGCGAGATGGATGTGCATAACAAACGGAGTTTTATTCTCTTGGGCCACGCCCAGTGCGGCAAGACCACCCTGGCGGAGAGCATGCTTTTCGCCTGCAAAGCGGTGACGCGCAAGGGAACCACTGCGGAAGGCACTACGGTCAGCGATTACAGCTTCGACGAGATCGAGCATAAAAGCTCGATCAACGCCAGTGTGATGTTCGCCGATTTCCATAACACGCGGCTGCAGTTCATCGATGCGCCCGGGTACGCGGACTTTTACGGGGAAGTGATCTCGGGGGTGCGGGCCGTGGATTCCGGGCTGATCGTGGTGGACGGATCATCCGGGGTGCAGGTCGGCACCGAGCGCGCCTGGCAGATGCTGGAAGAGCAGGGGATGCCCTGCATGTTCTTTATCAATAAGTGCGACAAGGAAGGCGCGGATTGCAAGCAGGTCTTGACCGAGCTTAAGGCCACCTTCTCCAAGAACTGCGTCATGATCGAGTCCCTCGAGGACCCGGACCTGATGGAGGCGATCGCGGAAAGCGACGACAACCTCCTGCAGAAGTACCTGGAAGTGCTTTCCCTTTCCCAGGATGAGATCAAGAACGGCCTGACCAGGGCGGTGGTGGCGCGCAAGCTCTTTCCGGTAGTGGCCGGCTCGGCCCTGACGGATAAGGGGATCGTCGCGCTGCTGGAGGATATCGTCGAGTACCTGCCTGACCCTTCAGCGAGGCGCTGTATCAAGGCCACGCATCCGGCAAAACCCGGGGAGACCCTCGAGGTGCCTTGCTGCCAGGAGAATTTTTTCGCGGCGTTCGTCTTCAAGAACATCGTCGATCCCTACGTGGGGCAGTTGACGCTGCTGCGGGTTTTTTCGGGCAACCTGCCTTCGAACACCGGCTTTTACAACGTGACCAAGGGAGTGCGGGAGCGTATCGGCCAGGTGTACCTGCTGCAGGGCAAGGAGCAGCGGGCGGTGGATGCGGCAGGCTGCGGGGATATCGTGGCCATTGCCAAGCTTAAAGAGACGGTGACCGGGGATTCCCTGGCGGATGAGAAGCACCCCGTGTTGTTCGCGCCGATGGTGTTCCCCGAGCCGGCGATATCCGCGTCGGTCAAGCCTAAGTCCCGAGAGGACGAGGAGAAGATCGCGACCGCGTTGCATAAGCTGGTGGCGGAGGATATGACCTGCCGGGTGATCCACGATCCGCAGACCAAGGAGCTGGTGATCTCGGGGCTGGGGGACCAGCATTTAGGCGTGCTGGTAGGGCGGCTGCGGAAAAGATTCCATGTGGAGATCGAACTGGGAACCCCGAAGGTCTCCTATAAGGAGACGGTGACCCGTTCGGCGAAGGTGCAGGGCAAGTTCAAGCGCCAGTCCGGCGGCCGCGGGCAGTACGGCGACTGCTGGATCGAGATCGAGCCTCTGGAGCGCGGCGGCGGGTTCGAGTTCGTGGATAAGATCGTAGGCGGGGCCATCCCCAGGAATTTCATTCCTTCGGTGGAGAAGGGGGTGCGCCAGGCGATGCTCGAGGGCGCGATCGCGGGGTATCCGATCGTGGACATTAGGGTGCGGCTGGTGGACGGAAGTTACCATGACGTGGATTCCTCCGACATGGCGTTCCAGATCGCCGGGTCGATGGCGCTGCGCAAGGCGGTGGCGGCGGCGTCCCCCATTCTGCTGGAGCCGGTGATGGATGTGGACGTGAACATCCCCGAGGAGTGCTTAGGGGGGATCACCGGGGATATGAACTCCCGGCGGGGAAGGATGATCGGGATGGAGCAGAAGGGCAAGACCCAGCAGCTTAAGTGCACGGCGCCCTTATCCGAGATGTTCACTTACGCCAATGACCTGCGGTCGATGACCGGAGGGCGCGGGCAGTACCTGATGCGGTTCTCGCATTACGAGCCGGTGCCGCACAAGATCGCGGCGGGGATCATCCAGCACTACGAAGCCAACAAGAAACAAGAAGTCGAAGTCTAGGGACGCTCTTAAAGGGGACGCCCCTGAAGGGGACACCCCTTGTTATATTTTATGCGATAAAGGTTGGCTTATTCTGATCGTAGATCTGGTTATAGAGTAGTATCGTATCCAGCAACTCGTTTCAACTATCAAAACAGTGGTAGGGGTGTCCCCTTCAGGGGCGTCCCCAGCAGGAGCGTCCCCATTAGGGGCGTCCCTAAGAAAGGAAACTCGTGAAGATCTGTGCGTATGGAATTGCCGAAATCACCCCGGGGAAGAAGAACATCAAGGATCCCCGTTTGGATCAGGTCGATAAATTCGTAAAGGCCAAGAAGAAGACCTATGTGCAGGTGGACGTAGTGGCTGAGGCGGATGCCTTGTTGTCGGATGCGGTGCTTGCCGCCAAGTCCAGCCTGGCGGACCTGGTGTTGCATGATCTCGATTTCGTGGAGACGCGCCTTTCGCGCAACCCCGGCCCGGAAGAGAAGGAGATGCTGGATCAGTTCAAGGCCGTGCTCGAAAAGGAGCAGTGTATCAATACCCTGACCTTGACCGAGGCCCAGAAGGCCGGTATGGCCAGTTACAATACTTTGACCAACAGGCCCGTCATTTTGATCGAAGCCGCGGAGCTCGAGAACCCCGACGAGCTTTTCGCCCGCGCCCTGCGCGAAGCCGGATACATCAGCTTTTTCACTGCCGGCGAAAAAGAGACCCGCGCCTGGCTGATCAAGAAAGGCACTCCTGCGGTCGAGGCGGCAGGCGCGATCCATTCGGATATCCAGAAGGGTTTCATCCGCGCCGAGATCATCAGCCTGGAGGATTATCTGGCATGCGGCGGGGAGACCGGCGCGAAGCAGGCCAATAAGATGCGCCTCGAGGGAAAAGAGTACGTGATGCAGGATTGCGATCTCGTCAACTTCCGCTTCAATAAATAAGAGCATCCCCTATGATAAAAATCAAGCGTGCATTGATCAGCGTATCGGACAAGACGGGCATCGCGGAGTTCGCCAAAGAGCTCGCCGCCATGGGCGTCGAGATCCTTTCCACCGGCGGCACAGCCAAGCTCTTGCGCGAACAATCCATCCCCGTCAAAGAGGTCTCCGCGTATACCGGATTCCCTGAGATGCTCGACGGTCGGGTCAAGACCTTGCATCCTATGATCCACGGCGGGCTGCTTGCCCTGCGCGACAACCCCGATCACATGCAGCAGATCCAGAAACACGGGATCGGCTTGATCGATATGGTAGTGGTCAACCTCTATCCGTTCGAGCGGACCATCCAGAAGCCCGGAGTCTCTATCGAGGAGGCGATCGAGAACATCGACATCGGAGGCCCTTCGATGCTGCGCTCCGCGGCCAAGAACCACGCCTCAGTGGCGGTCATCTGCAATCCGGCGCATTACTCCAAGGTGATCAAGGAGATGAAGGCCAGCAGCGGCAGCGTGTCCGTGCGGACCATGCAGGAGTTGGGGATCGAGGTCTACCGCGTCACCTCCCAGTACGACCAGGCTATCCATACCTACCTTAACAGCCGCGTGCTCGAGGGGGAGACCCCCGCCGCCGCGCGCCTGCCTAAGGAGATCACCCTGCATTTCACCAAGCTTCAGGACCTGCGCTACGGGGAAAATCCTCATCAGGCTGCCGCCTGGTATCGCGATTCATCCTCCGTCAGCGGCCTGGCCGAGATGAAGCAGCTCTGGGGCAAAGAGCTCTCGTTCAATAATATCCTCGACGTCAACTCCGCGGTGGCGCTGGTGCGGGAATTCTCCCTTCCGGCGGTGGCGTTCATCAAGCACAACAACCCGTGCGGCTGCGCCGAGAACAAATCCCTGCTGAAAGCTTTTCAGGATGCCTGGCAGTGCGACACTCTTTCCGCGTTTGGCGGGATCGTCGCCATCAACCGGAAGGTCGATGCCGCGCTGGCCAAGCGCATCGCCAAGTGCGGGTTCCTCGAGTGCATCGTCTGCCCCGAGTTCTCCTTCGACGCGCTGGAGGTCCTGAAGGAAAAGAAGAACGTGCGCCTGCTCGAGCTTCCTTCCCTGGCGGTCGCGCAAAAACCCGGATTCGACTACAAGAAGGTCGCCGGAGGGCTGCTGCTGCAGGACGAGGATTCCCAGACGTACCTCGAGTCCAGCCTTAAAGTAGTGACCAGGAAGAAACCCACCAAGGCGCAGATGGCATCGCTTCTTTTCGCCTGGAAGGTGGCCAAGCACGTCAAGTCTAACGCTATCGTGCTGGCGCAGGGCACGAAGACCGTCGGGATTGGCGCCGGGCAGATGTCGCGGGTGGATTCGGTGTTCATCTCCACGAAGAAGGCGGGTAGATCAGGAACGGGCGCCGTGCTGGCTTCCGACGCGTTCTTCCCGAAAGAGGACGCCGTATCCCTGGCCGCGAAGTATAAGGTCAAGGCGATCATCCAGCCGGGCGGCTCCATCGCCGACGAGCTGATCATCAAAACCGCGGATAAACATAAGATCCCCATGGTTTTGACCGGAATGCGCCATTTCCGGCACTAATATCCGCACGGGAATGCGATATTCCGACGCGCTCTCCTATCTGAATTCATTCATCAATTACGAGAAGCTCAACCGCTGGCCGTATCGCCGTTCGTTAAAGCTCGACCGTTTCAGGGCTTTTCTGAATTCACTCGGGGACCCGCACAAGCAGCTGCCGATCGTGCACGTGGCCGGCTCCAAAGGAAAAGGCTCGACGTGCGCGTACATCGCGTACATGCTGCGTGCCGCCGGATACCGGGCGGGGCTTTATACGTCCCCGCATCTTTCGGATGTCCGGGAGCGGATCAGGATCCTGGAGCCCGGATCGCCGGGGCGGGACGATGATTTCGAAGGGATGATCAGCCGCCGCGCGTTGGCGGCGGAGGTGGCAAGGCTTAAGCCGGCGGTCGATAGATTCAACCGTACTTCGAGGTTCGGCGCGCTTTCCTTTTTTGAGGTGTATACGGCGGTGGCGTTCTCGTATTTTGCGCGGCAGAAGGTGGAGTGTTGCGTGCTGGAGACCGGGTTAGGGGGCAGGCTCGATGCGACCAATGTCTGTGATTCTCTGGTGGCGGTGATCACTCCTATCAGCCTGGAGCATACGGATAAGCTGGGTAAGACGATCCCCGCGATCGCGAAGGAGAAGGCGGGGATCATCAAGACCTTCGGCCAATCCGTCGTCCTGTCCCCTCAAGGAGCGTCCCCATTAGGGACGCCCCTAAAGGGGACACCCCTTGCGCAAAAAGAGATCGAGAAAAGGTGTAAAGCATACTCTTGCCGCCTCACCGTGGTGCAGCCGTCTGCCGCCCGCGGCCTCCCGCGCCTGCAGCTTCCCGGAGCTCACCAGCGTCACAACGCCGCAACCGCGGTCGCAGCGGTCAAGCAGCTTGCAGAATACGGTTTTCGAGTCCCGGCCGCTGCCATGCGCCGCGGCCTTGCCGGCTGCCGCTGGCCGGGCCGCTGCGAGATCGTGCACCGGCGGCCGACCGTCATCCTTGACGGCTGCCAGAATCGCGCTTCTGCGGCGGCGCTGGCTGCTGCCGTGCGCGCCCTGCTGCACGCACCGCAACGCCTCATCCTCATTCTAGGCGCTTCGCAGGATAAGGATATCCGCGGCATGTGCGAGGAGCTGCTTCCTCTCGCGCACGCCGCTATTGCCACGGCCGCAGATAATCCCCGCGCCGCAGCGCCGGCAGCGATCGCCGCTCACCTCCGCATGGCACCCGGCCTAAAAGGAAGTGGCAGGTGCTTTGCTTCCTGCAGGGCACCCGGCCCAAAAGGAAGTGGCCGGTGCTCTTCTTCCTGTAGGGGTGTCCCCTTCAGGGGCGTCCCCTTTAGGGGCGTCCCTATAAGCTGCGCGGGGTCGGTGCGCGAAGCCCTGCGACAGGCCATGCGCCTCGCCTCACCCCGCGACGCGATCCTCGTCGCCGGCTCACTTTTCCTCGTCGCCGAAGCGCGGAGGTACCTCAAACATGCGTATTAAAAAACCGCTCCTGATGATCCTGTACCTTCTCTTTATCTTCCTTCTCCTGGAAACCGTCTCCTTCATTACCCTGCGTTTCGGCCAGCACAAAGGCGTCGTGTACAAAGAATACCCCGTCACCCCCGAAGAATACCAGACATACCTGCAGCGCCGCCATCCGCTGGTCGGCTGGCCCGATCCCGTCTACGAGCGGGACCATCTGCTCGACTCAACCGGCGCGCACATAAGCCCTAGCTTTCCCGACCCCCGCGCCACGCCGCCGCTTATTACCGTCTACGGGGATTCCTACGCCTTCGGCTACGTCGTCGACCATTCCAAGGGCTGGGGGGATGTGCTCTCCCGCAAGCTCAACCGCCGCGTCTCGGTGTTCGCCAAAGGAGGTTACGGCACGGACCAGGCGCTCCTGCGCTTCATGGCTAACGTTGAGGATAACTCCGACCCCGTCTCCGGCGGCGCATTCGACAAAGCGCCGATCTCGATCCTGGGCGTGTGCACGGAAAACATCCTGCGCAACGTCAATCAATACCGGCAGTACCTTTACCAGGGCCCGGATCCGCTTAATTTCAAACCGCGCTTTATCCTTACGCCCAACGGAGAACTCGCGCTCGTGCCGATCGCCAGCCTCACCTACGAAGAGTATTTGCACATGCGATCCGTCCCCGAGAAATACCTCTGCTGTGAATGTTTTCTTCCCCGCGGCAAATTCGGTCTGGCGCGGATGAGTTTCCCGTACACCTTCGCGCTGCTTAAGACCATGGCCACGCAATACCATATCCTTGCCGAGCTCAAAGGAAAAGTCTGGTACGAGGATTTTTATGACCGGAACCATCCCTGCCAGTCCCTGCAGGTCACCGTCGGCATAATCGACGAGTTCATCCGTCTTGCAAGGGAGAAAGGCAAGGCGCCTCTGGTGATCATTCTCCCGACGATGAATGATTTCCAGCACTACCGCAGCCGCGGGGTCTGGGTGTACGCGCCGCTGATAGCCGCGCTCAAGGAAAAGGGCATCCCCTACATGGACTTCGGCCCGTACCTCTACAAGAAAATGAACGGCGCGCCCATCAAGTCGTTTTTCCAGGTCAATCATTACACCGTCGAATCCGACGCCTTCTTAGCCGAGGCCGTATACGAATACCTGAAAGAGCATTATGCGCACCTCCTCTCCCAGTGACACTATAGCCGCCATTGCCACCGCCTCAGGTGAAGCGGGGATCGGGATCGTCCGCGTCAGCGGCGCCCGGGCCCTCGCTATCGCCGCCAGCGTGTTCCAGGCAAAAAGCGGGATCGCACCCGAGCGCATCAAGACGTTCACCGTACACTTCGGCCATATCAAGGATGCGCAAGGCGCCCTTCTGGACGAGGCGCTGCTGACCGTGATGCGCGCGCCTAAGACCTACACCCGCGAGGATGTGATCGAGCTCAGCTGTCACGGGGGGATCATCCCTTTGCGCCGCGCCCTCGAACGCTGCCTCGAAGCCGGATGCCGCCTGGCCGAGCCGGGGGAATTCACCAGACGCGCGTTCCTTAACGGCCGCCTCGACTTGGCCCAGGCCGAAGCGGTGCTTGACGTCATCCGCGCCAAAAGCGACGCCGCGATGCGGCAGGGGAGCAGCCGCCTTCAGGGCAGCCTCTCCCGCCAGGTGCGCGCCGTGCGCGAAGGCCTTATCAGCGTCCTTGCGGACTTAGAGGCGCAGATCGATTTCCCGGAGGAGGCGGATGTGCCTAAAGCCGTTGCCGCGGCGCTTCGCGATCGCCTGGAAGCTTCCCGCCAAGCTCTCGCCGAGCTCCTCGCAGGCGCCAAATGCGGCCGTGCCCTTAAGGAGGGCATCCATTGCGTCATCTGCGGCAAGCCCAACGTCGGAAAATCGTCCCTGCTTAACGCCCTGCTTCGCCGCGAGCGCTCTATCGTCACCGCGGTGGCCGGCACCACCCGGGATACCGTCGAGGAGATCGTGGACATCAAAGGGATCCCGGTGCGGCTGGTGGATACCGCCGGAATCCTCAAGCCCCGTGATCTCATCGAGAAAAAGGCGGTCTCCCGCTCCCGGCAGCACATCCGCCAGGCGGAAGTCATCCTCCTGGTCATCGACGCCTCCAAAAAGCTCACCCCCGCAGACCTTGCCCTCATGCGCCAGCTTTCCCGCAGGCAGGTCATCTGTGTCGCCAATAAATGCGATCTTCCCCAAAAGACCGACAAGGAGCTTCTCGCAAAACGTTTTCCGCGTGTGGTTTTCATCTCGGCTAAAAAAGGCCGCCACCTTTCCGCGCTGGAGGATTCCATCGCCGCGCTGGTCTTCGGAGGGGAGGTCGCGCCAGCCTCCCAGGGCCTGGTCGCCTCCACCCGGCACATCCACCTGCTGCACAAGGCTCAAAAATTGGTTGCAGGAGCGCTGGATTCGTTAGATAATAGTCTTTCCCCGGAGTTCCCGGCGCAGGATATCAAGGAAGCGCTGGATTCGCTCGATGAACTGCTGGGAGCCCGGTTCAGCGAGGACCTGCTGGACAAGATCTTCAGCCAATTCTGCATAGGTAAATGATATGGACAAGAAAAAGATAGAAAAAGCCGTCCGCGACATACTCGTCGCCATCGGCGAAGACCCCAAGCGCAAGGACCTGATCGAAACTCCCCGCCGCGTGGCGGAGATGTACGAGGAGATCTTCTGCGGCATCAACAAGGACCCGCAGAAGGAGCTCGAGCTCATCCTCGAGCAGAAGCACAACGAGATCATCCTGCTTAAGAACATCCCCCTGTATTCGGTGTGCGAGCATCACCTCATACCCTTCGTGGGCCGCGCGTTCGTGGCGTACATCCCCTACCAGGGCCGCGTCACCGGTTTAAGCAAACTGGCGCGCGTGGTGGACCTTCTGGCCCGCCGTCCGCAGGTGCAGGAGCGCTTGACCACCCAGGTCGCGGATATCATCATGACCAAGCTCAAGCCCCGCGGATGCATGGTCGTCATCGAAGCGGAGCATATGTGCATGTCCATGCGCGGCATCAGGAAACCCGGCACCATGACCGTTACCTCGGCGGTGCGGGGGATCTTCCAGGAAGACGAAAAAACCCGCGCCGAAGCGCTGGCGCTGATGAAGATGTAAGGGAGGCCTCATGAGATCGTTCGTTACGGTACTGGTCCTTTCGGTGATGCTTTTGTCAGGATGCGCGACCTATAAATTCGATAAGGGAAAAGGCGCGAACTCCGACGGATTCGTGGTCTCCCGCGATCAGTACACGCTGCTGGAGTACACCGCAGGCCCGGACAATAAAGCCGCACCTACCTTGACCCTCGCCAAGGAGCGTTTCGGCCGCCGCCGCTTCCAGGTGGAGCATTATTACAAGCAGATGGGGTATATCCGCAACCGCTTCCTGCAGATATTCTGGGATAATCCCGCGATGCTCGGCCGCTCCATCGTCGGATTCTTCCAGATGCCTTTCAAGTGGCGCGAGGATGTGCGTTATCAGCGGGACGCGCAGTACCGCGAGCAGGTCAGGGCCCGCGAAGCGATCGAAGAGAAGAAGGAGAACGACCGTTTAACCGAGCTTAAGATCCTCCTCGCACAGTATGTGCGCCAGGACTTAAAGCAATATGAGAATCTGACCATGGCTGAGGTTCCGGCAGCACCCGCTGCGCCCGCGCCTGTAGCGTCCGCGCCTGCAGCGCCCGAAGCGTCTGTGCCCGCTGCGCCCGTGGAAACCGGCACCACCGTGATCGAATCCGCGGCGAGCGAGCCGGCGATCGCGCTTACCCCCGCTCCCGCAACGCCCGCAGTCGAGCCCCCGGCCACAAAGTCGGACAAGGTCTCCGAGGCGCTGGCGAAGCTGGAGAACGAGGTTCCCTCCAAAAAGCCCCTCCCTTCGGCGCAGACCAGGCAGCCGGCGCTCCCTAAGCCGGTCAAAGGCGATATCCAGGCGGTCATCACCGCAAATCCTATCAAGGGATATTCCCCCCTTAAGGTCTTCTTTTCCGCAGGCCGCTCCCGTTCGCCTTTCGGCAGGATCATCGCCTATGAATGGGATTTTGGCGACGGAGATAAATCCTCCAGGCGCTCCGCTACCAACACCTTCTGGAGCACCTCGTATGAGCCTAAGTTCTACACCGTAGGCTTGACCGTGACGGACGACAAGGGTAACTCTTCGACCACCACCCAGTTGATCGAAGTCATCAACCCGTAACATCCGGTTAAAATACAGGGCTTCCGTATGAAAAAGGACCTCATCCTTGGCTTGATCAACAATTACCCCTTTGAATGGGTGCGCCCTTTTATCTCATCTCTGCGCGCCACCGGATACAAGGGAGAGGTCCGCTTCTTCGTCACCCGGGCCTCTTCTGATACGCTGGATCTTCTGCGCAGGGAGGGGGTGGAAGTCATCCCGTTTTTCCACAGCGCAGCGGCATTCCGGGCCTGTATGGGGCCTACTCACAGGAAATCCTTCTTCCGTAGGCATTGGGACAGGCTTTGCTACCGTGTGCTCCGAGATCCTTTGCAGATGGCACGCCTGCTGCTGCCGGTTTCCTCCCGCCATCCCCTCAAGGCCAAGGCCGCGGCGCTTTACATGCCCTCCGTCGGTGTCCGCAACGCTTTGTACTACGCGTTCCTCAAAGAGCAGGGGTATCGTTACCGCAGGGTGATGCTTACCGACCTTAAGGATGTGATCTTCCAGGCCGACCCGTTCGCCTTTGACTGGAAGGATGAGGTCACATGCTTCTGGGAGGACTCATATTTCGACCCCGACCCGCGTAATCCCTGCCGCAACTCCCAGTGGATGCGCTACGGATACGGCCCCAAAACCGCGCTTTCCTTCAAGGGAGCGCGCGTCACCTGCTCCGGGATCAATTACGGCTCTCCGGAGAAGCTGATGGAGTACGCCTACCAAATGTACCGCGCCATGGAGTCCAAAGCGTTCGAAGTAGACCAGGCGGTGCACAATTACCTGATCCACAAGGGGATCTTCGTCCCCGGCCGGATCATGGAGAACTTCCAGGGCCCGGTGCTGACCATGGGAACCATCCCGCAGGAGCGGCTGTCAACCGATCCCCAGGGGTATTTGCACAACGAAGACGGCTCCCTGATCAACGTCCTGCATCACTACGACCGCTTCCCTGCGGAGTTTCGCGCCAACCTGGCTGCCTGGAGGGCTTTTGTGAAAAGCTCGCCCGTTTCTCCGGCCGGATAACCCCCCGTTTCCCTTGCCAAAAGCCGCTTTTTGATGTATACTATACAACAATTGTGCTGGAACAGGCGCGAAACCCTTTCTTTGCCAAGAGGTTAGATTATGGAATTACTTTTTAAGACCAAACTGCGCACCAAGCTCATCACTCACGCGTTCACCAACCCCCGCTCCAGCTACTATGTGCGGGAGTTTTCCGGATTGCTTAAGGAGGATGCCGGCAACCTTTCCCGGGAGCTGCGCCGCCTGGAGCAGGAGGGGCTTTTTCGCTCACAGAGCACGGGCAGGGAGAAATTCTACGTGCTGAACAAATCCTACCCCTTTTACCGCGAATTCAAAAGTATCGTCACTAAATCCGTGAGGAGGTCGCAATGAGAGCGTTCATCATGGCGGTGTTGCTGGTGCTTATCTTTGCCTGTGCGGTGGTGTGCGCCCAGGAGCGGGTGACGAACGTAGTGAAGGACGTCTCCCAGTTCGCGGTGTTCCCGGCCGGTTACGAGCTTGAGGTGTATGGGATCAAAGGGGAGCGGGTCGCAGTCTCCCTCGAGGATTGCCGCAGGGCGGATGCGCTGGTGACCGGTTTTATGCGCGGTATTCTCGATAACGCGGAGGGGCTGACCCTGGACCGTTACCGCCGCAATGATATCAAGGAGATCCTGCCGCGGCTTTCCGAGTACCGGAGGCAGTGTTTCGGGCTGGTCAATGCGCAGGGCAATGTGATCGTCTGGATCAACTACTTCCGCGCCCCGCGCCGGGATATCGAGTCGTATCCCGACTGGCACACGAAACTGGTGTACGTGCATGACGGCGGAGCCGCGTATTTCAACGTGAAGGTGAACCTTACCACCGGCGAGGTCTTCGACTTCCTGGCCAACGGCGAAGCTTAGAATCCCTAAAAAAGGAGGCTCTATGAAGTTCATCCAGATCGCAGCTTTCGTATTACTTTTAGGGGTCACTCCGGCCTTCTCCGCAGAGAAGCTCATGGACTTCCCCCTGAACAAGGATTCCTCCTATGACGTATACTTCACCTCCGCTAAGAACACGGTCTCGACCGTGCGCAACGTCAGGGTGATCGACGTGATCAGCTTCCAGGGGATCACCTACCTGTTGATCGAGCGCCCCGGCATGCGTACCGAGAAGGGGATGATCCTTTTCGGCGCGGTTACCGCCATTTTGCCTGCGCAGACACTGGTGGATTCCAAGACGGTATCTTAACTCATGTTAGGGAGAGCGATGTGATGCATCCTGTGAATGCGATAACGGCGGCGCTGTGCGCGGTGATGTTCGCGGTTCCTGTGTTCGCGCAGGGGGTGCCAGCTGAAGGGAAGGTGCAGGAGGTTTTGACCGCGTACGCCAAAGTCCAAGGGTGGCAAGCGCAGTATGAATATATCCGGCATTTTTCTGCGGTGGAAATGAGGCCTTATCCTGAGCCGCCGAAGCCTTTCGAAAAACTGGAGCTCTGGACCGGCCCCTTGAGTACCTTGAGATGCTCGCGGGGGATTTCCGGCCGGTCCGTAAATAATTAGGAGGCAGAATGCAAGTCTTGTTGGCTTTCCTGTTCGTGTATCTTTTTGCTTTTCCGGTATTTGCGCAGAGTCTGCCTGCCAAGGATAAGGCCCAAGAGGTGCTGGCCGCATACGATAAGGTCAATTCCTGGGAAGCGCGGTATGAGTCCCTCCAGTCTGTTGCCGCAGTGGAAAAGACACCGGAGCCGGGGATCGGCAAGTCATTCCCTTATAAGTTGATATGGAGCGGAACGGTGAAGTTCCAGAAGCCGGATAAGGTCAGGATCAATATCGCTTCTTCCGGTACGATGCACGAGAGTATCCATGCCGGGCGGGGATTCTTGATCAGCGACGGTACGGTGATCTGGTATAGGCCCTTCAAGTCGTATAAGACAAATGATGTTGAAGAGCTTCCGGTAGCCGGGGTGCCTGCCCAGACCGGAGAGGAGTATCGCCGCTTTCCTTACGCGCATGGCGCTACCCCTTTGGCCCGTAGGATGATGCAGTTGCGCATTCCGGGGTTTGTGAGGCAGCCGTTCGGAGGTGAGATGCCCAAAGAAATGGCATATTTGGGAGAGCGGGAATTTGAAGGAACCCCGGTGTATGTCTTTGAGCTTGCTCGTGCCGATGATAACCCGCAAGCCGTGCTGTATATCGGAATCGAGGATGGCATTCTCCGCTATGCAGAGATGTATGATCTTCTTGACCAGAAAGTAGAGAGAACGATCGCTTTGCATGAAGTCAAGGTGAACCCCCAGATCGCGGATAAAGAGTTTCGTTATGACCCGACCGCAATTAATCTTGAAGAAGTGTCATCTGTAAGCTTGTAAGATTAACAAGGGATAGGCCTGTATGTCCGGCATACGCTACGAGCTCGATCCGTATAACCGCCTGGTAGAGACCCGTATCGGCCGCCGCGGCGCGGTGATCGGGATGCGCCGGGTGCTCGAGGGGTCTTTTCGCCTCTCGCCGGGTACAGGCGAGCTCGTCTACCGCCTTAAAGAGCCTTTGCCCCAGGGCAAGGGCTCTTCGTTGCGTGAGATCAGGCTCAATGCCAGGATAATCGACGCAAAAGCCGATTCGCTGGTGTTTTCGGTGGCGGCGAAGGATGAGGGCGGCAGCGCGTCTTTGTCTATCCTTACGCTCGACGGCGTCTGGCAGGCGGATTTCCGCAACCGGCTGACCTTTGCCGTGCGCCGGGCAGGGACAGGCGCCGACAGGCTCGTGTTCGAGGGCGCATGGGAGCTCGATAAGCGCCTGCGCGTGGTGTACCGCTCCGGCAAGGGCGCGGGTTTTTCCCTTGAAGGGGCGTGGGAGTTAGGCAGCAGCACCAGGATCTCGTATGTGCTCGGGACAGGCACGGATTCCCGGCTGGATTTCCGCGCGGCAGCATCCCGTTTTGCCGGCCGGACGATCCGCTATGAAGTGGGGATCGGGATAGCTTCGCGCAAGCGCCCGGTGCGCCGGCAGATCGAGTTTACCGGCAAGTGGCAGGTGACCCCGGGTATTGGGCTTGAGTTCGTGGTGGCGGGGCCGGGAAGTGTGCGCAGGTCATTTACCTTCGGGTGCAGAGTGCGGCTGACTGCGCGGGATACGCTGGCCTGTGCGCTTCGCAGCAGCGACGGCCGCGCGCTGGGAGCGGAGATCGAGCTTGAGCGGCGCGTCTTCAAAGGTGACGGCCGCGTTTTTTTAAGGCTTTTGGAGGAGAGGGGGGTCGCATCGGTGACGATCGGCGCAGGGTGGGCATGGTGAAGCGCTATTACGGCTGGAAACCCGACCTTCCGGATACCCGGGACTACCTTTATGCGTCTATAAGGCCTGTGGTGCGCGTTCCGGCTGAAGTGGACCTGAGTCCCGGTTGCTCCGCGATCGAGGACCAGGGGGCCCTGGGAAGCTGTACGGCGCAGGCTCTGGCAGGCAACCTCGAATTCCTGGACAATAATATTGACGGCGCGTACACGGATGTGAGCCGGCTGTTCATTTACTTTAACGAGCGCAGGATCATGGGCACGGAGGAGTACGATTCCGGGGCTTCCCTGCGTGACGGGATCAAGACCCTCAAGAAGGACGGCGCCTGCAAAGAGGTGATGTGGCCGTATGAGGTGAAGAAGTTCGCGCAGCCGCCTCCTTCGAAATGTTATGAGGAGGCGAAGAAGCATAGGATCGTCTCCTATCACCGTATCCGCACCCTGCAGGAGATGCTGGCGTGCCTGACCGAGGGGTATCCGTTCGTCTTCGGCTTTACGGTGTACGAGAGTTTCGAGACGGAGAAGGTGGCGCGCACCGGTGTGGTGGCGATGCCTAAGAAGGGCGAGCGGGCTTTGGGCGGTCATGCGGTGATGGCAGCGGGGTTTGACAAGGAGAAGGGGCGTTTCCTGGTGCGCAACTCCTGGGGTGTGGGGTGGGG
>CAZAPM010000003.1:0-42643 GCA_964487475.1 uncultured Planctomycetales bacterium
ACCTGGTTGATCCCCTCCATCTGGTACTCCACCGGGTCCTCGACCGTGACGATGTTCTTCTGCGGGGAATCCACCGACTTGAGGATCGAATACAACGTGGTGGTCTTGCCGCTTCCGGTCGGCCCGCACACCAGGATCATCCCGTGCGGCATGCGCGAGGTCTTCTTGATGTTCTGTATGGCTTCCTCGGTAAACCCCAGTTTCTCCAGGTCCAGCGTCGCCTGCGATTTGTCCAGCACGCGCAGCGCCACCTTCTCCCCGATGCTCGAAGGCAGGATCGAGACGCGGAAATCGACCTCCCGGCCGGAGATCTTGATCTTGAAACGGCCGTCCTGCGGCAGGCGGTGCTCCGCGATATTCAAATTGGACATGACCTTCACGCGGGACACGATGGATGAATGCATGGTCTTCGGGGGCGCCTGCTGCTCCTGCAGCACCCCGTCGACGCGGAAGCGCACGCGCAGCTTATGCTCCAGCGGCTCCACCAGGATGTCGGAGGCGCGTTTGCGCACTCCGTCCTCCAGGATCAGGTTGGTGACCTTGATCACGGGCAGGTCCTTGCTGACCTGCGCCAGCTCCGCTTCGCTGGGCCCGGAATCCTTGGATTCCCGCACCACCTCGATAGACGAGATCGCCATTTCCTTGACCAGATCGTCGATGACGCCTCCCGTGGAATCGGGATAGCTCGCGTCGATGGTGGACATGATATCCTGGCTGGAGGCGATGATCGGGTTGATCTTGAGCCCCGTCATGGAGCGCACGTGGTCGATGGCGAAGACATTGAGCGGATCGGCCATGGCGACCGTGGTGGTATCCCCCATCCGGGAGATCGGGATCAGCTGGTAGTGGCGGGCCAGGTCGGGAGGGATGATCTTGACGGTCTCGGGATCGATCTTGAAACGTTTCAGGTCCATCAGGGGAAGCCCCAAGCCCTGGGAAAGGGTGAGCATCAGGTCCGCTTCCTTGATGTACTTGAGATTGATGATGATCTCGCTCAGCTTGCCGCCACGCTGCTGCTGCACCTTAAGCGCCTCGTCAAGCTGCGCCTGGGTGATGAGCTTGTTATTGATCAGGAGTTCGGTGAGCCGCTCTTTCAGCGAGACCATATGCTATCGAAGAACTACTCCTTGTTCTTATAGTATTTCTCGATCGCCTTCTTCAGGTCTGAGGACGTAGAGACAAAGGTCTGCACGCTGCATCCCGAAAGGAGCTCCACATCCTCGATAGCCTGGATGTTGAGGGGATTGGACATGGCCAGTGTCAGGTTGTTGCCGATCTTGTCGATCGGGACGAGCAGGTACTGCCTGGCCACGCGGCCGGGTATCACGTTGATGATCTCGGGGTTGATCTCGTAATTGCTCAAGGGAAGATAGGGGAACCCGTACTGGGCGGTCAAGGCCTGGGCGATATCCTCTTCCTTGACGAAACTCAACTCCACCAGGATCTCACCGATCAGGCCTCCCCGTTCCTTCTGATAAGCCAGGGATTTCTCCAGCTGCTGCTGGGTAAGGATCCCCCGCTCGATGAGCAATTCTCCGAGTTGTTTATTGATGATTCTGCGTATTGGCATAGGTCGTGGTAGTTAAGCTGGTTATCCCAGTATCCTGTTCTTTCCCTGCATCTTAGCCAGGTTCAGGGACGATTTCGCCTTGGCGATAAGTTCCTCCGCGCTGATCCCGTCCAGAGGGTTCTCGCTCACGCCGCCGCTGACGGTGATGCGTTTGCAGGGGTCGGGATCCTCGCCAAAGGTGAACTCGATCTTCTTGCGTATCTCCTCCGCCACCTGCTGCGCATGGCGCTTGTTCTTTTCGGGAAGGATGATCGCGAATTCATTGTTGTCCGTGCGGCCGACCGGATCGATCTCGCTGACCGAATCCCGGATCAGCTGCGCCGCCTTGTTCAGCACCGCTTCCGACTGCGGGATACCGCACACCTGCAGGTACTTCTGGTAACCGTCGACATTGAGCAGCACGAACCCGCACGGCCGCTGGTAGGCGATGGAACGGCGTATCTCCTCCTGCAGGCGGTTGCGGATGAAGGATTCGTTGTAGAGCCCGGTCAGCTCGTCCTTGATCTCGAGCTTTTCCACGCGATGCGCCAGCATGTCGTTCTCGATGGAGATCGCGACCTGCTTGGCGAAGATATCCAGGATCTCGGTATCATCCCGGTCATAGGCGAAATTCTCCTTGGAGTTGCCCACTCCCAGGATCGCCACCACCTTCCCCCGCATGTACACCGGCATGGCCAGGGTGTTCTTCAACCGGAAACGCTCGAAGAACCAGGCGAACATCGCTTCGGGCACATGATTATCCCGGTCGATGATCAAAGGTTTGTTGGAGACCACCGCCTTGCGGAAGACATCCTCCTCCGCCTCGGAGCGGATGTTCATCAGATAATACGCCCGGGAACCTTCGGCGATCTTGACCACGAAAGCCCCGTCATCCTCCCTCCGCATCAAGAACGCCACGTCGGAACTGGCGAGAAAACGGCACTTCTCCACGATCGCCTTCAGGATCACCTCCGATTTGACCGCCTGCGCGATCATGGAGCTCACCTGAAGCAGCCCGGAAAAAATAAGCATGCGCCGCTGCATCTCGATGTTGATCTCGGAAGAATGCTCGCTGTACTTCTTTAGCTCGTCGACGTTCCCCCGGATGCGGGTGGAAAGGTTCGAGAGCGCCTGGCGCAGGTCCCCCACCTCGTCCTGGGGCCCTCCCTCGGTCTTGTACCCGAGATCGCCCGCAGCCATGAGTTTCGCGTCATTGGTGATCGAAAGGATACGGTCGAACACCTGTTTGATCAGCACGAAACCCAGTACCGAAACCGCCGCACTGGAAGCCAGCACCAGCAGCATGGTCCGGTCAAACCCCCACAAGGGCAGGATAAAACGCGCTACCAGATAGATACTGACCAGAAAGGGCAGCACGGATACCAGGTAGAACGCGATCTTCAGCCGGTATTTAAGATTACGCGCGGAAAGAGATATGCTTTTCATGCCTTGTCCTTGGCAGACATGCCACCAATTATATAATGGACCTCATTATACCTCTTAACCTACTGCGTATCAACAGCTTTATTCAAAGGCACCTGCATGGAGTCGGCGTACTCCTGCGCCAGTCTCTCCCTGTCGATCCCCATGGAAAGGAATCCCCACGGCAGCGCCTCATCCGTGCTTCGCTCCCGCAGATACTCCTGCGCATCCACTCCGGCAGCGGCGAACGCCTCCTCCCAGACCCCGACCTTCAGGTGCTCCTGCCAGGCGTCGAACCGCGCGCCCCGCCGGTAGGCTTCCTCGATGGCATTCGCCAGCCTCCTGTCCCCCCGGGTGAACACTCCCTCCAGGAACGTCAGGGGATATTCGTGAAAGCTGACCTTGATCAGCCGGTATTTTTTCAGCCTGTCCAGCAGGTACCGCTGTTTGCGCTCCGCCTCTTCCCGGGAGCACATCCCGCACCACTGCAGGGGAGTATGCGGCTTAGGGATAAAGGTATTGATGCTGACGTTGACCTGGGCATATTTGCCTACCGCGTCCTTGCGCAGCGCGGAGGCTTTGAGCACCACTTCAACGATCGCGTCGAGATCCCGGTCATCCTCGTGCGGCAGGCCGATCATGAAATACAGCTTCACGTGCTGGTACCCCGCGGAGTACGCTTCCTTAAGCGTCCCGTAAAACTCGATGAAATCGAAATCCTTGCCGATCACATGCAGCAGCTTCCGGGAGCCGACCTCAGGCGCAAAGGTCAGGCCGGTCTTCTTGATGCTGGCGATAAGCGTGGAAAGCTCGCCTACCAGCGCTTTCGGTTTGATCGAAGGCAATGACACGGCGATCCCCTGCGTGCGGCAACGGGCGATGAGCGGGCCCAGCACTGTAGGCAGATGCGGATAATCGCTTACGGAAAGGCCGGCCAGGGCCACTTCCTCATACCCGGTCGCCTCCTGGGAGGTACGGCAGATCTCCAGGACCTTCTCGGGAGAGCGCATGCGCACCGGATAATACTGGGCGCGGGCCTGGCAGAACCGGCAGCGGTTGGGACATCCGCGCATGACCTCCACCGTCACCCGGTCATGGATCACCGCCAGGTACGGCACCAGCCACTGTACGGGAAAGAAGGAATTCTCGAAATCGCAGACGATCCTTTTCTCGACGCTCTCGCCGGCTTCAAACAGCGAGGGAACGTACACGCCCGGTATCTGTGCCAGGGACCGCAGCACTTCGCGCCGGGGAACAGCTCCCTGTTTGAAAGGCCCCTGCAAAGACCTGTATTTTTCGATGAGCTCGGGAAGCGCCTCCTCCCCTTCGCCGATGACAAAACAATCGAAGAACGCATGCACCGGCTCGGGATTGGCGACACAGGGACCTCCCCCGATGATCAGGGGATGCGCCGCGGTGCGGTCGCTGCTGCGCAAGGGGATCCCGGAAAGCTCAAGCATTGCCAGGACATTGGTGTAGCAGAGCTCATGCCCGAGCGAAAATCCTACGATATCGCAGACGCCTAGAGGCTGGCGGCTTTCCAGGGTGAACAAAGGTGTGGCGGTCTCTTTTAACCGGGCCTCGAGATCTGCGGCCGGCGCAAAACAGCGCTCGCAGGCAACACCTTCCATCCGGTTCAATATCCCGTAGAGGATACGCACGCCCAGGTTGCTCATCCCCACCTCATAGAGGTCGGGAAAGCATAGCGCGACCTTGACCTGCGCTGCGGCGAAATCCTTGGTGGAAACGTTCCACTCCCTGCCGATATACCGGCCGGGCTTCAAAATGTCATCTCTTAACAAGTCATTGATGTTCAATTTTTTTCCTTCCCCGGGACGGTTCTGGTCAGAGTGACACTTCTCACCGATCAACAGAACCGTCCCGAAATATCCTCGCTACAAGGGGACACTTTTAACCGTAAAACAGAACCGTCCCTAATATGCACTTCGTCTGCGGCTGATCCCGGCCAGGATACCCAGCGCGGCGAAGGTGATCATCACCGATGATCCGCCGTAGCTCATCATGGGCAGCGGCACTCCGACTACCGGCGCCAGCCCCATGTTCATGGCCACGTTGATAAACACCTGGATCCCCAGCATCAGGGAGACCCCCCAGGCCATGAACTTGGCGAAATGGTCCCCGGTGCGCGAAGCGATCACCATCCCCTGCCATACCAGCACCGCATACAACCCCAGGAGCAGCGCGCACCCGAAGAACCCCCACTGCTCCGCGAACGCCGAAAATATGAAATCGGTGTGCGATTCGGGAAGGAAATGCAGCTGGCTCTGCGTGCCCGAAAGCCACCCCTTGCCGAAGAACCCTCCCGACCCGATGGCGATCTTCGCCTGAATGATGGTATACCCCGCGCCCAGCGGGTCCATGCTCGGGTTCATGAACACCATCAGCCTCGTCTTCTGGTATTCCCTCAGGTAATGCCACATCACCGGCACGGAGACCATGCACAAACCGAGAAAAGAAACCAGGTAACGCAGTTTTACCCCGGCCAGATAGATCATGGAAAGGAAGATGAACACCACGATCAGTCCGCTCCCTAAGTCCGGCTGCTCTATGACCAATCCGGCGGGGATCATGGTATAGAAAAACGGCAGGAGAAACCCCCGCACGAACCCGAGGTTGCCCACCCGCACCGAAAGTTGCGCCAAGGATTTGCTGCTGAAATATCTGGCCAGGATGATCACCATCACCAGCTTCGCCAGCTCGGAAGGCTGAAAATTGAACCACCCGAACTTAAGCCATCGCTGCGCGCCCAGACGCACGATCCCTAAGGCGAATATGGCAAAAAGCAACAGCACCGTCAGCGCGTACAGCGGCACCGCCGCGTCCAGGATGCGGTGATAATCGATGCGGGAAAGCAGCAGGAAAAGCACCGTGCCGACTATCACCCACATGATCTGGCGCTTATAGATATCCTGCCAAAGCTTGCCTTCTTTATGCGCCGTGCTCGCGTAAATACAGCTGATCCCTATCACGCTGATCAAAAGCGCCGCGGCCAGGATGACCAGCCACGCCGGAAAACGCGTCATAACAGTTTCTCCTGCACCATACCTTCGATCACCTTACGCGCCAGCACGCACGCCGCCTGGCCCGATGCCCCGTGTTCCAGGAACACGCAGATCACGTACCGGGGATCGTCCTGAGGAAAGTATCCCGCGAACCAGGCATGCGAAAGTCCTTTGGGCACCTGCGCCGTACCGGTCTTGCCTGCGACCGATACCCCCGCACCTTTGAGCACCTCACCCGTGCCGTCCTCGACCACCCGCGTTAACCCGACACGGATCTCCTGCAGGGTATCCTTACGCAGCCCGACCTTCACCGACCGGCGCTTCAGCGCCGACACATCCTTTCCCGCGACCTGCGAGACCACGTACGGGGTAACGAGCGCCCCGTCATTGGCGAATACCGCCATCAGCCTGGCCATCTGCAAAGGGGTCACCATCAGATCCCCCTGCCCGATGGAGAAATTCAGCGTGTCCCCGTCATACCAGGTTCCCCTGCCCGCGCGCCTTTTCCAGGAAGGGCTCGGCACCGACCCCATGGACTCATACGGCAGATCGATACCCGTGGGCTTGCCCAGGCCGAAACGCACCGCCCAGTCATGGATCGACTGCGGGCCGACCAGCAATCCGGTACGGTAAAAATAGACGTCGCAGGAGTGCGCCAGCGCGTCATAAAGGTTCTCCTCATGGTGCACGTCCCAGCATCCGAACCTGCGGTTGCCGAACTGGATCCCTCCCTGGCATACGTACGTGGTGGAAGGCTGGATCTTGCCCGCTTCCAGGGCGGCTGCCGCCACCACCACCTTGAACACCGATGCGGCGGGATAGACCCCGGCAATGGAACGGTTCAACAGCGGCACACCGGGATCGTTGAAATACTTGCTCAATTGCTCGCCCTTGCGGTGCACGAATGCGCCCGGCTCGTATCCCGGGCCGCTGGCCATGGCCTTGATCTCTCCGGTAAAAGGGTCCATCACGATGACACTGCCGGGACGGTCATCCAGTGCCTCTTCCACGACCCGCTGGATATCCAGGTCCAGGGTAAGCTGCACTTCGCTGCCATCCACCGGCGCCTTGAACCCCAGCAGACGCATGAACCTGCCCCGGTGGTCGACCTCCATGGAAAGGCCCCCCTCCTCCTGCCGCAGGTAATAATCGTAACGCTCCTCGATACCGGTATAGCCGACGATATCCTTGGTCTTGTACCCGTACTCCGCCAGCTTGGTAAGACGCCAGTGGTCTATCTCGTTGAGATAGCCGATCAGATGGCCGGCGCGCGCGCCGAAGGGATACTCCCGTATCGGATGCGGCTGGATCATCACTCCGTCGATCTGACTTTTCATCTCCTCCAGGGCGATCGCTTTGTGCGTGTCGACGTTCCTGGCCACCACCACCGGCACGGAAGAGGTCACGAAATTGCGCTTATACATCCGCTCCAGCGCATCCGCATCCACCACCATCACCCGCGCGATATCTTCCAGCACTTCGCGCAGCCGCTCCTTCTTCTGCGGGAGCACCAGCACGTCATAGGTCAGGAAACTGTCCACCAGCGGCCGGCCGGAAGCATCCAGGATCCTGCCGCGCGCGCCGATCTGGGGGAGCATGCGCACGCAGTTCCTCTCGCTCAGATTCCGGTACATGCTGCCCTGCACGAACTGCAGATTACCCAGCCCGGCGAGCAAAAGCCCCGCCAGCACCGCCATGAACCAACGCACAAAAGAGGTTCTCATCTGTCCTCGTACTCGCTTACCCCGGAATAATCCTCATCCGTCTCCGCTTCCAGGTCCACCGGCTCCTCCTCGCGCTCCCGGGTGCGCAGGCGCAGCGCCTGCAGGAATTCCAGCAGCAGGAACCCGGCCAGCGCGGTATACACGGCCTCCAGCAGCATGGTCCGGACCAGGATGCCCCAGGGGATCCCCGGCGCGCGGAAAAAAAGCGGCCGGACCACAAGCGAATTCGCCGCCACCACCGCCGCCAGGAACATCCTGCGCACGGGGAACGTATCCACCGCGATCATCCTTGAGAGCTGGACCATCACCATCCACCAGCCGACATAAAGGACCATGCCATTGCCGGCCATCGGGCCGCAGAAGGCGTCGCGCAAAAGGCCCGCGCACAGGGCAAAGACCAGCGACCAGCGCGCCGAAAGGACCATGCAGGCGCAAAAAAGGCCGGCGATGAACACATCCGGCTTGACGTTGAACCAGGTGATGCAGTCCGCCAGCGCCACCTGCACGATCGCCGCCACCACCAGGTAACCGAAAAGCAGCGGATGCGCGCTCATTGGCCGATGATCACCAGCACTTCTTCCAGATAGGATAACGGCGCCGCGGGCCGGATCGTGGCATAACGGCTCAACCCGGAAAGCTCCATCCCTACTTCCTGCACCGTGCCCACGGCGATACCTTTGGGGAACAGTTCGGTCATCCCGGAGGTGAGCACCACATCCCCCGGCTGGATATCGGCATCCTTAGGCAGGTATTTCATCACCAGCAGGTTGCCGAGGGTGCCGCTCACCAGGCCTTCCTGCCGGCTGCGCTGCACGAAGGCGGAGACCCCGAAGGAAGGGTCGCTGATCAACTGCACCTTGCTCGTCTGCTCCGCGCTTTCGATGACCCTGCCCACCAGCCCGAGATAACTGACCACCACGTCGGACTTCTTCACCCCGCTTTTTTTGCCCCGGTCGATGATGATGACCGAGCTCCAGCTGTCCGAAGAGAATCCGGTCACTTTCGCGCCCAAAAGGGGAAAAGAAGATTGCTCCTTGAACGCCAGCAGCGCGCGCATCCGCTCGTTTTCCGCGGCCACCTCGCCGTATTCGATCAGGCGCTTGCGCAAGAGCTCGTTCTCCCGGCGCAGCGCCCGCTGGTCCAGATAATTACGGTGGTAGAAAATGAGCGCGCCGGCTTCATGCCGAAACCCGGTAAGCAGGTTCAGCGGCCGGCGCAGGATATCGAGCAGAGGCGCTTCCAGGGTCGAGCCCGCCCTCACGGCGACCCACAGCGCCACAAACCCGAAAAAGATGCGAATTAATTGTTTTTTATGGACGGTAAACACATCGAATGGTCGCGAAGGCCCAACCCCTCCCCTTCGCTACAAGAAGGAAAAGACTAAGAGTACGTCTCGGACTTGATCGGAACGGTGACATCCTCCAGGTAGCGGACCTCATTCAACACCTTGCCGGTGCCGTTGACCACCGCTGCCAGAGGATCATCCGCCACATGGACCGGAAGGCCCGTTTCTTCGGCGATAAGTTTATCCAGGCCGCGCAGCAGCGAACCGCCGCCTGCCAGCACGATCCCGTGTTCGATCAGGTCCGCGGCCAGTTCGGGCGGAGTACGCTCCAGGGCGATCTTGGTCGCTTCCAGGATCGCGCGCAAAGGCTCCTGCTCCGCCTCGCGGATCTCTTCTGAGGTGACGGTCACGGTCTTGGGAAGACCCGTCACCAGGTCGCGCCCCTTGACCTCCAGGCTCATCTCCTCTTCCAGAGGATACGCCGACCCGATCTTGATCTTGATCTCTTCGGCGGTACGCTCGCCCACCATCATGTTATAGGTCTTTTTGAGGTATTCGATGACCGCGTCATCCATTTCGTCGCCGCCGATGCGGATGGATTTCGAGAAGACGATCCCGGCCAGGGAAATGACCGCGATCTCGGTAGTGCCGCCGCCGATATCGATGATCATGTTACCCACCGGCTCCGATATGGGCAGTCCGACCCCGATGGCCGCCGCCATGGGCTCTTCGATAAGCTTCACCTCGCGGGCTCCGGCGCGCAACGCGGAATCCTGAACGGCGCGCTTCTCCACTTCCGTGATACCCGAAGGGATGGCGATGATGATCCGCGGCCTGACCAGTACCCTGCGGTGATGCACTTTCTTGATGAAATAACGCAGCATCGCTTCGGTGATCTCGAAATCCGCGATGACCCCGTCCTTCATGGGACGGATGGCGATGATATTGCCGGGGGTGCGGCCGAGCATCTTTTTCGCCTCGTCCCCCACCGCCCGCACGTGGGAAGTGCCCCGCCTGATCGCGACTACGGAGGGCTCGCACAACACCACGCCCTCGCCTTTGACATATACCAGGGTAGAAGCGGTGCCCAGGTCTATCCCCATATCGTTGGAGAAAAGACCCAGGATGTAGTTGATCCCTTTACGGAAGATATCCTTGAATTTATTCATGGCACCATCCTTACCTAATTAAATAAGACAAGTAGCAAAATTGTAGCAGAGATTGAAGTGGGTGTCAAATAGATTGTTGCGCCATGATCCCTAGCGGGTCACCTTGCCCAGCATATCCCAGAACCCGGGAAAGGATTTGCGCACACACGCCGCATCGTCTATGCCGGTTTTTCCGTCAGCAGCCAATGCCGCCACTGCCATGCTCATACAGATACGATGGTCATTGAACGTTTCCACGCGGCATCCGGTAAGCCGGGCCGGGCCTTCCACGGTCAGCGTTTCCCTGCCCTTCCTTGAAGAGACCTCTACTTTGACCCCCATCGCAGAAAGGTTCTTTTTCATGGCGGCGATACGGTCGGTTTCCTTAACCCTAAGCTCTTCAACGCCTTCAAACACGGAAACCCCCTTCGCCCTGCTGGCGGCGACCATGAGCACCGGGAGCTCATCGATCAGATAAGGGACTTCGGCTGCGGAAACCTTCACCGCTTTGAGGGAAGAAAAACGCGCCCGCACATCACCGAGGGGTTCTGTCCCGGCAGGCACATCCTCGGGGAACACGCTTATATCCGCACCCATTTTTTTAAGCACATCCAAAAACCCAGTCCTGCCAGGGTTTAAAGAGATCCTCTTAAGGACCAGCGATGACCCTCCCACCAGGATCGCCGCCACCGCAAAAAAGGCGGCTGAAGAAGCATCTCCCGGAACATAGACTTCTCCGGGCGAGTACAACCGCACCGGCCCGCGGATACTTACCGTATTGCCGCGGCAATGCACCGGCACGCGAAAAAGCCTCAGCATACGTTCGGTATGATCCCGGGTAGGCAGAGGCTCGGTAATTTTGGTGATACCCTTGGCCTGCACTCCTGCCAGAAGGATCGCGGATTTCACCTGCGCGGAAGCGACCTCCATCCGCTCCACGCCCCCCTGCAAATTACCGCCGCAGATATGCAGGGGCGCATACTGCTCCCCGCTCTTATCCTGCCGGGCCTCCACCTTTGCTCCCATCCGGCGCAGCGGCTCGATGATCCGGCGCATGGGACGCAGGGAAAGCTGCGGCCCCGCCTGCAAGGTGACGCACAGAGGCTTGCCGGCCAGCACGCCTGCCAGCAGCCGGAAGGTAGTCCCGGACTCTTCGATGTACAACGGCTTCCCGGGATCGGAGATACTGCGGCCGCCCTGTCCCTCCACGGAAAGCACCGCCGTTTCATCCTGCGCGGCGCTGCGGGATCCGATCTTCACTCCCAGAAGCCGCAGGCATTCGACCGTAGCCAGGCAATCTTTGTTCAGGGGAAAATTCGAAATAGCGGTCTTGCCGCTGGAAAGGGAGGCGATCAGCACCGCGCGATGCGCGATGGACTTATCGCCGGGAAAGGAAAGCGCACCGGTGATCCGGTGCGCAGCCTGAGGAATATCCACGTGGATTACCGCGCGCGGGAGGAGACCCTGTCGCCCTCGGCGACTTTGTCCCGCAGGCCGGAGGTCAGGAAACCGGCTGCCGACATCGCGTCATGCACTTTCTCGACCTTCACGTCGCCGACGTATTTATTGCTGTGGAACACCGAAAAGATCGCCCCCTGTTCGATCCCGTCCTTGCGGCCCAGATCGAACACCAGGAAATTATACTCCTTGTTGACCACCAGCACCTTGCCCTCGGACCCCTTCTCTTTGGCCTGGGGCTGCGGTATGGGCGCGGCTTTCACCGGCTGCACTGCCGGAGTCTTTTCGCGGGGAGTGGCTTTCACGCCCTTCTTCGAAGCGGGCGCCGGAGCGGCCTGCTGATCGGCGTTGACCACGATGGTGCCCAGTTCTACGTCGGAAGCGCGGGCTTCCAGGTCCTTGACCTTCGCTTCGAGCTCGCTCTTGCGCTGATCAAGCTGCCTGACCTGTTCCTGGACTTTCTTGGCCTCTTCTTTGGATTTGGCGAATTGCTTCTCCAGGTCCAGGCGCAGCTGCTTCTGCTGCTCCAGGTCGGCGCGCAAACGCTCGATATTGGCCAGCGCTTCGCCCTTGGCGGCTTTCTCCTTTTCGAAATCCGCGGTCAATCCTTCCAGCTGCACCTGCGTAACACCCAGCTTATCCTTCAAGTCGGTGTTCGTCAGCTCCAGATCCTTGAGCTTTTTCGAACTCTCGCGCAGCTCTGCCTGGACCTCTTTGAGCTCATCCTGCAGTTCGATATTATGCGCACGCTCCTTCTGCAAAAGCATGAATATTCCGATACCCAATGCCAGGGAAAGGAAAATAAGGCCGGTAAGAATAACGGTGGAAGCTTTTGGTTTAAAGGACATTGCTCCTCCTTGTTCGCTGGCTGACCTTATGGGAAAGGAATAATAACGTTACAAGAGTATACTATATCATCAGTTGCAAATAAATCAACGTTTTTTCTTGGTACTTTGCGGATAATGCTCGGCAAACTCCGGAGGCAGCGGCGCAGCATACTCAACGAAGGCCTGCGTCACCGGATGAAGGAACCCGATGCTGCGGGCATGCAGCGCCAGCCGGGGGAACGTGCCCTGCCCCTTGCCGTACGTCATATCCCCCAGGATCGGATGGCCGAGGAACGCCAAATGCACGCGCAACTGATGCGTCCTTCCGGTGCGGGGAAAAAGTTCCACCAGGCTGAACCCCTCTCCCCGGAAAAGAGTCCGGTACTTCGTCTGCGCTTCCTTGCTCGCCAGGCCGATGCCCGCCGCCATTTCGTTGCGCCGACGGGGATGCCGGCCGATGGAGACCTCGATCACCCCTTCGTCGAATTCCATCCTCCCGCGCACCAGCGCGCAGTACACTTTGCGCACCGTATGCTCGGAGAACTGCCGCGCCAGCGCATGATGGCTCTCGTTGGTCTTGGCCACGACCATCACGCCGGAGGTATCCTTGTCCAGCCGGTGCACGATCCCCGGCCGCAGCGGGTTGACGCTCGAAAGATTCGGAGTATGATGCAGCAGGGCGTTGACCAGCGTGTGCGCGGCGTTGCCCGGGGCCGGATGCACCACCAAACCGGGCTGCTTATCCAGCACGATGATCGCATCATCCTCGTAAAGAATGGAAAGCGGGATATCCTCCGCGCCCAGGTCGCGGGCCTGCTCCTCGGCCAGGAGTACCGTATACTCCTCCCCTTCCCGGACCTTATGGTTGCTTTTAAGCGCGCCGGAGCCGTCCCGGCGAACGCCCCCCTGCTCGATGAGCTTCTGTACCGAGGAACGGGATACCCCCTCATGATGCTGCTGCAGGAATTCATTGAGCACCATATCCAGCCGCATTCCCGCCTGCGCGGGGTCGATCACGATCCGGTATTCATGCGCCGCCATCTATCCGCTCCTTGGCCGAGGCATTCTGCGGGCAAGCTGCACCAGCGCGAATATCCCCGCCGCCGCACTGAACACCTGAAAAAAAGTCAGCCCCGCGAAGAACGGGTAATTATCGTCCCGCAGGAACTCGATCCCGAAGCGTTTTCCCGCATACAACGCCAGGTAGACATAGAACACCGTACCCGCGGGCAAAGATTTGAAACGCTCCTGCAATATCCTCAGCACCAGGTAAATCCCTATCAGCGCGGCGGAGGAGATCAGCTGCGTAGGGATGCGCGTCGATTCCAGCACCGGGAAATATACCCCCCAGACGGAAACCTTTCCAAAGCAGCAGCCGTTGAAGAAGCACCCGATCCTGCCGATGGCATGCCCCAGCGCGATGTACGGCGCCAGCAGGTCGAATATCCGGTACAGGGACTGTTTCCTGCGCCGGAGATATACCAGCGCCGCAGCCACTCCCGCCAGCAATCCCCCGAAAAAGGAAAGCCCTCCGTGCTGCAGCATGAGCACTTCCCAGGGATGATTCCGGTACTGCGCCCAATGCTCGATCACGTAAAGGAACCTGGCGCCGGCGATGCCGAATGCCAAGCCGAGGAAACAGGCGTTGATGATGACCTCCGGGTCGATCCCCACCCTGCGGGCATGCTGCCGCGCCAGGGACACGCACACCAGGAACGCCAGCGCCACCATCAACCCGTACGAATAGATCGTCACTGGCCCCAAGGTACATATCACCGGATGCATGCTTACTCCTTCCCCGCAGGCCGCGGCCGCAGTATCCTCCACCCCACCAGCACGGCGCCTACGGTAATGGCGGAATCCGCCAGGTTGAACACCGGCCAGAAATGGAAGTCGAGGTAATCGATGACATATCCGACGCGCAGACGGTCGATGAGATTGCCTGCCGCGCCGGAAAGGATCAGCGCGAGGGAAAAATTGAGGGAAACGGGGAAACTCCGGGCACGGCGCACCAGGAGATACCCGAGATACGCGCCGGCGCAGAGGGAAGCGGCGACGAACACCCATTGCTGCCCGCGCAACATGCCGAACGCCGCGCCCCGGTTCTGGACCAGGGTCAGCGAACACACCCCCGGAATGAGCGGCACGGGAGTGTTAAGGGCAAGATGACTCACCGCGAGGTATTTCAGGAACTGGTCCGCGGCGACCATCGCCGCCGCGAACAGGAAATAGATCCCGGAATGCAGGATCAGCGGGTCTCCCGTTTTTCCTGGCACTTCACGCACAACCGCGCCGAAGGGAGCGCCTTGAGACGGGTCTTGGAGATGAGGCATTTGCAATCCTCGCATACGCCGAAGCTGCCCTCTTCCATTTTTTTGAGCGCGTCGTTAAGCTCGTAGAGCGCCTCGCGGTCGTTGGAAGCCAGCCCCAGAGAGAACTCACGGTCGTAAGTATCGGTGGCCACGTCCGCCATATGGAAGGAATACCCGGAGATATCCCCGGAGGCGTCCTTCTGCGATTTCTTGAGCGTATCTTCGGAAATATGTTTGATCCCGTCGATGAGCATCTCTTTCTTCGTCAACAGAAGCTTGCGGAACTCCTGCAGCTCCTGCTTAAGGTACTTCTTTCCGGACGCTTTTACCGCGGACTTACGCGCGACCTTAGCCTCGCGCTTCGGCGCGCGCTTCTTCACGTCCTTTTTCACGGATCTTTTGGCAGTTGCCTTTTTCAAATTACTTTCCTCCGATCGCCCTGAGGCACTGAGGACACAGCTGGGGATGTGCGTTATCCTGCCCCACCTGAGTCGAATAATTCCAGCAGCGCGGGCACTTCTCTCCCTGCGCTTTGCCGGCGTGGATACTGATATCCGGGAATACAGTGCTCACGGTCCCGTTCGCGTTGCCGCTCGCGGTCCCCTGAGAAACGGTCACCAGCGAAACCTTGAAGATTTCCGGCATATCCGCCTGTAAACTTGCTAAAACTGTATACCGTTCGGCCTTGTTTGTCAATAGATTTATTTGTGCGTCAAAGGAGCTTCCGATCTCTCCTTTTGTCCGCATCTCCTCCAGAGCCTTGGACACCTCCGGAATGAGCTCCAGCACCATGCGCAGATCCTCATCGACCGTACGCGCCGCGCCATGCTGCGCGAAGGCGGGGTTGACGTCCCTCAAGGAGCACAAGTGCACGCTGGATATCCCCTTATCCCCCTGCACGTGCGGCATGCTCTGCCATATCTCATCCGCGGTAAACACCAGGATCGGCGCCATCAGGCGCACCAGGGTATCCAGCACCTCGTACATGACGGTCTGGGAAGCGCGGCGCTCCCGAGACTTCGCGCCGAAGGTGTAAAGCCTGCCCTTGGCCATATCCAGGTAACGGCTCGAAAGGTCGGCGTTGCAGAAATCATAGATACGCTTGTACGCCTTATGGAACTCGAACTGGTCGTACGCCTTGACCACGTCGTCCAGGGTGTTCTCCAACCGGTAGAGGATCCACTTGTCGATGGTCGGAAGGTCCGCGTACCCGACTTTGTCCGTATCCGGATCGAAATCATACAGGTTGCTTAAGATGAAGCGCGCAGTGTTGCGGATCTTCCGGTATGCCTCGGAAAGACGGGTCAGTATCTCCTTGGAGATTCGGATATCCTCGTTGTAATCGCTGGACGCGACCCAAAGCCGCAGGATGTCCGCGCCGTAGTTCTTGATGATCTCATCGGGCGAGATAACGTTGCCCAGGGACTTGGACATCTTGCGCCCGTCGCCGTCGACCACGAACCCGTGGGTCAGCACGGTCTCGAATGGAGGCCGTCCGTCGATGCACACCCCGGGGATCAAAGAGGCCTGGAACCATCCCCGGTGCTGATCGGAGCCTTCCAGATAAAGCTGCGCCGGCACGCCCCCCAGCTCGGGGCGCTTCTTGAGCACCGACTGGCTGCTCACCCCGGAATCGAACCAGACATCCAGGATATCCGTGCCCGCGGTAAACTCCTTTGCCCCGCACTTGGGGCAGGCATGCCCCTGCGGGATAAAATCCTTCAGGTCATGCGTGAACCACGCGTCCGTCCCCTCTTTTTCCACCGCCTTACGCAGCGCGTCGATCACCGGCAGGTAGATATCCTCGTGCCCGCACTTTTGGCAGATCACCGCGGGGATAGGCACCCCCCAGTACCGCTGCCGGGAAAGGCACCAGTCCGGACGCTGCTCCACCATCGCCCGGATGCGCTCCTTGCCCGCCGCCGGAACCCAGGTGACCTGCGATTCGATCGCGTCGATCAGTTTCCGGCGCAATCCGTCATGCTCGAGACTGAGGAACCACTGGTTGGTGGCGCGGAAGATCACCGGGCTCTTGCACCGCCAGCAATGCGGATAGGAGTGCTGCAGCGCGGAATCGAAATACAGCGCGCCAAGGCTTTTAAGCTTCTCGATGATGAGCTTGTTCGCCTCCAGCACGTGCTGTCCGGCGAACTCTCCCGTAGAGTCGTCGAACCTGCCGCGGTAGTCCACCGGCATCACGATGGGCAGTTTATACCTGACCCCGGTCATATAATCTTCGTTGCCGTGCCCGGGCGCGGTGTGCACCAGCCCCGTGCCGTCTTCCCGGGATACATACTGGGCCAGCACGACCTTACCCTGCCGGACGACGAAAGGATGCGTATACGCGAGCCCCTCCAGGTCCCGGCCCTTCACTTCCTTCAGGACCTGCGACTGCGCGATCCCCCCCTGCTCCAGCACCTGCGGCAACCGCGCAGAGGCGATCACCAGCGTGCCCTTTTCGGTCTTCACGCAGGAATATTCCAGGTCCGGATGCACTGCCACGGCGACGTTGGCCAGCAGCGTCCAGGGGGTCGTGGTCCAGATAAGCAGATGCGTGCCTTTTTCAAAAAGCGAATTATCCTCGAGCAGGAATTTCACGTAGATCGAAGGAGAGGTGTGGTTCTCGTACTCCACCTCCGCTTCGGCGAGCGCCGTCTCGCACTTGCAGCACCAGTTGACGGGCTTCAACCCGCGGGAGATATACCCCTTCTCGTAAAGCGTCCTGAAGGACTCCAGGATCCCCGTCTCGTACTCGTGCGCCAGGGTCAGGTACGGGTTGTCCCAATCCCCCAGCACTCCCAGGCGCCTGAACTGCTCCCGCTGCAAACCGACGAACTTCATGGCGTACTCGTGCGCTTTTTTCCTGAACTCCGCCTGCGGGATCTGGGACTTATGGATCTTGAGCTCCTTTAACAGCGCATGCTCGATCGGAAGCCCGTGACAGTCCCATCCCGGCACGTAGGGCGAGGCGAACCCGCGCATGGTCTTGTACTTGACCACGATATCCTTGAGGGTCTTGTTCAGGGCATGCCCGATATGGATGTTGCCGTTGGCGTACGGCGGCCCGTCGTGCAGCACGTAACGCTTCTTCTTCGAGGCGGCCGCCTGCGCGATGCGCTGTTCCAGCCCCTCGCGTTGCCAGCGCTCCTGCATCAGCGGTTCCCGCTTAGGGAGGTCCGCCTTCATGGGAAAATCTGTCTTGGGAAGGTTTAAGGTATCTTTATATTCCATGGGTTACACGTACTTTCCGACCAGAGGCGCGAGCCGCTGCTTGACCTGCGCCGGGATCTTTTTCTTATCCGTAAGGATCGCGTACTTCAGCGCCTGCGCGCACGAGCAGGTGCGCTCGACAGGCATGGTACGCACGAGCTCACGGATGATCTTCTTGGAATTCTCCACGTTCTTCAGCAGGCACTGCACCACCATATCCACCGTCACCGGTTTTTCCGGGGTGTGCCAGCAGTCGTAATCGGTCACCGCGGCCAGGGTCACATAGCACATCTCCGCCTCCCGCGCCAGCTTGGCCTCGGACATGTTGGTCATGCCGATGATGTCCATCCCCCATTTCCGGTACAACTCGGATTCCGCGCGGGTGGAGAACGCCGGGCCTTCCATATTAAGGTAAGTGCCCCCTTCATGCACCTTTGCCCCGACCCCCGCCGTTTTTACGGCCTGGGCCACGACCCGGGCGGTCGCCACGCACACCGGATCGGAAAAAGTGATATGGGCCACGATCCCCTTCTCGAAGAACGTCATCTGCCGCGCCTGATTGGTGCGGTCGACGAACTGATAGGGCGTGACGAAATCCAGCGGGGCCATATCTTCGCGCAGGCTTCCACAGGCGGTGACGGAAACGATGCGCTCCACCCCGAGCTTCTTCATCCCGAAGATGTTCGCCCGGTAATTGATCTCGCTGGGGTTAAGCCTGTGCCCGACGCCGTGCCGGGGCAGGAACACCACTTCCCTGCCCTCCAGGATCCCGGTGACGAAGTTATCCGAAGGCGCGCCGAAAGGAGTGGAGACCTTCACCGTCTTCAAGCCGGTGATACCTTCGATATTATACAACCCGCTGCCGCCGATGATCCCGATCTTTCCCATAACGAGCTCCTTTATTCCTTCGCCAGTTGCGCCGCGCGCGCCGCCGCGGCTTTCACGGCCTCTGCAAGGCTCCCGCCCTGCGCCAGCACCGCGAGCGCCGCTTCCGTGGTGCCGCCTTTGGAAGTGACCTGACGGCGCAAGTCCTGCGCCGCGACGCGGGTCTGCCGCAGATACCGCAGCGTTCCCTCCACCGTCACCCTTACCAGAAGCGCCGCTTCCCGGGCGGGGATCCCCGCCCCCTGCGCGGCCGCCTCGAAATCCCTGACAAACCTGATATGCTCCTGCGGCGGCCAGGTCTCCGCGGAATGATTCCCCTGCTCCAGGGCGGCACACACATATGCCGGACCGCTGCCGGAAACCGCGGTGACCGCATTCATCATCGATTCCTCTATCCGCTCGGTCTCGCCAACGAACTCGAAAAGGTCCTCCGCGGCGTCGAGGTCCTCCTCCGAAGCAAAGGCGCCGGAACAAAGACAGGTCATTCCCGCGCCGATCTGCGCAGGCATGTTCGGCATCACGCGGACCACCCGCACCGTGCCCAGCCGCTTCTCGATATATGCGGTCGTAATGCCCGCGGCGATGGAGACCAGGAGCTTATCCGCGCTCACCGCGGAAGAAGCTTCCTGAAGCACCTGCTCGATATCCTGCGGCTTGACCGCCAGCACCACCATCTCCGCGGCCGCGATGACCTGCGCCAGGGAATCGCACCGCGTCACATTCGCCGCGTCCGCGGCCTTGGAAGGATCCTTGTCGAACGCGAATATCCGGTAGGATGCGGCAGACTGCGCCGCGATCGCGCGCCCCATGTTCCCGAATCCGATGAACCCCAGCGTCTTCATCTCATCCCTCGAATAATGCCCTGCCCAGCCGCACCATGGTCGCCCCCTCTTCCACCGCGACCGGAAAATCGTCCGTCATCCCCATGGAGAGCTCGGTCAGCGGCTGCGGATATATCCCTGCGGCATTCACCTCGTCCCGCAGCGTGCGCAGCATCCTGAAATACGGCCGCGCCTCTTCCGCGTCCCGGACGATCGGCGCGACGGTCATCAGTCCCCGCAGCTTGACATGCGCCAGCCGGGAGATATCTCTCACGGCCTGATGCAGCGACTCCGGGGTCAAGCCCTCCTTTGAAGGCTCCGGAGAGACTTTCACCTCGATCAGGCACTCCTGCACTTTTCCCAGCGCCGCGGCGTGCTTCTCGATCTCCTGCGCCAGGGCCACGGAATCCAGGGAATGGATGAGCGAGAAGAGCCTCACCGCATCCCGCGCTTTATTGCGCTGCAAATGGCCGATCAGATGCCACACCACCGCGCGGGACCACGGCTGCTCCGAGGCCAATGCGATCTTCTCCCTGGCCTCCTGCACGCGGTTCTCCCCGATGTGCACCACGCCGGCATCCAAGGCCTCCCTGACGGATCCGACCGGCCGGGTCTTGGTGACCGCGATCAGGGTCACTTCCGACGGGTCCCGGCCTGCAAGGTGCGCCGCCTGCGCGATGGCGCTGCGCACCTTGACCAACGCTGCCGCCCGCATTAAAAATACTCCAGGTACACTTCCTTGACCTTGTTGACCATCCGGGTGAAAAGATGCGGGTACATCTGCGGGTTGGCCAGCATCCTGGGCTTTTCCGTGCGCAGCAGATGACAGACCACTCCCAGCGAAGTCAGATAATGCAGGTACTTCTGCCCGGAAAGGATATCGTAACGGTGCGCCAGGGAGGCGACCTGCGGGTTCGCGATCCTCCCTAAGACCACCGGCACTCCCCACACCTGTTCAAAAGCCTCGATGAAGCCGCCCATCAGCAACGTGCGCCCCGTCACCACCAGCGAGGAAACCTCGGACGCCAGGACCATGCTTTCCACGGAGCTCTTGATGAGCCGGCACATCCCCTGGGCCCTATCGTCGAGGATACGCAGCAGCACGGTGCGCTTGATCGGCTTGTACGCCGCCTGCTGCTTGATCAGGATCTCCTTCTCATCCGGCGCCGCGGATGTTTCACCGACCGCGCCGTGGCTCTTCTTGATCTCCTCGGCCAGATCGGTGGAGATCTGCAGCTGGTGCGCCACCTCTGCGGTCAAGTCCTGCCCCCCCAGCGCCAGCACCCGCATATCCTTGATCATCCCGTCCTCGAAGACGATGATCTCGGTCACATCCTTGCCGATATCGCAGAGCACCTGCGTGCCGCTGCGCGACCCCGGCTCGAAAACCACTTCACTCGTGGCGATAGGCGCGCAAAGCACGTGCTTGATCTCGCTTCCGGCCTGGTTCATCACTTTGGTGATGTTCTGCACCAGAGAAAGCCGGGCGCAGATAAGATACAGGTCCACTTCCAGCTTGTGGCTGTAAAGCCCCAGCGGATTGCGGATGCCGCCCTTGGCATCGATGGAATACGCCGCGGGGATCTGATGGATGATCTCCTCCTCGAGGTTGGAACCGAGGATACGCGCCTGCTCGATCACCCGCTGCAGGTCATACTCCATGATCACTTTATTGCCCCGCTCCGCCAGGGGGATGATGGCGTAACTGTGCTTGGTGATGATGTCCTGGCCGGAGATGGCGGCGCTGACGTACTTAGGGGTGATCCCCGACTTCGCCTTCAGGCCCTTGAGCACCTTGCCGATCGATTCCACCAGTTCCACGGCATCCACCACCGTACCCTGGGCCACCCCGCGGGAAGACACCGACTCGAAAAACAGTTCCTGCACCTGCCGCTTCCTGGAAAGCACCGCCAGCGTGGCCGATATCTTACTTGATCCTATGTCGATCCCGCAAAGGTATGGAGTGGAACGCATGTTGTTCACCCGCCGTGGTTACCGTTCAGTGGCCTCTTTCAGCTTGATCACCGGGTCGCTGAACCGCATATCAACGTATTTGATGGTATCCGCCGCAGCCTTCAGCTGCAGAAAAAGCTCGCTCAACAGGCGCAGTTTATTGCGCAGATGCTCCTGGCTTATCTTGACCTCCAGAAGGTCCGTGCCTGCATCCGGCGCCGCTTCCGCCGCGCCCGGCACCGTCACGGCCGGAACTTCCGCAGGACGGGCCAGCGCGAAGGTGATATCGTTGAGGTTCGAAAGGTCGATCCGGCGCACCCGGTATCCCTGCAGCCCCTTGTGCACCTGCACCGCCTTGATCACTTCCACCCCGATCATCAGGTCCCGGTAGGGGTACCTGCGCCCCATCACCGGGGATCTGAGCTTGCGCTCCAGCCCAGTGATCAGCGGCAGCGCATCCCCGGCCTCCCCTTTGAACGGCTCGAAGAACACCAGGTCCTCGCTTAAGGAATACACCGAACTCCCCAGTTTCACCTGCGCGATCGAGGCCCGGGTCGCCAGCGATACGAACACCCGATCCGGCGGCACGCGGATCAGCCTCACCTTCTTGAAACTGGGATACTTCCGGGAGATCCTGTCCGCTTCCGTATCCAGATCGATGGAAAAGATATTGCGTCCCTTGAGGTACGCCACCTCCAGGAAGCGGCCGTCCGGCGCATGCTCCATTGCCGGGACCACCTGCACGTGCCTGATGATGAAGAAGGAGTTCGCGCTCCAGGACCAGACGATAAATGCCAGCACTCCCAGGGCCGCCGTCCAGCATGCCGCCGCAATAAGACGCGTGCGCCTGGCCTCCTGTCCCGGCCGGGAAGCTTCAGGCTTTCTTGATCTTCTCATACGCCAATGCCACCAGTCTCACGCACAGTTGCGAAAAATCCATTCCCGCCTGCCGCGCCGCCTTCGGCAGCAGGCTGGTCTCGGTCATGCCGGGAATGGTGTTGATCTCCAGCACATACGCCTGGCCGTCGGCCGCGAGCATGATATCCACGCGGGCGGCCCCGCTGCAGCGCAGCGCCCGGTACGCGCGCACCCCCGCCTCCTGCACCAGCGACTGCTCCGCCGCGGTAAGAGGCGCCGGCACGATATACTCGGTCATGCCCTTTTCGTATTTCGCCTGGTAATCGAACACCTTCTTCTTCGGACGGATCTCCACCACCGGAAGCGCCTCCCCGTCGATCACTCCGACGGTAAGCTCCCGGCCGGCGATAAACTCTTCGATCAGCACCTTCTCGTCGAAGGAGAACGCGGTCTTAAGCGCCTCGGAAAAAAGCGCGGATTCCTCCACCAGGGAAAGCCCTATGCTCGATCCGTGCGTGGCCGGTTTGACCACTACCGGAAACGGTATCGTTATGCCCAGCGGCGCAAAGGCTCCCTCGGAGGTGCGCAGCCGCACCTCATACCGGGGGATGCGTATCCCCGCGGCAAGAAAAGCCTGATGCGCCGAGACCTTATCCATCGCCTGGCGGCTCGCATCCACGCCCGATCCGGTATACGGCAGTCGCAGCCCCTCGAGCACCTGCTGGATCTGCCCGTCCTCGCCGTAACGGCCGTGCAAAGCGACGAAGGCGCACTGCACCCCGTACGAGGAGATGCGCCGGGCATTCTCCTCCTGCCGGTCGGTCTCGATATCGATCTCCACCGCATCCAGTCCTGCCTGCCGCAACGCCAGGGCCACCGCCCGGCCGGAACGCAACGAGATCTCCCGCTCCGTCGAAGGGCCGCCCATCAGCACCCCGATCCGGCCCAAAGAGTTCACTTCCATAGTTTGATCTCCGCCTCCAGCGTCACGCCGAACTTGGCGCGCACCGCCCGGCGGGCTTTTTGCATCAGTAGCATTACGTCATGGGCCGTGGCACGGCCCGTATTCACGATGAAATTCGCGTGCACGGGAGAGATCGACGCCCCTCCCTGCCTCGTGCCTTTCAGGCCGCAGGCGTCGATCAGCCTGCCGGCGGCGTCATCTTCCGGATTCCTGAACACGCTTCCGGCCGAGGGGAACCGTAAGTCCTGCGAAACCTTGCGTTTTTTGGCGTACTCGAGCATCTTCGCGCGAACCCGCGCAGGCGTGGACCTTCGCAGCGCAAAGACCGCTTCCAGCACCACCACATTACCCAGGCCGCTGTCCCGGTATTTCCAGCGGATATCCCCGGCCTCAAGCACCCTGATTTGGCCGCGCATATCCATCACCGTGACTCGCCTGGCTACATCCCCGATGCATCTTCCCCAGGCGCCCGCGTTCATCATCACCGCACCGCCGACGGTACCGGGTATCCCGGCAAGGAACTCCAGGCCCGCATCCCCGCGCTGCGCCGCTTCCCGCACCAGCGCGGAAAGCATGCATCCTGCGCCCGCGGTCACCTCCCGGGAACGGAAAGACACCCGGGAAAAGGAAGGCGCGCGCAAACGGCACACCACTGCCCGCACTCCCTTGTCCGCCACCAGCAGATTGCTTCCCGCGCCGAGTATACGAAGCGGTATTGTAGCCCTTTTTGCCCCCAGAATCAATACTTTTAACTCCTGCGCGTCCCGGGGTTCGGCCAGGACAGACACCGGCCCTCCTATGCACAGTGAGGTATGCCGGCACAGAGGCTCTTTAAAGAGGACGCTGCCGCGTAAAATATTCAGCCATTTCATCGCAGATCCTTACTATGTCCCCCGCTCCCAAGGTCACCACCACGTCACCCGGCCGGGCCAGGCCCGTGATCCGGGAGAATAACTCCGGTTTCGCGACGTACTCCGCATGCAGCCCCGGCTGCGCCTCGCGCACCTTCTCCAGCAGCCCCTGCGCGCTCACCCCCTCGATAGGCGCCTCGGATGCCGCGTAGATATCGGTGAGCACCAGATGGTCCGCGCCGGCGAAACAACGGGAGAATTCCTCCAGCAGCAGCCGGGTCCGGGTATACCGGTGCGGCTGGAACACCACCACCAGCCTGCGGGGATGCAGCTGCCTGACCGCGGCCAGCGTCGCCATGATCTCGGTGGGGTGATGGGCATAATCGTCGATGAGGGTAAAGGCCGGGGAGGAATACTTTACGTCGATCCTCCGTCCCGCTCCCTGATACGTGGAGAGCGCATGACGGATGACGCCGGGATCGATCCCCAGCTCCAGCCCCAGGGCGATCACCGCCAGGGAATTGGATACGTTATGCATCCCGGCCAGCGCCAGGTCGAAAGTCCCCGCAGACGCTCCCCGCACCACGCACTCGAAGGAGGAACGCAGCCCCTCCATGCGCACCCCGCGGGGATGCACCTGGGCGGTATGTTCATCCAGGCCGAAGGTCGTCACCGGCACTTCCAGGAAAGGCAGCATCGCCCGCACATACGGATCGTCGCTGCAGAGGAACGCCCGGCCCGCAGGCTTGGTCTGGCGCAGGAACTGGGCGAACGCCTCGACCTCGCGCTCGAATTCCCGGTAATAATCGAGATGCTCCTTGTCGATATTGGTCACCACGGAATACGTGGGGCGGTAACAGAGGAACGTGCCGTCAGACTCGTCGGCTTCCGCCACGAAATAGTCGCCCTCCCCGGTACAGGCGTTGGTCTGAAAATTCTTGGCGATCCCTCCGATGGCCACGGTAGGTTTTAACCCCGCTTCCCGCAGGAGATACGAGACCATCGAAGTGGTGGTGGTCTTGCCGTGGCTGCCGGCCACCGCCACCACCTTCTTCTCCTCCATCAGCTCCGCGAGAGCCTCGGCCCGGCGCAGCACCAGACGGGCGGTACGCCTGCCCTCGGAAAGCTCCGGATTATCTTCCTTGACCGCGGAGGAGTAGATCACCACCTGGGCGCCCGCGGCATTCCCGGCGCTGTGCCCGATCGCCACCTGCGCCCCCATCTGGCGCAGCTGCTGCACCAGGGCGCTTTCTTTGACGTCAGAGCCGGTCACCTTTTTGCCGCGCTTAAGCAGCAACTGCGCGATACAGCTCATGCCGATACCGCCGATACCGATAAGATGGAAATGCTCGTGTTGCGCAATGGTGGTCACTCGTACAAAACCTCCTTCACCAGGTTGTCCGCCGCATGTTCCGGCACCGCATGGGCGCAGCCAGCCCGCATCTGCGCGAGCCGCTGCGGCGCATCGATAAGCCCCTCGATCAAGGAAGCAAGCGCTTCTGCGCTCAAGTCGCGCTCTGCGCACAGCAGCGCCGCCTTGCGGGAGACCAGCACCTGCGCATTGAAGGACTGATGGGCTTTGGCATAAGGATACGGCACCAGGATCGACGGCACTCCGAAATACGCCAGCTCCGTGACCGCGCCCGCGCCGGAACGCGAGATGCACAGGTCCGCGCTGCAATATGCCGCCGGCATATCGGTGATGAATTCGCGCACCACCGCCTCGACCCCCGCCGCGGCATACCCCGCCTCCACCTCGCGCGCGTCCTCCTTGCCGGCAGCGTGCACGACCTGCACCCGGCCGCGCAGCCCCGGGAGCGCGCACGCCTGCACGCACGCGCGGTTAAGCGCATGCGCCCCCTGGCTGCCTCCCAGCACTAGCAGGATGAACCTATCCCCTTTCAGGTTGAACCTGCGCAGCGCCTCCTGCCTGTCCATACGCCGCATGATCCCGCGCAAAGGATTCCCCGTCACCACCACCTTGCTTCCGTTGCCGGGGAAACGCTCCCGGCTTTCGGGAAAGGATACCGCGATGGTATCCGCGAAATACGCTAAAAGCCGGTTGGCCGCGCCCGGCACCACGTTCTGCTCGTGGATCGCCGTGCGGCAGCGGAAAAGCCAGGCCATGATCACCAGCGGCACGGACACGATGCTTCCGAAACCGACCACCACCTCCGGTTTGACGGAAGAGATATGCCGTGCGGCGCGTACGAATGACAGGCAGAACTTCGCCAGCCCCCTGACCGCGCGGCGGTTGAACTCCCGGCGCACCGGCTCCACCTCCAGGGGCACGAGCGTCGCGCCCGACGCCTCGGCATCCACCCGGCAGGCGCAGCGCGCAGGCACCACCAGCCACGAACTCACCTGCTCGTGCCGCTGGCGCACCGTTTCCAGGAACGCAAGCGCGGGGAAAAGATGCCCTCCGCTGGCGCCGGCGACCGCCATGACCCTGCGGGCGCAATACCGGGAGGTCATGGGTATTCTCCCGTACGCGCGATGTTCATCAGCAGACCGACGCTGATCATATCGAAGATGAAGGACGATCCCCCGTAACTGATGAACGGCAGGGGCAGCCCCTTGGTAGGCAGCACTCCGCAGGAAACCCCGATATTGATCGCCGCTTTGAAGCAGATCATGGAAAGCAATCCCAGCCCTAAGAAAAACCCGAAGGTCTGGGGGGTCTGTTTCAGGATACGTATCCCCTGCTGGATGAAAAGCAAAAACAGCAGGATCACTCCCAGCGTGCCGATCAGCCCCAGCTCCTCGCCGATGATGGAAAAGATGAAATCCGTATGGGCGGCCGGCAGGTAGAAAAGCTTCTGCTTGGAATGCCCCAACCCCACCCCGAAGAACCCTCCGGAACCCAACGCGATCTGGGATTGGATCACCTGGAATCCCGAGCCGCGCGGATCGGCCCAGGGGTTGAGGAACGCCAGGATGCGCGCCCGGCGGTACGGAGCGCTCATGATCAGGATAAGGAGCACGGGGATGCTGGAGAGCACCAGGGAAAGCAGATAGGTCATCCTGACCCGCGCCACAAAAAGCATGATCAGCACCACGGACCCCAGCGCCACGGAAGTCCCTAAGTCCGGCTGCAGCAATATCAGGCACACGGTCATACCCAGCACCAGGATCGGGGGCATGAACCCCTTCCAGAGGTCCTTGAGCTGTTCGGAGCGCCGGGAGATGAAATCCGCCACGTAAATGATGACCGCCAGGTTGGCGAACTCTGACGGCTGGAAACTGATGAACTTGAAAAAACGGAACCAGCGCCGTGCTCCGGAAACCTCCCGTCCGATACCGGGGATCAGCACCAGCACCAGCATCAGGAAGGAACAAAGCAGGATCGGCTTGGCATACCGGGACAGCACTCGGTAGTCCAGGCACATCACCAGGAAAGTAAGCAGCGACCCGAAGACCAGGAAACTGGCGTGCCGTTTCAGGAAAAAGAACCCGTCATTGTACTGCTGGGCGGCGTAGATACTGGTGGAACTGTAGATCATCACCAGACCGATGCAGATCAGGGTCACGGTGATCGAGAAAAGGTTGAGCCTTAAGGTCCTGGTCATGCGGTCTCCCCCGCCGGAGGATGCTGCGCCATACGCTGCACGATCTCCTTGAAGGCTTTACCCCGGTGTTCGTAATTGGAGAACATGTCGAAACTCGAGCACATCGGGGAAAGGAGCACGGTATCACCAGGCGAGGCGCGGCGGAACGCGGCATGCACCGCTTCCTCCAGGGTCGAGGCCGGGGTCACGGGAAAGGAGCGCTGCAGCGCATCCCGGATCAACGGGGCCGCTTCTCCTATCACCACCACTTCCTTCACCCTCTCCTTCGCCGCGGGAATGATGGAAGCATACTCCACTCCCTTATGCTTACCCCCGCAGATGAGCACCACTTTTCCCGGAGCGCGCTGCAGCGCCCAGGTAGTGGATTCGGCGACCGTGGCTTTGGAATCATTGACGAAACGCACCCCTGCCACCTCCGCCACCAGCTCGTTACGATGCTCCAGCCCCTGGAACCCCTCGAATACCCGGTCACAGACATCCTCCCCCACGCCCAGGATCCGGCACACTTCGAGCACCGCGGCCTGGTTGGGATTGTACCGGCCGTGCGGCTCGAAATACGCGACGTGCGATGCCGCCTGCGCGGCGGCGGCGCAGAGCGCGGCGTCATGCCGGTTGACGAGGAGATGATCGCTCCGCTGCTGATTCAGGAATATCCGTTTCTTGGCATCGAGATATTCCTGCATATCCTGATGCCGGTCAAGGTGATTGCGGTTCAAGTTCAGCATCACCGCGATGTACGGCCGGAAACCCCGTATCCGCTCCAGCTGGAAAGAACTCACCTCCAGGGCCACGAAATCCTCCGGGGACATACGCGGCACTTCGCCGCTGAAGGGGGTGCCGATGTTCCCGCAGGTAAAGGTCTTTTTTCCGGAAGCCTCGAGGCAAAGGCCGATCAGGGTCGTCACCGTGGTCTTTCCGGTCGAACCGGTCACGGCGATGACCGTCGCCGGACAAAGCTGCCAGGCCGCTTCGATCTCGCTGACGGTAAGTATCCCCGCATCGCGCGCCCACTGCAGCGGCGGCGCCGAGTCGGGAATGCCGGGAGAGACCACCACCAGGTCGCTTCCCTGCACGAACGCGGGAGTATGCCCCCCTACTTCCACGGCGATATCCGGGGATACAAGCTTCCGGCGGTTAGCCGCGGTCGCTTCCGTATCCGCGCAATCGCTCACGCGCACCCGGGCTCCCGCAGCATGCAGCAGATTGGCGCACCCCACTCCGGAACGGGCCAGCCCCAGCACGGTCACGGTCTTTCCGGCGAAATATTCGGTGTTTCTCATCGTTCGTCTTTATCGGGTCTTGAGGGTCAGCAGGGTTACCAGGGTAAAGAGGATCGCCGCGATCCAGAATCGCACGATCACCTTGTTCTCCTGCCAGTTAAGGAATTGGAAATGATGGTGCAAAGGCGCGCATTTGAAGATGCGTTTCTTCCACAGCTTGAAGGAGGTCACCTGCAGGATGACGGAGGCCGCCTCGAGCACGAAGACCCCTCCCACCAGCACCAGCAGCAGCTCCTTCTTGATCGCCAGGGCGGTGATGCCCAGCGCGCCGCCGAGCGCAAGCGAACCCACGTCGCCCATGAACACCGACGCGGGATAGCAGTTGAACCAGAGGAACCCTAAGCCCGCGCCGAAAATGCTCGCGCAGAATACCGTCAGCTCTCCGCTGCCGCGGATATACGGGAAAAGGAGGTATTCGCTGATGCGGATGTTCCCGGTGACGTAACTGAGTATCGCGAAGGCCAGCGCCGCCATGGTCACGCATCCCGCCGCCAGGCCGTCGAGCCCATCGGTAAGGTTCACGGCGTTGGAGCTGCCCGTCAACACCAGCACCACCACCAGCAGGTACCACACCCCGAGGTCGAAAACCAGAGACTTGAAAAAAGGCACCTCCAGCACCGTGGAATGGCCGGTCCAGACGATGAGCAGGATCCCCACCACCAGGCTCAAAGTAATCTGGCTGATGAGCTTCGCCTTGGCGGAAAGCCCTTTGGCCACGGACTTATGCAGCTTGAGGTAATCGTCGAGAAAACCGGTCATCCCCAGCCACACCGTGCTCAAAAGGGCCAGCCAGATGAACTTGTTCGACATGTCCGCCCAGAGGAACGTGGAAACCACGATGGCGATATTGATGAAGATGCCGCCCATGGTCGGCGTGCCTTTTTTATGCGCATGCCGCTTGTCCAGCTCGGCGCTGTCGTTCTTCTGCACCTGTTCCTGGAACTGCCTGGATTTAAGCCAGCGGATCACCAGCGGCCCGAATATCAGGCTGGCCACGAACGCGGTCAGCGCGGCCATGATGGCACGGAACGTGATGTACTTGAAGATATTGAACGCGGCGACCTGCAGGTGCAGCGGATACAGCAGATTATACAGCATGCGTCTGTCCTTTGCTGAAGATGCGTTCCATTCTCATTGCCCGGGACCCCTTGACCAACACGATGTCCTTTGCCCCCGGAGCGATCTTGGCATAAAGCACTCCCCTGGCTTCCTCCGCCGAAGCGCAGGTGAACACCCGGCGGGGATCGAACCCGCAGGCGCAGGCTGACGCGGCGGCGGCACGGGCGAGCTCTCCGACCACCACCAGGGCATCGCAGATCCCCGCGGCCTTCGCCCCGGCCTGGGCGTGGAACTCCTCGGCGCGGCTGCCCAGCTCGCGCATCTCTCCCAGCACCAGGATCTTCCTTCCCCGGACGCTGATCCCGGAGAGGGCCTGCAGCGCCAGGGACAAAGAAAGAGGATTGGCGTTGTAGGTGTCGTCGATGAAACGCACCCCCTCCACCCGGATCAGGGAGAACCTGCCCCGGGGGAACACGAATCCCGCCAGACGCTTCGCGATCAACGCGTGGTCCATGCCGAAACACCTGGCCACGGCGCACGCTGCCAGCGCATTGGAAACGTTATGGAATCCCGCGGTGCGCAGTGTCACCGGCTGCCGGCCGTTGACGGTAAAGCTCAGCGCGCCCCGGCCGTACCCGGCGTCGGAGGCATAGTAATCCGCCGGAGTGCGAATCCCGAACCCGATCAGGCACCGCGCCCGGGCGCGGTCTTTAAGCAGTACCCCCTTAAGCAGCGGGTCGTCGGCGTTAAGCACCCCGATCTTCGGCGCGCGCAGACCGCGGATCAGGGAGAATTTCTCGCGCCTGACCCCTTCCAGCGTGCCGAAATACTCCAGGTGCGCCGGACCGATATTGGTGATCACCCCGACGTTCGGTTCGCAGATACCGGTAAGGTAGGCGATCTCCCCGAAATGGTTCGTGCCCAGCTCCACCACCGCCATCCCGTGCCCGGCGTTAAGCTGCAGGAGCGTCTGGGGCAATCCGATATGATTGTTCTTCGTACCCTCGGTACGCAGGACCTTATGCTGTCCCTGCAGCACCCAGGAGATCATTTCCTTGCAGGTGGTCTTTCCGCTGGAACCGGTCACGGCGATAACGGGGATGTCGAACCTGCGGCGGTGAAAACGGGCGATCCCGCCCAGCGCCTTCACTCCGTCCTCTACCCCGATCACCGCCACGCCTTGAGGAAGGCGGGAAAGTATCCCGGACAGGCGCTTCTTCTCCCCGATCACGCACCGGCACCCGGCCTCTGCCGCGGCCACGATGAACTCATGCCCGTCGAAACGCTCCCCCGCGATCGCCAGAAAAGCCTCCCCCCGGCGCAGGGTCCGCGTATCGGTCGAGATCCCGCCCACCCGGGCAACGCGGTCAACGCGGGTGGAAAGCCCGCCTCCGGTCGCGGTTATGAGTTCCTGGAGCGTAAACACTTCTTTGCAACCTCCCTGTCGTCGAAGAAAACCGTTCTTTCCCTGAGCACCTGATACTGTTCATGCCCCTTGCCTGCCAGCAGCACCACGTCGCCGGGCCGCGCTAACGAAATGATCCGGCAGATCGCTTCCTCCCGGTCCGGGACGACGCAGTGATTCTCCTTGCGTATCCCGGAGCGGATCTGCGCGATGATCTCCGCCGGGTCTTCGGAACGGGGATTATCGCTGGTGATGACCGCGTAATCCGCATCCTCGGTCACGACCCGGCCCATCTTGGGGCGCTTATCCTTGTCCCGGTCCCCGCCGCATCCGAACAGGACCAGTATCCTGCCCGAAGAGACATCCCTTAAGGAACGGATGACATTTGCCAACGCGTCCTCGGTGTGCGCGTAATCGACGAACACGCTGAAAGGCTCCTCCCGGGTGACCTTTTCCAGCCGGCCCGGCACCTGGGAGAACGTACGCAGGGCGCGGGAGATCTCCGGGAGGGAGAACCCCAGCTGCACACCGGTGGCCGCCGCCGCCAGTACATTATACACGTTGTACGCTCCGATGAGCGGAGAAAATATCTCCGCGCATCCCTCCGGAGTACAAAGCGTGAATTCGCTTCCCTGCAGGGTGTACCTGATCCCGGAGGCCCTGACCTGCGCCTGCGCGGCGCGGATCCCGTAGCGCACCACCTTAGCCCGGGTGAGGTTTTCCAACCGCTGCCCATAAGGATCATCCGCGTTGATCACGGCGCACGCCCCGGGAGCAAGTCCCGCAAAAAGTTTCGCCTTGGCCTGAAAATACTCTTCGGTACTCTTGTGATAATCCAGATGATCCTGCGTCAGGTTGGTGAACACCGCCACCCCGAAATCCATTTCCTCCACCCGCCCCTGGTCCAAGGCATGGGAGGAGACCTCCATCACCGCATGCGAAGCGCCGGCTTCCCGCGACTGGCGCAGGAACCGCTGCATCTCCACCGGGCCGGGGGTCGTGTTCTTCGCCGGGATGACCGTATCTTTAACCCGATAATTCACCGTGCCGATCACCGCGCACTCTTTTCCGGCGGAGCGGCAGAAGTGCTCCACGAGATAGGAGACCGTGGTCTTCCCGTTGGTCCCCGTGATCCCTATCATGGTCAGTTCCCTGGCGGGCCATCCGTAGAACGCGGCGGATAACCGCGCGAGCGCCCGGCGCGAATCCTCCACCTCCACGAACACCGCCTCCTGCGCCCCTCCGGAGGGATACGCCGGCTTCGGCGGCTGCATCACCACCACCCGGACGCCGTTGGTCAGCGCCTCGGGGATGAACTGCGCACCGTCGCACACCGCGCCGCGCACCGCCACGAACACCTGGTCGCGGCCCGCGCTGCGGGAGTTACAGGAGACCCCTCCCACTTCGAAATCATCCGCGCCGCTGTAGGAATACTCCGCCCCCAGGCTCTTAATCAGCTGGCTTACTTTCATTGGACGCCACGACCTCCGCAGACTGATCCTGCGCAACTTTAAGATACCGCAGCACATCCCCCGTCACGTTGCTGAATACCGGCGCGGAGACTACACCCCCGTAATACACCGGATGCGGCTCGTCCAGGGTGACGGCCACCACGATCGCCGGATCGTCCACCGGAGCGAATCCGATAAAAGACCCCATGAACTTGTTGTGCGAATACCCGCCTCCCGGCTCGAGTTTCTGCGCCGTGCCGGTCTTGCCGGCGGAAGAATAACCGGGTACTTTCGCCAGCCTGCCGGTCCCCTCCACCACCACAGACTGGAGTATCTTCCTCATGCGCCCGGCGGTCGACTCGCTGATGACCCGGCGCACCGGCTGATGATCGAACGCCTTGATCAGTTCGCCGAACGTGTCCCGCACTTCCGCCACCACATGCGGCTTGACCAGGACCCCTCCGTTGGCGATGACCGCGATCGCGCACGCCAGCTGAATGCTGGTCACCCCCACCTCCTGGCCCATCGGCACCGCGCTGATGGAAACTTTGGACCATTGCTTCGGGTCTTTCAGTATCCCGTTGATCTCGCCGGGAAGGTCCACGTTGGTCCGTGCGCCGAACCCGAAAAGTTTCGCGTATTTGTACACCGTCGGCGCGCCCAGCGCCTGCGCCACCTTGACCGTGCCGATGTTGCTCGACTCCCCGATCACCTGTTTGAAGGTCAGCCATCCGTGCGGCTCATGGTCATGCAGCGTGTGGGACGCCACGCGGTACGCCCCGTTCTCGCAATAGATGCGGCTGCGCTCGTCGAAACGCTTCTCCTCGAGGGCCGCGGAAGCCGTGACGATCTTGAACACCGAGCCGGGCTCGAACATATCCGCCACCGCCCGGTTGCGCCGGGCATCGCGGGAGGAGGATTTGTAGGTATTGAGGTCGTAGGTCGGCTGGTTGGCCAGCGCCAGGATCGCGCCGGTATGGGGATTCATCACCACGATCGAACCTCCCCGGGCATTGTGTTTGCGGCAGGCCGCTTCCAGCTCGCGCTCCGCGATATACTGGATCACCTCGTCGATGGTAAGCACCAGGTCCCCGCCGTTACGGGGTTCCATCATCCACTCCGCCAGGGCCAGCTTCTGCTGACGGGCATCCCGCAGCAGCAGGGTCCATCCCTTTTCCCCCCGCAAATACTTGTCGAACGCCATCTCCAGGCCTTCCAGCCCCACGTCATCCAGGCCGGCGAACCCCAACAGGTGGCTGGCCAGATATCCGTTCGGGTACACCCGCTTGCTCTCCTTGATGAACCCGATCCCCTTGAGCCCCATCTGACGCAGCTTCTGCGCTTTCTCGTCAGATATCTTGCGCGCCAGCCAGACGAAGGATTTCTTCTGGGCCAGTTTCTGCTGCACCGACTGCGCGTCGAGCTCCAGCACCTGCGCCACTTTGCGCGCGACCGCGGCTTTCAACGCGGGCTTGATCTCGTTGGGGGAGGCATAGACGGAATCCACGGTGATGTTGACCGCCTGCGGCTTCAGGTTGACGTCGAAGATCGTCCCCCGCCGGGGTTCAAGCTCGATCACCACGCTGTGCTGTTTACGGGCAAGCTCTGCCAGATGGCTGGAGCGGAAGAATTGGATGTAAAGCAGACGGGACACGCAGACAAGGAGGAATCCGATAAAAAGAAAAAAGACCGCGTAGAACCTGCGGCGGTAACTGCTTATATGCACGGTGGTACGAGGTTATGCCTGGCTTGCGCCAACGCGAGGGTGAAAGTGCTTAGGGACCGATCGTCTTTGCTTCTGCCTGCCGCTTGACGCTGAATATCCGGGAAGCCAGATCCTGCCCGCGTGCCGGCTGCGGCGGTACCTTAGGCTGCTTCGCCGGGACCTTGACCAGCCGGTACGAATCAGGCATCTGGAGCTCAAGACGTTTGGAGATCTTGGTGCCGATACGGGTTAGGGACCCGCTTTTCTCGATATTATAACGCAGCTGTATGTTTTTATCAAGCAGTTCCTGGTAGACGCTCACCCTCTTCTGGCCGGAGTATGCCAGACGGAAGATCTCGGTCTGCTGGTACACGTAGAGGATGCTGACGAAGGTCAACACGGAGACGGCCAGGAGGAATTTGGGCAGCTTCATTCGGTGAGCCTTTCGGCAACGCGCAGTTTGCTGCTGCGGCTGCGGGGATTCTGCGCCACCTCCTCTTCGGAGGGGGTCAGCGGTTTTGGGGTAATGATCCTTATCCGGCCCTCGGCGGAATATTCCTTGAAACGGTGCTTCACGATCCTGTCTTCGAGGGAATGAAAGGAGATCACGCAGATCCTGCCGCCGGGCGCAAGAAGGTCGACCGCTTTGGACAGTGCGCGCTCCAGGGTCTCCAGCTCGCGGTTGACCGCGATGCGCACCGCCTGAAAGGTCCGGGTGGCGGGATGGATGCGGGAAAAACGGTATTTGTAAGGGGTGGCGCGTTTGACGATTTCGGCGAGCTCGCTGGTGGTGGCGATGGGATGCTTCTGCCTCTCCTCCACCAGAAAACGGGCGATCCGGTGATGCCATCGCTCCTGCCCGAAGTCACGCAGCAGGCAGGAAAGCTCGTCCTCGTTAAGGTTGTTGATCAGGTCGTACGCCGAGATATAGCTGGTCTTATCGAGCCGCATGTCCAGGGGCCCCTCGCTCTGAAAACTGAAACCCCGCTCCGGAGTGTCCAGCTGCAGGGAGGAAACTCCCAGGTCCAGCAGGATCCCGTCGACGTGCAGGATGCCTTTTTCGGAAAGGATGGTATCGATGTCCTGGAAGTTGCCGTGCACCAGTTCGCAGGCGGCGCCCTCTCCCTCCAGCCGCTGCCGGGCAAGGTTAAGCGCGTCCTCGTCCCGGTCGATGCCCACGACCCTGCCTCCGGGAGAAACCAGCCGCGCGATCAGCTGCGCATGCCCGCCCGTGCCGACGGTACCGTCGACCACGGTCTTGCCCGGAGCCGGCGCCAGGCCCTCAAGCACCTCCCGCGTCATCACCGGCACATGGAATCTAATCGCTTCATCCATAAGCATCATAGCTCTATGATCTTCTCCGCGATCTCTTCGAAGGAGGGTTTAGAAGATCTGTAGAACGCTTCCCATTTTTCGCTGGACCAGATTTCGATACGGTTGGATACCCCTACCACCATCACGTCGCGCTTGATATCGGCGTACTCCTTGAGGTACTGCGGAAGGAGTATCCTTCCCTGCGCGTCCGGCACGATCTCCATCGCCCCGGAGAAGAACAAACGGTTGAAAGTCCTTGCCTGCTGCTTGGTGAAGGACATGTTCTTGAACTTCGCTTCCTGGGTGCGCCACTCCTCCTCGCCGAACATGAAGAGGCAGGCGTCGAGGCCCCGGGTGACGAAAAAACGCTCCACGAAATGCGCCTTGGCGGTTTCGCGGAACTTCGCCGGGAGGATCAAACGGCCTTTGCGGTCTATTCCATGGGAAAATTCACCGTAAAACATGTGAAATGACTTCCCTCCACTTTACTCCACTATGCTCCACTTGTAGTTCAAGTATAACAAAAGGGACCTTCTTGTCAAGCGGAAAAAATGCGCAAACTCAATGAAAACAATGAGTAGTGTATAGTGGAGGAAAAACCACAAGGGGTTGTGTACCGGGGATAAAAAATACCCCGGGAGGGAAGATCCCGGGGTTCAGGAAACTGATTTCAGGGAAAAACGGCTAACGCAATGCGATACGGCAGCGGGAAACGTCCTTCGAGATCTGTGCGCGAAGAGAGTCCCGGCCGGAGAACGTCCGGTCATTGCGCAGCTTGCGGATGAACTGCACTTCGATATCCTCTCCGTAGAGGCGTCCGCGGAACGCAAGCAGATATACTTCGATCCGGCGCCTCCCGGAGGAACCGGCCAGCGTCGGACGGGTGCCGATGTAACAGGCGCCGCGGTAGCGCCGCGCGCCGCGTCTTACCCACACCGCATAGATCCCGTCGGGAGGAACCACTTCGTGGTGCGGGTCCAGGTTCGCCGTCGGGAAACCCAGCGTTCGCCCGACGGTATCCCCTTTGATCACCGTGCCCAGCACGGAGACCGGCCTTCCCAGCAGGGCGCGGGCCGCGGAAAGCGCGCCACGGGAGATGAGCGCGCGGATACGCGTACTGCTGATGCGAGTTCCTTGACGGGAAACGATCGGCACGGAACGCACCCTAAATCCCAGGCGCCTGCCCTCCCGCTCCAGGGTCCTGACCGTACCGCGGCCGGACGCGCCGAAACGGAAATCCTCTCCCACGCAGACTACGGACACCTTGAGCCTGCGCACCAGTACCCGACGGATAAAACGCTCGGGAGAAAGCACGGAGAACGCGCGGGTAAAACGCAGCACATGCACGTGCGCGATGCCCGCCTCCTTGAGCAGCGCCACGCGATGGGATAAAGAATACACGCTGGCCTCGGACTGGGGATGCGGCCAGAAGGTCACCGCGACCGCGGTCCCCCGGATCGCTTTCGCCTGCGCCAGCGCGGCACGCAGCACCGCGCGATGCCCCCGGTGCACACCGTCGAAAACCCCCAGCGCCGCCACTACGGGTGCGTCCGGATTCACCGCAACCCCTCCTCGACCCGGGCCATCACCCGCCGGATCACTTCCGGCATCCTTCCCGGCACGGTACAGCCGCTGGCCGCCTTGTGCCCTCCCCCTCCGAATGCGCGCGCCACGGCGCTGACATCGACGTCCCCCTGCGAGCGGAAATTGACCCGCACCGCCGGCGGAGTTCCCGCCCGGGGCCGCAAGAGCATCACCACCTTCGCCTTCTCGATGGAACGCATCAGCGCCATGACCTGATCGCTCATATCGCTGCCCCGACCTTTATCGGGCGGAAGCGCCAGCCAGACACATTTACCCTCGCAGGAGCGGCGGATGCGCGTGAGCATCCCTCCCAGGGAAACCACGTCCTCGAAGGAAAGCCGCTCGTAGATGCGGCGGTACGTTTCGTACATATCGATGCCGTGCGCCAGAAGTTCCGCGACGATATGATGCGTGCGCGCGGAAGTATTGCGGTAACGGAAGGAGCCCGTATCGGTCATGATCCCCACATAGATCGCCTCCGCGGCCGGCCGGTCGACGGGTACTCCCAAAGCCTCGAACAATTCATAGACCATCTCGGCGGCGCACGAAGCGTGCGGATCGACCCAATTGATATCCCCGAACTCCGGGTTGCCGGCGTGGTGGTCGATATTTATGGTGCACCTGGCTTGAGCGGCCAGCGCAGAGACCTTGCCGTAACGCCCGGCATCCGCGCAATCGACGGAGATGAAACATTCCGCCCGGGGAGGACGGGAAAGCTCCCGAAGCACTTTGGCCGATGAGGCAAAAGGCAGGAACGCGCACTCCGGCGGGACGGGATCCTCGTTGACCACCGTCACCGTCTTGCCCAGGCGGCGCAGGAGACTGCGCAACGCCAATTCCGATCCCACGGCATCCCCTTCCAGGTTGCGGTGAGAAGTGATCAGGAAAGTGTCATACGCGCGCAGCGCCTTAAGCAGCTTCGCCGGGACCGTCTTTTTCCGCAACGCCTTTTCTCTTTTCATCCTTCTCCTTGACCGAATCGATGATCTCCTGGATCTTGACGCTGTATTCCGTGGAATGGTCCTCCCGGAAAAGCAGCTCCGGGGCGAACTTGAGGTTCACCCGCTCGGCGACCAGCTTGCGGATGAATCCCTGCGCCGACTCCAGCGCCTCCTTGGTCTTCTCCAGGTCCTTTTCTTTTCCCAAGACGCTGTAAAAGATCTTGGCATGCCGGAAATCCTTGGAAAGCTCGACCCGCACGATGGTCACGAACCCCAAACGGGGGTCCTTCATCTCGTCATGCAGGATACTGCTCACTTCTTTCTGGATCGCATGTACCACCTTATCGTATCTCATCTTGTTCTTCTCCGTATACTGCGCGCGGCCAGCCTGGCCGCCAGCGACAGTTCTTCGTCCTTGGTACGCACCTTCCCGTCAAGCCGGGCCGCCATCACCCGGGAAAGCACGCGCTGATACTCCGGCCCGGCAGGCAATCCCATCGCCCGCAGATCATCTCCTCCGATATGCAGTTTGAGCCCGTGGTGCCGGCGCAGGAACGCGGCGATGCGGCCCGCGGCCGCACGCTTACCGCGGCACTTGGCGCGCAGAAAAATGATCGCCTCGTAACTCAAAGGCTCGAGTATCCCATGCACCTTCGATGCCGTCACAGGGGACTCGGAAAGCACGCGCAGAGCGGAACGCTCTACGCGCTTGACGCTCTCCAGTCGCAGCGCCACCCCGCGGGACAACGCGAACTCGCCGCACAGGGCGGTCACACCCGATAAAGGAAGACTATCACACAACGCCATCAGATACAATACCCATCGTTCGGCACGGCGCCGCTGGGGGAATTCCTCCTCGAACCATGCGGCCTGCGCCGCCAGCGCGCGCAGCAGCGCCCGCGACTTCCCGTTCAGCGTGATCCGGCGATCCAGCCAGGAAAAACCCACTCCCTGCGCGATCCGGGAAAGCGAAGGGACCGGGTCCTCCTCCTTCAGCAGCAGCACCAGCTCGTCGCGCCAGCGGTGCGCATGCACCCGCCGCATCACACCCTCCTTGACCGCGGCCCGAAGCAGCGCCGCGGTATGCGCCTCAACGGAAAAACCATACCTCTTGGCAAAACGGATCGCCCGGAGGATCCTCGTAGGATCGTCCCGGAAGCTCTCGTCATGCAGGACCCTGATCCTGCGGCGGCACAGATCATCCCATCCCCCGTAATAATCCACCAGGGCTCCGAAATCCCCGGGGGTAAGGTCGATGGCCATGGCGTTGACGGTAAAATCCCTCCGGAAAAGATCGTCCTTGAGGGACCCCGGCTCCACCTCCGGAAGTCGGCCGCTCGCGCGGTAGGTCTCCCGGCGCGCGGTCGACACGTCGACCTTCAGCCCTTTGTGGGGGCTGACCGTAGCCGTGCCGAAACGCGGATGCGCCAGCACCCCGGAGTGCACCAGCGCGGCATACTCCCGGGCGAAAGCGATCCCGTCCCCCGGCACCATCACGTCCACGTCGAGATTCCTCCTCCCCAAGAGCAGGTCGCGCACGAACCCTCCCACCAGGTATGCCCGGCAGCCCCGGGAAGCCGCCAGAAAAGAAAGCGAGCGCACCACCTCCCCGACTTCCGGAGGAAGCGCCCGCAGCAGCGTGCTCAGATCCTGAAATGATGCGTCTTTCATGGCCTGGGATGGAATGAACGGTGAATGGTCTTCAGTCTGTCCTTGTTCACATGCGTATAGATCTGCGTCGTAGCGATATTGGCGTGCCCGAGCATCTCCTGCACCGAACGCAGGTCCGCGCCGTGCTCCAGCAGATGCGTCGCGAAAGAATGCCGAAGGATATGCGGCTTCATCGGCTTCTTGATCCGCGCTTTACGGGCATACTTCTTGATCAGCTTCCACAACGACTGCCGGGAGATGCGCCTGCCCAGACGGCTGACGAAAAGCAGCTCGCAGGACGCGCCTTTCGTGAGCGCCGGCCGCGCGGCATCAAGGTACTTGCGCACCGCCGCGACCGCCTTGCGGCCCAAAGGGACGACGCGTTCTTTATTCCCCTTGCCGATACAGCGCAGGAACCCCACCTCGAGATTGACCCCGTCCTGGCGCAGGTTCACCACCTCCGAGACCCGCATCCCGGTGGCATAGAGCATTTCCAGGATCGCCTTGTCGCGCATCCCCTGCACCGTCCGGGTATCCGGCTGCTCCAGGAGGCTTTCCACCTCCGCCAGGGAGAGCGTTTCCGGGATCTTCTTCCACAGTTTCGGGGAATCCACCAGCCCGGTCGGATCCTCCGCCAGCACCCTTTCCCGCACCAGGAAACGGTAGAACGACTTGATCGCCGCCAGGCGGCGGGCGATGGAATTGGGCGATATGCGCGCGTCCTTCTGGGAAAGCATGAACCCGGTCACATCCTCCCGCCTGATCCGCGTCATCCCCTGCGAACCGAGATGTTCGCTGAACGCCTCCAGGTCAGCCCCATACGCCAGAATGGTGTTCTTGGCGAGCCCCCGCTCCACCGAAAGGTAGGTCAGGAAAGAATCGATCAGCTCGTTCATCCCAGGTAAGGGTTCCCCTGCTTCTCCTCGCCGATGGTCGTGGCCGGCCCGTGCCCGGGATAGACCACCGTATCGTCGGGAAGAGAAAAAAGTTTTTTCGTGATCGCCTCGACCAGCTGCTGCTCATCCCCTCCCGGAAGATCGGTACGCCCGATCCCCTGCGCGAACAGGCTGTCTCCGGAGAACACCACGTCCTGACGGGGCTGCCGCATGCGCAGGGCGATCCCTCCGGCGGTATGCCCCGGGATGTGCAGCACTTCCAGCTCCACCCCGTCCACGGAGATGCGGTCCCCCTCCTGCAGGATACCGATCTGCGCGTCCACCTTCTGCGGGGCGGAAAAGTACCCGGACAGATTCGCCTGCGGGTCGGTCAGACAGTTCGCGTCCGCCGCATGTATCCTGACCGGGACCCCGAACGCGGCATCCGCGCCGATATGATCGTAGTGGCCGTGCGTATTGACCACCAGCGCCGCGGCCAGGCCGTGCGCGTCAAGCGCCTGGCGGATCTTCCGCTCCTGCGCGCCGGGATCGATGATGATCGCCTGTCCTCCCTCGCGGGACGCCACGATATAACAATTGGTCTGGATGCCGCCGACCTCCACCGTCTCTATGATCATTTTTGCGGTTCCATATACTCCGCCATCTTCGGGAACGCCAGCTGTTTCCAGAGGTCCCGCTTCAGACCGGCGACGGCATCGCGGTGCCAGCTTAAATTACGCGCATACACGTCGTTGGCCAGCGCCGCGCGCACACTGCCGATCCGGGTAATGAAGTTATCCAGCTTCTTCTTCCCTTCCTCATTGACCGCCTGGCGGCACTGGGTAAGGCTGCGCATCGCCTCGTCCAGCGAATAGAGCTGCTTTTTCCGGTTCCCGTCGGGGACCAGCGCCTGCGCCGATTCGTCCAGCCAGGAACTGGCAAAAAGATAATACTTGCGGTACGCCTCCTCCGGAGTGATATCCAGGGCGTACTCCTGCGGCTGCAGGACCAGCTCCTCCGGAGCCTCTTTCTTGTTCGATTTCCTGGTGAATTTCCTGACGAACGCCTCGCACCCCGAGGTGCAGGCGACCGCGAATGCCAATGCTGCGCAAAGATACGCCTTTCTCATGTACGCGCCTCCAGAAGCTTGATGAACTCAGCCTCGCTGATGATGGTTACTCCCTGTTGTTCTGCCTTCTTATATTTTGACCCCGGGGACTCCCCCGCGACCAGGTAATCAGTCTGGCCGCTCACACTCTCCACCGGGACACCCCCCCGCTGCCGCAGCATCTCCTGCGCCTGCGTCCGGGATAACCCCTGCAGGGTGCCGGTGAAGACCACGCGCTTGCCTTTGAGCGGATTGTCCGGCGCCTCCGACGCAGGCGCATCCTCCTTCAGCCGCACTCCCGCCTTCCGCAGCGCGCTGATGAGCGTGCGGGTCTGGGGCAGCGAAAAATAATCCGCCACGGACGCCGCCATGACCGCGCCTATCTCCGGGATCACGTCAAGCTCCTCGGGAG
>CAZAPM010000003.1:42743-146605 GCA_964487475.1 uncultured Planctomycetales bacterium
ACCCGGGGAGGATGCAGCTCCTGCCCGTTTCCCGGCGCCACCACCTTGACCACTTTCGGGATCACGTCTCCGGCGCGTTCGATCAGCACCTTATCCCCGATGCGCACATGCAGCCGTTCCACTTCGTCGAAATTATGCAGCGTGGCGTGACGGATGGTCACCCCGCCGCATTCCACCGGTTCGAACTCCGCGGTAGGGGTGATCACTCCGGTGCGGCCGACATTACAGGTGACGCCGATCAATGTCGTGGTCGCCTGCTGCGCGGGGAATTTATATGCGACGGCCCAGCGCGGGCTTTTCATGGTATACCCCAGGCGTTCCTGGTGACCGAAACGGTCCACCTTGATCACGATACCGTCGATCTCATAGGGTAACGTGGCGCGGCGCTCCTGCCAGTGCGCGCAGAACTCCAGCACCTCATCGATGGTACGGCATACCCTGCGGTGGGGATTCACCGGGATCCCCCAGGAAGAAAGCAACTCCAGGAACTCCCCCTGCGCCGCACAGCGCAGACCTTCGTGCGCGCCCAGGGAATGTCCGAAGAAAAGCAGGCCCCGTCCCGCGACCTGCGCGGAATCCAGGAGCTTGAGGGAGCCCGCGGCGGCATTGCGGGGGTTGGCGAACACCTCCTCGCCCTGCTCCAGGCGCTGCCGGTTGAGCCGGTCGAAATCCTTGCGGCCCATATACACTTCGCCCCGCACCTCGATAAGCGCGGGCACGTGCGCTGCCCGCAGCACCAGAGGCACCGCGCGCATGGTCCGGATATTGGCCGTCACGTCCTCGCCCTTCTGCCCGTCACCGCGGGTGGCCGCGCTCGCCAGACGGCCTCCCCGGTAGGTCAGGTTGGCGCTCAGCCCGTCTATCTTAAGCTCGACGGTAAAATCCAAAGGTTCTCCGGGACCGAGGGCGAGCCCCTTGCACACGCGCGCATGCCATTCCCGCACCTCGTCCACCGAATAGGTATTGTCCAGGGAGAGCATCTTTTCCCGGTGCGTCAGTGTGCGGAACCCCTCGAGCACTCCTCCGCCCACCCGCACCGATGGGGAATCCGGGGAGAAATACTCCGGATGCGCCTGCTCCAGGGAAACCAGCTCCTGCAGCATGGCGTCGTACTCCCGGTCGGAGACCTCGGGCTGGGAACGCACGTAATAAAGATACTCGTGCCTGCGCAACGCCTCGCGCAGGGATTCGATCCTGGAACGCACATCCTTCAGCATCTGCGTCAACCCCTCAATAACAAAAAATGCCCGTCATGCATACCGCGCATCTACGGGCACTGCCATACCAATAGCGCAACTCAACGCCGTATTTCAAAGCCTCGTGCGCCCTCCGTTGCCTGGCCCCACTCCACCTGCGTTTCCCGCACATTTCGGGCAAACGCCACCGAGAGCCTTTCCAGGAATTGCTGCACCAGCTCCCGCTCACCTTCGGCAACTATCTCCACCGAACCGTCAGCCAGGTTCCTCACCCACCCCGCAAGGCCCAACTCGCCGGCAATTTCCCTCGCCGTATAACGGAATCCCACTCCCTGCACCTTGCCACTGAATACTGCACGGGCCTGACTGATCATACTGCACAAGACCGATTATTAAAATAAGTCGGGGCGACAGGACTTGAACCTGTGACCTCAGCGTCCCGAACGCTGCGCTCTACCAAGCTGAGCCACGCCCCGAAGCACAATCTACCTCAAGTGTTACTGCGAAGTCCCGCCATCTTTGATCCACGAAGTGGATCAGGCGGGACGAAACACCCAACTGCGAGCAAATCAGTTGGGACGAAGCCCCGCGGATCAGCAGGGGCGAAATCCTTGTCCCACGAAGTGGATCAGGCGGGACGAAACACCCCACTGCGAGCGGATCAGCAGGGGCGAAATCCTTGTCCCGCGAAACGGATCACTCGGGACGAATTTCAATTAGTATACCATCAAACCGCGGCAATATCAACGCTTACTGCGACGGACGCGAGCCGGCGAAAGTTCGCACCCTAAGTCCCAGTACACGCACTCGACACGGGCATTTTCCGTGATCTTGATCTCGGATTCCGCACCCACGCACGCCACAGCATGCCATATCCTTTTTTTCAGCACCACCGGACGGTCGAGCAGGAACGCCTCTATCTGCGAGGCTTTGCGGGAAGTCGAAAGGTAGAGCACGCTGCGGCCCTTGACCGGCTCGAAACTCTCCCAGGTCCCGGGATGCTGCTCGAGACGGGCCACCTTCCGGTCGCGCACCACCAGATAGGCGATGCGCCAGCCGACCTTGCCGTGTTCCGTGACCACGATGCAAAAAAGATTGCGCCCTTTTCTGTCGGGAAGGGACGCCGGGTATTCGATCACCCGTCCGTACTTCTTGAACGCTGCAGGAGTTATTCTCTTGATCATCCGGTATAAGAAAAAGCCCGGCGCATGTTGCCATTTGCCGGGCTTTTAGGTTCCACTATATTAAAGTTTCGTCACCCTGACTGCCTGGTCGCCTTTAGGCCCCTGTTCGATATCGAACTCCACGTCCTGGCCCTCTTCGAGGTTCTTGTACCCGTCCATCTGGATGGCGCTGAAGTGCACGAACACGTCATTGCCGGATTCCGGGGTGATGAAACCGTAGCCCTTCTTTGCGTTGAACCACTTCACTTTACCCTTTGCCATTACCGCATTCCTCCTATTGACCATGCGGGCCAGCGGGGAACCATTCCCTCTTCATCAAAGCCCGCACTTGAGGCGATATACTACCAAGAGCCGGAGTTCTTGTCAATACAAATCGCTACAGGATCGGGTCCATGGTCAGCGCCGGATGGCCGGCCTTCTGCAGGAACTCCAGCAGCTCTTCGGAGGAAGTGGCGACCGTCTCATCGGCGATCATCTCGAAGAATTCCGGCATCCCGATCTCCCGGCACCGCGCCTTGAGCTTATCCGCCAGGAGCTCCTTCAAATCCTTTGGCATCCACACCAGCCGCGTGAGCCCGCCTTCCGCGCTGATGAATTTCCGGCTGGTCACGTAGAGCTTCCCGACTCCGAGGAACCCCGGGGTCTGCACTCCCCCTCCCACCGATCCGGCCAGGGTGGTGAAGGTCATGCCGCAGGGGGTCATCCCGGAGTAATCCCGGTGCACCACCATCACTCCGTTGGCTTCGGGGATGATGGCGATGATGGACTCGAAACACCCGCAGGAGGACTGGGGCGCGTCCATCAGAGAATACATGCTCACCGTCTCCATGGTCTTGTTGGATTTCTGGCAGAAGAAGTCGTTGATCCCCGCCCACTGGCCCAGCCGCTCGTCCACGGTCTGCCCTTTTTTCACCGGCTGGTTCGGCCCGGTGGGAGTGATCTCGTAGGAAGCTTTTCCGTCGAGCCAGGAGTATGCGCCGCAAAGGCCCAGCCGCTCGGGAGTGATGATGCACACGTGATTGGGAGCGAAGGACTGGCACAGCAGGCAGGAGTAATACGTATCCACGCTCTCGTCCGTCATGCCGCGCATCCGCTCGTCGCGCTCGTCATATGACTTGCGCGCCTGCGCCACGATGCGGGCGACGTCCTCCTGCCGCGTGTAGAGCTTGACCTGCACTTTATCCACGATGGCATGGTACTCCTGGTGCAGCATGGCGTGGAGCACGGTGCCGAAATGTTTGAGCCGAAACCCCTTGCCGAAGGCGTCCTGGCTCACCCTCACCCAGATCATGTCGCGCTGCCCCACATGCATGATCCCCATGGCGTAATTCATGAAACGGTGGATCTGGCGCTCCAGTATGGGCTCGAAATCCTTCTGCATCTTGCGGCCCGCCACTTCCACCACGATCGCCAGGGGAAGCGACTTCACCCCCGGAGGCAGCGCATCGAGGTCAGGCCCGACGAGCTCGAAGGCGCCGTCCTCGACGCCGGAAAGGTCCTTCATCGAAAGGAATTCGCATGCCGTGCTGGCCTTGCCTCCGAATTCGACCGCCAGCTGCTCCTTGCGCACCCGTTCGCCCTCGAACGCCGCGGCATACGGCACCGGTACGGGGACCTCGCTCACTTTCACTTTGAGGCCCCGCACCTCCACGCACTTCGCGGCCAGCTTGCGGTAATCCTTCTCCGTCACCAGCGCTTCATACAGCGTGGTATCGATCTTGGGCAGCTGCGGCACCTCCAGGTCCGTCACGATGGGAAACCCCATCGCCAGAACCCCCAGCCCCGTTGCCACCAGCACTTCATCCACGTGGCTTAAAAGCACCACCAGCGCCGGGACCTTATCCCGGGAATACTGCAGGATCTCCTTCCACTGCCCGCTCTTGAACCCGCCGTACATCAAGGCCGCGCGCACCGCCCAGTTCGCGGCGTAGAGCGCCGAAAGGTAATCGTCCCCCAGATGCACGACGTAATTATCCAGGCCCAGCACCACGTTCTTGGCTTCCAGCTGCGATTTAAAGGTCCGGCCTTCGACGTTTCCCGCCAGAAGCGTCACGATGCTGCGCGCCTGCAGGTCGCGCACCAGCTGCACGGCTGCGTCCTCATCCCTGGCCGGCCCCAGGACCACGGCGATCCCCGAGATCCTGCCGTCGACCAGCTGGATCCCCAACTGCCGCAGCAGCGTATCCGAAAGGAATCCCGCTCCGTTGGCCGGGTGCGCTGCCCCGAGATACTGGATACCGCAGAGCACTTCTTCGCAAAGCAGCGTCGCCAGCCCCTTGGCCAGTATCCCCCCCATGGCCGGAAGCGCCAGCCCGGAAGGAACGCTCTTTCCCGAGGATAAAGCCTGCGCCTGCCCGACTATCTCCCGGCAATCATCCAAAGTCCTGGCCTCGATCTTAAGGAGCGCATTGGCCAAAGGGAAAAAATACGTAGTATCGGGAAACTGTACCGGCGCAGCCCCGCCCTTGCCGGAGAATGCCTTATCCAAGGCGTCCCTGGCCGCCGCGATAACGGCATCCGTTCCTTTGGTGCCTAACTGTATCAAGAGGTCTGCGGACATGCTTCCTGGCTCCCTTCGGGGTTCCCCGGCTCCGGCGCCATCCGCGCCGTCAATGCTTCCTTCACGCACGCCGCGGCTTTGCGGCCGTCTGCCTGCGCCTCTTCCCATGTCTGAGGACCGCCTTGGCGCACCGCGCCGCAGGCGAAAATGTTCCGGATATTCGTACGCAACTGTTCGTCGACCTTGAGGTATCCCTGCTCGCGGGAGATCTCCGAATCCTTGAGGAATTCGCTGGCGGCGGCTGCCGGCCCGACGAAGGCCACCAGCGAAGTGCCGATGGCTTTCCCGCTCTGCAGTTTCAATGCTTTGAGCTCCGCCCCTTCACCGATCACCTCGGCGACGGGGTTGCCCGCGATCCACTCCACCTGCTCGCAGGACACGACCCCTTCCGGGACTTCGGGAGCGATAAGTTTGACCTCTTTTCCCTTCATCACCAGGACCTGCGCGAACTGCCGGCAGGGCTCGACCTCTCCGATAACGCAGGCGGTATGCACGATATCCAGGCGTTTGGCCACCGCCTCGAAATCGGAGAACTGATACGGCGCGAACACTCCCTCCTTGGTCCTGCCTGGCACATCCGGCACTACTACCCTGGTGCCGCTGGCGATCACCAGGACGTCATAAGGGATACGGGTATTATCCTTGAGCGCCAGCCTGTTGCGCGCGGGCTCGATACGGGAGACGTCCTTTCCCCGCAGGAACTCGATGCCGCGGGATGCGAAAAAATCCTCCGTACAAAGGGAGAGCTCGGAAGCTTTCTTCTCTCCGGAGAGAAAGGGAAGCAGCCAATCCCGCCGGTAAGGCAGGCGCGCCTCTTTGGAGATCAGCACGATCTCATGCGCAGCCGCGCCGTCCTGTGCCGGGTTGGAGAGCTCCTGCGCGCAGGCGAACCCTGAAGCCGAACTTCCGATGATCACGATCCTGGCCATAAGATTATAGTCCGCTTGCCTCCAGCACCCGGGGCACCACCTTATCCCAGCCGATCGGCATGATATGGATCCCCTGGCACAGAGGTTTGAGTTGAGTAATGAGACGGCGGGCGATCTCGATGCACTGCGCGGTCTTATCCGCCGCCCCCTCCATCTCGTTGATCAGTTCCTCCGGCACGCAGACGCCTGCGACGTGCTCGTTCATGTAACGGGCCATGCGCGCGGATTTAAGCAGCACGATCCCCGCCATGACCGGCACCTTGAATTGGCGGGCATACTCCATGAAGCGCTCGAACGCCGGCACATCGAACACCGCCTGGGTCTGAAAGAACTCGGCGCCCGCGGCGATCTTCTTTTCCATCTTGAAAAGCTGCGGTTCCAAAGGATCGGCTCCGGGATTGACCGCGGCGCCCAGGAAGAACTTCGGGGCTGCCCCGTCGAGTTTGTTGCCGTTCATATCCGACCCTAAGGTCAGGGCCCGGGCCGCCTGCAGCAGCTGCACGGAATCCAGGTCGAAGACCGGTTTGGCCTCGGGATGGTCCCCTGCGGTCGGGTAATCCCCGGTCAGCACGAGCACGTTCTCGATACCCATCGCTGCGGCGGAGAGCAGGTCGGATTGCAGGGCCAAGCGGTTGCGGTCGCGGCAGGTGATCTGATAGATCGGCTCCAGCCCCTTGTGCACCAGCAGTCCGCTCACCGCCAAAGAGCCCAGCCGCATCACCGAGCTTTGCAGATCGGTGACGTTATAGGCATCCACCCTGCCGCGCACCAGCTCGGCATCAGCGACCAGCTTCTGCGTTTCGATGCCCTTGGGAGGCCCGAGCTCGGTTGAAACCACGAATTGTCCGCTGCACACCTTCTCTTTGAATGTCATTTTTCAGTTTAGTTAGGGACGGTTCTTCGCACGAGCGAACCCTGAGCATTCCGATAGGCTCAGGGGTGGACGCGCGGTTATCACCGTCCCTACTTCTTAAAGATAAAAAACACTGCCGCGACGATACAAAGGAACCCGGCCAGATGATTCCAACGCAGCCCTTCCTTCAGATAAAACACGGAGAACACGGAAAACACCACCAGAGTAATGACCTCCTGCATGGTCTTAAGCTGGGGGGTGGTGAACTGATAACTGCCTATACGGTTCGCCGGGACCTGAAAACAATATTCGGCAAAGGCTATTCCCCAGCTTGCCAGGATCGCGATCCATAAAGGCGATTGCCTGAATTTCAAATGACCGTACCAGGCGAAGGTCATGAAAATGTTCGAAATAGTAAGCAGTATGATCGTTCGCATGTTGCTCGTCCCGCAGGGGTGTCCCCCTCAGGGGCACCCGGCTTACAAGGTAGTGCCGGTGCTCCGCTTTCTGCGGAGCGTCCCTAAAGCTGTTAAAGCTGGAGCTTGGCGGCTTCCACGACGTTGCGCATGAGAATGGTCACTGTCAGCGGCCCCACCCCTCCGGGAACCGGCGTGATGAACGACGCGCGCTTCTGCGCCTCCTCGAACTCCACATCACCTACCAGCCGCTCGCCCACCCGGCTGATCCCCACGTCTATGACGATCGCGCCCGGCCGGATCCACTCCCCCTTGACCAGCCCGGGTTTCCCCACCGCCACCACCAGCACCTCGGCGCGGCGCACATACTCCTCCAGCTTGCCGGCGTGAGAAGTGCCGATATGACACACGGAAACGGTGGCGAACTTATCCAGCAGCAGCAGGCATAACGGCTTGCCCACGATCTCGCTATGGCCGATCACCACCGCATCCTTCCCGTAAAGATCGACCCCCGTCGAATTCAGGATCTCCATCACAGAGGCCGCGGTGCAGGGCACCAGCCTGGTCTTGCCCGAGAAAAGCCTCCCGATGTTCAAAGGGTGCATCCCCTCCACGTCCTTCTCCGGGGCGATGAAACGGCTGATCTTCTTGTAATCCATATGCTGCGGCAGCGGCATCTGCACGATGACCCCGGTCACTTCGGGATCGGCATTGAGCTTCTGGATGTACGCCACCAGCTCCGCCTCGTGGATCTCCGCCTCGAGATGCTCCAGCCGGTACTCGATGCCGATATCCTGCGCCGCTTTTTCCTGCGACTTGCAGTAGGTGCAGGCTCCGGCATTCATGCCCACCAGCACGCTCACCAGGACGGGGCGCTTCGGAAGGGACGCCACATCCTGGCGCAGCTGCTCTCTGAGCTTTTCCGCGATGACCTTACCCTCTAATAATTGCGCCAATCTTCTCCTCCGTTTCTTCACGGATCCTCGCCACCTCGTCCGCGATCGGCTCAAGTTCATCCAGGGTCTTTCCGGAAAGGGTCGCATCCCCGCGCGCCTGCAGGTTGATCCGCACGTTCACCATCCCTGCGGCGCACCCCGCCTCGAGCAGCGCCGCAGCCACCGCCAGATCGCTGGCCAGCCTCACGTTGGACTTGCCGATAAGCCTGGGGCATAACGCGATACAGGCGCGGGAAAGACGCACGATGGAAAGAGGGACCTGCAGCATCCCGGAAAGGTCTTTATCCCGGAACACGCTCACGTCAAGGTCGACAAGGGAAAGCAGTTCGCGGCGGGCTTTCTCGGAAGCCTCCAGGCAGGAGGAGAGCTCCTCCTCGAAGGAGGCATACTCCGGCTTCCCCTGGGAATAACGCACCACCATACTGATCAGGGATGCGCCCAAGGCCGAGGTCAGGGCAGCGGCAGAGCCGCCCCCGGGCGCGGGAATCCTGGCGCTGAGGTCATCGAGATACTGCTGCAGGGAACCGAGTGCGTAACGTGTGGAAGGATTAGTAGGCATATGCGGACGGCGCCTCGAATGCGTGCCTGTAAAGGTCGATCCTGACGCCCTGCTCCTCGTATAGGATGCTCACCACGTCAAAACGAACACGCGAATCCATAAGCCGGCGCGCCTTAAGGTACGTCAGCGCGGTGCGCACGATGCGCCTTTGCTTATCCGGCGAAACCGCTTCCTGAGGAAGCGCTTTACACCCGGCGCTGCGCGCCTTCACCTCGATGAAACAGAGACAGTCTCCCTCGCGCGCGATAATATCCACTTCCCCGCGCGCTGCGCGGAAGTTGCGCTGCAGCAGCACATACCCCTGCGATTCCAGAAACGCCGCGGCGTCGTTTTCCGCGCGGCTGCCCAGGGAATCCCGCATGCCCGCCTCACAAGAAACTGCGCCGGTGGATAGGTGCCGGGCCGTATTGCGCCAATGCCCGGTAATGCGCCGCCGTGCCGTATCCCTTATGCCCGCCGAAACCGTATCCGGGATAGACCCGGTCGTACACGCACATCACGCGGTCGCGCAGGACCTTCGCCACGATCGAGGCACAGGCGATGGAAAGGCTTTTACGGTCGCCGTCTACCACCGCGGTACAGGGATGCCCGCCGCGCAACGGCACGTTACCGTCCACCAGCAGATGCACCCTGCCTTGCGCGCCCGCCTTCGCCGCCCGCGCCAGCAGGGAATCCACCGCCTGCTCCATCGCGATAAGCGTCGCCTGGAGGATATTGAGGCGGTCGATCGCGAGCTCATTGACCACCCCTACCCCGCAAAAACACTTCTCCTGGATCTGATGGAACGCGGTTTCTCTCTGACGAGGGGAAAGCTTCTTGGAATCATCGATACGGCAGGAAAAATCCGTTGCCTTCAGGGACACTGCGGCGGCAAACACCGGCCCTGCCAGAGGGCCGCGTCCTGCCTCGTCCACGCCGATGATGACCGAACATCCCGATTCGCGAAGCGAATTCTCGTAGGTGAGCACCGCCGTGCCTGATTACGGAACTTATGCGGGTTTTGCTTCAGCCGCGCTCTCGATCTTGGTGGCGCGCTTTCCGACCTTGGAACGCAGATAATACAGCTTTGCCCGGTGCACCTTGCCGGAACGGACCAGTTCGATGCGTTCGATGCTGGGAGTATACAGCGGGAAGACCCTCTCGATACCCTCGCCGAAGGACACCTTGCGCACGGTGAAACTGCTGCGGATCCCGCTGCCGTTCTTCGCGATCACCACGCCTTCATAAGGGTGCAGACGGACCTTATTGTCGCCTTCCACGATCTTGGTCAGCACGCGGACGGTATCCCCCACATTGAATTTGGGCATTTCTTTAGAAGTATATGCCGATTCAACCAATTTGATCTTATCCATTGCGATGTTTCTCCTTCCTAGGTTCCATTGATAACAGGTCAGGCCTGTGTGTTGACGTACGTGCCAGGGATTGCTGCTGCCGCCACTGCGCGATCTTGGTATGATCGCCGCTCAAAAGCACCTGCGGCACCTTAAGCCCCCTGTAAAGAGCGGGCCTGGTGTACTGCGGATATTCTAATAGATTACCTTCAAATGACTCAAAATTCAAGGAATTTTTATCCCCCAGCACCCCCGGGAGCAACCTCACCACGGAATCGACCAGCACCATGGCCGGAAGCTCCCCTCCCGTAAGCACATAATCGCCTATGGAAACCGCCTCATCCGCCGCTTTTTCCCTGATCCGCTCATCCACCCCCTCATACCGGCCGCAGATCAGCACTAAATGCTTGCTACGGGAGAGCTTTTTAGCCAGCTGCTGGGTAAGGGGCCTTCCCTGGGGGCACATCAGGATCACCGTGAAGCCGTCAGCAACCGGCTTTTTCCCCTTTAAGGGTTTTTTCCCGCCTTTTCTCCCGGTGATCTTCTCTACCGCCCTGAAGATCGGCTCCGGCCGCATCACCATCCCCGCCCCTCCTCCGAAAGGACGGTCATCGACCGTACGGTGCTTGTCCTTGGTATACTCCCGCAGATCATGCACTGCGATGCGCACCCGCCCCTTCTCCCTGGCCCTTTTGATGATGGATTCGTTCAACACCGGCTCGAACATCCCGGGAAAGATGCTGATGATATCGATCTTCATGGCCGCCCTTTCCTGAAGAAATACACTCCGGAATAATCGATCCGGCGAAGGCGCACTTTCTCCCCAAGCCCGGCAATGAATTCGTCCACCGCCTTCTTGCATCCGGGGAAATGCGGATAATTGTAGTCGTCCACGATGACGCATCCTCCCTCCGCCACCAGCGGATAAAGCTGCTCCAAGCTGCACTTCGTCGACTCGTAGAAATCGCCGTCCAAGCGCAGGATGGCGATCGGACCGACCCGCGACTTATACTCGGGAAGCGTATGCTGGAACCAACCCTTGACGATATGCACATCATCGGGGCTGAACCCCTGCACCTGATAGAAGAACTCCTTCACCTTCTCGAAAGAAGGTTCATGGTTGAAGTGAATGGGCTCCAGCGCCCCGTCCGCGCGGTTGCCGGCAAGCTCCAGCGCCACCCGGCCGTCCTCCGGCACGGGATTGGGCATCCCCTCGAAGGAATCGAACATCCACACCGGACGATGCGCGCCTTCCTTGCGCGCCTGATGCGCGAGGACAAAGGAAGCTCCCCCCTTCCACACCCCGCACTCCACGAACGCGCCGCGCACCCCGGCGCGGGTCATATGCCGGGCCATCCGGTAGACGTTATCCAGACGCAGGAAATTAAGCTGGGTATAATGGGATGCCGTCCGCAGGGTTGAGAACTTATCCCGATCGATCCCGCTTACGAGCGCGAGACGGAATCCTTTTTCCGCCAGCGCCCACCACTTCTTCATCGCCGCCGAGACACTCATGCGCCCTCCCGGTTCTTATATCGGGCGAAAAAATCCCGCGTAAAATCCTTCAGCTCGTCCCTGGATACCGCCTGCCGGATATCGCGCATCAGGGAAAGAAAGAAATGCACGTTGTGCAGGGAGACCAGATACAACCCGAGGATCTCCTCCGTGTTGAACAGATGCCGTATATACGCCCGGGAAAAATGCGTGCAGGCGTAACAGCGGCACTGCGGATCCAGGGGCTGAAAATCCTCGGCGAACGCGGCATTGCGCACCGTCACCTTGCCCGCCGAAGTGAACGCCGTACCGTTCCTCCCGTAGCGGGTAGGGATCACGCAGTCGAACATATCGATCCCCTGCGCCACCGCCTGGATCAGGTCCTCCGGAAGCCCCACCCCCATCAGGTACCGGGGCTTCTCCTCCGGCAGACAGGGCACGGTGCACTCGACGATAGACGCACGCAAAGGCCCCGGTTCGCCCACGGAAACCCCGCCTACGGCGTACCCTTCGAAATCCATATCCACGAGCTCCCGGGCGCACTGCCGGCGCAAGTCCTCGAAGGTCGCGCCCTGGACGATCGCAAAAAGCATCTGCGGCACGCCGTAGGCCGACACCCGGCTGCGGTCATGCTCCTGCCGGGAACGCCTGGCCCAATCGATGGTGCGGCGCATCGCCTCGGCGGCATGGTCCCGACTGCAGGGATAATGCGCGCACTCATCCAAAGGCATCATGATGTCCGGCCCCAGGTCCCGCTGGATCTGGATGACGTCCTCCGGACGCAGGAAATGCCTGAACCCGTCGATATGCGACTGGAACTGCACCCCCTCGTCGCTGATCTTGCGCAGCAGCGCCAGGCTGAAGATCTGATAGCCGCCGCTATCCGTCAAGATCGGCTTATCCCAGGACATGAACGGATGCAGCCCGCCCGCCTTCTTGATGATCTCCATACCCGGACGCAGGAACAGATGGTAGGCATTGGAAAGGATGATCTGGGCCTTCCCCTCCTCCAGGTCGCGGGGAGTCAGCGCCTTGACCGTCCCCTGGGTACCGACCGGCATGAAACAGGGGGTCTCGATCTCTCCGTGCGCGGTCGCGAGCCGGCCTAATCTGGCCGAAGTGTCTTTTTCCTTATGCAGCAGCGTGAATGCGCCCATATCGTTCCTTTATCAGAGCACCATCATGGCATCGCCATAACTGTAAAAATCGTATTTTTCCCGGATCGCTTCCTGATACGCCCGGTGCGCCAGTTCCGTGCCGCAGAGCGCGCACACCAGCATGAAGAGCGTGGTCTTCGGCAGATGGAAGTTCGTGATCAGCCCGTCGACCAGCGAAAACGCATACCCGGGATAGATGAACAGGTCCGTTTCTCCGCAGGCGATACCGGTCCCGGCCCAGGACTCCAGCGCCCGGCAGGCGGTAGTCCCGGTCGCGATCACCCTTCCGGAAGACTCCCGGGCCTGCCGCACCATCCGCTGAGCCTCGTCGGAAATACAGTACCATTCCCGGCCCATAGGGTGGCTGACCACATCCTCGGCTTCCACCGCTTTGAACGTCGCATACCCCACGTGCAGCGTCAGGTATGCGCAGCGCGCGGGGATCTGCCGCAGTACATCCTCCGTAAAATGCAGCCCTGCGGTCGGCGCCGCGACCGAACCGTCATGGCGGGCATACACGGTCTGATAATGCGTGCGGTCGATCGCCTCCGGCTGACGCTTGATATAGGGCGGCAGCGGGACCTCTCCCGCCGCATACACCTCCGCCTCGCCGCGGGCAAAGAACTCCACTTCGTCCTCGCCGGTTCGCGTACAGGAAATATCCTTACCCTCGAAGAACAGCGTCTCTCCGATGCGCACGCGGCCGGGCCTGAACATCGCCTGGAAGACCAGTCCGTGTTTCCGGCGCAGCAGGAATACCTCCACCGCGCCCCCGCTTTGACGGCGGCAGCGCATCCGCACCGGCAGCACCCGGGTATCGTTCAGCACCAAAGTATCGGACGCGGAAAAAAACCGCGGGATATCCTTGAACACGCAATGCTCGAAGCGGTGCTCGCCTCTATGCACCACCAGCAGCCTGGCATCTTCCCGGTTCTTCCGGGGATACTGCGCGATGCGCTCAGCGGGCAGGACATAATCGAAATCTTCGAGCTTCATGTCCCTGCCTTACTCCCCGGCCCTGATCTCGGCCCCGGGATAATAGAAGGAGAGTATCTCCTCCGCGGTCTTTCCCTTTTTGGCCTGAAAATACGCACCCCACTGGCACATCCCCACCCCATGGCCCCAGCCCGAAACATAGAACAACCCATCCCTCAGGATGAAGCGTACCGAAAAAAATGTGCAGCGGAAACCGATAACAAAACCCGCATTGCGGAAATCCTTGGCGGCAAGGCGCGTCGCAGAGGCCGCGGTTATCTCGATCCATAACGCCCGTCCGGTAGGATCCCTCTGGGCGACCTTAAGATCCCGCACCTCTCCCTGCATGAGCCCCGCGCGCGCCAGCTGGGCCCCGATCTCGGAAAGCGAGAACACCTCATGCCACCGGTAATACGGGGATTCCGTACAATAAGGACACGCCACCCCCTTCAAAGGAGGCAGATTCGTTTTCCAGAGGGTCGATGAATCCGCGGTATGGCCCGCGCAGGTGGCGTGAAAGAACGCCGGAAGCACCTTGCCTTCATAGGCGAGCACTTTGCCCCGCGTCTGGTCGACGATACGATTGGTACGGTAGCGTTCGGCGCTCCTGCCGCCGAACACCTGGGAATACACGTCGCTGGTCACGTCAAAATCCCGCCCGGCGTTCTCCGCCATCTGGAATGCCGCATAAGAACGGCAGACGATGGCCTGGGCCTTGAGCGCCTCCGCCGGCCAGTAGTGCGACGCCTCGTGAAAAAGCACTCCCTTCACGTACTCCTCCAGGGGCAGCCGGTTGACCACGGTCATCCGTCCGTTCTTTTTCCGCAGCACCGAGATCCCGCCGCGGTAACGCCGGTCGTTCACCTGGAGCCGCTCCTCATCCGCCGGCACCACCGCCACCGCGGAAGCGTTGACCTTCAGCGCCCCGAAAAGGAACCCCGCCTCGGAAAGCGTGACCGTGGCGTTGAGATCGTCGCCGCTGGCAACGGTCTTGCCGGTCGCCGTATCCACCAGAGAGAACCCCCCTCCCACTTTAAGCCGGAAGGAAGGCACATCCACCAACACCGCCGCGCGGATCATCGGCGTGTTGGCATGCGCCGGACGCGTCGAAAGCACGGAGACCAGCGCGCACCCGATACAGGCGCAGATGCGTACCACGGAAAAAAGACGTATGGAGACCTTAGGCGCGGACATGGCTCACTTTCGCGGCGTGTTCGAGAACCGCTCGATCTCGGAATACAGGCAGCCGCAGTATTTCTGGCAATACAGCCCCTGTGCGCGGGCCTGGTCCCGGGCCGCCCTGAATCCCGGACGGTAATCCTCATAAAGGAAAGGCACGGATTCCTCCTGCGATACCTTCTCCCCGATCAGCCGTAACGCCTCCTGGTCCTGATAGGGACTTACCAGCAGCGAAGACGTGAACCCCTTCGCCTGTCGCGCCTTCGCGGCGCGGGCAGTGGCGCGCAGCCGCAGTTCCCAGCAGGAACGGCAGCGCTGCGGCAGGGACTCCTTCCCGTTGACCTGCTGAAAGAACTCCTTCGGCTCGTAGGCGGGATATTCCACCTCGATCCCGGAAGCACGGGAGAACGTCTCCACCGCTTCTTTGCGCAGCACATACTCGCCGCGCGGATGGATGTTGGGATTATAGAAATATCCGGTCAGGGAGATCCCCTGCTGAAGGAGCCTCTGCGAGGGGAACAGCGCGCACGGAGCGCAGCATATGTGCAGCACGATACCTTGCATCTATCCGTTGCCCTTGGGAGAAAGGCCCAAATGCGCGTAGGCCTTCGCGGTGGCCTGCCGGCCGCGGGACGTGCGTTTCAGGTAGCCGCTTTTCAAAAGGAAGGGTTCGACGGCGTCGGCGATAGTGTCGGACTCCTCGTTCAAGCTCGCCGCCAGCGCTTCGATGCCGACCGGACCGCCCTCATACACCCCGATCACGGTCTTCAGCACTTTACGGTCGATCTCGTCAAGCCCTGCCTTATCGATACCCAGGTCGTGCAACGCCCGGGACGCGGTATCGACGGTGATACGGGGCGCTTTCGCCACCTGGGCGTAATCCCGGATACGCCGCAGCAGACGGTTGGCGATACGCGGAGTGCCCCGGGCGCGGCGCGCGATCTCCAGGGCCGCATCCGCATCGATCGCGGTATTGAGCAGCTTCGCGGAGTGCAGGACGATGGTCGCCAGGTCCTCTTCATGGTAGAAATCGAGGTGGTAGAATATCCCGAACCTTCCCCTCAGCGGAGCGGCCAGAAGGCCGGTGCGGGTAGTGGCACCCACGAGCGTGAACGGCTTGAGGTTGAACTTGATGGTCTTGGCATACGGCCCCTTATCGATCACGAAATCGATCTGGAAATCCTCCATCGCCGGATACAGGAACTCCTCCACCACCTTGGACAAACGGTGGATCTCGTCGATGAAAAGCACGTCCCCCTGGCCTAAGTTGGTAAGGATCCCGATCAGGTCCCCCGCCTTCTCGATCGCCGGACCGGAGGTGGCGGTGATCTTGGTGCCCATCTCGTGAGCGATCAGGTGCGCCAGCGAGGTCTTGCCTAAGCCGGGAGGCCCGGAAAGCAGCACATGCTCGAGATGCTCCCCGCGCTGTTTCGCCGCCTGCAGGCAGACCTTAAGGTTATCCACCACTTCGCGCTGGCCGACGAATTCCGCCAGCTGCTTCGGCCGCAGCGACAAATGCAGCACCGCCTCCTCGTCGCTTTCCAGAGGAGTCGCCATGATCCGCGGCGGCGCGCCGCCGGATTCAGCTTTCAGGAGTTTGAGTCTCTGTGGTTCGCTGCTCATAGGGTACGATGTTGTCCTTGTTGCGGCATACCTCGATCTCATGGAAGGCGCACTTCTGGAACGCCACCACTTCCTTGAGCCGGATCAGCTCCAGGATCGCGAGGAAGGTCACGACGATCTCGACCTTGTGCTTGGCCTGGCCGAAGAGCTCGGAAAGATACACCGAAGGCTTGACCAGCAGCAGATGCAGGATCTGATGCACCTTCTGCTCGACCGTGAACTCATCCTTGATCACCTCGTAGAAGAGGTCCTTGGGGACCTCCTCCAGCGCCTTATTGAACGCGCTGATCAGGTCGAAGAGGCTGGCCTCGAAATACACCTCGTTCTCCATCTCCGGGGCGGGTTTATCCCCCTCGGGCTTCGGAGCACGGGTAAAGACCTCGCGCTGCTGGGCCTCGCGCTGGCGCAGCGTCTCCGCGACCTCCTTGAAACGCTCGTACTCGAGCAGGCGGCGCACCAGCTCCGCGCGCGGGTCCTCCTGGGGCTCCTCCGCGGGGGTCTCCTCCGCGGGAAGCAGCATCTTGGATTTGATCTGCATCAGCGTCGCCGCCATGACCAGGAAATCCCCGGCGATGGAAAGGTCCAGCAGGCGCATCAGCTCGATATACTTGATGTACTGGTCGGTGATCTGCGCGATGGGGATGTCATAGATGTTAAGATGGTCCTTCTTGACCAGGTAAAGCAGGAGATCCAGCGGCCCCTCGAAAAGCTCGAGCTTGATCTTATAGCTCATATGCCCATAGCCTCCCTGACCTGCCGCATGGTGACCGCGGCAGCGTCCCTGGCCTTGCGGCCGCCTTCCGCGAGGATGCGCTGCACCAGGGTAAGGTCATCCTGCAGGGCCTTGCGCCGGGCATGGAAAGGAGAGAGTTTCTCCAGCAGGCAATCGGAGAACCGTTTTTTGCACTCCGTACACCCCACGGTCGCCTGAGTACACCACTCGTACACTTCCGCTTTACGCTGAGGGCAGAAAATACCGTAGTACCCGTAGACGTTGCAGGCGTCGGGGTGCCCCTTGTCGGCAAGCTTGACCCGCGCGGGATCGGTGATCATGCTCCGGACCTTCTCCCGGACCTGATCGGGGGAATCGGAAAGGTTGATGGCGTTGTTATAGCTCTTGCTCATCTTCCTGCCGTCGATACCCGGCAGGCGCGGAGTGGTGGTCAGGATCGCCTCCGGTTCGGGGAACACCTCGCTGCCGTAAAGTCCCTTGAACCTGCGGCAGATCTCCCGGGTGAGCTCCAGATGCGGCAGCTGATCCTCCCCCACCGGCACTTTATGCGCCTGGTAGAGCATGATATCCGCCGCCTGCAGCACGGGATACCCCAGGAACGCGTACGTGTTCAGGTCGCGGGTGGTGACCTCCCGCAACTGTTCCTTGTAGGTCGGACAGCGCTCCAGCCAGCCCAGCGGGGTGAAACAGGAACATATCAGGTGCAGCTCCAAATGCTCCGGGACCTGCGACTGTATGAAAAGCACCGCCTTATCCGGATCGACCCCCGCCGCCATCCAGTCGATCACGTTATCCAGGACCGTCTGCGGCATATGCTGCGGGTTCTCATACTCTCCCATCAGCGCATGCCAGTCCGCGACCATGAAATAACACTCGTACTCTTCCTGCAGCGCGACCCAATTCTCCAGCGCGCCCACCAGGTGCCCCAGATGGAGCTTCCCCGTAGGCCGCATGCCGCTTAAGATGCGCTTCTTCGTCATAAGGTACGCGCGATACGTTCCGTCGTATGCGCCTCGATCATATCGCCTTCCTGGTATGCGTCAAACCCCTGGAGGCTGATGCCGCACTCGAAACCTTCGGCGACATCGCGCACGTCGTCCTTGAAACGCTTCAGGGAGCTGATATGCCCGGAAAAGACCACCTGGCCGTTGCGCACCAGGTCTACGGTGGCGTTGCGCACGATCTTGCCTTTATTCACATAGCAGCCGGCGATGGTGCCCTTGGTCAGACGCAGCACCTTCTTGATCTCGGCCCGGCCCATGAAGACCTTCTTGAGCTTAGGCTCAAGCATACCTTCCACCGCGGCCTTGATGTCATTGGCCAGCTCATAGATGATATTGTATACCCGGCAGTCGATACCCTCCTTGGCGATCTGTTCCTTGGCCAGGTCGTCCGGGGTGACGTTGAATCCCAGGATCAGGGCATCCGAAGCGATCGCCAGGATCACGTCGGAGGAATTGATGCTGCCTACGCCCTCGTGTATGATCTGCAGCTTGATCTCGGAGATATTGAGCTTTTCGATCACGTCCTTGATCGCTTCGAGGGAACCCTGCACATCGCTCTTGATGATCAGCTTGAGTTCCTTGATCTTGCCTTCCACGATCTGGGTATGCAGGTCCTCCAGGCTCACACGCTTGACGCTCTTGACCTGCGCCTGGCGCTCCTTTTCCTGGCGTTTCATCGCCAGGTCGCGGGCGGTACGCTCGTCTTCCACGGCGAAGAACGGTTCCCCGGCTGCCGCCACTCCCGAAAGCCCGAGCACCTCCACCGGATACGCCGGGCCGGCCTCTTTGACCAGCTGTCCGAACGCGTTGAACATGGCGCGGATCTTGCCGTAATGCTGCCCTACGATGATACTGTCGGTCTGGCGCAGTGTGCCGTTGCGCACCAGCAGCGTCGATACCGGACCCCGGCCCTTGCTGAGCTTGGACTCGATGATCACGCCTCTGGCCATGCGCGCCGGATTGGCTTTGAGCTCCAGCATCTGCGCTTCCAGCAGGATCATTTCCAAGAGCTCATCGATACCCTGGCCGGTCTTGGCGGAAACGGGCACCATGATGGTCTTGCCGCCCCAGTCCTCCGAGGTCAGCCCCAAAGCCGCGAGCTGCTTTTTCACCTGGTCGGGATTCGCTCCCGCCTTGTCCATCTTGTTCATAGCCACGATGATGGAGACCCCCGCCGCTTTGGCGTGATCCAACGCTTCCTTGGTCTGGGGCATGACCCCGTCATCCGCCGCCACCACCAGCACCACGATATCGGTGATACTGGCCCCGCGGGCACGCATGGCGGTGAACGCCTCGTGGCCGGGAGTATCCAGGAACGTGATCTCACCGTGCGCCAGGGTCACACGCCAGGCGCCGATATGCTGCGTGATGCCGCCGTGCTCGGAATCCACCACCTTGGTCTTGCGGATGGCATCCAGGAGAGAGGTCTTGCCGTGATCGACATGGCCCATAAAGGTAACGATCGGGGGCCGGGACTTCATCTGCGCGGGCTCGTCCTCCTGCGCATGGGCATGAAGCATCAACTCCTCGTCATCCATGGCTTTCTTGACCTGCACTCCGAACTTCTGGCACAACGCGGTCGCCGTCGGCTCGTCGAGCAGCTGGTTGATGGTCGCCATCACCCGCATGCCCATCAGCATCTTAATCAGTTCCGAAGGCTTTAACTGCAGCCTGACCGAAAGGTCCTTCAGCGTGATCGGAAAATGCATCTCGACCTCGCGTAATTCTACTTGCGGGGCAACAGGCGCTACCGGAGGAACCGGTGCAGAAGGCACCTTTACAGCGGGGGCCACGGGCTTAGGAGCGACCGCGGGTGCTGCCGGAGGAATCACGGCTTTGGGCGCTGCCGGTGCAGAAGGCACCGTCCCGGCCCCACCTTTAAGGCCGGGGACTACAGAAGGCGCCTTTACAGCGGGGGCCACGGGCTTAGGAGCGACCGCGGGCGCTGCCGGTGCAGAAGGCACCGTCCCGGCCCCACCTTTAAAGCCGGGGACTGCAGAAGGCACCGTCCCGGCCCCACCTTTAAGGCCGGGGACTACAGAAGGCACCTTTACAGCGGGGACCACGGGCTTAGGCGCAACCACCGGCGCTACGGGATGCACCTCTTCGGCTTTCTTCACCGCCGCCTTAGGCGCAGCCTTGCGCGGTTTCGCTTTCGCGGGGACTGTCGCTTTCTTTGCCGGAGCTTTCTTTACCGCCGGTTTCTTTTCGGCTGCAGGAGACGCCGCGGATTTCGCTTTCGTCGCCGGGGCCGCTTTTTTCTTAGCCTCTTCCTTGGGCTTTATCTTTTCGCTCGTATCCTTCTTGGCTTTCATCATAGAACGCACCTTCTCACTTTCTCGACTTCAAAGCTTTTGCCGCCTCGATGATCTTCTCGGCCTTCTTCTCTCCGACACCCTTCGCTTTGCACAAATCCTCGACACTCGCGTTGCGTACGTCATCCACGGTAGTGAATCCCGCTTCCTGCAATGCCTCAACCGTCTTCTCGCCTACTCCCGGCAGCTCGGAAAGCGCGGGCCCTTTCGCAGCACCGGCCTCGGCACTCGCTTCGCTCGCTTCGCTCGCCTCGGCTTCCGCCGCAGGAGCTTCCTCCTCGCCCGCAACGGCGCCTTCCTTGAGCATATCCTGCGCCGACGTTCCGGATTTCGTACGGATGTCCAGGTCCCAGGATACCAGCTTCCCGGCCAAACGGACGTTCTGTCCGTGCTTGCCGATCGCCAGGGAAAGCTGATCGTCGTCGACGATCACCTCGGCCTTGCCGTGCTCTTTATCCAGCTTGATCTCGGCGATCTTCGCCGGCTGCAACGCTGCCTTGATATATTCCTTCATGTCGTCGCTGTAACGGACGATATCGATCTTCTCCCCCTGCAACTCGTTGACGATATTGCGCACGCGGTTGCCGCGCATCCCGACACAGGCTCCTACGGAATCCACCTTGTCGTTCTTGGAATAAACCGCGATCTTGGTCCGGTCCCCGGCCTGGCGCGCGATGGATTTGATCTCCACGATCCCTTCGAATATTTCCGGGACCTCCAGCTCAAAAAGCTTTTTGACGAAGAACGGGGTGGCGCGGGAAATGATGATCTGCGGCCCTTTGGTGTCCTTCTTCACTTCCAGCACATAGGCGCGGATCCGCTGACCCTGCTTGTACTCCTCCTTGGGGGACTGCTCGCGCTTAAGCAGCAGCGCTTCCGCTTTCCCCAGCAGGTCTACGACGATATTGCCTTTCTCGAAACGGTACACCGTCCCGGAAACGATCTCGCCCACCCGGCTCTGGAAATCGGTGAACACCACTTCCTTTTCCGCTTCGCGGATCTTCTGTATGATGACCTGGCGCGCCGTGGAAGCGGCGATGCGGCCGAAATCGATGGAATGGATCTCCTCCTCGTTACGGTACGCCCGCACCTTCCCGGTGAACCGGTCGAGCTCGACGCGCAGCTCCTCCTCCGGCTTGACATCGATCACTTTACGCGCCGCCGATAACAAAGCGCTCTCGACCGCCTCGATCAGAACCTCTTTTTTGATCCCTTTTTCCCGCTCCAACTGTTCCAAGATTGCCAGCAATTCGTGACTCATGATCCTCTCCGTTAGTTTCTATGCGTACTGCCCCTTACAATTCCAGCCGCGCCTTGTTGATCGCCGCCAGCGGTATTTCCAGCAATGCATCCGTCTCCCCATCCTGCCGGACCGTCACTTTTTCTTCATTTGCGTCGGTAATAACGCCCATCCATTCGATCTTTCCCGCCACCGCCTGGTTCAGGAAAAAACGCACCGGCCTGCCCTTCACCCGCAGGAAATCCCTGGCCGTGCGCAGCGCTCTGTCCAGACCGGGAGAGGAGACCTCCAGCACGTAGCTGGAATCGAAGAACGCGCGCTGCTCGAACAACTCTCCCAGCTCCCGGTTGATACGGGCGCAGGTATCCATGGTGATCCCGCCTTCCGGCAGGTCCACGAATACCCTCACTACCGTGCGCGCACCTTCGCGGTGGCTCGTAAGATCGACCAGCTCGATCCCCTGAGGCTGTATATACGCCTCCACTGCCTGCGCGATGGCGCTTAAGGAACCCGTATCCATATCCCTTATCCCCTCACCGCCGCGGGCACATCCTCCGCCCGCACCGCAGATTTGGAGTTATCGCTGCGGCGCTTGACCTCGATATTGCCGCTTTTCAAATATTCCTTCCCGATCACCAGCTGCCAGGGGATCCCCAGCAGGTCCGCGTCATTGAACTTGACCCCCGGACGCTCGTCGCGGTCGTCAAGCAGCACTTCCACGTGCTGCGCCCGCAGCTGGCGGTACAGCGCCTCTGCCTGCTCCATGATCTTGGGATCCGCCACATCCAGCGGCAGGATCAGCACCTGCGCAGGGCTCACTTCCTTGGGCCAGAGGATACCTTTCGCGTCGTGATGCTGCTCGATGATGGTCGCCACCAGCCGGGACACTCCGATCCCGTAGCAACCCATGATAATGGGCTTACGCTGCCCCTCCTGGTCCAGGAACATCGCTTCCAGCGCGACCGTATACTTGGTTCCCAGCTGGAAGATATGCCCCACCTCCACGGTATTGATCTTCGCCATCGGGGTCCCGCAGGCGCACGCAGGCGCGTTGCCTTCCGCATAGGGCCTGGCCGATCTGCATGCCGGGCAGCGGAACACGAAATCCTCCCCGCTTTCCGCCGGCACCATGAACTCATGGGAGACGCTTCCTCCCATCACCCCGGAATCCGCTTCGATGGATATGAAATCCAGCCCGCAGCGGGAGAAGATGTTCTGGTACGCCGTATGCATGAGCTGATAGTTCTTCTGCAGACCCGCCTCGTCCCGGTCGAAGCTGTAGGCGTCCTTCATGATGAACTCGCAGGCCCTGACCACCCCGAAACGCGGGCGTATCTCGTCACGGAACTTGGTCTGGATCTGATAGAGCACCATCGGCAGCTGGCGGTAACTGGATACGTGGTCCTTCACCAGGCTGGTAATGATCTCCTCATGGGTCGGGCCGAGGCATACGGCGCGCTTGCGGCGGTCGGTGAACCGGTACATCACTTCGCCCAGGGTCTTGTCCCGCCCGGTCTTCTGCCAGATCTCCAGCGGCTGCAGCGCCGGAAGCAGCAGTTCGGAAGCTCCGGCCGCGGCCATCTCCTCGCGGATGATGCGCTGGATGTTCTCCAGCACCCGTAACCCCAGCGGCAGATACGTATACGCTCCCGCCATCAGCATCCGCACCAGTCCGGAGCGCAGCATCAGCTGATGGCTGGCAGACTCCGCTTCCTGCGGCACTTCCTTGATGGTGGGTATGAAAGTCTTCGTCCAATACATGGCTTAATCCTTGGTAAAGAGTCCTTGGTCAAGCGGCACACCCGCTTTTTTGAACAACTGCATGAAACACGGCGTCTTGCCCGTCGCCTTCCAGGCGCCTTTCACCTTCCCCTGCGCATCGACCCCTTCGATATCGTAGCGGAAGAGGTCCTCCAGCACCACTTTGCCGTCCTGCAGGCCGTGCACCTGGGTGATCTGAGTCACCACCCTGGTCCCGTCGATAAGCTGCTCGTGCTGCACCAGCAGATTGATGGCGGTGGCAATCTGGCGGTATACCGCCTCCAGGGTCAACGGCACGCCGGAAGCCAGGATCATGGTCTCCAGGCGGTAGATCACGTCTGCCGTCGAGCTGGCATGGATGACGGAAAGCGATCCCGTATGGCCGGAACAATTGGCCTGCAGCATATCCAGCGCTTCCGCGCCGCGGATCTCGCCTAAGATGATACGGTTAGGCCGCATACGCAGGGAGTTGCGGAAAAGCTCCCGGATGGATATCTCTCCCTTGCCCTCGATGTTCGCGGGCCGCGACTCCATGCGCACCACATGGTCCTGGCTCAAGTTCAGCTCCGCGGTATCCTCGATGGTGACGATCCTTTCGTCATTGCCGATATACGAGGAAAGCACGTTCAAGGTCGTGGTCTTGCCCGCGCCGGTCGCCCCCGCAAAAAGGATATTCACCTTGGCCTTGATACACGCGGTCAGGAATTGGCCGATCCGCTCGTCGATGGTCCCGAGGGATATCAGGTGCTCGATGGTATGTATCCCCTTGATGAACTTGCGGATCGTCACCGTCGGCCCGTTCAATGCCACGGGAGGGATGACGATGTTCACGCGCGAACCGTCCGGCAGGGACACCTCGGTATACGGATACAGCTCGTCGACCCTGCGGCGCGTGGGCGCCAGGAATTTCTGGATCAGGTAACGCAGCTGGCTGTCGTCGTCAAAGACCACCGGGAGCAGCTCCTTTTTCCCGTTCTTCTCCACGTACACCTTCTGCGAGCCGTTGATCATTATCTCGGTGATCTGGGGGTCCTTCATCAGCCCCTCGATCGGGCCGAACCCCATCAGCTCGTCCCGCAACTCGGAGATCACGCGCTCCCGCTCCTGTTCCGAGATGATCACCGCTTCCCGGTTATGCATTTCGGTCAGCAGGTGATTGATCGCCTGGCAAAGCTCCTTCGCATCCAGCGTATCCCGGCTGAACAAACCGGCATAATCCGTCACCAGCCTCTCCCGCAACCTGCTTTTGAGCGTCTTGGACATAGGTTATTTCTCCAGTTCCTCAAGAAGCACTTTCACGCATTCGTGGGGGGCGACCTTCTTCACCGCTTTGCCGCCCTTGAACAGCAGCCCTTCCTTCTTGCCGAACGCCACCCCGATATCCGCCTCGCACGCCTCTCCCGGCCCGTTCACCACGCACCCCATCACCGCCACTTTCAAAGGCTTCTTCTTCGTCATAGGCATGGCGGAAAAACGCCGCTCCAGCTCGTTGACCACGGAGATCACGTCCACCTCGCAGCGGCCGCACGTCGGACAGCTGACCACCTGATGCCCGAAGGCACGCAGCTCCAGCGCTTCCAGCACCGCCCGCGCCGCGACGATCTCCTCCTTCGGATCGTCGGTCAGGGAGATGCGCAGCGTATCCCCGATCCCCTCGTGCAGCAGGATCCCCAGGGCGATCGCCGACTTGATCGCGCCCTGACGCGGGGCACCCGTCGCGGTCACTCCCAGATGCAAGGGATAGTCGCACACCTTGGCCGCATGCCGGTACGCCTCCACCGTTTCCATCACCGTCGAGGCCTTCAGGGATATCACGATATCCCGGTAATGCATCTTCTCGATCATGCGCACATAGGAAAGCACGGCCTCGGCCAGCTTCTTCGGCAGCGAACCGGCGCGGGTATGCGCTCCGGCGATCGACCCGGAATTAGCGCCCACCCGCAGGGGGATCCTGGCCTGCTTCAGCGCGCTGACCACCTGCTCCACTTCCTGTTTCTTATAAATGTTGCCGGGATTAAGCCGGATCTTATCCGCACCCGCCTCGATGGCTGCCAGCGCCAGCCGGTAGTCGAAATGGATATCCGCCACCAGGGGGATACGTATACCCTTCCTGATCGCGGCGATGGCACGCGCATCCTCCAGGTCCTTGACCGCGACCCGGATGATCTCGCATCCGGCCTTGGCCAGGGCATTGGCCTGCGCGATCACCTTCGGGGCATCCGAAGTCTTCACCTTGGTCATGGACTGGATCGCCACCGGGAAACGGCCGCCTATGGCGACCGTGCCGATACGCACTACCCGTGATCTCCTTCTGCCCGCGCTCATGGCTTCTCCGGAGCGTTCACCATCGCCGTTATCTTCTCCCCGAAAAACCTCGAAATATCATGGTAGGTCACGAAAAGCACAAAGCAGATGATAAGGCTCATCCCCACGTTGGTCACGACCTTTTCCGTGCGCTGGCTCAAGCTCCGTCCGCGCAGCTGCGCCAGACCCAGGAACATGATATGCCCTCCGTCGAACACCGGGATGGGCAGCAGGTTGAAGATCGCCAGGGAAAGGCTTAAGATCCCCATCCAGTTTATCATCGCCACCGCGCCGTAATGCGCCACCTTGGAGGTCACGTACATCACCCCTACCGGACCGGTCGCGGCGTCCTTGACCGAAAGCTGGCCGGTAAGCATCCGCCAGAACGCGTCATACGTCATCACGGTCAGGTCCGCGGTCTTGACCACGGCCGCCCGGAGCGCGGCAAAGAACCCGTATTTCTTGGAGACCAGTTCCCCGGCATACTCAACGCCCACCCTTCCTACGGCATGCTTTTTCCCGAACACATCCACATATTCATCGGACTTGACCACGACCTGAAAAGTGCGGGTCTCCTCCCCCCGTACCACCTCCAGGACCGCCGTCGAGCCTCCGGGAAGGTCACGGACGCTCCGCTGAAAATCATCCCAGGTCTCGACCGCGGTACCGTTGACCGAACGCACCAGGTCACCGGCCGCGATCCCCGCCTCCTTCGCCCCGAACCCGTCCCGCACGCCGCCGATGCGCGTCGTGATGATCGGCTCTCCGATCAGGCAGACGGCAACGAAACACAGGAACCCGAACACATAATTCGTCAGGGGGCCGCTGGCGATGATGAAAGCCCGGGCCCTTTTCGACTTGGAAAGGTATTCGTAGGGCTTCCCCCGGCACTCCTCCGCGGCATCCCCTGCGAGTTTCACGTAGCCTCCCAGGGGTACCGCCGCCAGACCGTACTCCGTATCCCCGACTTTCTTACGCAGCAAACGGGGACCGAACCCCAGATAGAACTTCTCCACCTTGACCCCCACCCTGCGGGCCGCGAGAAAATGCCCCAATTCGTGCACCGCAATCAGCACGCCCAGCACGCCGAGCGTTATCAGCATAGAAAGGAATACCATTCTTTATCTCCGCTTATGCCCCTGTTGGCCCCTGCCGGTCCCCGCGCCGACCGACTGCTGCGCCTGACGCCTGGCCCAGGCATCGGCTTCCTCGATATCCCGCAGCGAAGGCGCCGCCACCTTCCGGTGCGCGCGCATCGTCCGCTCCACTACGTCGGGTATGGCGGAAAACCCGATCCCTCCCTGCAAAAACGCCTGCACCGCCACTTCATCCGCGGCGTTGAGCACGCACGGCATCGTGCCGCCGTAGCGGGCCGCGCGGTACGCCAGCGCCAGCGCCGGGAATCTTTCCAGATCCGGCGCCTCGAAATGCATCGTGCCCAGCCGCACGAAATCCAGAGGCTCTACCTGCGGGCACTCCAGCCTGTCGGGATACGTGAGCGCATACTGGATGGGGATGCGCATATCGGTCGTGGAAAGCTGCGCCATCACCACTCCGTCAATGAACTCCACCATCGAATGAATGATCGCTTCGGGGTGGATCACCACCTTCACCTGCTCCGCGGGGACCCCGAAAAGGTACATCGCCTCGAGGAATTCCAGCCCCTTGTTCATCAGGGTCGCCGAATCCACCGTGATCTTACGGCCCATGCTCCAGCGCGGATGCGCCAGCGCCTGCGCCACCGTGATGCGCCGCATTTGACTGCGGGAAAGATTGCGGAACGGCCCTCCCGAAGCGGTCAGATAGATCGCCTTCACCCGGCGTTTCTGCTGGCCGTGCAGGCACTGCCAGACCGCGGACTGCTCGCTGTCCACAGGCTTGATGGCGACCTTTTTCCGCTGCGCCAGCCCCATGATCAGCGGACCGGCCATGACCAGCGCTTCCTTATTTGCCAGCACCACATCCTTGCCTGTGCGCACCGCCTCCATCAGAGGAGGAAGCGCCGCCGCGCCCGTCACCGCCATCACCACTTCGTCGATACCCGCCGCGCCGGCGATCTCGCAGAGCCCTTCCCGTCCCCAGACCACTTTGGTCCGCCGGCCCAGCGCACGGGAGATCCTCACCGCCGATCCTTCCAGCGCCGCGCATACCCATCCGGGCTTGAACTCCTTCGCCTGGGCCATGAGCAGCTCCTCCCGCATGCCGCCGGCGATAGCCGCGACCCTGAACCTGCCGGGATACTGCCTGACCACATCCAAAGTACTGTGCCCGATCGAACCCGTAGAACCCAGCAGCGCGATCCGCTTCATCGCTCCAAAGAGGAAATGTAGAAATAGAACACCGGCGCGGTGAAGATCAGACTGTCCACCGCGTCCAGCACGCCCCCCAAACCCGGGATCAGGTTGCCGGAATCCTTGATCTGACAGTCACGCTTCAGCAGCGACTCGGAAAGGTCTCCCAACTGCCCCAGGATCCCCAGTCCCAGCCCGATCAGCGAGAGGTGCCAGAAACTGAAATTGAACACCGGCTGAAATACCATGGCCGCCAGCATGCTGAAGACCAGTCCCCCTATCGCGCCCTCTACCGACTTCTTGGGGCTGATACGCGGGATAAGCGGCCTTTTACCGAACCGCGTTCCGACGAGATAACAGCCGATATCCCCCATTTTCGTGATCAGCAGCACGCTGCAGACCAGCCACAGCCCGTTCGGCAGCATGCGCAGCTTGATCAGGAAACTCAGGAACCAGGAAATATACAGCACGCCGAAGATCGTGGTCGAGATCCCCACCAGCGCCCCGCTGTTCTGCCTCCGGGTGAACTGCATCAGGAACAGGAACACCAGGGAGGCCACGATACACAACAGCTCCCAGCTGCGGGTCGGCTCGAAACGGAACGCGATGGACAGCGGGATCAGCGCCGCGACCGCCGTGCCGAAATACTTGTAGGTCATGATCTGCTTATGCTCGAGCATCAGGAAATACTCGTACATCCCCAGGCAGATGAACACGGTCAGAGCGATCCCGGTGGCCCAGATCGAAGAAAGACCCAAGGCAATGACCCCCACCAGCACGACCGTACTCATTGTCCTGTGTTTCAGCATATGTTCCCGAACCTCCGCTGCCTGCCCTGAAAATCCTCGATGGCCGCGGAAAGATCGCGGGTGCGGAAATCCGGCCAGTACTTCTTCGTAAAATACAGCTCGGCGTAAGAAAGCTGCCAGAGCAGAAAATTGCTGATGCGTAACTCTCCGCTGGTGCGGATAAGCAGGTCCGGGTCCGGGATGTCCCGGGTATACAGGTACCGGGAAAACATCTTTTCCGTCAGGTCGTCCGGCGCGGCCGACCCGCGCTCCACGTCCCTGGCAAAGGCGCGGCACGCCGCCAGCATCTCCTGACGGCTGCCGTAATTAAGCGCCAGGATCGCGGTCAGTCCGGTATTGCCCGCGGTCTTCTCCTGCGCCTGCGCGATCCGCTTCAGCAGCTTCGCGCTGATCGGCTCCCTCTCCCCGATCACCAGGAAACGCACGTTGTTCTTATGCATCTCCTCGACCTGCTTGTCCAGAAAACTGTCCAGGAAATGCATAAGCATCTGCACTTCCCTTTTCGGACGGGTCCAATTCTCGGTCGAGAACGCGAAAAGGGTGACGAATTTGACCCCCAGCCCGTGCGCGTCGCGCAGGATCTCCTGCACCCGCTTCACCCCTTCACGGTGCCCGGCAGTGCGGGGTAACCCCTTTTCCTTGGCCCAGCGGCCGTTGCCGTCCATAATGATCGCCACATGTTCGGGAAATCGCATCTTTTCTCAATAAGCCAAAAGCGCAAAGCATTGAATTTTCCTTGTGGCGTGCTTTGCGCTTGCAGCCGGTTCCAGCTCCTACTGATGGGCCCTGAAATCGATATCCGGGAAGATATTATCCTTATATTCTATATCGCTGAGCCAGCGCTCGTCCACCGCCCCGGACTTGACCTGTTCGTAGATATTGTTGAACCGCACCAGATGGTCCTTGGTCCGGCGCACCGCATAATCCACGTGCGTGCCGGTGCCCATGATGAACGCCCAGTCCGAGCTCTGCGCCAGCAGCAGTTCCCGCAGCGCCTGGTTCAACGCGCGCTTGGTCACGCCGTTGACGCCGTTGCTGCCGTACTGCCGGGTGAGTTCCGTCATCCTCTCGGAAGCCTGATGCAGATGGCGGTAGATCCAGTCATTGGGACCCTGGAGCCACATCTCGCTGTAGCCCTTATATCCCCAGCTCGACATCGACGGGGTGACCACCTGATTGCGGGGATTCTCCGCCAGATACTCCGCCGGAGTGGTCAGGCGCAGCGTCTTCTGGTCGAAATGGATCTTGCGGATCAGGAAATCCAGCCACATCGGTCCTTCATACCACCAATGCCCGTAAAGCTCCGCGTCATACGGGGAAAGGATGATGGGCTTCCTCCCCAGCATGTCATAAAGATACTCCGCCTGCTTCTCGCGGTTGAACATGAAATTCCCCGCATGCTCGGCGGCCTTTTCCATCGCCCGGTGCGGATTGTACGGCTGTTTCTCGTTGCCCGGCCCGGTGATGCGGAAATACTTGATACCCGTATTGATCCTGATGCCGTCCGGATGGATGTACGGCTTGATGTACTCGAAATCAAGGTCGAAGCCGACGTCACGGTAGAACTCCCGGTACATATAATCACCCGGATATCCTTCGATCGAGGACCAGACCTGCTTCGAGGATTCCAGATCGCGGGAGAACGCCGCCACCCCCGATTTGCAGTACACCGGCGCAAACACCCCGTACTTGGGACGGGGGGTTCCGTGCAGCACGCCGTGCGCATCGGTGATGAAGAACTTGATGCCCGCCTCTTTGAGGAACTCGTCGTCACCCGGATTATACCCGCACTCCGGAAGCCATATCCCGCGGGGTTTGCGGCCGAAATGCTGCTCGTAATGGGATACCGCCACCCGCACCTGCGCCCGCACCGAAGGCTTGACCACGTCCATCAGGGGGAAATAACCGTGGGTCGCCCCGCACGTGATGACCTCGAGCTTGCCCGCATCCTGCACCATCTTGAAGGCCTTGACCAGATTACGATGATAGCGTTCGAAAGTGTTGCGCGCCTCGTAGAAGCGGGTCAGGTACATCATGGCCAACGCGTTGAACTCCGGCTGCCAGCGGGTACGCTCCACCTCTTTATGCGCCAGCTCGATGAGCTTGCCGATATGCTTCATGTACCGCTGCTGCAGAAGCTCGTCGGCCAGCATGGAGATCAAGCTGGGCGAAAGCGTCATGGTGATGCGGAAATCCACCTTATCCTGGAGCAGCCGCTCGTACATGAGGATGAGCGGTATGTACGTCTCGGTAATGGCCTCGAACAGCCAGTCTTCCTCGAGAAAATACTCGTGCTCGGGATGGCGCACGAACGGCAGGTGGCCGTGCAACACTATTGCCAGATACCCTTTGGTCATGTTCTCTCCGTGGCTTATCCTGGTGCTTTTGGTTATTTGGTTTCCCGGGTTACGATCGGGGTGATGGTCCGCGTCTCCACCTTATCGGAGGAGGTCGCGCTGCAGGGTATCACCTGCTTGCCGTCGGGAAGCGCAAACCGCAGCGTGAACGTCCCGTCCGGCCGCAGTTTGACCTCTTTCCCCTGCACGGTCAGGGACGCGTCCGGTTCGGTGGCCCCGTAGACGATAAGCTCCGTGTTCACCCAGAACCAGAACTTGCGTCCGCGCGGTACCTTCTTCCCCGGACTGGTCATCGAAGCCATGCCCGGCGAAGCCAGCGCACCCGAGAAAAGCGCCTGGCGCATGCGTTCCTGCCAGCCTTTGCCCGGAGAGCTTTTTCCGAAACCGAATCCCATCCCGTACAAACGGGCGAACATCTCTTCGGGCACCATCCACTCCTCGTCCGTCATCCAGGAGGCCCCTTCCAGGGGAGTATGCACCACATTGGAACGGGCGATGGCGATGAACTCGCCGCTTTGCAAAAGCAGACCCACTTCCACGCACCAGGAACGTCCGGGCCCCTGCGAATCGATGTACCAGCTGTTGGCATGGAACCCTACCTCGATATCGAAGAAGCGGTGCGCGTTCTTTCCGTTGAAATTGATATTGGTGACGTCATACACCCGCACCACCAGTTTGGCCCCGTGAAAGGAATTGCCCAACTGCTGCTGCAGCCTGTCGATCGTCTGCTGGGTCACCTCCCAGTACGTATGCAGCCACCGGGGGTCACGCACCATCAGCGCGATCTTGTCCTGGCCGTAGCGATGCGGAAGCTCCTGCATCAGACGGCGCATCTCGACCGTAGGAGCGGGATTGGAGAATTTGGCCTTTCCCACGGCCACTTCCTGGGTGCCGATGACCGCCTGCTGCGCCGTCGCCATGCGCGCCGCCACCGGAGACGTTTCCGCCGCCGCTTTCCTGCGGCCGCGCACCGCTCTTCCCGCGGCCTTGACCTTGGCGATCTTCTCCTTGACCTTGGCGCGGACAGTCCCCTTCTTCGGCATCGCTTTCTTCAACTTATCCTTGATCTTGCGTACTATCGCCATCTTAGCCTCCTTGCCCAGAAAGGGCAACACTCAGCATACCTTTAAGCTGAGGTGTAAGCATGAAGAGCACCCGCCGCTCTACATCTCCCCCACTGACCTTCCGTAAGATGAAAAAAGGGAGATACCGTCTCCCTTTATTGACACTTGATCTGCCTCCGTACACGCTCCTTGTTATATCATGGCGCTAATACACCACTGTCATTCTCCGGCTCCACCGTGGCACCTATTTTTTCGTTTTGCCGGCTGCGCTTCTGTCAGACAAAGCTTCCTTGAGATTTTCCTCAAGCGCATCTTTAAGCCGGTTGACCTTCCCGATCTCCTCCTTAAGGCTATCCGAGATCATCTGCTCCTGGGTCAGGGCGCTCCTCGCCTCCGCCAGGGCCTTCTTGGTCTCTTCGAGCTCCTTGGAAGAACGGTCGGACCCGCTTTTCAGCTTCGCCAGATCACTGGTACACTTCTCCAGCTTTTCCTCGGCATCAAGACGCTTGGACATCTCGCTGTCCTTTTTACCCCGGATCTTGGAAAGGGCGCTGCAGGAACCTATCGTGCTCACGAAAAAGATCGCCGCCACTACCGCCAATATCCAGATGAGCCTGGTCTTCAATGCGTCATTCATGGGGTGCGCTCTCCTCAGTCGGAACTACTTAAGGTTCTCCGCTCTTTCCGCAGGCGCCACAGGTACGGCAGCCGAATCTTTCACCTTGGTAAGCTTAGGCAGGATCACCACTTCCACCCGCCGGTTCCGGGCCTTGCCCTCCGGGGTATCGTTCGAAGCGATCGGCTTGAACTCACCGTACGCGCTGATCGAAAGCCGGCGCGGTTCTATCTGCGCCTGCTCGGTGAGGAAATGCAATACGCTCAATGCCCGCGCGCTGGAAAGCTCCCAGTTCGATTTCCATCCGGAGAACTTGATCGGCTGGTTGTCGGTATGGCCTTCGATGCCCACAAAAAGGTCCGGCACGTTCTCCCGCAGCACCCGCGCCACTTTGTCGATGGAGGCGAAGGTCTCCGGCTTTAACTTGGCCTTGCCGGAATCGAAAAGCACGTCCGCGACAAAAGTGATCACCAGACCCTTTTCCATCATCTTGAGGCTGACCTGCTTATCGTTGATCTCCTGCGCCAGGCGCTCCTCCAGCAGCTGCTTGGTACGGGTAAGCTCGTCCAGCTGCTGAGAGAGGGTCTCGATCTTCTCCACATCCGAACGCCGGCCCTTCTGGAACACAAAGGTACACCCGGCAAAAGACACCAAGGCACACACCGCGACACTTACCTTAATTATATTAAAAAACCGCATCTCAACCTCCCGAAAAAATTTTAACAATGGAATTTAACTATAACACGGACAACCGTTTTCGTCAAGAAAAACTCGGCTTACAATATAATGGTATCCTCCCTGCCTGAACCGAGAGAAACCATGGATATCTCCGTGCGCAAAAGGTCCTTTACGGCGGAGAGATAGCTCCTGGCAGTAGCGGGCAGGTCCTTAAGCGCCCTGGCCTTCGACACGGGGCCCTGCCATCCGGGGAAGGAACGGTACACGGGCTGCACATGGGTGAAGGTCTGGTAATCATGCGGGAACGCCTTGAGCATCGCGCCCTTATATTTGTATCCCGTACACACCTTGATGGTCTTGAGCCCGTCGAGCACGTCCAGCTTCATGATCGCCAGCTCGGAGATGCCGTTAAGGCGCACCGCTTCGCGCACCATCACGCAATCCAGCCATCCGCACCTGCGGGGGCGGCCGGTGGTGGCGCCGAACTCATGCCCTTTTTCCCGGATGAACTTCCCGAAATTAGGCTCGAACTCCGTCGGAAAAGGCCCCTCCCCCACGCGGGTGGTGTAGGCCTTGGCCACTCCCACCACCTTGTCGATCCTGGTGGGCGCGATCCCGGCTCCGGTACACGCCCCTCCGGACGTCGAAGAAGAGGAGGTGACAAAAGGATAGGTGCCGAAATCGATGTCCAGGAACGTGCCCTGCGCGCCTTCGAAAAGGATGTTCTTGCGCCGGGTAGTCGCCTCGTCCACCAGCACGGAGATATCCTCCACATACCGCGCCAGCCTCCGGCCGTACGCCGCATACTCCTGATAAAGTTTGGCAAAACGGTATCCCTGGTGTCCGTACACTTTACGGAATATCTCGTTCTTCTCCGCGACGTTGTCCTGCAGTTTCGCCTTGAGCACCGCCGGAGAAAGCAGGTCCACCACCCTGATCCCGCAGCGGTTGATCTTATCCGAATAGCAGGGGCCGATCCCCCGGCCAGTCGTGCCGATACGGTGCCGGCGCTTCAACTCGCGCAGGGAATCGAGGATCTTGTGGTACGGCATGATCACGTGCGCCAGTGGGGAGATCTTGAGCCTTCCCTCGACGGAAACACCGTGCTGCCGCAACCCGTCGATCTCCTGGATCAGCGCGGCGGGGTCGATCACCACGCCGTTTCCGATACAGCAGATCTTTTTCTGATGCAGGATCCCGGAAGGGATCAGGTGGAACACGTACTCCTTACCCTTGACCACCACCGTATGGCCGGCATTGCTGCCGCCCTGGTACCGCACGATGCAATCCACCTTACGGGAGAGGATATCGATTATCTTGCCCTTGCCTTCGTCACCCCACTGGGTGCCGACTATGACAGTATTCATACGGTTCGCCTCAGGATTAGTGTATGCAATTCGCCTGGTGAAGGGCGGATCACGGGTTCATGGTGAATATCTTCTGGGAGATATCGGGATACTTGGCGATGAAACGCAGCTCCTCCTCGACCAGCGGCTTCTGGTTATGGACATTGGCATAACGCACCAGCTCCAGTATCCTCGCCGCCTGTTTCTCGTCGGTAAAAGCCACTTCCATCTTCTCGTAGACGTTGCGGAACCCCTTGATCCCGGAATACTCGCCCGTGGTGATCTGGCGGCCGGTCTCGATGATCTCGGGTTCGCCGCGGCCCAGCTCCTCATAATCGTAGAGCTCGTAGTTGCGGCGGTCCTTGAGCGCCCCGTCCGCATGGATCCCGGATTCGTGGGCGAAGGCATTCGAGCCCACACCCGGCTGATTGATGGGGATGGGCACGCCGAAGGCATAAGAGGCGTACTTGGAAAGCTTCCAGGCCACCTTCAGGTCGATGCGCTCGTCCATCTGGTATTTATCCATGCCGGCCCCGTACTTGAGGGCCAGGATGCAGGAGACCAGGTCGGCGTTTCCGGCGCGCTCGCCCATGCCGTTGACGCAGGTGTTGATATACGCATCCTGCCCGGCATCGTTGGCGGCCATGGCGCCCGCGACGGAATTCGCCACCACCATCCCCAGGTCGTTATGGCAGTGCACCTCGACGGGAATGGCCACCTCCTGCGCGATCCGCTTGATGCGCTCGTAGATGGTGAAAGGCGAATCATACCCGAGGGTATCGCAGTAACGCACGCGGTCCGCCCCGGCTTTCTTCGCCGCCTGAGAGAACTCGATCAGGTACTCGATACGGGTCCGGGAGGCGTCCTCCGCGTTGACGCCGATCGACTTGGCGCCGGCAGCGCGCGCCGCCGCCACCGCTTCCTCCATCTCCTTGATCACCGACGAATGGTCCAGCTTGCCCTTGAACTTGTTGGCGATCATCTGGTCGGAAGTTGAGATAGAAAGGTTCACGTGCCTTAAGCCCGGCACGAGCTTGAACGACCCCTCCACGTCCTCCGGGGTGGCGCGCAGCCAGCCCCCCAGCCTGATGGGGTCGAGCACCTTCATCTCCGCCAGCTCGATGTTGGCGTTGAGGTAATTCGTCTCATGACGGGTCAGGGGGAATCCGAACTCGGACTGGAACACCCCCATCTCGTTCAGGTACATATTGAGCATCGTTTTCTGGAACTTGGAAAGGCAAATGCGCGAAGTCTGCACTCCGTCGCGGTTGGTGACATCGACAAAATAGATACGTGCTTTTTTCATGATCGTTCTCCCGTTATTGACTGACTGTGTTTCTTTTTAACACCTTCTGCAACTCCTCGGCCGACGGCACTGCCTTTCCGGCGAAGATCACCTTATTGTCCGCCAGGAACACAGGGCCGAGCATGATCTGCAGCTCTTTGTTCAACGCGATATTCTCGCGCAGCAGCGCCGCACCCTCTTCGGAACGGGCACAGGCCTTGATGACCGCCGGATCCATCCCCAGCGCGCATTCATCCCACCAGGTGCTGTTCCAGGCCTTGGCCCGGCAGCGCAGATACGGGATAAAGGACTGCGGATAATGCTTCTTCACGCACACCCCGCGCAATGATTCCTCGACTTCCGGCGTACCGCTGGCGGCCTCGAACCGGCCCCCCTGCTCGACCGCCAGGAAATGCAACTGGGGATCGAACCCCTGCAGCGAATCCAGCAGCTTCTCCGCCGAAGGGTTGGTGATGCTGAAGAACACGTCCAGCGCGCCCTTACGCTCGGGGCGGTCCAGGAACACGTCTATTCCGGAGAGCTCGGTCTTGGACAGATAATATCCGTCCTTCTCCTGGAGTTTTCCGGAGAAACCGGGATAAGACTTGTCGGCGGCAACTTCCGGCCCGAAAATAAAGACCGGCAGCGTCGATATCCCGAAACGCTTGATCAAAGCCTCCGCTTCCGGACCGGGATACTCCACTGCCCGCGCTTCCAGGCTCGGCATATACTTCTTGAAACCCTGCGCATACACCTGCGGAGGCTGGCAGCCTATGCACTCCTTATGGGTCACCACGGTCAAATGCACCGGAGGATGTTCCGGGAAACGGCAGCTGGCCTGAGGCGTACCTGCGCCTTCACACTCCCCACGCACCCCGCGTAATTTACAGTTGGCATCCACGAAACAGGCGGGGATGCTCGCGCTCATCGCCGGGTCATCCGGCACCGCGTCGGAAAGACGCACCAGGTCGGCGTTGAAATCCGTAACCTCGTTGCCCCGGAACGCAAAGGACAGCACCCCCAGCCGCCGGCCCTGCCAGGAGGACCTGACCAGATACGCGCCGTCAGCCTTCACGAAAGGCTCCCGGAAAGAAGCATACCCTCCGATCAGGATATGCACTCCCTTGACCTGGGAGAGAAGCTCCCGGTTGCCGGCCTCGCTCAAAGAACTGAGCACAATGATCGGCCCCGCGCCGGCGGCCTTCGCCTGCGCGATCGCTTCCGGCAACGCTTTCACCGGATCGGTCCAGGGGACCTGCGACTCCCGCGCCCCGGTGATCCCGATGAGCGCTACCTTATGTCCGGCCGTTTCCCTGATCAGGTACGGCAGCACGCCCTTCATGCGGATATTGCACGACACCAGGGGCAGGCCGTGCTGAGCGCTTTGCCCGGCGAGAAAATCCTCTCCCCAGGCCAGCTCCTCCGGCCCGACCGCGGCCGCGGTATACTTCATCATCCCCATCCCCCGGCACATGTACTCGCTGCGCGCCCTGTCCAGCTCGACGTTTTGCGCATACTCGTCCATCTGCCCGCCGGCGGTAAAACGGCCGGCGTCGACCACCAGCGCCTGAGGATACTTATCCCGCAGCTGCGCGAGCAACGTCGCGCGCCGCGCCAGGCTGCCGTCGGTCTCGGTGGGACAATTACAGGTATAAAGCAGTCCGTGCACCTCTCCGGTGTACATGACCACCACCTGCTCGGGATAGTGCGTCCGGCCGAACCATCCCGGCATGAACCATACGCCCGCGGCCACCGCTGCGGCCACGGCATATCCCACCACCCTGCGTTTCCAGTCAGGCCACTTTTTGGGGGACTTGGGCATCTTACGTCCTGATAGGTTTGACCTCGAGCACGTTCTCGATCCGGCGCACCTTTTCCAGGAGCTCGGGAGAAAGCGGGCTGTCGACATTAAGCACGCTGATGGCCCTTCCGCCCGGCTTATCCCGGCCGAAGGTCATCGCGGCGATATTGATACCGTGCTGCCCCATGATCGTCCCCAGCGCGCCGATGATCCCGGGACGGTCCCAGTTCTTGATGAAGACCATCTCGCCCACCGGATACAGCTCGACGTAGTATTCGTCGATCTTGACGATCCTCGGCTGCTTGTTGGAAGAGAGCGTGCCGGCGATCTTCTTGACCTCTTTATCCGTCTTGATCTCCAGCTGGATCAGGGTCACGAACTCGTCCTCTTTCGAGGATTTGGCCTCGCGGATATTGATCCCGCGCTCCCTGGCCAGGGAAACGGCGTTCACGAAATTGACCGTCTCCTTCAGGATCGGGGTAAGTATCCCCTTGACCAGGGACATGGTCAGCGGCGCGGAATCGTATTTGATGATCTCGCCGCTGTAGATGATATTGAGCTCCAGGAAACGGCCCTCCACCAGGCTGGAAGTGAACACGCCGATCTTCTCGCACAGCCGGATATACGGGTCGAGGATCTTGCAGGCCTCCGCTTCCAGGCAGGGATAATTCGCGGCGTTCCTGATCCCGCGGCCCAGAAGCGCGTCGCGCACGATCTCCGCCACCTCGATCGCCACGTTGACCTGCGCCTCTTCGGTGGAAGCGCCCAGGTGCGGGGTAACGATCACGTTATCGAGGGTGAGCAGTTCGTTATCCGCGTTGACCGGCTCTTTCTCGAACACGTCCAGCGCCGCGGCCGCGACCTTGCCCTCCTTGATCGCCTGCACCAGCGCCTTCTCGTCGACGATCCCGCCGCGCGCGCAATTGATGATACGCACGCCCTTCTTCATCTGTGCGAACTGCGCGGTAGAGATCATATGTTTGGTCTCGTCGGTAAGCGGGGTATGCACGGTGATGTAATCGGACTCCGCGAAGATGTCCTTCAGTTCCGAGATCTCGATGCCCAGCTTTTCCGCGACCTCGCGGGAAAGGAACGGGTCATAGGCCTTGATGCGCATGCCGAAGGAAAGCGCCCGCTTGGCGACCTCGGTGCCGATGCGGCCCAGGCCCACCACGCCTAAGGTCTTCCCGTAAAGCTCGACCCCCATGAACTTCCCGCGTTTCCACTCCCCCTTGCGGGTGGAGGCGTTCGCCTGGGGGATGTTGCGGGACAGGGACATCAGCATGCTGAAGGTATGCTCCGCCGTGGACATGGTATTGCCCGCGGGAGTGTTCATCACGATGATCCCCTTCTGGGTGGCGGCAGCCAAGTCCACGTTATCCAGCCCCACTCCGGCGCGTCCGACCACTTTGAGCTTCGAGGCGGCCTCGATGATCTCTTTCGTCACCTTGGTGGCGCTGCGCACGATAAGCGCGTCATACTCTTTCACGATCTCTTTGAGCTGCTCGGGCTTAAGGTCCGTCTTGACGTCCACCTGGAACTCCTTGACGTCCTGCAGCACCTTCAATCCTTCATCCGACAACGCATCACTTACCAGTACCTTGATCATCTATGCTCGCCTTTCTTTATTTCAGGAACACCTCTTGCGCCGCCTTGACACCGGCGCCCAATGTGAATTTATATCCCATCTGTGCCAGGACCTTCTCCAGGCACGATACTCCCACGATGATATCGAACTCCTCGATGAAGCCCATATGCGCGAAACGGAACACCTTACCCTTGAGCTCATCCTGGCCTCCGGCGATGGTCACGCCGTAGGAATCGCGCATGGTCTTGACCAGTTTTTCCCCGTCGATACCGGCGGGCACGTTGACCGCGGTCACCACGTCCGAACCGGCTTCCGGCGCGAAAAGGGTCATCCCCAGCGCCTGCACCGCCGCCCGGGTGGCATCCGCCATCTTTTTATGCCGGGCAAAGACCCCCGGCAGGCCGTCCTGCTTCATCATCTTGAGCGCTTCGTTGAGCGCGATCACCAGGGTGATGGCAGGAGTAAACGGCGTATCCGTGCTGGCCGCCGCCTTCCTGGCCTTGCGCAGGTCGAAATAATACCGGGGGGAAGTGCTCGCATCCACCATTTTCATGGCTTTGGGAGATACGGAAATGAACCCTAACCCCGGAGGAAGCATCAATCCCTTCTGGGAACCGGACACCACCACGTCCACATGCCAGGCATCCGCCTGCAGGTCGATCGCGCCCAAACCGCTGATGGCATCGACCACCAGCACTGCGGCGGTATCCTTGACCACGGCGCCAAGCGCGGCGATATCGGTGGCCACGCCGGTCGAGGTCTCGCACAGGGTCGCGAACACGACTTTGATCTTAGGGTTCGCCTTCAGGTGCTTCTCGACATCCGACGCCGCCACGGCTTTGCCCCAGGGGACCTTGATCACTTCGGCGGTGATGCCGTAGGCCTTGCACAGTTCCGTCCAGCGCTCACCGAATTTTCCCGCCTCCACCACCAGCGCGGTCTCACCCGCAGAAAGCAGGTTCGAGACCGCGGCTTCCATCCCGCCCGTTCCCGAAGAGGTCAGGATATACACGTCATTGGCGGTCTGGAACACGTACTTCAGCCCTTCGGCCGCTTCCTTCAGGACCGCCTGGAACTGCGGAGTACGGTGATGTATGATAGGCCTGGCCGCTGCCTCGCATACCTGCGGGGGAAGCGGGGTCGGGCCGGGAGTGAGCAGATAGTTCTTCCTCATGATGGATCCTCCTGTTGCGATGTTCCTTATTATTTCTTCGTTATCTTTTCCGGGACGACCACGGTATCCACCAGGCCGTAGGCTTTCGCCTCGTCTGCAGACATGAAATAATCGCGGTCGGTGTCCTTGGTGACCTTATCCAGGGACTGGCCGGTATGATGGCTGAGCATCTGGTTCAGACGGTCGCGCATCTTGAGGATCTCCGTCGCCTGACGGGAGATATCCTCGGCGCTTCCCTGCGCCCCTCCCCAGGGCTGATGGATCATCACCCGGGAATTCGGGAGGGCATACCGCTTGCCCTTCGTGCCGGCGGCCAGGAGCACCGCGCCCATGCTGGCGCACTGCCCCACGCAATAGGTCGCCACGTCGCATTTGACGAACTGCATGGTATCATAGATCGCCAATCCCGCGGTCACCGACCCCCCGGGGGAATTGATATAGATGTTGATATCTTTGCTCACATCCTCCATCTGCAGGAAAAGCAGCTGCGCAATGATCAGGTTGGCGACGATATCGTCGATCGGGGTGCCGATGAACACGATCCTGTCCTTCAGCAGACGCGAATAGATATCATAGGCGCGTTCGTACCCGCGGGACGTCTGTTCGATGACCATCGGGACCAGCTGAGCATGCATAGCCATATGAACCTCCTTGCGTAGAAGACGCAACACCCGCCGATCCGATAAGGCGGGGTGTCAGTTCCAACGGTTGTTCAACCGTTTACTTCTCTAATTTCCACTCCGCTTCGCGCAGGACCAGCTCCATGACCTTCTGCGGCATATGGTCGTCGTTGGCGATGGATTCCTTCTTCGCGATCTCGGAAAAGACCAGGTACAGCTTCACCTGTTTCCGGGCCTGCGGCTCGATATCCTGCGCGATCTTCTTCTCCTGCGCGTCGATCTGCTCGCGAGGCACGCCTTTCATCGCCAGGTTGATCTTGGTCTGACGCAGCATTTCCTGCTGCTGACGCGCCACCATCGACTGGGGCAGGCGGATATCCACCTGGTCGAGCAGGAAATCCACCACCGCGTCCTCGCGCTTCTGGCGGGCGGCATGGTCCTTGTTGAGCAATATCTGCGCCTGAAGGGCCTTCTCCAGTTCGGACATGTTCGGATACCCCAGGGATTTGGCGACGGAATCATCCAGCGCCTCGATCTTCCTGGATTCCTTGAGGGCGTCGAGCTGCTTCTTCACCTCGTCCGGGGTCACCTCGGAGACCCGGTAGGACACCGGGACCTTCTTGTATTCCTTAAGCTTGATCTCGGGGTAGATATCCACCGTGGCCTTGAAGGAAAGGCTCGCCCGGTCCAGCTTGACGTCGGTGATCTCGGGAAGCTCGAGCACCTCCACCTTCTCCTGGTCCACGGCCTGGGTGTAGAGTTCCGGCACCAGCTCCTTCAGCACCTGCTCGTGTGCCTGCGCGGAAAAGTTCTTCTCGATCATATCGCGCGGCGCATGCCCCTGGCGGAAACCAGGAAGTTTGGCTTCCTTGGTGATCTCCTGGAACACCGATTCGAATTTAGCCTTTACCACATCGCCGGTGACGGCAATGGAAAGTTCCTTTTTCCCGTTTTCGAGTTTCTTCACTTCTACTTTCATTGATACCCTTTCGTATGCATTACTATTTTGTTGTTTTGCTATCTTCCGTCCTATTGCGAAAAATCCTACGGCACTGTACCCCGCCTAATAGGATAGGCGGGTACGCCGCTTCCTGCGGCGTTATACCCCAGCTTAAAGGAATGCTGGGTATGACGCTTCCGGCGTCACATCCTGAACTTCTCTCCCAAATAGATCTGGCGCGCTTTGGGATCGTTGATGAGGTCCTGCGCCGAACCCGAAATAAGTATCTTTCCGTCCGCGATCAGATACGCGCGGTCGGTGATGGAAAGCGTCTCCCGCACGTTATGATCGGTAAGCAGGATGCCCAGGCCCTTGGCCCTGAGCTCCTTGATGATCTCCTGCGCTTCGCTGACCACGATCGGGTCGATCCCGGAAAAGGGTTCGTCCAGCAAAATGAACGAGGGGTTGGTCACCAGCGCCCGCGTGATCTCCAGGCGGCGCCGCTCCCCGCCGGAAAGCGTGAACGCCTTATGCTTCGACAGATGCGCGATATTGAGCTCCTCCAGCAGGCTGGCCAGCCGGCGCTTGCGCTCATGCCGGCCGATGGGCAGCGTCTCGAGGATCGCCATGATATTCTCTTCGACGGTAAGCTTACGGAACACCGAAGGCTCCTGCGAAAGGTAGCCGATACCGAAGCGCGCCCGCTCGTGGATAGGCAGCCGGGTGATATCCTGATTGTCGAACACGATCTGCCCGCGCAGCGGCGGGATCACCCCGACGATCATGTAGAAGGTCGTGGTCTTGCCCGCGCCGTTAGGACCGAGCAGCCCCACGATCTCTCCGCGCTTGACCAGAAGGTTCACCCCTTTGACCACTTCACGGCCACCGTATGATTTTGCCAGGTCTTTGACTTCAAGCAGATGCATCGCCGCCGCTCCTTTACTGAGGCCCGAAAGACTTAAGCTCGCCCACGTCATTGATGACCAGTTTGGGCCGGCCGGTCAGGGTGATCTTCTGGTCGTCGTTGGAGTACACCGCTTCGTCGCTGTAAGAGATGTTCTCCCCTTTGATGATGCGCACATTGCCCTTGCAGACGATCTTGCGGATCTTGCCGGCGTCGATACCCGGGGATTGTTCCGGAACAGAAGCTTTTGCCCGCACCCCGGCTTCACCCGCGACAGAATCTTTTGAAGCTGCACCCGAGCTTACAGGAATGCTCGGTGTTCCCGCTTCTCGGGAAAAGTGCACTTCCATCTGGTCGCAGTAGATCACCGACTCCTGACGGTCCGCCTTCACGTTGTTCTTGAACACCGCCACGTTAGTCCGGTAATCTATCTCCAGCGGCCCGTCGCACGAGATGAGCACCTGGTTATCCCCGGCGAAATTCGGCCCCCGGGAGGGATTGATCGCCACCTGCACGTCCTTCTGCAGGGTCATCTGGTTCAAGTTCGGCTGCCCGACCGCGCCGGTGGCGGTCGTGGTCATGGTATCCCTCTGGATGTTGACCTTATCCTTGGTCGAGACCACCTGAAGCTTATTGTCCCAATCCAGGCTGTCGGTCTTGAGCGTGCCTCCGGAAGAAGTAGTGATCACCACGTCATCCTGCAGATGCACCTTGCCGTCCGCCTTGTTGAAGTCGCCGTTCTTGGCCACAAGGGTGACCTGCTCCTTCTCCCCGTAAAGATTCCCGGTGATGCCGGTCAGCTGCACGACGTTGTCGTACATCACGGCAGATTTTCCGGCCAGGTCCCAGCTTTTCTTCCCCTTGTCGGCGTAATCGATGTAGAACTCGTCCATCTGCTGCTGCGCGCCCGGCGCCATATCCATCGGCGCGACGCTCGCCTCGGGTACTTTCTTCCCCTTGGAACGCGCCGCCCATGCCGGGGACGCCCCCGAGACCGCCGCCATCAATACCACCACCCACACCGCTGTCCGGTTACACATCATAAGTCTTCATGGCCTCCCGCCACTTGCCCTGGGATCGTATGATCAGCTCCGCGACCTCCCGCACCGCGCCGCGGCCTCCGGCTTTCCTGGTCACATAGCCGGCATGCTTCTTGATCTCCTGAGACGCATTCGCCACCGCCACGGGAAACCCGACCCGCTTGATCAGCGCCAGATCGACCAGGTCGTCCGCGACGAAACACACCTGCTCCGCCTTAACGCGGTATTTCTCCTGGATGTGAGGAAGCACGCTGGACTTAGGGAACACGTCCGCGAACACCTCCGCCACTCCCATATCTTTGGCCCGGGGCGCGATGGTACCCGACCCCTTGGCGGTCACCAGCACCGCAGGGATACCCACCAGCTTCAGCAAATGCACCCCCAACCCGTCATGCACGTCGAAGAACTTCATGTCCCGGCCGGAGGAATCGTACACGATCCTTCCGTCGGTAAGCACCCCGTCGACGTCCAAAAGCACGATCCTGACCCGTTTTGCCAGCTGCGTGACGGAGCGTGCCATAGGTTATGCCATCACTCCTGCGCGCAAAAGGTCCTGGACGTCGAGCACGCCCACCGGCCTGCGCCGGGTATCGATCACCGGGACCTCGTCGATCTTCTTCTGCTGCAGGATGCGCATCGCCTCCGCCGCCAGCATATCCGGGGACACCGCCGTCGGAGTGCGGGTCATCACGTCCCCTACGCAGCGGGAAAGCAGCTGGGGATCGGCCTCCAGATGCCGCCGCAGATCCCCGTCGGTAAATATCCCCGCCAGGCAGCCTTTTGCGTCCACCACCGTCGCGCTTCCGGCGCGGGAGTGGGTGATCTTCATCAGCACCCGGGAGACCTTCTCCTCCCGGCGCACCACCGGGTTCGACGCGCCCTTGCGCATGATATCCCCGACGGTAAGCAGCAGCTTCCGGCCCAGGGCTCCCCCGGGATGGAAGAGGGCGAAATCCTTGGCTTCGAATTTTTTAAGCTCCAGCAGGCAGACCGCCAGCGCGTCCGCCATGGCCAGCGTCGCGGTGGTGGAGGCGGTAGGCGCCAGGTTCAACGGGCACGCTTCCTTCTCCACCGACACGTCCAACACCACGTCACTGTAACGCGCCAGGTCGGACTTGACGTTGCCGGTCAACGCGATGATCCGGCATCCGATGCGCTTTAAGACCGGCATAAGCTGCTTGATCTCGGCCGTGGACCCGCTGTTGGAAAGCAGGATCACCACGTCATCCGCCGTCACTTTGCCCAGGTCGCCGTGCGCCGCTTCCGCCACGTGCAAAAAGAGGCTCGGCGTGCCGGTGGAGGAAAGGGTCGCCGAGAGCTTCTGCGCGATGATCCCGGTCTTGCCCATGCCGCTTACCACCACCCGGCCCTTGGAGGAAAAAATAAGCCCCAGCGCCTTGTTGAAATGCGGGCCGAGAGACCTCTTCAGACGCATCACCGCCTTGGCCTCTATATCCAGCACTTCCTTTGCCCGGGCAACCTTATCGATCTTAGGCATATACTTACCCCTGCCGCAATGCGTTGCGGATCTTCTTGACCTGCGTAATGAGTTTTCCCAGATCCTTCAGAAATATCATGTTCGGCCCGTCGCACAGCGCCCGTTCCGGGTCAGGGTGCACTTCCAGGAAAAGACCGTCGCACCCGAACGCCACCGCCGCGCGGCAAAGCCCCTCCACGAACTCGCGCTGGCCGCCGGAAGAAGTCCCCTTGCCGCCCGGTATCTGCACGCTGTGCGTGGCGTCATACACCACGGGATAACCGAAATCCCGTACGATCTTCAATGCCCGGAAATCGGTCACCAGGTTGTTGTACCCGAAACTCGCACCCCGCTCGGTGACCAGGATGCGTTTGTTGCCGCTGGCCTCGATCTTACGGATGATCGGCAGCATATCCCAGGGCGCCATGAACTGCCCCTTCTTGATATTCACCACTTTCCCGCTTTTGGCCACCGCCACCACCAGGTCGGTCTGGCGGCAAAGGAGCGCCGGCACCTGGATCACATCCAGGACCTCCGCCGCCTCTTTGACCTCGCTGACCGCATGCACGTCGCTTAACACCGGCACTTTGCAGGTCTGCCTGACCTTCCAGAGCACTTCCAGGCCTTTCTTAATCCCCGGCCCGCGGAAGGAATCCAGGGACATCCGGTTGGCCTTGTCATAGCTCGACTTGAAAATGAACGGGATCTCCAGGGTATCCGCCAGTTCCTTGAGCCGACGGGCGGCATCCAGACATCCCCGCTCCGACTCGATGACGCACGGACCGGCGATGAGCGCCAGCGGGCTGCGGTCGCCGATCTTGAAGCCGGTCTTTATCGCCACCTGCTGCATCAGTGCCCTTCCTTTTTCAGGTATTCCTTGAGACGCTCCAGGTCGGCGGGAGTATCCACGCCGATGGTCTCGAACTTGGTCTCGATGACCTTGATCTTATACCCTTCCTCGAGCACGCGCAGCTGCTCGAGCTTTTCCGTCTGCTCCAGCCTCGACTGCGGCAGGTTCTTATAGGTGAAAAGGAAATCCTTGGTATACGCGTACAACCCGATATGCTTGTAATGGACCGTTTCCGCGGCGTCGGAGTTGACCGCCCGGTGGGGAATGGCCGCGCGGGAGAAGTACAGCGCGAAACCGTTGCGGTCCACCACCACCTTGACCACGTGCGGGTCCTGCACCTCGGCGGGATCCTCGATCCGCTTCATCACCGTGGCCATGGGGATGTTCTTATGGTCCATCAGGGTGCGTGCCAGGGTGTCGATCATCAAGGGGGACACCAGCGGCTCATCCCCCTGGATATTGACCACGACCCTGACCTCCAGCGGGTTGACCACCTCGATGATCCGGTCGGTGCCCGAAGGATGCCCCTTGGAAGTGAACACCACGTGCGCGCCGAAGGCCTTGGCCGCCGCCAGCACCCGCTCGTCGTCGCAGGCGATGATCACCTCGTCAAGCACCTTGGCCTCTTTGGCCCGCTCCCACACATGCTGCAGCATGGGCTTGCCGTTGATATCCGCCAGCACCTTGCCTTCGAAACGCGTCGATGAGAACCGCGCCGGGATAACTCCGATACACTCCATTGGCTACATGCCCCTTTCTATCGCCTGCACCAGTTCCTTGCGGGTCGTCACCGCGGTACCGACCTTGCCTACCACGATCCCCGCGGCAAAATTCGAGATATACGCCGCTTCCCTCTTCGAAGCGCCGCTGGCCAGCGCCAGGGTGAACGTCGAGATGACCGTATCCCCCGCGCCGGAGACATCGAACACCTCCTGGGCCACGGTCGGGATGCTCGTCACCTGGCGGTTGGACTCGACCAGTTTCATCCCGTGCTCCCCCAGCGTCACCAGCACTGACTCCAGGTCGAGATACTCCAGGATCTCCCGGGCGGCGGATTCCACCACTTCCTCGGTATGCAGCCGGTCGGTGTTGACCTTGAAATTGTTGGTGGTATCGCTTATCTTAAGGTTCCGGACCGCATTCTCCAGTTCCTTGCGGTTGGGAGTGATCGTGGTCACGCCCCGGTAATACTGAAAATGCTCCTGCTTCGGATCGACGGTGATGATCTTGCCGTGCTGACGGGCCAGAGCGATCACCTTTTCCAGCAGAGGTATATTGATCACTCCCTTGCCGTAATCCTCTATGATAATAGCATCGAATTCCTTGATCGTGCGGGCAATGAACCCGCTGATCTTCTCGTTGGCCGCCCTGGTGAGCGGATCGGTATGCTCCCAGTCCACGCGCACCACCTGCTGATGTCCGGCGATGATGCGGGTCTTGACCGTCGTATCCCGCCCGGGGATCCGGAAGATGCCGCGCAAAGGTATGCCGCGCTTCGTAAGCTCGGCGCAAAGGATATCCCCCTGCTTGTCCCGGCCGGCCACACCCACCAGCGTGACCTTTCCCTCCAGCGCGCTGAGGTTGCCCGCCACGTTCGCGGCCCCTCCCGGCACATGGGTGCGCTTTTTAGCCCACACCACGGGAACCGGCGCTTCCGGCGATATCCTCTCCACGCTTCCCCAAAGATACTCGTCCAGGATCAAGTCGCCTAAGACCAGCACCCTGGCCTTAGGGAACCGCGCCACGATCTTCTTCAAAGCGTGCACGTGCATACCTTCTCCCTTGCCCTCCCCTGTGCGTATGCGTATGTCGTAACGCAAGTCAGGGGAAGATGTTTTACCTTATTAATACAATCATGGAGTTTTTAAGTCTATCATAACTTTGCGGGTAAATCAATAAAAATCCCGGAATGAGTGGAGCGCATTCATCCCGGGATAAAAGGCTGGGTCAGGCGTCAGGAAGATTCCCGCTCGACCGCGGAAACCTGCTGCGGATCGAAAAAGTACACCGTTCCTTCCTCATGGTTGGGATTGGGGGTGATCACCAGGTACTCGTGCTGTTCATCCTCGAAGATCGCCAGAACCGGTTCATGGGGGGCGCAGGAGAGATTGCAGTCCATCTCCTTGCCTACACAGATGCAGGAATCCACCTCTCTCTTGATACGGTCGCTGAACGCGTGCACCTGCAGCTTATTGATGTGAGTATCCCTGACCTGATGCCCCGTCACCTGTTCGGCAAACCTGCGCACGTGCTCTTTGACCTCCTCCGACATCGGCAAAATCCGGTTTCTCAGCATTTCGGCCTCCTTTCGCCGTACTGTGCAACATTCCCGCGCTAATAGGATGGCGCGGGGCGTTGCCTTCTGCAATGAAAAAGGCGACTTCCGGAACGGATAGTCGCCTTATCGATTTTCCTTTATCGTACGCATAGGCCCGCCTCTTGGTTTCATGTGGGGCTGATGGATGTAATTATACCCCTGCCCATTTTCATTGCAAGATTTATTTTTCATGTTATAGTAGGGACAGTTTTAACCGTAAATCGGAACCGTCCCCACAGGAGGGTGAATGAACATTCTGCGCAAGATGTATGACTGGACCAAACACTGGGCCCAGAAACCCCAGGCCATGTGGGCGCTCTTCGCCATCGCCTTCATCGAAAGCTCCTTCTTCCCCATCCCCCCGGACGTGCTCCTGATCGCCATCACGGTCTCGGACCAGAAAAAATGGCTGCGCGCGGCGACGGTGTGCACCTTAGGCTCGGTGTGCGGCGCCTTCTTGGGGTATGCCATCGGGTGGGGGCTGTACGAATCGATCGGCAAGCTGATCGTGGAGACCTACCACATGCAGCCGATGATGGACCTGGTGGGAAAAAAATACGCGGAGAATGCCTTCCTTACCGTCTTTACCGCCGCCTTCACCCCCATCCCCTACAAGGTGATCACCATCGGCGCCGGGCTCTTCAAGATCCCGCTGGTCACCCTGGCCGTGGCATCGGCCATCGGCCGGGCTGCCCGTTTCTTCCTGGTGGCGGGAACTTTGCGGATATTCGGAAAAAAGATCGAGCACGCCATCGAGAAATACTTCGACCTCTTCTCGGTCATCTTCATGGTGCTGCTGGTAGGCGGGTTCCTGGCGATCAAATACGTGTTCAAATAGGGATTCGTCGGCGGGTATCAGCGCAGTATCACGCGGGGCCGGGATATCACCGGGCGGATCTTCCCTTCCAGGGGCATATCCAACGCAAAACTGACCTCGGCGTCTTTGGGTTCGGTGGCAAAGATATCCAGCATGAACACCGCATCTTCCTTCTCCGTCTTCGCGAAGACCATCCCTTCCATCCGCAGCTGACACTCCGCATGCAGCTTCGCCTCTTTTACGGAGAGGGTGCATTTCCCCTGCAATATCCCCGCCTGCATGGTGCGGGGAGAAAGGTCCCGGAAGAAAAGCGGGGATAAACGGGCTGCGTCTATCCCCTGGCCTTCGATCGTCCCCTCCAGACGCTGCTGCATCCAATCCCCCGTGCCTGAGCCGCGGATCGTACCCCTCGGCTGACCAGCCCTGCCCGCGATATCCGCCTCCAGATAGAACCGCACTTTGGTGGAAAAGAGATGGCGGGGGTCCCTCCCAACCTTCAACAGGATATGCTCGATGGAAACGGAATACTCCGGGGAAAGGGAGGCATCGGTAATGACCAAAGTGCCCCGGCGCACATGCACGCCGGTGGCCAAGAACCGCGCCAGGGATATCCTCCTGGCCTTGCGGCAGAGGTCGATCAGGGGCACCCGGTTATGCGCATCACGGGCATAGCGGAACTCCACGTCCTGGGCCTTGACCGGAAAGAAGGGAAAGAACGCGACCTGCCGCGCGCTGATGACCCCGGAGATATCGATCCGGTGCACCGTCACTCCCTGCAATGCGGAGAAGGTGACCTTGCCCACGGAAACCGGCGCATCGAACACGCGCTCCAGGTATCCGGTCACCAGCGAGGGGCCGGCGACCGAGCAGACCGCCACCGCGACGATATAGCCGAGGAACACAAAAGAGAATATCAGCAGGAGTTTTTTCTTCATCGGAGAACACGGATCAGAGGCCGGCGTACTCTTCGGCGATATCCAGCACCAGACGCTCGGAGGCTTCCCAGCCCAGGCAGGGGTCGGTGATCGACTTCCCGTACACGCCGCCGTCGACGTCCTGGCCGCCTTCGACCAGGTAGCTTTCCACCATCAGCCCCTTGACCAGGGAACGCAGCACGGAAGAATGCTTGAGGCTGTAAAGCACCTCCTTGGCCACCCGCGGCTGCTGGTCCCACTGTTTCGCGGAATTGGCGTGGTTGGTGTCCACGATCACCGCGGGATTGGCCAGCGTCCGCTGACGGTAGAGCTCGGCAAGACGGATCATATCCTCGAAATGATAGTTCGGCATGCTCTGCCCGTATTGATTGACCGCGCCGCGCAAAATGCAATGGGTATAAGGATTGCCGGAAGTTTTCACCTCCCAGCCGTTGTAGGTGAACACGTGGGGGGCCTGCGCCGCCTGCACCGCGTTAAGCATAACGCCCAGATTACCGCTGGTGGGATTCTTCATCCCGCAGGGAATATCCAATCCGCTGACGGTCAAACGGTGCTGCTGGTTCTCCACGGATCTGGCGCCGATGGCCACGTAACTTAAGACATCTTCCAGATACGGATAATTCTCGGGGTAGAGCATTTCATCCGCGGAGGTCAGCCCGGATTCCGCCAGCGAACGCACATGCATGCGCCGGATCGCTCTGATCCCCTCGACGATATTAGGGGCCTCCAGAGGATCGGGCTGATGCATCATACCCTTATACCCCTCCCCGGTGGTGCGGGGCTTGTTGGTATAGATGCGGGGGATCAGGATCAGCGTATCCCGCACCTTATCCTGCAGCCTGGCCAGGCGGCCGACATATTCGCAGACCGCTTCCTCGTTATCCGCGGAACAGGGCCCGATGATGAGCAGGAATTTTCCGCTGAGGCCGGAAAACACCTCGCCGATCTGCCGGTCGCGCTCCAGCTTGACCTGACGCTGCGCCGAAGAAAGCGCCGTTTCGGCGATGATCTCCTTGGCCGCGGGTATCTTACAGATATAGGAAAAACTCATAGGGCACCTCGTTCCAGATCCTGATAGGCATTATAGACATCCAGCGCTACCGATGCAATGAATCTTTTCGCCTGACGGGTATTCGGCGCCAGCCGGGTAAGGATACACACCAGAAAATCCCCCTGCGGCGCGGCAATGATCCCGCAATCATGGCAGACGCTGCGCTCCAGGCCGGTCTTATGCGCCACGAGCGCATCCTCCGGAAGCCGGGCGGGAAGCCGGTCCCGCACCTTCTGCTGCACCAGGAACTGCAGCCCCTTTTCCGACGCGGCGCGGCTGACCACCTGCTTGCGGTAGAAGGACTCCAGAATACGCGCCATGTCGCGGGCCGTGGTATAATTCTCCACGCCCTGGCTGCGGGCCTCGAAATCCATCATCTTGCGCGAAAGATTGGTATGTTCCAGTCCGGCCTCCCGGAAAAAACCGTTGATATACTCCATTCCCAGGGTATCGGTAAGCATGTTGGCGGCGGTATTGTCGCTGGTGGTGATCATCAGCTGCACCAGCTTTTCCACGGATATCTTGAGGCCGCAGGGCATCTGGTCCAGGTCCCCCGAACCCGGGGTCTTGCACTCGGGCCCCAGGGTCTTAAGCTCGGAAAAATCGAGTTTGCCCTGCGCCTGGGCCTTGAAACACGCGGCCATAAGCGGTACCTTCACCACGCTTGCCGCGGGCATCGGCACCTCGTCCTTGGAGGAGAACTCCCATCCGGTCTTGAGGTCCTTGACCACCACCCCCGCCTCCCCCTGAAAACGGGAGATCTCCTCGCGCAGCGAAACGGTAAGGGATTGCCAGAGCACCTTTCGCTTCTCCAGGAGCGCGCGCTGACGCTGCGCTTCCTTCACCTGCCGGTGTATTACCACACCCCCCAGCACCGCCGCTGCCAACACGGCAACTGCGGTCACGGAGATGATGACGGTTTTACGGTTTACCATGCGTTCCAGTGGATGTTCTTCTCGTCGAATTTATCTTTGGGTTTTTCCGCTCCCGTGGGATGCCCCACCGGGATGACGTTAAGGGGCACGACGTTCTCCGGGATACCTAAGACCTTGCGCACCAGCGCCACGCGCTCTGCGCCGGGATATACTCCCGTCCATACCGCTCCCAGTCCCAGGCCCTCCGCGGCCAGAAGCACGTTTTGCGTCGCGGCGGAACAATCCTGCACCCAATACTCTCCGCCCTCGCCCGGAAGCGTCTTCTCCCGCATCCCGCAGACGACCACCGCGCCGCCTGCCTCATTGAGCATCTTGGCATACGGCAGGCCTTCCGCCAGTTTCTGCAGCACGGCCTTATCCGTCACCAGGACGAACGCCCAGGGGCGCTTATCCATGGCAGTGGGAGCGGCCATCCCGGCGCGCGCCAGCTGCTCCAGCAGCGCCCGCGGCACCGGAGCTCCGGTGAACGTGCGTACGCTTTTCCGGGAATAGATGGTATCGAAGATCCCTCTCTCGGGAGTGGGACCTCCGGCCGCATCCTTTTGATCCGCGGGTGAAGCCGCCCACGCTACCGTCGCCGCTGCGATCGTCATCAGCACCGTAACACAGATTTTTCTCATGGAGTCCTCCCTGTATAGGGGATTATATTAACTTGAGTTACCGCTTCAGGCAAGGAATTTCGAAAGGAAATTAAAGAGATAACCGGTAAGGATGATCGCGCAGGTAGTGATACCGAAGAACACGGCAATGAGCGGCAGTTTCATCGCCCGGCGCAGCATGATCGCCTCGGGCAGGGAAAGCGCGGCCACGGCCATCATAAAGGAAAGCGCCGTGCCCAAAGGGATACCTTTCTGAAAAAGCACCACTGCCACCGGAACGATCGCCGCGCAGCTGCCGTACATCGGCACCCCCAGGAGGGTAGCCAGAGGCACGGAGAAGATACCGGCGCGCGCGATCGCATTCTGGATCAGCTCCTGCGGCACATAATTGTGGATCAATGCTCCCAGCGCGACACCCGCCAGGATCCAGAGCCAGAGCTTTGCGACAATGGAGACCGCCTCATTGATCCCGAAACGGATGCGGGAAACCATCCCCTCATACCGGATGCAGGCGCAGGAAACAGCCGGATCGGCGGACGCGCTCCCTGCGGAGGGATCCAGCATATCCTTTTCCAGAAACCGCTCCAGGGAAAGCTTTCCCAGTACCAGGCCGGAGAACACGCCGATAAACATCCCGCTGATGACATACGCCAGCGTGATCTTCCATCCGAAGAACCCCAGCATCAGCACCACCAGATACTCATTGATCAAAGGAGAGGTGATCAGGAAGGAAAAAGTCACCCCTAAAGGCACGCCGGCTTTCAGGAACCCGAAGAAGAGCGGGATGGAAGAACAGGAGCAGAACGGGGTCACGGCGCCGAAAATCGCCGCCAGGAAATTCCCCATCCCCCCTCCCTTGGCCAGCCATTGCCGTATCTTCTCCTGGGGAAGGTACGTGCGCAGGAACCCGACGACGGCGATCATGCCGAACAACATCAGCATGAGCTTGAGGGAATCGTATACGAAGAAATTCACCGCCTGCCCGAGATGCGAATCCGCATCCAGGCGCAGCAGGGAGTATACTATCCCGTCCGCGATCAGCTGCAGCATTTCTTTTCCTTATCCTTACCCTCTGCGCCGCCGCAGCAGCCGCAGGATGACCGGGATTTTTCCGCCAACTTCTTATCGAGCTTGTCAAAAAACCTGGCCAGTACGCCCTTCTTTTCCGAAGTCTCTTTCTTCTGATCCATGGATCCTCCTTATGTCAGTGCTGCGTGAGCCCGCGCCTTGGAGCGCAGGAAAAAATATCCGATGATACCGATCGTGGCGGCCGGGGAAGCCCACTCCGGCAGATGCACCCCGAAACTCCTGGCGATCATGAACGATCCCAGCACCAGCACGGAGTACATCGCCCCGTTCTTCAGATACACGTATTTTTTCACCCGGTCGATGTTGCCGACGGTCAACTGCCGCACCACCAACGCGCCCAGGCCGTTGCCGGCCAGGATCAGCGGCACGGAAAGGGTGAAGGCGAAGGCGCCCAGCACTCCGTCGATGGAAAAAGTGGTGTCGATTATCTCCAGGTAAAGGATCTTGCTGACGTCGGAGGCCGAAGAGTGCAGCAGCTCCTTTTCCTTGGCTTCCGCGCTGCTCTTGAACCCCTGGGTGATGAAGAACGCGCTCGAGCCGACCACCGCGCCGAAGGCCATGAGCGGATCGCGCGCCAGCGACCACCACACCAGCAGGCAGAGCAGGAGAGAGACCACGGCGTAAAACCAGAACCCGTTGCGGTAAAAGAACGGCTCCAGGGGCAGCCCGAAATGTTTTTCCTCAAGGAAGAGCCAGTAAAAGAACAGGAACACCAGGAAGACCCCGCCCCCCATGAGCAGCACCGGCGCGGAACGCTCGATGGCCTCGATGGCGGCGGTATTGCCGGAAAAGGTCGCAGTCAGCGCGCCCCACATCCCCAGGCCCGGCGCCGAAGCCCAGACGATCACCCAGGGCAGCAGGCCGCGGACCACGAACACCGCGAAAAGGATACCCCAGAGCAGGAACCAGCGGCGCGCTTTCTGGCCCATCCCAGAAAGAACCTCGGCGTTGATGATGGCATTATCGACGCTGCTGATGGACTCGAAAAGGCACAGCCCTACTACCGTGAACAATGCGGAGAAAATATTCACCAATGATACCTCATCATGATGGAATGAACATCGACCGCTATCATACCCGCTCCATATTACCCATCAATGCATCCGCTGTCAACGGAATTGCGCCGCGCCAGGCCGGAGAGGAACCGGGACTTCCACTCCCCCTCCTGCCACTCCCCCTCTGCGGTGGAATCCCACACGATCCCGCCTCCAATCCCCATCTCTCCGGAGTGCCCCTTAAGCAGCGCGGTACGGATGGGGATATTGAACATCATCTCCCGCTCCGGGGTCGCGTATCCGATCGCTCCGGTGTAGATACGGCGGGGTTCTCCCTCCAACTCCCGGATGACCTCCATGGCCCTGATCTTGGGCGCGCCGGTCACCGACCCGGAAGGGAACAGCGCGGAAAATAGGTCCGCCAAAGAAAGCCCGTGCGCCACCCTTGCCTTCACGGTCGAGGTCATCTGGAACAGCGTGCGGTAACGCCTGACCTCGAAGAGCTTGGGCGCCCTAACCCGGCTGCCGATCCTGCCCAGGTCGTTACGCAGCAGATCGGCGATCATCAGGTTCTCCGCCCGGTTCTTGGGGTCGAACTTCAAACGCATCCCCCCGAAGGCATCCTTCAAGAATCCGCCGCTGCGCGGCCAGGTGCCTTTCATCGGCTTGGAAATGATCCGTGCGCCACGCTTACGGATGAATAGCTCGGGAGAAAGCGAGAGGATCGAATGGTCTGCGGTCTCCACGAACGCGGGGTACGGCACCGGCTGCTGCCGGAAAAGCTCCCGGTAAAGCGCCCGGGTATCACCCCGGTAGGTAAAAAGCATCTTAAAACAGTACGTGATCTGATAGACGTCGCCGGCGGCAATGTATTCGCGGATGCGCCGGATATCCTCCCCGTACCTCTCCCGGGTGATATTCCTCCGCAATCCGCACACCCCTTCCCCGGCCAGGTCCTTATCCCGGAGGACGCGGGAAGAACGGAGGATGCTCACCCCGGAGGGGGGTTTTGCGTACACCCCCAGGCACAGCAAAGGGAAATCCTCCGGCTCATACAGACGGGTAAGCGTATCCTCGAAGCCGTAGCCGGATTCGTAAGAAAGGAATCCCGCGATATAATTGCCTTCGGAAAGCGCGCGGTCCGCATCCGCCAAAGCCTCCCGCATCTGCGCTGGCCGCCGTGCCACGATGAGGCGCGTGGGATCCTCAAAACACAGAGGATTGCCGTCGAACTCGGTGCACACCCGCACGGTTTATTTTACCCCGCACTTCCTCAAGATCGTCATCATCGGGCACCAGTTGGTAAAGGCCGACTGAAAGAGGTTGGCGCCCACGAAGGCGGCGAACCATATCCAGCGGGAATCCACCAGGATCGCCAATGCCACGCTGATCATAATGAACGCGCCGGCGATCCCTCTGAGCATCCTCTCCAAACTCACCCCCGTCGGGGAACAGCATGACTGTGCCATGATCCCTCCTTGCGTCGCTCCTTAGAACGAATACCGCACACGCAGAAACGCGTTGCGGTTCTTTTTCATCATCCCGAAATCAGTGATCCCGTCCTCCCCCCAGGGCAGGTTCACCCCGAAGGTCAACTTCCATTGATCGGTCAGGTCATACGCCAGGGACGCGCGGACGTAGCCGTCCTTATCCGAAGGGGACCAGAAATTGAATATCCCCGCCATCACGGTCTGGTTCTTGTACAATTTGGTGATGCGCTGCGTCAGCAGATGCCGGTACTCATCCCAGAAATAATCCCGGGGCAGGAGCGCGGCGGAATAATCCGCGTAATTGAGTTTCTGTTCGAAGAGATACTGCACGCCGGCCTTCAGGTCGTTGCCAAAATCCTTTTCATACCCTGCCATCCATTTCAGCATCGAGTTCTCGACCAGACGGTCTCCTCCGCTGCCGTCCTGGCGGGAGCGGTAGTACCCCGCCTCCGCATTGCCGATTCCTCCGGCGAACGGGCCGCGGATACTGGCGCCATAGGCATCCAGACGCTCGTACATGAGCATACGGTCCGCCTCGTCAAGATAACTGCGGGGGGAAGGATCGAACCCCCGGTAATAATACAGTGCTGCTTCATTGCTGCCGAAGGTGCGGTACAGCCGCAGGGCATACTGCGCGTTATTGCCCTGGTGTGCGGGCCTGATCGCGGTACGCTGCGACTGCCGTCCGGCGATCCCTCCCTGGTAACTGTCGAAAAAAGAAAGCCTGTCCCCCTCCGGCATGGTGTTGGAGGTGAAATGCGGGATCACGGCAAAGTCGATGTTCACCGCCTCGGGATACAGGGAGATCCGCACGGCATCGGAGGGCTTTTTCAGGTACTCGTCGTCCCGGCCGATATAAAAGGACACGTAATCCTTCGGGAAAAGATCGTTGATGAAAAGATAGTCCCCGGTCCCCCAGGTCAACACCTGGCGGCCGACCTTAAAATCGATCCTCTGCGCAGGGCTGAAAGCGAAGTTCCCTTCCCGGATATCGAAGGAGCCCGTGGTATCGAAATACTCGTCGAGCAGAAAGTCCCCCTTGAAGGCAAGCACGCCGTTCCAGCGGGAGAGCGTATTCTCGCCGGGGATGCCGTAGCGGGTCTTAAGCTGCAGCCGCTGCTCGAGCAGGTTGTACCCGTCGTGCTTGGTCAAACCGTCCCGGCCGATACGGCTTCCGTAGGCGTGTTCCACGAAACCGTGCACCTCGGGCAACTCCGCGGCTGCGGCCAGGGGTGTCCCCATCAGGAGCGTCCCTAAAAGGGACGCTCGCAAAGGGGACACCCATCGCATCGGATGCCTCGCGTTCCCGTGACCGTGCATATCCCTCACTCCTTGAGCCACTGCTGCGGAGGATTGCGCAAGAAACGTTCGGAGAATATCTCGTCCTTCAGGCCGACATCATACTGCATATCGGAAAACTCCGTCACGGTGCTGGCCCCGGAGTTCATATCGGACGCCTTCATCCTGGTCACCGTAGGATAACCCTGCACCTCCTTGACCTCCAGCGCCTCGATGATACGGTAGGGTTTTCCTTCCTTATCGAAATACTCCGCCTTCACCGGCACGAAATTCTGCTTGTCTATCGATACGGTATAATACGAGAACTCGACCAAATTGGCATCCTTAGGGATGTTCTTGACCTTGTAATACTTCTCATCCGCACCCAGGCTCTCATGCGTATCCATATCGATGCCGCGGCCGGAGATATCCTCGTAAAGGAAGGTGGTCCCGGCAAAGCTGGAGCGCTTGTCCGATGCGGCGATGCGGCGCACCAGGTCCATGGCGGGAAGATAGAGCCACCGGTCGTCATCCTTACCCGCATGCTTCCAGACGATGTAGCTCATGCCTTTGACATCGGTCGGCTTGTGGAAATACACGTAATACTTCTGGTCCCCGCCCTCCTGCAGATTGAGCTTCAATATGGTCAGCTGACGCACCCGCGTCCTGCCCTGCGCGTCGGTAACGGTCATGGTCGCTTTGGCCCGCCCGTCCTTGCCCTGGTAATAGGAACGGTTGTTGGCTTTTGTCACGATCTCATTGACCGAAAGTTCCTGCGCCCAGGCACTGACCGCCCAAAACGCACACGCCACACCTGCCAGATATGCGAACCTTCTCATGCTCCCTCCTTGCACGTCTTTCTCCGCGATAAGATCGCGCACGCCGCCGCCAGCACCGCGATGACCGCGATACCGATGACCGTCGTCGCCCCCACCTTTGCCAGCTCGTACCCTAACAGGATATAGGCGACCGTCGCCGCCACCAGCACCGCTACCAGCACGCACCTGCCGCAGGCGCACACGGTCCTGGTCCTGGATTCGGAGAACGCCATCCAGGGGAACCCGGTGATGAGCGCCGGCAGTATCATCAGGGTGGCGATACTGGCCACCAGCATGATCATGAACATGAAGAAGCCCACCGTATTATACGGCACCAGGGGCGAGGCGAACAGCGGCAGGAACCCGATCGATATCACCAGCGCGTTCTTGAACAGGGCCCGGGCCGGGGACTGGAACATCAGCTCCGCGGTCTTGGGCCAGTTCTTGTGCTCCGCATACAGCTGGCGGGAGCGCTCGATGAAATGTATCGCGAAATCGATCGCCAGCCCCAGGGTCAGCGCCGAGAGCACCGCCACCGGCATATCATACTCCTTGCCGGTAAAGCCCAGGGAACCGTAGATCACCAGAATGGTCACGGTAAGGGGGATCATGGAGATCAGGCCCGTCACCGGGGATCTGAACAGCACCACCATCATCCACAGCACGATGAAGAAACTGCCCAAGAAATTGACCAGCATTCCCCAGACCATCTTATCCTGCCAGACCATGTTGATATACGTCAAGCCGGCCCAATGGTGCTGCGCTTCGAAGGGAGGGTTATGGGTACGCAAGAACTCCTCGGCCTGGGCCACCACCGCTGCCATATCCTTGTTATCCCCGGAGGTCAGCTGCAGCCAGACATTGACCTTGGAGTAATCCGGATTGACGAAATGCCAGAGGTCATCCGGCTTATGGGAGTTCTCGAAGGAAAGCAGCGCCTGGGCCACGGCCTGCCGCGTGGGAGGGATAACGTTGTGCTTTTTATCCCCTCCCAGAAGCTCATAATACACCTTCTTGCTGACATCCGCCAAAGAGGTGGATTTCCCCACTTTGCCCTTTTCCAGAAGATACTTCTGGAGACCCTCGACATAGGAGAGCATCTTCGGTTCCTGGAAGACCATACCCTCTTTATCCTTCGCCTCCAGCACCAGGTACGCGCTGTACGTCCCCCCGAAATGCTGGTTCAAAACCACATCCGCCACCCGGATCGGATGCTTCTTGTTGAACCACTTGGTAGGATTATCGTTTATCTCGATATGGGTGATACCGTACACCGCCAATGCGATGATCACCACACTGCCTGCCAGCACCGCCTTCCAGCGCCGGACCGTGAACGCCCCCCATCTTGAAAGAAGCGTACTCAACAATCCCGTGTGATGCTCCTCGGTCGCGCCGAAATTCCCCATCTTCCTCTCGTCCAGCAGCGCGATGTACGCGGGGATAAGCACCACGGTCAGCACCCAGGCCAGCGCCACCCCGAACGCCACGGCGATACCGAACACCTGCACCGGCGGTATCGGGGTAAAGGAAAGGGAGAAAAACCCGGCCACGGTGGTCAAAGAAGTGAAAAGATTGGGCCGGTAGAGATCCTTCAGCACAAAAGTAATGGTCTTGTTCTTATCCTTGAACTGCGGATACTTCTCGAAGAATTCGCTCAAGATATGGATGGAATCCAGCACCGATATGGGCAAAAGGAATATCGGGATCATAGAGCTCATGATATGGATGGGAAAGCCCAGCCCCACCAGCGCGCCCATGGTGATGATCACGCAGATCATGGCCATGACGATCGGCATCACCACCAGCACCACATGCTTGAAGAACCACCACATCAGCAGGAATATCACCAGCACCGCCAGGGGCGCGGAGATCCCCATCTGCCAGAACATCTCGACGCCGAAGGCGTCTTCCGCCAGAGGCAGGCCGGTCAGATGGTACTGCTCATCCCCCGGCATCCCGGCCAGCACCTTCTGGATGTCCTTTGAGATCCGGTAACTGAGCTTCTTCTCCTTGATCGGGATGTAGATGCATAACGCCTTTCCGTCGCGGGAGATCAGTGTATCGTAAAAGAGCGGGTTATCCAGGGCGCGGGCCTTGATCCGCGCCGCATCCTGCGCGGTATAGGGAGGGTTCCCCATCAGCCACTTGAAACTGATCGTTCCCGCCCCTCCCTGCTCTATATCATCCTTGTTGGCCAGGCTCATCATCTCGTAGGCGATGACCCCGTCGATCTTTTTGGCCGCGTTCGTGAGCGCATGTACCTTCTCCAGGGTCGCCGGGTTGAAGACCCCCTGCGGGTCCTTCTCGTTGACCACGCCCAGCACGATATAATCGTACAGTGCGAACTCCCTCTTCACCTCATGATTGAAGACGCGGACGAATTCGCTCTCGGGGAGCATGTTCTCCGGGTCGGTATCCACCTTGACCTTGAAAAATGCGGCCAGGGAAAGGAGCACCGCCAGACCGGTGACCGCGAACACCAGTTTCGGCCTGCGCAGTGAAAACGCAACGAGTTTCTCCAGCATACCGACCTCCGTCTTATGATCCATGATGTTTGGAAAGTATCTCTGCGGCTTTCTCGACGCACCCCAGGCAGGAAAGCTTGCGTCCCTGTCTGATATCCTTGCAGGTCAGGGCGCCGGCCGCCTCGCGGAACTCCTGCTGGCACTCCTGCACTTTATGCGGGGCTTTTTTCGAAAGCAAGTGGTGCGCGGCATGGTACGCGCCGCATCTGCCTTCCGGCGCCTTGCCTCCCCCGTACCCCGCGAACAGGTCCACCTCGGCAGCAGGCGCGTCGAATACGTCATGATACGCCTTGATCACCGCCTGCCCGCAGTTAAGTTTCGCATGCCCGTCCTGTCCCAGAAAATGTTTCCTTGCCTTCTGTCTACGCATCGCTCCCCTTCTTTCCGGTATTGCCGGTCAGCTTGAACGTGCCGCCGTCGATCTTGAGCATCTTTCCGCAGAGGATCGCCTCCGCGACCTTGCGCCGCGCGGACTCGACGATGTTCCCGAAGGTCTGCCGGGAAACCTTCATCTTCGCCGCGGCATCGGCCTGGTACATCCCCTGCCGGTCCGCCAGACAAAGCGCCTCGCACTCATCGATCGTCAGCACGATCCGCTCCAGGCGCGACTCCGGGATATCCAGCGGCTTGAAATACCGCACCCTGGGCATCCTGCGGACACAACGGCATTTCATCGGCCTGCCGCGGAGCGCTTTTTTAATTTTTAGCATATGCCAATAATATCCGTAAAGAAGGAAATTGTCAAGTAATTAATTTCCCCGCCCGGCGGGTAGCTACCAGCTTCACCCCCAGACCAAGAAAATCACCGTCGAGCACGGTGCCCGCCTCCACCGGACGGTCCAGACGGATCATTTTGACCTCCTGCATCCCCTCCCTTATCCTCGCCTTAGGGATCGGGGCGTCCGTGCGCACCGGCACCATCGGCACTTCCAGCCCCTGCGCGCGCACCGCACTGGTCAAAACCCGCATGGGATGCTCCACTTCGGATACCGCATACGCCTCGCCTTTCGGGCACTGGTTTCCCTCCACCCTGACCACCCGGCAGTTCTCGATATCCACCGTCAGGCGGCATCCGCGGGGACACTCGATACAGGTCATCTGCGTGCGCGTCATGGCGCTCTCCCCAGGAACGCCGCGGCCTGCCTGCCCGCCTCGAGGCTGTCCCGCGTCACCCAATCCACCAGGTCATACACCTTATACGCGTTGCCGCAGGCAAACACCCCCGGAAGGGAGGTGGCATTCAACCCCTCTCCCCGGGGAGTATTGGTCTTAGGGTCGATCTCCGCGCCCGCCATCTCCAGGAGCTCGTTCTCCGGTATCAGCCCTACGGAGACCAGCAGCGTATCGCAGGTCAGCATGAACCCGCTGTCCGCGACCTCATTCCATTGCTCATCCACCCGCACCACTTCCACCCCTTCCACCCTGTCCCGGCCTTTTATGCAGCGCACCTTATGGCTCAGATATATAGGTATATCGTAATCCTCCAGGCACTGCGCGACATTACGGGCAAGCCCGCTGGGTTTCGGCTGGATCTCGATCACCCCGTGCACTTTGGCCCCTTCCAGGGAAAAACGGCGCGCCATGATCAGGCCGATATCCCCGCTTCCCACGATCACCACTTCCCTACCGGGAAGCAATCCTTCGATATTGATCAGTTTCTGCGCCAGCCCTGCCGAGAACACCCCTGCGGGCCGGGTGCCCGGGATGTGCACCATCTCGCGGGTGCGCTCGCGGCACCCTGTAGCGATGATCAGCGCTTTAGCCCGGACCTCGCAAAGCTCTCCGGGCTTCAGGTACGTCAGCACCCTCTCCCGGGAAAGCCTGACCACGAAGGAACGCAGGCTTACCTCGACACCCGGCAGCGCCGCGGTCCTCTCGATGAAACGCTGCGCGTACTCCGGCCCGGTCAGCACTTCCTGAAAATGATTAAGCCCGAACCCGGTATGGATGCACTGGTTGAGGATCCCCCCCAGGAACTGGTCCCGCTCGAGGATAAGGATATCTTTGACCCCGGCCTCGTGCGCAGCCAGCGCCGCGGCCATACCGGCAGGCCCTCCCCCCACGATCACCAGCTCCCTCTCAACCATTGCCCCGCTCCTCCTTGACCAGCTCGGTGCCTTTCCCCCGCTTGGTCACCTCCGTCATGCGCAGGAGCCTCTCCTCAGCCAGTATCTTCATGATGCGGGTGGTGCAGAAACTGCCGTGGCACCTGCCGGCCTGAGCCCGGGTGCGGAATTTCACTCCGTCCATGGTCCTGGCGCCGCGCCGCACCGCTTCGCGCACCTCCTTGGCCGAGACCATCTCGCAGCGGCAGACGATATCCCCGTACGCCGGGTCCTTCTTCACCAGCCGTGCGGTTTTGGACAGGGGTAAGGAAAAAAGATGGGTGGTCCGGCTCCGGCGGCGACGGAAGAAAAGCTTGCGCCGCAGCTGCAATCCGTGTTTTCCGAGGATATCCGTCACCAGCAGCGCGATCGCCGGGGAAGCGGTCAATCCCGGGGACTGGATACCGGCGACCGTGACCATGCCCGGGACTTTCTCCTCATGCCGGATGATGAAATCCTCGCCGGCGACCGGCCGCAACCCCGCGAAATACGCGATGATATCCCGGTCATTGACCGAGGGGACCAGCCTGCGGGCGCTTTCCAGCACGTGCCGCAGCCCTTCCTCGGTGGTCGTCCGGTCGTCCTTATCCCCGACCTCGCAGGCGGTGGGCCCGATCATAGGATTACCATCGGAGGTCTTGATGATCAGTACCCCCTTGGAGTGCTTCGCGGGCACGGGAAAGATCAGATGGTTGGAAAGATGCTCCCGCTTCTTATCCAGCAGGTACTCCTCGCCTTTGCGCGGGCGGATCGTGAAATCCCGTATCCCCGCCATGGCCGCGACCGTATCCGCATGAAGCCCGGCCGCGTTGACCACGAAACGGGCAAGGAAAATCCCCCGGCCGGTCACCAGTTCGAAACGATGCCCGGAAGGCAGCGCGCGCTCATCCGTACGCTCGATGCGCTCGACCTGCGCGCCGGTATAGATCAACACCCCGTTCCTCTGCGCGTTCTCGCTTAAGTCATACGCCATGCGGTAAGGGCTGATGATCCCGGCGCTCGGAGCGAAAAGGGCGGCTACCGCCGCCGGATTAAGGTTCGGCTCATGCTCCCGCAGCCACTTCTTATCTACGATGCGCAGGCCCGGCACCCCCAACTCCTCCCCCTGCCGCTTAAGGAGCCCCAGGGTCGCCAACTCCTCCTGATCGAACGCCACGACCAGCTCTCCGGTCTGCTTGAAATCGATCCCCAGTTCCCGGGCCAACCTGCGCACCAGCATATTGCCCTGCACGCACAAGCGGCCCTTCAGCGAACCCGGGGGGTTCTGAATGCCGGGGTGGATGATCCCGCTGTTGGATTTGGAGACCCCGAACGCCAGCTCCTCCTCCTTCTCGAGGAGCGCGACGGTAAGACGGTACCGGGAAAGCTCGCGCGCGATGGCCGTGCCTACCACTCCCCCGCCGATGATCGCCACATCGATGCAATTGCTCATCGTAACCGTGCCCTCGCCACTGCCCCGCCCCATCCCGCATACAGCCTCTGCGCCTCAGGCTTCCTGATGCCGGGACGGAATTCCTTATCCCTGCACCAGTTCCTGCGGATATCCTCCGCGCTCTTCCAGAAACCGACGCCCAGACCGGCCAGGTACGCCGCGCCCAGCGAAGTGATCTCGATCACCTTAGGCCGCACTACGGGGATACCCAGCATATCCGCCTGGAAACGGCAGAGGAAATCATTGGCCGCGGCTCCTCCGTCCACCTTAAGCGACCTGATCTTCAGTCCCGAATCCTTCTGCATCGCCTCCAGGACGTCCCGGGTCTGATAACAGATCGATTCCAGCGCCGCCCGCACCAGATGTTCGCGTGTGGTCCCCCGGGTAATCCCGCAGATCACTCCCCGCGCCTGCTGGTCCCAGTAAGGAGCTCCCAGTCCCACGAACGCCGGGACCAGGTATACCCCGCCGGTATCCCTTACCGACTCGGCCATGCGCTGCGAATCCTGCGCCGCTGCCAGGAGCTTAAGCCCGTCGCGCAGCCACTGGATCGCCGCGCCGGCGATGAACACCGAACCTTCCAGCGCATAACACGGCGCACCCTGCGCATCGCACGCCAGGGTGGTGATAAGCCCGAAGCGCGAATCCGTCTTTCGGGCTCCCGTATTCATCAGGATAAAGCTTCCCGTGCCGTACGTGTTCTTGACCTCGCCGGGTGAAAAACACGCCTGGCCGAAAAGCGCCGCCTGCTGATCCCCCGCGATCCCCGTGATCGGGATACCCGCGGGCAGCCTCCCCAGCCTGACGGTCATCCCGAAGGAACCGCTCGAAGGCAGCGCCCAGGGCAGCAAGGACGGAGGGATCCCGAACTCCTTCAGCAGACGGCTGTCCCAGTCCCGCCGCGCGATATCGAAGAGCATGGTACGGGAAGCGTTGGTAAGATCCGTGGCATGGACCGCTCCCCCGGTCAGGTTCCACAGCACCCAGGAATCCGCGGTGCCGAACGCCAGCCTGCCCCCGGCCGCAGCCGCCGCAACGCGCGGCTCATGCTCCAGCATCCAGGATAATTTAGTCGCGGAGAAATACGCGTCGATAGGCAGACCGGTGCACGCGCGCACATACCGCACCAGCTCCCGGCGGCGTTTGAGCGCCTCGCACCGCGCCGCGGTGCGCCGGCACTGCCAGACGATCGCCCGGCACACCGGCCTTCCGGTGCTGCGCTCCCACAGGAATGAGGTCTCCCGCTGGTTGGTGATACCGACCGCGGCAATGGAGGATCCCGGAACGCGCGCCAGGACCCGCTGGATGGAAAGATATACGCTGCGCCAGATCTCCCGCGGATCATGCTCTACCCATCCGGGCTTAGGGAAGTACTGCCGGAACTCCTGATAGGCAGCCGCTACCTTGCGGCCGCGGCGGTCATAGACGATCGCCCGGCTTCCCGTCGTTCCCTGATCGATCGCAAGAATATGCTTCATGCCGGCGCCTCCTTCACTCCGTGCTGGAGCATCCACTGGTACATATCCGCGAACACCTTCTCCCTTTCTTCGTCGATGGAAAGGGCGTGGCGCATCCCGGGATACTCCTTGAGCGCCTTATCTTCGAACGCGATGCCCCGGAACACCCGGCGGCTGGCCTCGTTATCCACCATCTGGTCCATTCCCGCCAGCTGGAAGAACACGGGGATACGCAGGAACTGCGCGTCCAGCCACGCCCGGCGCTGTATCCTCAAAGTATTCCACAAGAACGCCGCGGTGACCGTGCGTACCTCGCGCGGGTCATGGTCGAGCAGGGACTGGTACGCTTTGTCCCGCGTGCAAAGGGCGGAGGAAAACGGCACTCTGAAGCGCATCCTCCTGCGCAGCGCCCAGGCCAGAGAAAACGCCGCGCGCTGCCCCACGGTAAAGGAAAGCGTGCTTTTGAACGCCGGAGAAAGGCAGATCACGCCTTGGAACGCCGGACCCTCGACGGAAGCGAAATGGAAGGCCAGCAGCGCGCCGAAACTCTCCCCGATCAGGAAAAGCGGCGCTCCGGGATGCGCCTCTTCGGCCAGTTCGATCAGCGCGCTTATCTCGCGGTAATACCGGCGAAAGGACTCCACATGCCCTTTATCCTTCTTATGCTCTCCGAAACCGGGAAGCTCCAGAGCATAAGAAACGACCCCCTTTTCCTTAAGATAGCTTGCGCACGCCTCCCACCTCTGGCTGTGCCCCCCCAGACCGTGGACCAGACAGGTTATCCCCCGGCATGCTGACCCTTGAGGAAGCAGCCATGCCCGGTACAACATGCCTTGACGCTCCAGGAGGGAACTCGGCATCATTTCGCACCTTTCCCCGCGCGTACGCGCGCGCTGAGCTCCTTTGGCAGGAACCATATCCTCTTGAGCGCCGCAAACAAAGCCCTTCCCCTGCCGCGCAGCAGCCACATCCATATCCTGGCCGCGCACTCCACTCCGGCATTCATCAGCGGCCCCATTTCCTTATCACACCAACGGTACAGCCGCAGGCACGAAGGCCGCAGCAGTACCCTAGGGACATATCCCGCCAGATGCCTGGTCATGCGGCTCTGGGCGCAAAGGATCAGCAGATGCAAAAACTTATGCGCCAGAGGCTCATGGATCAGGATGGACAAACTGGTCGCCATCGGAGAATGGTCGACCCGGTACTGCAGAGGCCACCCCTGCTCCGTTGCCCGCCGGAACATCGCCGTTCCGGGATAGAATGCCAGGCTGTTATGGAACACGTGCACTCCCTGCGGAAGGTCCCGGATGAATCGCAGCGTCTCCAAAAGGTCCTCCCTCCCCTCATACGGGTTCATCCCGATGATATCATAACAGGCGGTGACCGAAGGGTACTCGCGCAGCGCCCAAACCACGCCGCGCACCTTCTCCATCGGGACCTTACGGTCGTACACCTCGAAGTTCGTCCTTTCGCTGGCGCTTTGCACCCCCATCACCACGTAACGCACTCCGGCGTCCCGCAACGCGTCCATCTTATCCCGCGCAAAGGTCAGCGGGGAGATGAGGATATAGAAGGGTGTGCCGATCTCGGCGCGGTACCGCGCGGAAAAATCGCGGATCTCCTCCAGCGGCTTGGCGAAAAACGTATCGTCCCCGATCCAGAACCTCTCGATCGAAGGGAACCGCGCCTTCGCCTCACGCAGATGCGCGATGAGATATTCGTTACGGTAATGACGCACACCGCGCCGGTGCGGGAACTCCCGCTTAAGCGCGTCATTCGAGCAGTACGCGCAGGCATGCGGACAGCCGCGGGAACCGAGCACGGTGAAGGCCTCGATCATCACATCGGGATATTCCGGCCGCATCAATGCCAGGCCGTTGCCCTTGCGGATATACTGGCGGGAAAGATCATAGTCGGGAAAAGGGTATTCGTTCAGGTCTTTGGCCAGGGGCTGACAGGGGTTCTGCACGACTTCACCTGCCCGCAGATAGCACCATCCCGCCACTCCCTCGCCGGGCACAGAGGAATCCAGCCTGTGCACGAACCCGGGCAGCGCATCCTCTCCCTCCCCCCGGCAGGCGGCATCGAAGTGGCGCAACACCTCCTCCGGCGCAAACGTGGCGTGCATGCCTCCGGCGACCATCGGTACGCGGAGATGACGGGCCAGCGCTTCCCGCGCGCGCACCGCGGAGGAGAACCCGTGCGTCATGAAGGAAAACCCTATCAGCGCGGATTCGGCGCACACTTCGGCCAGCTCCTCCCAGCGGAAATCACGCAAACCGGTGCGGCCGGGATCGGGAAGGAACACCAGGGTCACCTCGCACCCCTGCTCCCGAAGACAGGAGGAAAGCACCCGGATCCCCAGCCCCGTGACCCCGTCATCGGTCGTGATCAGCACGATCTTGCGCCCGCTCATCCTAAGTGCCCGCCGGCAGGCCCAGCACCGGCGCTCCGCTTCTATAACGGTATGTCCCGAACATCCTATCCCAAAAAGAGAACACGCTGCCGTAATTCGAATCTGTCTCCGCGCGTACCGTCGAATGGTGCAGATGGTGCATGGCCGGGGAGACCACCAGGGCGCGCAGCAGCGCGTCCGATCCTGACGGCAGCACTACCCGGCTGTGATGAAAGAAGATCACCGGCTGGAACAGCGCAAAATACGCCACCAGCGCCGGCCAGGAGACCCCGGAAACCGCGCACACTCCCAGGTGCAAAACCGCCGAGATCGCGATCTCCAGAGGATGGAAACGCAGGGCCGTGGTCACGTCCATCTCCGCGTCCCGGTGATGCATCCGGTGCAGCCGCCAGAGCCAGGACACACGATGGTTCGCCCGGTGCCACCAGTACATCCAGAGATCCAGGAGCACACACGCAACCAGGAACTTCACCCGGGGATCCCCCGTCCACCGGGCCAGGACCCCCGGCTGCGCGAACGCCTGAGGGAACAGCGCATACACGGAAAAAGTGATCGCGCCACCCGCCGCCGCGACCGCAAGATTGGCCGCCGTGTGCCGCCCCCACTTCGGCCAAGGACGCTGCGGCAGTATCATCCTGTCGGCGCCCAACAAAAGGCAGAATATCACACCCGGCCAAGGAGAAAGCTCACTCATTAAGCGTCCAGTCGTATTTCGTGTACCGCACCCTCCACGGCGGCCCAGGATCGCGCAACGCATCCGCCGCTTCCTCCGGAGCGTAGCGGGAGATGAATTTCAACAGCTCCTCGGTAGAGCCTCCGAAATCCGACCTGAACCAGGCAAAGACCGGGGAAATAGAGGCGATCCTCCTCCCCGCATCGAATGAGTTCTTATGCGCCTGGGCCAGGAACCGCTTCCCCTGGTCTTCCAGCTGCGCATCGAGGATATCGCCCTCGTACGCCTCGCTGCGCAAAGGAGGACAGCCCTTGGCCGCGCACACGAGCGCGAAGTGGATGCGGGCGTCGCGGAAACGGGGCCGCATGATCTTATGTTCGATGAAAGAAAGAGAAGTGGTGCGGCCGTTGACCGTGACCAGGGGCTTATCCCATACCGTACGCCTGACGACCATGCCCAAAGCCAGACCTCCGGTATGCAATTCGTTGATACTGCGGAGGGGATAATGGTCGCAGATGATCTTGATGGTCCAGGCATTATATACGTTGATCCAGAAGGCGAGCTTTTCCTTATCCGTGCCCAGCGTCTCCGGGTCGATGCGGGCCGCTTCGGCGAGGTAACGGCGGAACCGCCCGTCGCGGCACACGCTTGGGTAATCCACCGCACCGTCACGGACATGCTCCTGCAATACCGCGGTAAAAAGACCGTGCCGCGGCTGAGCCAAGGCACATACCGGCCACAACAGGACCGCTGCCGCGGCCGCGCGTATCATTTTTCCGGACATGTATACCTCCTGGCGAGCATTTCCGGTGATACCCCGCAGAGATACTGCAGGATAAGCCATCCGTTGCGCAGCTGCTGCCTGAACACCCCCCGCTGCACGAACTTACGGCCGGAAGTGACCACTTCCCAGGGAAAGGAAACGATCCTGGTCCGACGGCGGGCACGGCGCAGCAGTTCCACATCCTCGAACAGGGGCCATTCCGGGAATCCCCCCAGGGAAGAAAAAAAAGTCCGCCGCACTACGATGACCTGATCGCCGAAACGGGTCCACAAAGAATCGAACCGCGTGAAGAACCCGCACCATCGCAGGAACCAGTGATCGACGTCAAAACGCAGCCTGAAGGTTCCTATCTGCAGGCCGGGAGAAGACAGCGCGCGGGAAAGGAATGCGCCGGTGCCCGGAGGCAGCACCGTATCGGCATGCAGGAAGATCAGCCACTCCTCTTCGGCGCCCTGTGCCCCGGCATTACACTGTCGCCCCCTTCCCGCGGCAACAGACTTCACCTCTGCGCCTGCCTTTCGCGCCAACTCGACGGTCGCATCACTGCTTCCGCCGTCAGCCACCACCACCCGGGCGCAAGGAGCTTCGGCGCGCACCTGCGCCACGCATCCGGCAATGCGCGATCCTTCCTCCAACGCCGGGATCACGAACAACCAATCCCTACCCTCGCCCATTATATCATTATAACAAAGAGTTATTGCTTGAGCAACGTAAGTCTAGGGAGTACAATACGTTCATGAGATCGCTCCTTCTTCTCTCCCTTTTCCTCGCGCTTCACCCCGGCAACGCAACGGCCCAGGAAACCTGCCCCGCCCACTACCTTTCCGAAGGGGAAGCGGTGTACGTCGAAAAAGGCTCCGGCCGGCAGCGTTCCCGGACGCATTTCACTTTCTCCCGGGAGAATGCGGAAGGACGCATCCGTTATACCCTTGACCGGTATGGAGAGGGCTCTTTCGGCCGCTTCGACAACGTGCACTGGCATGCGCACGCGCAACTGGAAGAGCGCGAAGGGTTCCTCTCCCCCTTGCGCACCGAGATCACCATAAGGGACAGGAACAACGCCCTGGTATCCAGATACGAGAAAGAGTTCGATTACGCCGCACAAGAGATCCGCTGGATCGGATACGGCCCGCAGGGTTCGGCCGTCAAAAAGGCCTCCTTTCCGCTGAAAGGCCGGACCGCCGATGACATCACCCTCCCTCATTTCCTGAAACCATATGCCGCGCGTGCAGGCGACCCGCAGTACGCGTCATTCTACCTGATCACCAACGAACCGAGACTGTACAAAACCGACATCACGCCTCTCGGTACCGCCACCCTCTCCCTCCCTTTCGGGGATATCCCGGCGGTCAAGCTCAAGCTCACCGGGGACATGGGGATCATGGATGAAATACTGGACCGGTACGTACCCGCGACGTACCTGTGGTACGAAGCCGGCACGGACCACGACTGGCTGCAGTACGAAGGATTCGAGACCGGCTTCGGGTCAACCGGAGTGGTCGCCCGCCTGACCCGGCAGAAGAAAAAGTGCCTTACCCCCTGAGCGCGGCGGCGATCTCATCCGCCAGTTTCTTCCTGTCAAAAAGCGGATGGGCATGGCTGAACTGGTAGAACTTCTTCCCGTTGACCATGATGATCGGAGGATGCCATGCGCCCCGGAATAAACAATACCAGATATTATCCAGCCAGGGCCTGACCTCGAAGGTCACCGGCTGTCCCGGATATCCTTCTTTGATCATCTTCTGGAGTACCGAAGTAGTCAGATCGCACTCATTGCATCGGGAGCGGATCCGGAAGATCCCCCACTTTCCCGCCCACTTATACTGCGTGACGGTTACGCTCGCCATATAACTGCCTCCTGGTATGCATTGCCCGTCCCGTTCCGGATGACCGGACCAGCCTGCGCTTCAGGCGCTTAAGCGACTGCGGATCATCCACGTCATCCCATAACGGGAGCATCCTCACCCTTAACCCCAGCCCGGCGGCATTATCCCTGATCCGCTGCGCCACGGAAGAGGTGCTCCAGACGATCCCCCGGAAGAGACGCAGCGGAAGATCATACCCCGCAACGAGGTAAAACCCGCCGTCGCGGCAGGGACCGAGCACCACCTCTCCCTCACGCACCAAGGATACGGCTTTCTGCAAATACCGTTTCGGCAAATCCGGCGCATCGGACCCGATCACCAGCGCCCCCGCCTTCTTCCGCGCCGCCCAGACGAACGCATGACGCAGCCGCTGCCCTAACGCAGCGCCCCTCTGCGGAAAACACTCCCAGCTTTTAGCCCAGGCGCGCAGCATCCTGGGATCTCCCGCTTCCGGCGCGTATGCCAGCGCGTGCATCCCCCGGGACACTTTGCGCACCAGTGCGACCGTATCCCGGAAAAATGAAGCGTATAACCTCGCGGCATACGCGTCGCGCGCTCCGGCAGGAAAAAGCCTGGTCTTGACCTTACCCGGCACCGGCTCCTTCGCGAACACGATCACATACGACGAAGACATATCAACCGGCCTGCCGGATCCGCTCCAGATACGCCTGCATATCGTATTTCCTTTCCAGCCCCGCCGCATTCATGTAACGGACCTTTCCGAACACGGGCCGCGTAGGCCAGGCCCGGTCATGCATCCCGAAACACCAGGCGATCCCCGCATACCCGTTCGGGTCGCGGCCGTCCAGCTCATACTTGTCGTTAAGGTACACCAGCGCCGAGAACGCCTCTTCTGCGGTGCGGGACCACTCCAGCACCTTTTTCCCCCAATACATGCGCATATACCCGTGCATCAATCCCGAACGCATCATCTGCTGCTGACAGGCGTTCCAGTACGGATCATGCGTATGCGCTTCTTCCAGCTGGGATAAAGAATACACGTACGGCCTCGGGTCGCGCGCATGCTCCTCCAGCGTATTGGCCGCCCACTCCGGCAGGCAGGCCAAAGAATCATACCGGGGAGTGTACAGGCAGAAATTATCGGAGAGCTCCTTGCGCACGATGAGCTCCTCCAGAAAAGCCTCCTTGGCCGCGCGGGGCACTAACGCCTTCTGCACGGCCAATGCCACCCTCTGGGAAGCGATGTGCCCGAAATGCAGGTACGGGGAAAGTCCGGAGGTAGCTTGCAGCGCGGGATCGTTCTTGCGGAGAGGATAATAACGCAGCTGGGTCCTGATAAAATACCTGAGCGCGTGCGCGGCAGCGGCTTCGCCGGGGACCGGCCCGGGATCGGGTGCGGCGCGCACTGCGGCGCCAGCCTTCTCCCACGGCACCGAGTCACAGGAGCACTCCCCGGTATACGGATGGATGATCAGGCCGGGAAAGGAGGTAAGGAACTCCGCCAGCCTCTTATGCAGCTTCGGACGCAGCGTATACGCCCCGTACTCCGCCTTTGGAGAGACTTCCTGGCAGGGAACGACATTGTGCGCATCCACCTCATAACACGGCAGACGCACCCTGGAGACCACCTTCTCCTGCCACTGGCGCTTGATGCGCAAAGGGTCGAAATCCATCACCAGCGCGCCGGCGCCAAGCTGCGAGAGGGCCGCCGGGACTTCCCGCGCCGGGTCCCCGCAGCGCAGGAAGAATCCGATCCTGTGCGCACGGAGGGTCGCTGCGGTCTCCTGCATACCCCGGAGGAGAAAGTCGAAATGCCTCGCCTGGGCGTGCAGGAACTCCGGCACCAGGCAAAAGACCACGCACAGCGGCGCCTGGGTCTCCAGGGCCAGTTCCTGCGCGTACAGCAGCGCCCAGTTGTCGTGCGCCCTCTGGTCGCGGCTCATCCAGTACACCACCGCTCCCGGGGTGCGCTGCCCTATCCTGCGCTGACGGATACGTGAAGGGTGTACCGGCATCGGCGTTCCTTACACACCCAGCGTAGGGATATACTCCCGCAGGGCGCGGATTCGATCGTCCACGAAGGGGTGGGTGCGCAGGTATTGCATCACCCGGATATTCGGCCCTTCCCCTTTTTTCAGTTTCTCCAGCGCCGAGAAGGCAGCCTGGGGAGGATACCCCGCGCGATGCGCATACTTTGTCCCCAGGCGGTCGGCTTCGAACTCATCCCCCCGGCTGTAACTTAACTCCATCAGGCCGTACACGGCGGAGGCACCCGTGAGCGCGCCCTGGGCTTTCTCCGACTTGTTTCCCAGCGCGGCGAAGGCCACCGCCAGCAGCGACTGATACGCCATGTTCGCCTGCATCTTCTTGGCGATGTGGCGCGCGGCCACATGACCGATCTCATGGCCCATGACGTACGCCAACTCATCGTCGGAGAACGCTTCCATCAGCCCCCGGTTGACGTACACGTATCCTCCGGGCAGCGTCACGGCATTGAGGGATTTATCCTCGATCACGCCGAAGGTATAGGCGATATCCTTGCGGTCGGAGTGCGCCGCCAGTTTCATCCCTATCCTTTGCGCCCGCTCCTGAAGCCGCGCATCCTTGGAAAGCGGGTACTTCTTGGTCATCTCCGGGAGCACCTCCCGGCCGATGGCCGACTCGGTGGCGCTGTTGATGAAGATGAACTCTTTCCTGCCGGTCGCGGGATTGTACAGCGTGGCGCATCCCGAAAGGAACACGCATACCGCCAGAACCGCAGCGAAACGGGCGCGTCCTACCATACCAACTGGATGATGGTATCGTCCGCGACCATGAAGATATTGAGCGCGAACATGGCCTCCCCTTTCTTCACGGACACGTTATAGGTATTCTCGCCTTTGCCGCCCAGCACGGTATACCCCTGATCCTTGAAGAACTGCTCGTAGAAAGCGACCACCTTATCGAACTGCGCCCGCACCGAATAGTTCACCACCCGGGAATTCTCTCCCGCGCCGGTCCCGGACTTGAACTTCGCTGCTCCCGCGTACAACGGCACTCCTGCCGCACCGATCACCACTTCTTCCGCGCAGGCCTGGCCTGCCAGACATACTACCGCGACCGCAACCGCCAATGCTGCCTTCCTCATCTCCCTGCCTCCCGTATACGCAAGGTTCTCGCCTCTGGCGTAAGGCCCAACGCCGCCGCCAGCACTCCTATGCTCAAAAGATTGGTCCATGTCAATTGCCAAGGGGAAACCGGCACCTGCCAGGCGAATACCGCGGCAGCGCACAACCCCAGCGCTTCCGCCAGGAACACGCCCATCAGGAGAAACGCCGCGCGCCTGGACCGCAGGCACAGGGTCCGGCTTTGGAGAAGCACGGATACCACGGCCGCAAAACTCTCGTCGGGAAGCACGATATCCGCCGCTTCCTTCGCCAGCTCCGCGCAATTCCTTCCCGCCGCAATACCCACCTCGGCCCTCTCCAGGGCCAGCGCGTCATTGACACCGTCCCCGGTGACCGCCACGACATGCCCCTTGCGCTGCAGGGCTTCCACGATACGCACCTTGCGCAGCGGCTCCAGCCGGGCACAGGCCCCGATCCGGTCGATCGCCTCCCACAACGATTCGTCATTGAGCTGCATCAGCTCGTTTCCCGTACACGCCTTTGCCGGGACCAGCCCCAACCGTTCCGCCAGCACCGTCGCCGTCCATTTACTGTCCCCGGTGGTCATCAGGACGCGGATACCCGCCTGCCGGCACTGCGCCAGCGCAGGCAATGTATCCGGGCGGACAGGATTGTCCATTGCCGCCAGACCTGCCAGGACCGCCTTTCCCTTCAGGTTCTCCTTCTTAAGCGTGCCGAACTCGACCGGATACTCCACGTATGCGAACGCCAGCACCCGCATCGCCTCCTGCGCCATCAGCGTGTACGCGCAGGCTATCTCCTGACGCCTGGCCTCATTCAGCTCCACTACCCCCTCGGGCATCTGCACGAACGCGCAGAAGGAAAGCACCTTTTCCACCGAACCTTTCAGGTACGCGACACGCATGCTCCCCTGACGGTGCAACGTGGCCATGTACTGCTTTTCGCTCTGGAACGGTATCTCCCCCAGGCGGGGAAAGGTATCCTCCAGTTTCTCCTTGCTCAATCCCGCCTTGGCCGCCGCCACCACCAGCGCTCCCTCGGTAGGATCCCCCGCGATCGCGGTATCCCCGTTGGCCGCCATCAGCAGCGCGTCATTGCATAACGCGGCGATACGCAGCGCGCTGATCAGGGGCAGTTCATGACGGATATCCGCCGGCTGGCCGTCGATGCAAAACTCGCCCTTGGTCTCGAATCCCGTGCCGCTGACCTCGAAGGACCTTCCGCCGGCGAACATGCGTTTTACCGTCATCCGGTTCGAGGTAAAGACGCCTGTCTTGTCCGCGCAGATGACGGAAACCGCGGCCATTTTCTCCGCGGTCGAAGGCAGGCGCCGCAGCCATACCAACATCGCCGGCAGCACCACCGCCGCAGCGCCGGCCATCGTACCGGAAAGATTGGCACCCCGCAGCGCCCCCGAGACGACCGCCAACGCACCGGATGCCGCGATCAGGATCATGATCGCGTTTCCCGTTTGGCTGCAGCGTTTCCCCGGAGGTAAACGCTTCGCCTTCGATCTTACGATCGAGCCGGCGATGCGTCCAAGCTCCGTATGCATCCCGGTAGCCGTGACCACCGCCGTCGCCCTGCCCGAGGAAACCGTAGTCCCCATGAACACCATATTCATCCGCTCGAAAAGCGCTGCCTCGGGAGAGATCTTCTCCGTGCGCTTTTCCACGGGCATGGTCTCGCCGGTAAAGGAAGACTCGTCTATCTTGAGGTTGGAAACTTCCAGCAGCCTGGCGTCCGCCGGGACCTTATCTCGGGGCTCGAGCAGAAGGACGTCCCCGGGGACAAGGTCCCGGGAACCGCACTGCATCACCCTTCCCTGACGACGGACCTTCGCCCTGGAGGTGATCAAGCCGGAAAGGAACTCCCCGTTATATATCCACCTGCGGCGCAAAAGCAGATTGTACCCGTACTCCCTCCTGCGGCGCAACGCCTCATCGTGACTCAAACCTTCCTTGCGGGAATCCAAGGCCAGAAGCGTTTCCTCAAGGGAGATGGAAAAATAAGAATCCTTATTGCTCATTGTCCCTCAAAAAAAATCCCTGCGACTTCTCGTCAACAGGGTTATAACTTCATATCCGGTCCTCAAGTTCATACGCTCAATTTCCATAACTACTTCAATTATATTGAGTATCCTTCATCTGCGCAAGCATTATATTGCGGATAGGAAATCACACCGTTGAAGGATGGTAATTCTACCAAATATGTGATATAATTATACTGTAAGGCATAATGCCTAACTGGTGTAAGTTGTAAAATTCAAGAACAAAAAAACGAGAAAGAAGTAATTATGGACACCAATACTACATTGGTTGAAAAAAAATATAACATATTGGTAGTTGATGATGAACCGGCTGTGGGCGGAGTCCTGACCGACTTCCTCACGCTAAAAGGCCTGGAGGTGCACAACGCAGCGAGCGGACAGCAGGCGCTGGATATCCTGCAGACCGCCAGCTACGACCTCATTCTTCTCGACCTGATCATGCCGGGCCTAAACGGCGCAGAGGTCGCGCGCATCGTCCGGCAGAAATATCCCGAGACCAAGATCGTCATCATCACCGCGTTCCCCAAAGAGATGGTAAAGCTCCAGGAAGGAGACAGCACCGACGCCCTGTTCATCAAGCCTTTCAAGCTGCACGATCTTTACCGAAAACTCGAGGCCCTGCACGCACAAGGGACGCCCGCACAGGAGATCACCGAATCACAACTCCATACCAAGACCCTCTACATCAAGGCGGATATCATGCTGGTAGGCTGCCCCGCGGACGCCTGTTCCTTCTTCGAAAGGCAGCTCCAGGAGCTTTCCCTGCGCGGACAGTATTACGATGTGCGCTTTGCGCGGGACGAGAACGAGTTCATCACGCAATCCTGCTTCTGCGAGCCTGACATCGTGATAGTCGAGGAAGACCACTACCGCGCCCTCGACTCACGCACCATCGACCGGGTCTACCTCTCTTCCGCCAAGACCAAGGAGATACTCCCCTTCGACACTTCCGCTGCCCAGTTGGACTTTTCCCGGGCCGAGGAACTCATCGAAATGATACGCAGCGCCTGCATCAAACACGGGCTGGTACAGGTCGGCTAACTTCCCTCTCCGTGATGCTCTCGGTGGCAGTGCGGATGCGCATGCAGCACGCCTTCGTGCCAATGGGCGTGCACATGCACCAGGTTATGCTCCCGCAGGAAGGGATCGTCCCGCAGCAGTTCGCAGGGGCCCGAGGTACGTACGATACTCCGGTCGCGGCCGAACACCCGCACCGAATCGCAGATCTCGGGCACGATGTGCAGGTCATGCGTCGCCGTGATCACCGTCCGCCCCTGCCGGCGCAACTCTCCGATCAACTCCACGATCTGACGGCTGGTCTGCGGATCCAGCCCCGCGGTCGGCTCATCGAGCAGCAACACCTGCGGCTGGACCGCCAGCACCGCGGCGATCGCCACCTTCCGTTTCTCTCCGATGCTCAACTGATGCCCGGAACGATCCAAAAGGCCGCCGATCGAGAACCTCTCCGTCAACTCCTCCAGGCGCTTTCGCGCATCCGGCGCAGAGTACCCCAGCTGCAGCGGGCCGAAAAGGATATCCTCCCTTACCGTCGGGCAGAATAACTGCACGTCCGGAGTTTGGAACACGAACCCCACCCGGCGGCGGAACTCCCGCGCACACAGGGGGTCTTCCAGCATCCCCCTGGTCAGAGGCCGGGAGTCAAAACGCACCGCGCCCCGGTCCGGATAGGTCAGCCCGTCCAGCACCGACAGCAGGGTGGATTTTCCCGTACCGTTGGCGCCCAGAAGACAGACCGCCTCTCCCGCTTCGACGGTCATGGTGACCCCCGCAAGCGCCGGGAACTTCCCGGCATAGGCAAAATATATGTCGTCTATCTCGAAAATACGCTCCGCCATATTACAGTCTCCCCGTTACCCCCAGCACTGAAACGACAGCGCATAAAAGCAGCATCGCCCCTGCCCACGCCCAATCCCCTCTCGACGGAGGCGGCTCGCCTTCGGTACGCGGCTCTCCGCTGTATCCTCTGGAGCGCATCGCCTGATACACCTGCTCCTGCAGCTGCACGGAACGCTGCCAAAGGTGCGCGATCCCGGACCCCACGACCTCCCTGCCCGTACGCGCGGCCAGCCCCGCCCCGCAGCGGCTTTTGATCCCCAGGAAGACGTTCTGGACAAGCTCCACGAAAAAGAACAGGTAGCGGTGGCAAAGCATGGCGGTCTCGACGAACAGCGCCGGCACCGCGCAGACGCGCATCCCTTTGAGCAGCAAGGTGTGCGGGGTGGTAAGCACCAGCAGCACGGCCAGGGAAACGGATACCGTGACCCGGGAAAGCAGGCGCAGCGCGCTCATCGCGCCCTGCCTGGTTACCGCCGCCTCCCACGGCCCGACGGAAAATACGGCGATGCGCTCGCCCGGGGTCACCGCCTCGAACACCGCGGGTATCGCCAGCAGGAGCGAAAAGAGGGGCACGAACACCCAGGTCCTTTTCAGGAAGAACCCGCAGGGGATGCGGGAAAGATACGCCAGCAGCAGGACCGACACATACATCCCCGCCAGGAAGGACACGGAACGGACGCACGCTGCCGCCGCCAGCATGCCGAAGACCACGAGCAGTTTGGCCCGGTAATCCCGGCGCTGCAGGAAACCCGGGACCTGCGCATATTCCTGGGATTCCAGGGATGCGCGCACGAACGACAAAGTGCCGGTCAACGACCTCTCGATGAACCTGTTCCTCGACCGGACCAGTATCCTCTTCATCTCTTCCTGCGAAGCAATTTTGCTGCCGCGTATGCCGCACCCGCGGTGACCGCGATACCCGCGACTGCGGAGAGCAGATACGCCAATCCCTGCGCGGGCAGCGCTTTTGCCTCCCATCCCGGAAAAGTATACTCCGGCAGAGGGGCGCTCCAAAGGGAAGAAAGCCTCTGCATTCCCCGCGGGATATACCCGACCAGTCCGCCCACCTCCTGCGCACCCCACTCCCCCCATGCGGAACCCGCCTTGAAAAATTCCGGCAGGAAAAGACCCAAAGGCGAAAAGAGCGCAAGGATCCCGATCCCCAGCCACAGCTTACCGATGGTTTTCATGCGCACCATTCCCGGGGACCGCCCGGGAAAGAAGCCCCGGGTCCTGTTTCTGAAGGTATTTGACCACCAGCGCGGTCACCGCAGCCTCAATCCATCCGAACACCAGGAGATGTTCGGCCAGCATCACGGTAAGCGCGGTCTTAAGACCGTAAGGCCCATAGAGCGCCTGTCCGTCTGCGGTATGGTGCAGGTACGGCTGGATGCCGAACTGCACGGCAGCGGACAATGCCGCCAGGTTCAATCCTATATACCCTGCGATCCCGGCTGCCCAGATCCGCCTGCGGGAAACAGGCGCGGAATTCCCGCCGAGAAAAACGTACGCGTAGTACCCGGCGAAGACCATCACCACGGCCATGTTAAAGCAGTTCGCGCCCAGCGCCGTGATGCCCCCGTCGCCATAAAGCAGCGCCTGCACTGCCAGCGCCACGGTCACGGCGATACACGCCGCCCACGGCCCCAGCAGGATCGCGGCCAGCACCGCGCCCGCCGCATGCCCGGTAGTTCCACCGGGAATGGGGACGTTGAACATCATGATGACAAAAGAAAAAGCCGCTGCCACGCCCAGCAGCGGCACGCTCCGGGCATCGAGGTCCCGGCGCGCATTCCGCGACGCCAACGCCCACACCGGCAGCATGACGGAATACATCACTGCCCCGGTCGCCGGGCCTAAATACCCGTCAGGGATATGCATGCATCGGCCTCAGGAGTTCCCCTGGAACACGATCCGTACCGCCGTGCCGGGGCCCACCCCGAACTCCAGGGTTCCCAGCTGGGAGGAAAGCGCCTGCACCAGCTGCAGCCCCAGCGTATGAGACGCCCTCGGGTCGAAACCTTCGGGCAGGCCTCTGCCGTTATCCCTGACCTCAAGCACATAACCGCCACCCGGCCCTTGGGCCAGAATGACCGCCACCTCCCCCGGCCTTCCCTCGGGAAAACCATGCTGCAGGGCATTGGTCACCAGTTCGTTTACGATCAGGCCGCAGGCAATGGTCTTCTCCATATCCAAGGAAAGACCCGGATCGATATCGGTGCGTACCGCGATCTGCGATCCCGGCCCCCGGTTCATCCCGGCCGCGCGCAATGACTCGCAAATACTTCCCAGATACCCCTGCATGCCGATATATTCCAGATCCCGGGACTGATAAAGCTTCTCATGCGCCAGGGCGATCGCCTTTACCCGCAACGTGCTCTCGTGCAGCAGTTGCTGGACCCGGGGATCGGACTCGCGCCGGGCCTGAAGGTTGAAAATACTGCTGACCACCTGCAGGTTATTCTTCACCCGGTGGTTCAACTCCTTCAGGAATATCTCCTTTTCGCGCAGACTGGCCTGCAGGCTGTCCCGTGAGACCACCCGCTCGGTGATATCCCGCACAAAGACGAAATTATACTCCTTCCCCCCGAAGGAAGTGAAATTCGCGGTCACCTCGACCGGAACGATCCTGCCGTCCTTGAGACGATGCCTGGTCTCAAAGGTCATCGAGCCCTTCTGCCGCAGCTCCTTCCAGTGCTTCGCGTACGCCGCATAGTCGTATTCGGGATTGATATCCGCCACCCCCATGCCCAGCAGCTCTTCCCTGGAATACCCCAAATGCAAGGATGCCGCATCATTGACATACAGGAACTTTCCCTCGGGGCTCACCCAGAACACCGCATCGGAAGCCCGATCCACGGAATACTGCATCAGCTGCAGCCGCCGTTCCGCCTCTTTGCGCTCGGTGATATCCACCGACATCCCCAGAAAGGCCGCGGGCTTTCCCTTGGCCGTACGGATCAGGGTGATATAACTGTCCACCCACACCACCCTGCCGCTTTTATGCAGGAATCTCTTCTGCAGCATGACGGAATCCTTTATCCCCTTCGCCAGCGACTGCATGACCGACTTGGTCGCTGCCCGGTCATCCGGATGCGTCACCTCGATACCCTTCCTGCCGCGCAGCTCCTCCGGAGTATACCCGAGCATCTCCACGGCGCGCCGGTTCATCGAGATCCATCTGCCCTTGGCATCCCCCACCGCGATCGCCACCCCGGAACTTTCAAAAAGGGCCTTATGCAGGCTCTGCGGCCGGATGACGAAACGGGCAGGCTTGCGGCAACGGGTCTTCTTACCTTTCACCGCGGGTCTTTTTTTCATTGTCTTCAATTATACCTCCATGCGGGCAGCTGATTCAACTGTGTTTTTTCCGGTACTGGCTGAAACCCCTCTCCCCCCGGAGGAACGCCGCCGTCCCGGTGATCTTGCCCCATGCCAGCAGCCAGCGGTACCAGAGCGTTTCCACCAGGCTTAACCCCACCAGATACCAGAGATACGGGAGGGAGAACACCTGCTGGGACCGGACGAACGCGCACAAGGAGAACATCGTCAGCAGCACCTGGGAAAGGCAGATCAGCACGAAGAACGCCAGAGCGAATTCTAACCGCAGCGCGCCGGTTGCCCAGGCGAGCAGCGTACAGGCCATGCTGGAGACCTCCACCAGCACTCCCAGAGACTCTGCGAAGAGAAAATACGGCAGCAGGAAGACCCCGAAATTCCCGTAGCGCGGATTAGCGATCATATCCCGGTACTGCCAGATCGCCTCAAGCATGCACCTTTGCCAGCGGTCGCGCTGCCTCAACAGGTCAGAGAGGGTCTGCGGGCCGTCGGTCCATCCGACAAAATACGGCAGCATCAGCAGCTGTGTGCGCGATAACCCCTTATCCGCCAGGTAACGATGCGCCCTAAACGTCACCTCCACATCCTCGGAACTGTGCTCCGGGGAAAATCCGCCTATTTCGAACAGGAAATCCTTGCGCCAGATGCCGAAGCCTCCGGCGACGATCGGGGTCGCGTTATACCGGCTCCACGTCACCCGCGTGCCGAGAAAGGAACGCAGGTATTCCAGGTTCTGGGAAGCCACCAGCGGGTTCCAGGAAAAACTCCTGGAGACTATGGTGCCATCCTTCACCCGGCAGCCGTTGACCAGGCCGAAATAGCTTCCCGCGGCCACGATCGACTCCGGGTCCCTGACCATATGCGCCATGACCTTAAGCAGCGCGTCCTTTTCCAGGATGGTATCCGCATCCAGCACGCACACATACGGGTACACGGCATACTCCACTCCCGCATTGAGCGCCCCGGCTTTTTTCAACCCCGGCTCCTTACGCACCACGCGCAGCCTGGGGTCACGGCGGGAGCGGTAACACTGCAGGATCCTGCCTGCCGCAAGCCTGGTCACCGAAGGAGTATCCGCCGCCTCCAGGTCGTACTCCCGGGAAAGGATCCCGAAAGTGTCGTCCGTCGATCCGTCGTCGATGACCACCACCTCGAACTGGGGATAGGAAAGCTGCAGCGCCGACTTGACCGAATCCAGGATCCACGCCTGCTCATTATGCGCGGGGATAAGCACGCTCACCGGAAGCGTGAACATCCCCACGGATAAGGACCGGTAATCCTCCAGGCCGTGCTGGCGCTCCCGCAGCCGCGTCTCGCGCAGCGCCAGGATCCCGCACACCAGGTAATATCCCGACTGCAGCAGGAAATACCCCAGATAGAACAGGAACAGTGATAAAAAGATCCCGTTCAGCATGCTCATGAAGAAAAGAACTCCTTAAGCGCGCGCTCCGCCTTCGGCTGCACGTGCGGATCAAGAGACCTCAGCACCCTTTCGATATGAAATCTCCCCTCTCCGGTCTTTCCCACATGCCGGAGAAGCTCTTTCCATTTCCCGGGGGCTTCGGGATCCGCCGCTGCCAGCAACGCTTTCCGGATCCATCCCGTATCCTCCAGGATCTGCACACATTCCCGGCACGCAAAGGGTTCCGCATCCAGCAGGGATTCCACCTGCGGCAGGGAAGCTTCCGGCAAAGCCACCATCACTTCCTTGACCGCCTGCCGGACCATCCAATGCTCATCGCGCATATGGCCGATCACTTCGGGAAGGACTGCCTCCCCTCCCAGCGCGAATGCGGCGCGGATCGCGTGCATGCGCACGAACCAGGCAACGTCATACATGCGCGGCCGAAGCGTCTCCATGACGGAAGGGTCCTTCAGCGCTGCCAGGCTCTCGCAGACCGCGGCCCGCACGTCCGCGGAAACATCCCCGGAAAGCCGCAGCAGCGTATCGAGGCAGCGCGCGGAAGGGAAACGGCGCATCAGCCTGACCGCCCAGAAACGCACATAGGGATCCGTACTCTCCGAAGCGCGCAGCACCTCGTCGAGCACCTGCTCGGGGAACCCTTCCAGGAAAGAAGCGATCTTGCCGCCTCCGGCCAGACGCAAATGCAGGCACTCCAGCAGCAATGCGGCAGCCTCCGGGGTCTTAAGCTGCGCTAAGGAGAACATCGCGTAATATGCCACTTCGGGATCGCGGTCATGCACCGCCAGGGAAAGCAGCTCCTGGGCCTTCGGGCTTTGCGAATATCCTAACGAGACCAGCGCCTCGATACGGCGCCACTTAGGGCGGCGGCGGGCGGCGTCTTTTTCCAGGGACCTGCCGGCCGAGACCTCGTTCAGGCACTCCCGGATCTGCTCCCCGTGCTCGGGGCCGGCGAGCGATTCCCGCTCCCGGGAAAGCATCAGGAATTCGGCGGCACTAACTCCCCGCACTACCGCAGGACAGGACTGACGCAAGGCCCCTTCCCCCTGCAAAGAGAGTATCGCCAGCCTGCGCATGACCCGGCGCACCCGCGTCTCGTGCCGCCGGATGAGACTCTGGCGCCACCCCGCGAAAAAAAACACCGCCAGGGACAGCACTATGACCAGCCCGGCGATGCAGTAATTTACCGCCCAGATCAGAGACGCTATATCCTTAGGCATCAGAAAGAAAAGGTACAGGAAACATCCACTCCCCGCTTGATAAAACTCGGCCGCTCCTTAGCGTAAGAAAATCCCGCGCGCAGGAGCGATCCCGGGGAAAGTTGGTACTCGAGGCCCGCAAATCCGATGTATCCGTACTGCTTGGGGGCGGGAAGCTCGACGATATCGAACAGCCGCTGCCCCAGAGCATACCCTCCGGTTACCCGAAGGGACCGGGTAATCGACCGGCGTCCTTTGAGGGTAAGGGACGCCGCGCTGTCGCGGCTCTCCGTGAAGGAACCGTTAAGCACGGCCATGATATGATCGTCCCCGAAATACTTCACTATGCCCGGGGAGACCAGATAGGTATCGTTGTGCGGATATGCGCTGTAACGGAGTGATGCCAGCCAATGCCAGGAAGCGGCCAGCGGACGCTCATACCCAAGCAGGATCCGCCTGCGGTACACATAGTCCGCATCCGATCCGAAACCAACCTCCCCCTGCCATACGGAAAGATCATCGAACACGGCGTAGGCGCCTGCGGAATAGGTGCGGTCATCCTCGCGGAAACGTTCCCACTCCTCCATGGCGAGATACGGAACGATGGACCGAGCCCCGTGATAGGAAACGGTGGCGCCATGCACGCGCCAGGACCCCTTGCGGCCGGCCTGCGTCACCCAGCCGTACTCATACGACGGAGTGACCCGCACCGCGCGCCGGGGGACATCCCTCTCAGGCGATTGCACGGGCGCCGGAGAGGAAAAGGTATTGGGGACCACGATATCCGAAGGGAAAACGACAACGGGGAAAAAGAGGGGAAACAGCACTGCCCCCGAAAGGAGCGCGGATCCGTAAAAGCGGCGCCAGCCCTTAACGGGCACGCCTCTTCTGCCTGTCATGAGGACGATTGCCTGAACGCGGCGATGCGCCGTGTGCGTGCCCATGGCTGCCTCCGCGGCTGTCTCCGCCGCGGGACCTGCCCTGCCGGCCGCGGTCGCGGCCGCGTCCGTGCTCCGGCTCGGAGACGGCGCTCTCGTCGAATTTCTCGACGGCGAACGCCGGATGACGGGAAACCGGCAGCTGAGAACGGATAAGGCTTTCGATATCCCGGACATCCCGGCTCTGGTCCGGAGTGGCGATGGAAATAGCGTGACCTTTGAGCCCGGCACGGCCGGTACGGCCGATCCGGTGCACGTAATTCTCCGCATCGTCGGGCAGGTCGAAATTGATCACCAGCTCGATGGAGGAGACATCGATGCCCCGGGCCGCGATATCGGTAGCCACGAGCACCCTGTACTTGCCGGCCTTGAAACCTTCCAGCGCATCGAGCCTCTGCGGCAAGGAACGGTCGGAGTGCAGCTCACAGACGCTATGCCCCATCCCCCTGACCGCGCGGGCCATCTTATGGGCATTGTTCTTGGTGCGGCAGAACATCAGCACCGTGCCGTGGTACTGGGACAGTATCTTCGAAAGCAGCTTCTGCTTATCGTCGCGCTTGACGATGAAAAGCTCCTGAGAGACCTTCTCCGCGGTAGTGCCCGAGGGTGCGATCTCCACCTGCACGGGAAGCTTCATATGGGTCTTCGCCATCACCATGATCTCTTTAGGCATGGTGGCGGAGAAAAGCATGGTCTGCCTGTCCTTCGGCACGAAACGCAGGATCTTGTCCAGTTGGGGGGCGAATCCCATATCCAGCATGCGGTCCGCCTCGTCCAGCACGAGCATCACCACCTGCTCCGGGATGAAGGTCCACCCGCTCATATGATCAAGAAGACGGCCGGGAGTGGCGATGACCACGCGGGGATTCCGCATCATCGCCTCCACCTGCGGGTCCATGGGAGCGCCTCCGATCAGGCAGGCGATATCCATATTGAAGGCTCCGGCCAAAGGCCGGAAGGATTCGTCTATCTGGATGGCCAGTTCACGGGTAGGGGCCAGCACCAGCCCTACCCCGTCCCGCTGGGTAAGCCGCTGCACCATGGGGATGGCGAAAGAATGGGTCTTGCCGGTTCCGGTCTGGGCGATCCCGATGACATCCAGGCCTTCAATGGCGTGCGGGATCGCCTTCTGCTGGATAGGCGTAGGGACCTTGAAATTGATCTGGTCGAGTATATCGAGTATCTTGGGAGCAATTCCCAGCCCGTAAAATCCGGGCTGTGCCGGCTCCTCCTTGGTCACATGAGTATGCATACCCTATAGTGTACACCAAAGCGCCTGCAAAGAGAAGGATTATGTTACCTTCGCCTCCCGGTGAGAGGCCAGCAGCATGTGATACTCCTGCAGTGAGGAAGGCGCCCGCTGCTTAAACCGCACTGCCGCTTCTATACCGTCCACCGTAGCCTGCGCCGCCGCCATGGTAGTGACATACGGTATCTTGTACTGGATGGCCAGCATGCGGATATAGCTGTCGTCGTGCACGCTGGTGCGTCCGGCAGGGGTATTGATGACCAGCTGGATATCCCGGTTCCTGATGGCGTCGGATATGTTAGGCCTGCCCTCATGCAGTTTGCTCACCAGCTCGGCCTCGATCCCGCAAGCCTTCAGGGACTTATGGGTGTTTCCCGTAGCGTATAATTTGAAACCCAGCGCGGTAAGCTTCGCCGCCACGCCCGGAAGCAGCTTTTTATCCTTGTCCGCGACGGTCACCAGCACATTGCCCTTTTCCGGGAGCTTTGTGCCCACGGCCTCCTGCGCCTTGAAGAAGGCGTAGCCGAAATCACGGTCGATGCCCATGACCTCACCGGTAGCGCGCATTTCCGGCCCCAGCACCGGATCGACCTCCGGAAACATGTTGAAGGGGAACACCGCCTCCTTGACCGTAACATAGGGAAGCGGCCGGTGCACCAACTCCGGGAAATCGGAAAGCTTCCTGCCCAGCATCAGCATGGTCGCGATCCTGGCTACGGAGATGCCTACGGTCTTGGCCACCAGGGGCACGGTCCGGGAAGCGCGGGGGTTCGCTTCCAGCACGTATACCTCGCCGGCACAGATCGCGAACTGGATGTTGATCAACCCGACCACCTTAAGCTCCAGGGCGATCTTGCGGGTCACCTCGTGGATCGTCCTCAACTGCTCCGGCGTGATGGAACGGGGCGGGATGGTACACGCGGAATCACCCGAATGGATCCCCGCATGTTCGATATGCTCCATCACCGCGGCAACGAACACCTCCTTGCCGTCGCAAAGCGCATCCACTTCGCACTCCAGGGCATTGTCCAGGAAGCGGTCCAGGAGCATGGGATACTCCGGGCTTACCTGAATGGCCTCTTTCCCGTACTTGACGAGCATTTTCTCGTCGTAGATTACCTCCATGCCGCGGCCGCCCAGCACAAAAGACGGGCGTACCATGAGCGGATACCCGATCCGGCGGGCGATCTCTACCGCCTCATCCAGGGAAAAAGCGGTCGCTCCCTCGGTCTGGCGGATACCCATCTCCTCCATCTTCCTGCGGAAAAGCTCCCGGTCCTCGGCAAAGGCGATGCTTTGCGTGCTGGTGCCCAGGATCTTCACTCCGTGCTTCTCCAGCTCCGAGGCGATGTTCAAAGGGGTCTGGCCGCCAAATTGCACGATGGCGCCCTCGGGCTTCTCCTTCTCCCATATCGCCAGCACATCCTCGACGGTCAGGGGCTCGAAATACAGCTTGTCGGAGGTATCGTAATCGGTCGAGACCGTTTCCGGGTTGCAATTGATCATCACCGACTCGAAGCCCATCTCGCGCAAGGCAAACGCCGCATGCACGCAGGTATAGTCGAATTCGATCCCCTGTCCGATACGGTTCGGCCCCCCTCCCAATATCAGGATCTTCCTGCCGGAAGAGACCTCTACCAGGTCCTTGCCCGGAGTATAGGTCGAGTAATAATACGCCGCATCCTTCACCCCGCTTACCGGCACCGGCTCGAAGCGCGAATTGCCTACCAGCGCTTTCCTGCGCCGGCGGACTTCCGTTTCCTCCACCCGGAAAAGCTTTGCCAGGTAGCGGTCGGCAAATCCCCACTCCTTTGCCTGGCGCAGATCGGCGTCGGATAACGATCCCCATCCCCCCTTGACAATCCTTTCCTCGAATTCCACCAGGTCCTTAAGCTGGGAGATGAACCACTCCCCGATATGGGTCATCTTATGCAGCGCCTCGACCCCCATCCCTTTGCGCAACCCTTCGTACATCAGGAATATCCGCTCGCTGGAGGGAAACGCCAGCCTGTGCGCCAGCTCCTCGACCGGCAGGGTATGGAAATCCCTGGCAAACCCCGCCCCGTAGCGGCCGATCTCCAGGGAGCGCAGGGATTTCTGGAATGCTTCCTTGAAAGTTTTGCCGATGCTCATCACCTCGCCCACGGCTTTCATCTGCGTACCCAGGACATCTTTTGCCCCGGAGAACTTCTCGAACGCCCAGCGGGCGAATTTTATGACCACATACTCACCGTACGGCTCGTATTTTTCCAGGGTGCCTTTTCTCCAGTAAGGGATCTCGTCCAGCGAGATCCCGGCTGCCAATTTCGTGGATACCCGGGCAATGGGGAATCCCGTAGCCTTGGAAGCCAGCGCCGAGGAACGGGAGGTACGGGGATTGATCTCGATGGCCACCAGCCGGTCGTCCTTCGGATTATGGGCGAACTGGATGTTGGTCCCGCCCACCACGCCTATGGCATCCACGATCTTGTAGGAGAGCTCCTGCATGCGCTTTTGCAGCGGCTGCGGGACGGTCAGCATGGGCGCCACGCAAAAACTGTCCCCTGTATGCACCCCCATGGCGTCGATGTTCTCGATGAAACAGACCGTGATCTTCCGGTCCTTCTCGTCGCGCACCACCTCCAGCTCGAGCTCCTCCCAGCCGATCACCGCCTCTTCTATGAGGATCTGGTGGATGATGCTGGCGTTGATCCCGCGGGCGGCAACGGTACGCAGCTCTTCGTTGTTATACACGATCCCGCCTCCCGTGCCACCCATGGTATACGCCGGCCGCACCACCACAGGATATCCCAGTTCATCCGCGACCTTCTGAGCTTCTTCAATGGAGTGACAGATCTCGGATCTCGGCACGGGGATCCCCAGGCTTTTCATCGTAGCCTTGAACGCCTCCCGGTCCTCTCCCCGCTCGATGGCATCGGCTTTGACCCCGATGATCTTCACCCCGTACTTCTTCAGTATCCCCTCTTTGTGCAGGCTGGAAGCGAGGTTAAGCCCGGTCTGGCCGCCTAAGTTCGGCAGCAGCGCATCCGGCCGCTCCTTCTCGATGATCCGGGAGACGCTTTCCACGGTCAGAGGCTCGATATAGGTATGATCGGCCATCCCAGGATCGGTCATGATCGTGGCCGGGTTGGAATTGACCAGCACGATCTCATACCCCTCCTCCCGCAGGGCCTTGCACGCCTGCGTACCGGAGTAATCGAACTCGCATGCCTGTCCGATGATGATGGGGCCGGAGCCGATGATCATGACCTTCTTGATATCAGTACGCCTGGGCATATGCGCTCTCCTTATGCAGATAGTGCCTTTAATTTAGGCAACGGCCAATAAAAAATACTCCGCGCAAGGCGGAATCCTTAAAAGATCGTAAAATCCGCATCCGAAGTATCGGTCACGGAAGCGTCCGCGGTGTCCGTGATACGGATACGGCAATCATTACAGGTGACCGGGGGGAGGTTCCAGGAATATACTCCCGAAGCGGCGGAAACCGAAGCTTCCACCTCAAACCAGATGCCCCCCTCTTTCTGCTCGATCTTGATGTTCGAAACCCCGCTCGAAGTCCAGGTGATATCCTGCGTCGAGCTCTGCGCCCAGTTCTCCCCCCCGTTGGGGCTGGTGACCCGCAAAGACTTAGTCGTGGAAGTGGAGGAGCTTGAGCCGGAAGAAGTCCCTCCGGCATCCTCGGTCGTGCCGGCGCCCGGCTGCACCGGATTGCGGTCCTCATTGGCGGTACGGATCTGGTCCACGGTCGACGAGGGCAGGCCGCTCGACTGCGCGATCTCGGGAGAAAGTGTGGCGTAGATCAGGTTTCCGCGCAGGTTCTTTATCCTCATCTTCCCCTCTTCCAGCGCAAAGACCATGGTGGTGCGCCCGCTGGTGCTCTGCTGCTGTCCGGTCTTCTTGACCGACTGCTGCTTATCCCATTTGGTGTCCGCGACGAAATACCCTCCGCTCTTCTCGATACGGTTGATGTAGATCTTCAGGCGGATATCGCTGAAAAGGTCGAAATCCATCCGCACGCCGTCTTCCAGGAACGCCTTGTTGCCCAGGAAATCATCCGACACGAGTCGGCTGAACGCGGCGAAATTCTTCGCCTCATAGGAATCCGCCAGGTTCTTGACGGACTCTGCCACCAGCTGGGTGAAATCCATATCCCTGAACACGAGCCACTGGACGGAATGGAACACCTTGATATCCACTTCGTTGCCGTCGTCGGTCTTGACGCGCAGGATCGGCTGATACTGCTTATTGGGCAAAGGCACGAAGGAATACCGGATCTCACTGCTGAGGGGCAATTCCTTCCAGGTGCGGCCGTTATCCTCGGAAAAGAGCATGGCCCGGGCCTTATCCATCGTCGCCATCCGCGCGGTGATCTCGATACCTCCCTGGAGCAGATCGTTGCGCATCAACACCACCTCTCCGGCAGCCTGCGCAAGAGAAACGGTGTTAAGCCGCGGATTCACCAGGGCATATCCGTACATTCCGGCCAGCTGTCCCGAATCCTTAAGCCGGCGCAGATTGTCCTCTTCTTCCTTCTTGCGCGCGGCGGCTGCGGCGGCCTTCGATTCCGCCTCCTGCTGCCGCTGATACTCCTCGGTCCTGCGCTTCTGCTCGGCAAGCCAGCTCTCGATCCCCTCGTCGACTTCTTTCTCGAACGCAAGAATATCGTCTTTAAGGACCGCATACCCGGGCGCCGCCAGATTATGTTTCACGATAAGCTTGACCATTTTTTGCACGTTCTGCATGTTCTTAAGGGTCATGCCGCCCGCACCGCTGCGCTCTTTCTTGAACTGGTCTTTAAGCTCGTCGAGCTGTTTCTTGGCCGCATCGTACGCCTGCGTACTCTCCTTGATCGCCTGAGCCATGGCATCTTCATACACCTTGATCTTCTGCGGGATACCCTGCCAGGCCGGAAGCTTGTTGATAAAACGCTTGGGGTCGGAATCCTGCGGGTATTTATGCCCCTGGCCATAACCCCGCGCGAGATTAGCGAATTGCTCGACGCGGTACCCGTGCTTCTCCCAGGCCGCCTTCATCTCCTTCAGATAGGCGTAACCGGCCGTATCGAGCACGGTGCGCTCGTCAATACGCACTCCCGCCCCCCCCTTGTCTTCGGGCAGCGCCCGGAACTTATAGATCACCCCGGGTACCCCTTCCCCGTAATACGCGTACGGACCGAGGAACCTCTCGAGTTTCGGCCCGAGCTGATTGATGATCCCGGCAAGCTCGTCGATCTGCGCCCAGCCCTGCAAAGAGGTAATGTCTTTCTGCACCTGCTCCAGGGCTTTTTGATAAGGCTCGGAGGCATTCCCCAGATACTGATCGATCTTGTTCAGGAATTCAAGGGGCACGAGCACGCCCTGGATGCCCACATGCCCTCCCGGATATGACACATACGGGAAATCCCCCATCGCCCACACTTCTTCTCCCATGGCCGTAGGATTCCCGGAACGCGCTGCCCAGGTCAGGGAATTATTCCGGTTCTGCTCCTGGTTCCCGGAGAAAATGGGAGGCTTATGCACCACCTGGAGTTTCGACGGAGTGATATTCAGGTATTCATTAAAACAATTCGCGACCACCTGACGGTAGCTGGAGTACAACTTGCGCTCGAACGCATCCAGCTCGTTCAGATGCGTCATATCCTCTCTTAGCTTGCGCGCCTCTTCCTCGGCCGCCGCAAGCGCGCCTGCCAAATGTCCGGGACCGGTAAAAAACTCGTACTCTCCGTCCCTAAGCTGCCGCGCCGGACCGCTGTACCCGCCGCCCAGCGAACCGCCGGTGCCGATCTGTACGCCTCCGCCGCGCCACAGGCTGGGATAATTGAGCTTGAGCAGATTCTGGCGCAATGTCTGCAAACCGATACCCAGCTCGGCGTTTGCCACCGCCAGCCTCTCGTTGATCTTTTTGTATGCCTCGGAGATGGCCCCGCCGAATTTCGCGCCTCGCTCCGCCGCTTCGATACTAAGGAGTTCCCACTCTTTTTGCAGGAGCTGCTGGTCGAGCGCCATCTTGGTGCGCGTCTCCCCCACCGCCTTGCCGAACGCCGCCTGCACCGGAGCAAAACGGTCGTTGAGCGCCTGCAGCTGCTGATTGATCGAACGGACCGCATCGTTATCCCCGCGCTTATATGCCGCATCCAGCTGGCTCTGGAGCGCCGCGAACTGCGGGCCCCAGGCATCCCACATCGTTTTACCCGCAGCCTGGATCGCGTCCTCATTGGCCTTCACGAAACGCTCGAGCTCTTTTTTCACTGCCGGGCCGTAGTCATTGGACCATTGTTCATAGGTCGCTTTATCGAACCCGGTCTTGCTCGGGCCTTCCTTAACCTCGTCCAGGGCGGTCTTATATATGGTAAGCAATCCGGTGCGGTTGAGCGGCGAATACGCGATCCCGCCGCCACCCTGCATCTGCGACTGGATGACCGACTCCTGCGTCTTCACCTCCTGCTTGCGGAGACCGTAATACTTCTGGCGGAACGCCTTGACCGGCGCGAGTATCCGCTCGGCCTCGTCGACCGCCTGCTTGGCGGCAGCCTGCAATGCCTGCGCTTTTTGCTCGGCCTCCTGCTTGTATTTTTCCATATATTGCTGGATCTCGCGCTCCTTCGCCTCCTCCTCCTTGATCTTCACCAGGAGCTCTCCGCGCAAAGACACCAGCGCCGACTGCAGGCGCGATTTCATCTCTTCATCGCCCTTATCCGTGCCCTGGCCCTGCCAGAGGTACCCGAACGCCATACCGTCATTCCACTTGCCGTCGATATCCGCCTTGATCGCCTGAGGTGACTGCTTGATCAGCCAATCGGCAAGGCCGGCGGGATTGGACTTAAGCCCGTACATGTTCTCGAGCATGCCCTGGATTGCGGTATCGGTCGCATAGGAGAGCACGTAATTGCCCAGCGCCTCGACCATCTTCGCCCCGAACTTAACCCATCCCCAGCCGGGGATATACGCTTCGGCCAGCAGGTCGCAGACGCTGCCGCTGATCGATTTCGCGGCCGCCACGGCATCCCCGCTGGAATAGGCCTCGTACGCTCCCCAGCCGATCTCCGCGGCCTTCCAGCCGGCGTCGAACATACGCATCTTGGTGTCGACGTTCGAGGCGATCGAGGTCTCGATCTTCCCCCAATCCGGCGCCGTTCCCATGACAATGGCATTGCGTAACTGCGGCACGCCGATCTCCTGGAACGCGCGCGCCCGCACGGCGGCCTGGGTATACTCCTTGACCTTATCCTTGATCTGGTCCTTGAACTTCTCCCCCACCTTCTCCTTGACCCGGCTGTCGACATTGCTCATGAGAAAATCGATCTTCTGCTGCGGGGTCATGTTCCGCATGGCCTGGACGTCCTTGACGAAATCCGGCAGGCTGTCCAGTACCTGGGAGGCGGCTTTCTGGGAAAGGGATTCATCCTCGGCGGAACAGACGCGGACAAGACTGCTGAAGGGAGCGCACAGTACAAGATTAAGGAAACACGCGGCAAGGAAAGAACGCATCAGGCACCTCGGGTTTTTCATGGTTTAGATCGGTCCGGTCAGACGGGACGCCGGCTAGAAAGGGCTCTCGCCGGTCACACGCAATAAAAGCCACCTGTCATCCTGTTTCCTGAACACCAACGTCGCCGCGCCGCGGGAGTTGACCGGCGCGGTGTTGCCGAACGGCTGCACGGTCTTGTCCCACGCGATCCTGACCGTCAGCGTATTTTTCTTCAGCAGCGCCCGCTGTAAAGAATACTCCAGCCCCAGGATCACCCCGCTATAGGCGTTACGCTGCGCCCGGTCGAGGAATTCCTGACGCGAAGGAGAGAACTGGAAGGAAAGCTCCTGCTCGAACGCGCTGCGGGAAAAGCTCTTGTAACGGACGAAAAGGTCATCCACCAGCTGACGGCCGAGCACGACCGCGTCCGATCCCGCGCTCGTTCCCCGGGATGAGGCCGCATACGCCGGCGCGACCGACGAGACGCACACGCATAACGATACCAGCAACGCCTTAAAACGCAATCTGCACCTTCCCGATGACGCGCTGCTCCTTATAGCTTTGCGCGCCGTTCTCGCTCATATAATTGTTCCGCTCTCCGCGCACCACGAAATGCGAGCGCTGGTCCCCGGTCAGGGCGTAATCGAACTCCCAGAACGCCCGGTTGTTGAAATAATCCGTCGCCGGCTGGGAGCCGTCGACATCGGCCACGGTATTCCCGCAGCGCATCTTCAGCCGCGAGGCGAGATCGTACTGGGCATTGAACCCGACGGTAATGCTCGCGTCCTTGTCGTTATCCGTCTTGGTGCGGCGCAGCTCCAGGGAAGGCGAAAGATCCACGTAGATACGCCGGTTAAAGAGCATATCCTCCCGCGCGCAGTTAAGCCCGATACGGTGGGAATACTCCGAAGAGGAACGGTTGGCACGGTCGCTGAACTCCCGGAACTCATAGGAGATGCCCGCGGAGGTCGACTGGTCGAGGGAATCGTTCAGGGAAAATCCTGCGGTGCGGGTGATCCCGGCCGCGGAATTGCCCGCATCATCCGAGCGGCGCAGCTGGTAATTCGCATACGGCCGGAAGGTAAGGTCCGGACGGCCCGCGAACGGGCGCGCCTGCCAGACCAGGTACTTCTCGTCATTAAAGGTACGCTTGGTGCGGGAGCTTCCCTCCAGGTGGTCATAATGGTAATTTTCGGTGAAGGAAAGGGAATGCCGGTCGCTGAAACGGTAATCGAGGGTGGTCTGATACTGCTGCTTGTCCGCTGCGGCGGAGCCGACCTCGGTGTAGAATTCGGGGGCGGCCCGCTGGAAAAGATGCTTCACGTTGAACCTTCCCCAGCGCAGCGAAGGCATCAGCCTGACCGCGGTGCCGGATCGGGTATCGTTCGATGCGTCCTCGTCCTCGATATAGTCGCTGCGGGCGACCTCGTACAGGAACGCCAGATATTTGCGCAGGGCCATGTCCCCGTGCACGCTGACCACCGTATTACGCAGGTCCCGGGTGTTGCCGGAGCGGTTGACCGTCGCCGAATCGTCCTGCGAGGTCGCTGCCTGCACTCCGACCAGGAAATTGGAGAACACCGCGGATTCGGGAAAAAGCTTATACTCGGCCTGCGCGCCGAACACGTTGCGCTGGTACTTCTCCGTGGTCACATCCGGCCGGGCAGTGCGCCCGGCGATCATTTTGTACGCCTGGCCGGAGGAAGGCGCGACTTCCGCATTGAGCCCTTCCAGGCTGGCACCCAGCACGAACTGGCTGAAGTCACCGTAAAAATCTCCGAATTCCAGCAGATTGGCCTGGTTATAGGCTTTGACGTTCATCTGCTTGAGACGTACGTCACGCCTCGGCTCGATGCGCCGGTTATCGGTCTTGCGGAGAAACCACTGGCCCTCGAACTGATACTGGCGGGGAAGGTTCTTTTGCAGGTTGAGGTTCAACTCGCTGTTGTAATCCGTGCCCCGCTCCAGGAAGGATTTCGAGGTGTTGCCCGCCACGTCATTCCAGGCGACCTCCTGGGTAAAAGTACCGCTCACCTTAGGGCCGGCATCCGCAGGAACCCCTGCGCCCGCGCCCCCCAAATAAAAAACCTCGGCTGCGAACGCCGAGGTCGTCATACTTACTGCCGCCACAAGTCCCGGGATGATAGTACGAAAGGTCATCTTGTCTTTTGTTGGACCATCGTTATACCAAGGTAGTATGTCTATTATGGCGAAAAGTCATTTCCTTGTCAAGAAAGAGTTGCGGAGGATACGGGAAGGGGCATCTGCCCGTACTACTCGTAACGCAGGGCTTCGATGGGATTGAGACGGGCAGCCTGCCGGGCAGGCCAGAGCCCGAAGACCACACCGATGATCACGGAGAATACGGTCGCCAGGGCCACGGAAGAAGTGGAGATCTTCACCGCCCATCCGGCGGATACGGTGATCAGGACCGCCACCCCGCACCCCAGAAGGATACCGCAGAGGCCGCCGATGAACGCCATCAGCACCGCTTCCACCAGGAACTGCATCAGGATATCCCGGGTGGTCGCGCCCAGCGCCTTGCGCAACCCTATCTCCCGGGTGCGCTCCGTGACCGAGACCAGCATGATGTTCATGATCCCGATCCCTCCTACCAGAAGGGAGATCGCGGCGATGGAGCCTAAGAGCACGGACATGGTCTGCGTGGTCGCCTCCATCGTGGCGCGGATATCCGACATGTTGCGGATCTGGAAGGAATCCTCGTCCTCCGAAGGAAGCCGATGCTGCTTCCTGATCAGCGCCTCGATCGCCTGCGCTGCCGGCTCCATCAGACGCTCGTCTTTTATCTCCACGGACAGGGAATCGAGATATTCCTTGCCCAGCAGCCGGTACATCGCGGTGGTCACCGGGATCACCATCGTATCATCCTGGTCCCGGAAATGCGAAGCCCCCTTGGAAGGCAGCACGCCGATCACCCGGAAATTCTGCAGGTTCACCTTGATGGTCTTCCCGACGGGATCATCCTCACCGAAAAGCTCTCTGGCCACGGTCGGCCCCAGAAGCACCACCTTCTCCCTGAGCTTTTCCTCCTCTTCGGTGAAGAACCTGCCCACCGGAGGCGTGGCGCTGCGCATCCGCTCGTACTCCGCGCCCACCCCTTCCACCTGGGTGTTCCAGTTCCTGTTCCCGTAAACCACCTGCGCCCTGCCCGCGACCGAAGGGCTTACCCCGGAAACGTATTCCCGCATCCGGGAGATCGCGGCGGCATCGGCAAAGGTGAAACGCGTGACGGAACCGGATTCCATCGCCACTCCGTGCATGCGCGAGGAACCGGGCCTTACCATCAGCAGGTTGGAACCCAAAGAAGCCAGCTGCTTACGGATCGACTCCTTGGCGCCTTCTCCCAAAGCGAGCATGGCGATCACCGCGGCGACGCCGATCAGGATCCCCAGGATGGAAAGGAAGGACCTCGCCTTATGCGACACCATCGCGGAGACCGCCTGCCGCACAAAATCGCCGAACTCCGCCTTGCCCACCTGATGGTGCGATTGCGCCACCGCGCTGCAGACCATCTGCCGGTGCGCCGAATCCTCAACCGGCACGGCCGCTTCCTTACGCCGGGTATCGGAAACGATCCTCCCGTCGCGCATGGTCACCACCCGCTGCGCATGCGCGGCCACCTCCTGCTCGTGGGTCACGACGATCACGGTCTTGCCTTTACGGTTGAGCTCCTTCAGTATACCGATGATCTCTTCCTTACTGCGGGAATCGAGGTTGCCGGTAGGCTCGTCCGCCAGGATAAGCAGCGGGTCGTTGACCAGAGCCCGGGCGATAGCCACGCGCTGCTGCTGTCCCCCGGAAAGCTCACTGGGCCGGTGCGTGCTGCGGTCAGCCAGGCCCACTTCACGGATCTTCTCCTGCGCAGAAGCCAGATGCGACCGTTTTCCCGCGTAGATGAGCGGCAAATGGGCGTTGGCCAGCGCGCTCATGCGCGGCAGAAGATGGAATTGCTGGAAGATGAAACCGATGAGCTGATTGCGCAGGGACGCAGCCTGGGTATCCTTCAGAGAGTGCATCGCCGTGCCGCAGAGGAAATACTCTCCGGAGTCCGGAGCGTCCAGGAGCCCGAGCACGTGCATCAGCGTGGATTTTCCCGATCCGGAAGGGCCCATGACCGCCACGAACTCTCCCGGCGCGATGGACAGGGTCACCCCCTGCAGGGCCTTGACCTCGATCTTGCCCATGAGATACGTCTTATGCAGGTCCTTTACTTCTATCATCTTCTTCCGGGCGCAAAGGGATTGGTCCCGCCTTCGGTCTTAGGAAGCGCGTATTTCTTCGACCTGACCACCAGCACCTCTTTTTCGTGCAATCCGGAGAGGATCTCGACGTTCTTATCGTCGCTTATCCCTCTTTTCACGCTGCGCCTGGCCGGCTCCCGGGCACCCGGGTCCTTGACCAGCACCCAAGACCCGTCCTTGTCGGTCATGACCGCCTCCTGGGGCACCAGCAGCGCGCGTTCGCTGCGGGAGACCACGCATTCGATCGAAGCGTTCATCCCCGACCGGAAAAAACCCGGCACCGTATCCGGGATGATATCCACCTCATATATCGTCACGTTGTTCACGGTCTTGGACTCGTAATAGATGTGCTCGACCCTGCCCGGGATCCTCTGGCCGGGGTACGCATCCAGGATGATCACCGCCTCCTGGCCCAGCTTGATCTTCCCGATATCCGTCTCATCCACCTGCGCCCGGGCGATCAGATGGTCGGAAAGCACGATGACGGCATCGGTCGCCGCGAGCGACTGTCCCGGCTGGGTCTTGGAAACGATCACTTCCCCCTTGATCGGCGAGATTAAAGGAATGGGCTTGTACGCCTCCTGCCAGTAGGCGAGGGTTTCCTCCCCCTTGGCCCTCGCCGCATCGATCAGCGCCGCCCGCTCCGTCGAGCTCATCCAGGCCAGGACCTGCCCGGCAGTGACCTGCGAACCTTCCTGCACCAGGATCTGCTCCGCCCGGCCGGCGACCGGAGGCTTGATCTCCAACCGGTTCATGGGCAGCACCGTCCCGGTGGTGGAGATGACGGATTGGATCGTTGCCCGCACCGGCGCCACCTCGCGCACCGTCTCCGCCGGAGCCTTTTTCCCGAAAAACCACCCTCCCGCCAGAAGAGCGGATATCGCCGCCGCAACCCCCAGGACCATCCACCATTTTTTAGCCCGCATATTCCAGTGTCACTCCTTTCGCCTGCACCCAGGCCGCCTCGGCGGCCAGCGCCGCAGCCTGCGATTCCAGGGAAGCTTTTTTGGCATTCACCAGGTCATTCTCAATGATGATCCAGTTATCGAAATCGATGAATCCGGTGGCATACTGCGCCTGGGCGATCCGGGAGCGCTCCTGCGCCGCCTCGAGCAGCTTGCGCTGTACCTCCACGTTATCCAGCGCATCCTGCAGCTGCGCCCAGGAAATCTCCAGCGCGACCAGCGCGGTATCCCGGGCCGAATGCTCCTGGGCCTGAGACTGGCGCAGCGCGGCCTTCGCCTGCGAAAGCTGCGCCCCCTGCAATCCGCCCTCGAACACCGGCACGCTCACCCCCACCCCGAGGCTCCACTGGCTGTTATTGGGTGGCCAGTATCCGCTGGATTTCTCCGCGGAGGCGCGCGCCGAGACTTCCGGAGCGAACCCGGCGCGGGCAGCGCGCTCGGAGAACCCGGCCGCCTGCCTGCGTGCCGCTGCCTGCAGCAGGGACGGATTATCCTTCAGCAGCGCCGCAAAATCCGGCCTGATACGTGCCTGATCCCTGACGGTGAAGTCCCCGGAGACCAGATACAGCGCCCCCTCCGCCTGACCCATTTCCTTTGCCAGCTGCCGCTGCGCCCTGACCAGCCCGCGTTTTGCCTGCGCCAGTTCAGCCTCAGCCGCCGCGAGGTTCGCCTCCGAGGCCAAAAGGGCGCCGCGGTGCTCCAGCCCGGACTCATACTGCAGGGTGATCAGCATCAGATTGTCCCGGCGGATCTTCACGATATCTTCCATCACCGAAATGAGCGTTTGATATTTCAGCGCCTCGATGAACGCGGTGCGCAGCGCGAAACGTACTTCGCTGGAGGCGAACCGGTACGCCTGTTGCGCCGCCGCAACCTGCGCGGATGCCGCGTCCTTGCGGCGCGCGGTGTTCGCGCCGTCGAAGATCAATTGCGTGGCGGCAACCCCGTACGAATAAGTATCCTGCGTCGCGCGGGTGGTGGAGTCCGTCTGGCTGCTGGTGGTGCTGCTGTAGCGGGTGGACGCATCCGCGGTCGCGCTCACCTGGGGAAGGGCTCCGCTTTGTTCGATGGATACCTGCGCCTGCTGCTGCGCCACCGCCTCAAGGGAAGCGATGAGGCCGGGATGGCTGCGCTGCGACCGCTCCAGGCACTGCTGCCAGGTAAGCGCCTCCTGCGCCTGCGCCGATACCAGGGACGCGGCGACACACACTCCCGCCGCCAATACTCGCGCGAAGTTACGCCTGGTCATTCTTTTTGAGTTTGTGCAGGGCCTGCGAGGCCTGTTCGATGAAACGGCTGAACTCCTGCGCCGGGATAAGGCCGATCGGCCCTCCCTCCCTGGCGAAGACAATGAGCCTATCCCCCGCCTTGATGCCGAAGGCCTTGCGCACGTCGGCCGGCACCACGATCTGGCCGCGCTCCCCCAGCGTGACCGACCCGAAGATCTTGGGCCCGGTTACCTTTTCCATTATACCTCCTACTAATATGATTTACATGTTATGTACGAAAAGTATGCTTCTCAGAGGCAGTATATACCCGTACCCTTACTCTGTCAACGGAAAAGCCCGGGATTGCGGTAGCGTAAAAAAGCGGGCGGTTAGTGTGCGAGAAGATGGCGGCGGGCGTCCCCGGCCAGCTCGGCGATGAGTTCCTTGACCGACACGATCTTGGTGATGCGGTGCGCGTTGCTTCCGCACATGGCGAACCCTTTATCCAGGTTGCCGCGGTAGGCGTTGATCAGCGCTTTGGCGATGCAGTAGTTGACCTTGCCCGGATCGCAGGTAGCCAGGCACTGGTAGGCGCAATCGAAATCGATGCGCTCTCCCGAGGTGATCTTTTTGACGAACTCGCTGTTGATCACCCGTCCGGGCATGCCCACGGGACTGTTGATGACCACGATATCCTTGTCCGTGCAGGAAAGATACAGTTCCTTGTATTTGGGGGACGCGTCGCATTCGGTGGTGCAGACGAAACGGGTGGCCATCTGCACGCCGCTGGCGCCCAGCCTGATCACCCGCGCGATATCCTTGCCGTCGTATATCCCTCCGGCGGCGATCACCGGTATTCCGGCGCCGCCGGCAGAGAACTCCTTGACCGCCTGCAGCACGTCCACCAGTATGCCGTCGAGATTGAAATGCTCGGGATCCGCCAGCTCGGCGCGGCTGTATCCTAGATGGCCTCCGGCCAAAGGACCTTCCACGATCACGGCATCCGGCAGCCGCTTATACCTTCTCTGCCAGGTGCTGCAGATGAGCCTGGCCGCCCGGCCGGAAGATACGATGGGAATAAGCTTGGTCACGGAGTTCTTGACCAGGGAAGGGAGCTTCAAAGGGAGGCCCGCGCCGGAGATGATCACGTCCACCGCTTCCTTCTGGGCGACATCCACCATGGCGTCGTAATCCGTCAGCGCGCACATAAGGTTCACGCCGAAAGGCTTCTTCGTCTTGGAGCGGGTTTCCCGGATGATATCCCCTAAGGCCGCGCAGGAGCGCGTGCCGAAATCGACGCCCTCCGTGCCCTCTTCTCCCAGGCCCACGGCCGCGATCACGCCAAGACCGCCTTCGTTGGACACGGCGGAGGCCAGCGAGGACGCGGACACCCGTACCCCCATGCCCCCCTGGATGATCGGGATTTCTATGTGCAGACCGCCGATGACCAGGTCCTTGAATTCTTTATTCACGCGCAACCCCTTGGATTAATAGAAAAAACGCCGTTCAAAGATTAGCAGCTCCCTGAACGGCGCAGATCTTCTAAACTTTAAAGTGAACCCGTCTTTTTCTCTATTGTAACACGGTTGGTCGGCATTACAAGCCTTATTTGTTTCCGTCAGGCTCATCGAACACCGTTAACGCCAGCTCCAGGGGCACGAACCCCATGGTGCTCTGCACGGTATGCGTTTCTCCGAGGCTCACCCGCTTCGCGTCAAAACCGGCAGCGATCACGAAATCGTGCACCGCTTTGGCGCGCTCAAGCGCCAGCGCCTCCAAGGCGGTCTTATCGGGTGCCGCCTCATCAATAAGGCGGCGTTTGATCTCCTCGTTGATCTTGGCATTATCATAGCTGCCGTCCTTCGACTGATACGAGCGGGTCAGCGCCCAAAGCGCGCGGATGCCGAAACTGCGCTGATACAGCGTCTGGGACACCCAATCATCGGTGCGGTCCGACTCCTCGGAAAGCACCCGGTAATCCCGGTGGTACACCTCCGTTTTTATCGCCTTCCAGTCGACCGCGGGGTCATACGCACCGTTCACTTTCAGCAGGAGCTTCGGGCGGGTCTGCAGCCCCTTGACGATCAGGCTAAGTTTCGTCTTCTCCTCCTCCGAAAGCGAGGATGCGCCGGGAGAAAAACGCACATACCCCATCTCCTCGGTGCCGGCCTCTGCGCCAAGCATGGAGCCCAGGAAAGAGAAAGGTTTGGTGATGAGCTTGAAGAAAAAGTTCCTCGCCACCTGGCCGATGAGATGGAAATAATGGAACTCCGGACTGCTCATGTCCCCGGTGACCGGAAGGGCGATGCTGATACGGTCCTCGGAGTCCTCCAGCAGCGCCAAAGCCAGCCCGAAAGGCAGGTTCAGCGCATCCTTGCTTTCCACCTTCTGGCCAAATTCGAAGCGCTGCACCAGCACCTTATGGCTGGCGGTAAGGGTGTTCTCCGAGATACGGTAATCCATTTTGACGTCGAGGCTTCCCTCCTTGACCGCCCGGCCGGTATACTTGCCCACATAGGGGGTCAGCACCTGCAACGCGTATCCGCTGAGGGTAAAGGTCACCTCCGCCTGCAGCGGCTGGGACAGGGGGATCATCACCGCCTCCATCCCGATCCGGCCCTTC
>CAZAPM010000004.1:0-30183 GCA_964487475.1 uncultured Planctomycetales bacterium
ATGCTCCAGATGGAAATACTTCTGGACGATGGCCAGGACGCTCACCGCGAATCCGGTGATGATGATGGCGTGCATCAGCACGTCGAAATCGCGCCGGGTACGCAGGGAATGCAGCAGCATATAGAACACCCCGCCGAAAGCCGCCAGCCGCAGCAGGTATCCTGCGCTGACCCAGGGGCAGATGCTCACCGGAAATCCCGGCGCCTGCGCCGGCTCCGGGACGAAATTCGCATACAGCGCCTGGGCCTGAGGAGACACGACCTTCAGCAGCGCAGGCGGCAGGGGCACGAGCTGAAAGGCCGCCACCAGCGCGAACAACAGCAGCGGCCAGCACATCCCGGTACGCAACAGGGGCTTGGGGTCGCTCCAGGCGCTCCACAGGAACCAGCATGCCGCCAGCGCCAGACAGCTGGACGTCAGTATGCTGAAAGAAAGGCTGGTGACGCTCCCGTACGAAAAACAGCTAACCGCGATAAGTGCCGATAAGGCGAGATGAACTACCAGGGCAGGCATGCAAATTAACTTTTCTTCCCTTTATCCTCAGCGTAATAATAGTGGTAATAATAATACGAGTCTTCCTTCTTCACATTGACGTTATTGAGCACCGTCCCCATGATCTTGGCCTTCACTTCGAAGAGCCTCTGCTTGGAACGCAGCACCACGTCGATGTTCAGATGATTCGCCATCACCACCAGGATCACGCCGTCCACCATGTTCGCGAGTATCGAGGTATCCGCGACGGTAAGCACGGGAGGGGTATCGATGATCACCCGGTCGTACCGCTCCCGCAGATCGGCCAGCAAAGCCCGCATCTTCTGAGAGGTCAGCAGCTCCGCCGGATTGGGCGGACGGGGCCCGCTGGGCATCAGGAAAAGGTTGGGGATATAGGTCTTGAGGATGGAGGATTCCAGGTCGGAGGCGCCGGCGAGATAACTGCTCAACCCGCTCTTGTTGTCCACGCCGATCGAATTCGCGATGCGGGGACGGCGCATATCCGCCTCCACCAACACCGTTCTTTCGTTGGAGTTGGCGAACACGGTAGCCAGGTTGATGGAGACCGTGGTCTTGCCTTCCTTAGGATACGTGCTGGTGATCAGAAACGTCTTGAGGGGCCGGTCTTCCGGAGAGGAGAAAATGATGGAGGTCCGGATGGAACGGTAGGCTTCCGCAATGCGCGCGGTGGGAGCCTTATAACAGATGAGATCGATATCCTTCGATTCCTTCACGGACTTAAGCTCGGTCTTGGCCGACGGGACGTACCCCAGGAAGGGCAGCTTCACGTACAGCTCGACGTCGTCGGCGCTCTTGATCGTCGAATCCAGGTATTCCAGGACAAAGGCCAGGCCCAGCCCCAGGATCAGGCCGAACATGGCTCCGGTCTGCATATCCCGCGGACGGTTGGGAGTGAACGGCGACTGCGGCACGGTCGCCGGGTCGATGATACGCATGTTGGTGGTCTGGAATTCCTTGGAGAGCTCGGTCTCCTTTGTGCGCATGGAAAGCTGCTGATAGAGGAACTTGTTCTGCTCGACCTCTCCCTTGAGCTGGTTATACTGCACCATCCGCTCGTTCAGGGCGAAGAGCTTCTTGGTCTCATCCTCGATGCTCTTATCCAGCGCTTCGATCTTGGAGGTCAGGGCGATGATCCGGGGATGCTTATGCTTATATCTCTTGGAAGCCTCCAGCAGGTCGTTCTGCAGATTGATGCGCGCGTTCTTGAAATTCTCCAGGACCCCCTGGGCCCGGCGCTCGACCTCGGGATCGGTGACCATGGTGTTCTTGAGCATATACTCGTTCAGGTCGGCTTCGGCTTTTTCGAGTTTCTTCTTGATCTCCTGCAGCTGCGTCTCCAGCGCGCCGGTGGCGGACTTGTTCCCCTCCCGCCGGCTCTCCAGATCGTATTGGATAAAGGTATTGGCCAGGGCGTTGGCGAATTTCGCCGCCTTGATCGGGTCGGTGGAGGTATAACTGATGCTGATGATCTGCGTCCCGGGCACGTAGTTGACGGAGGCGCCGCCCAAGAACGCGCTCTCGGGCTCCTGCATCCCCGCGAATGACGTATCGCCGGAATCGATGAGTTTCTGCACGACCCTCTTGGCAAGAGAACGCGAGGTGAGGATATTGATCTGGCTTTGCAGGTATTCGCGGTCGATCATCGGCGCCATTTCGTACGGCTGCTGCACGGGGAACACCCGCTGCGTATTGCGCTCGATGACCAGCTTGGCTGCGGTCTGATAGAGAGGAATCTTCTTGTAGGTCTGGAAAGTAAAGTAGGAGAAAACTACCGTGAAGCAGGCTGCGATCACCCACAACCGGCGCTTGAAAATTACCAGGTAATCACGTATCGTGACTTCTTTTATCTGTGATGAAGGAAGCATTCCTAACTCCTTGTCCGGTAACGCGTTTTATTATAGCATGGCGGAGCGCCGGCGCAAGTGTTTTATTGCGAATTTTCAGAGAAAACGCCGGACGAGCCGGGCAAAACCGCTGCGGGAACGCGCGAGCGCCTGCGGCGTCAGCGAAACGAGATAACGGTCCCACCACGTTTCTTCCCAGAGATGGATGCAATACGAGGAGGAAAAATCGGCGGGCTGCGCGCTCCAGAGCAGCGCCGGCTGCCAGAAGAGAGGGTAAAAGAATGCCCGGGGGCCGAGCACGTGCACCTGCCGGGGAGCGAGCGCCCATAATATCTTAGGCAGGATCACCGAATGGAAATCCCAGCGGGTCCGGTCGAAATCCCGGTACTGGCTGCGCCAGCGCCGGATGAATTCGCAGTGCGGCTGCGCCAGGATCACCGCGTTGCACAATCCGCGCTGTCCCTGCCGGCCCATCACGCACTCGTGCCGCAGCAGCGGGGTGAACGGCTTGAGGCTCACCACGTCCATATCGAGATATATCCCCCCCTGCCGGGAAAGGATATCCAGCCGCAGCACATCCGCCCGGTGCGCATAATGCACCAGCGGCTTGCCGAATACCGTGCGCGCGCAGCGCACGCGCCGCGCCTCGAGGTATTTCTTCGCGCACCGCCACCATTTCCCCGACGGCTCGTACGCGTAATGCAGCCGGATCGCCTCGGGACGGTGCACTTCGAATGCCGACTTGACCGCCAGATAATGCACGAAGGAGAACGGCCTTCCCCCGAAATCCCGGCGCATGCCGAAACAGAAATGGATCACCTTGGGGATCTGCGCCACCGCGTCAGGTCCTTTCTCATGCACGAGACCACATCCTCCCCGTGATAGGCGAATCCCGCATAATGCACGATGTGTGCGCGCGCCCTGCGCCGCCAGATCGAAGCTCCCGGGACCCGCATGGTATTCCAGGAAGCATCCAGCTCCGTCACCGGATACCGGCCGGAGAGGATGCGCGCGTTAAGGAAGGACTGCTCGTACATCCCCATGGAGAGCATGCGCTTCGGCAACGCAAAAAGCCGCCGGTGAAGCGACGGGACCACCATCACCCCGGTATTGAAATAGGACCCGTCCCATCCGGAGAACCGGGGCCGGCGGTACAGATGCAGCGCTTCCCGCAGGGAATCCGCGCGGTCCATCACCCTGCCCTCATTGTACAGGCCCAGCGTATCCGCGGGCACGTGCGAAAAAATATCCGGGCAGCGCTCCCGCACCAGGATATCCACGTCGAGATACACCAGCCGGTCATACCCTTCCAGGAGCGAGCCGGCCAGGAATTTCTCCCAGTGCGGAGTGGGAGATCCGCGCAGCAGCGGTTTCGAAAGCACAAAGAACGCGGCGTCGATCCGGCGGGCATACCTGCGCATATACGGCAGGGACACCTTCGCGATGCGGACTGCCTCCCTCCCGATCGCCACCGTAAAGACCACCCGCTTTTCCTTGCTCATAACAGCTCCTGCGCCAAAGCCAGGACCCGCGCGTACTCGAAATTACCGTCTGGGTCGGGATTATGCCGGAACCGCGCGGGCGCGCAGCGCACCAGCAGACCGGCACGGCAGAATTCCCGCAGGCAGCGGCGCACGCCGCGCCGATCCCCCAGGGAATCCGCCAGCTGCGTTTCGGTCAGCGCCCGGCGCTTGAGCAGCGCCATCACCCCGCACCCGGTCGCAGTCCCCAGCAGTTTCAAAGAAGGCATGACATCGCACATCTCCTCCCGGCTTTTCTTCCTGGCGAAAGCATCCCCCTGCTGCTGCCGGATATACTCCTTCAAAAGCATCCGCGCCACGCGGGAGCCCTCGGGCTGCGCGATAAGACGCAGCCCCTCCTCCTGTACCCAGCCACGGGAGAACAATCCTCCGGCGAGATTCGGCCACGGATACGCGCTTACGTAATGCCTCCCCCGCGCGATCCTCTCGAACGCCCATCCGTCATGCCGCCCGTGCGCCAGCGCATACCGCAGCTGGTCCAGCAAATGCGAAATACTCCAGACCCCCACCGAATTCTGGCTGTAATACTGGAAATCCTGCGGGGTGCGGTAAAAACGCACCCCTCCGATCACCTCGCGTTTCCAGGATACGGGACAATACCCTCCGGCGATGAATGCGACGTGATCAAGCCGGTGCTCCTGCGCCGTCTCCATGATGTGCGTTACCCGCGCGGGACTGAACGGATACAAAGGGAACTTCTCCTCCAGCATCACCATCACGGATACCGCCGCGGGATACTGCCGGCGGATCTCTCGAACTCCTTCCCGCAACCTGAACACCCAGCTGGAGGAATTCACCCGCACCGTGCGCGGTCCGGAAAGGTGCCTGCCGTGATCCGTGACCCACCACAACGGAGGATGCTGCGGCCAAAGGTTTTCCAGAAGCTCCTGCAGCGCCGGGCAGAAACGCTCGAAGGAACGGGAGGTCACCGCCAGCACCGGGATCATGCGCGCTCCTTGCGGATACTGCCCGCCAGCACGGATGCCAGTTTCACGCGGTCGCGCCGGATCAGGGGATTCCAGCTCTGCCAGTTGATCACCGACCGTATGGCCCTGGTCGCCGGAGCGCGCACTCCGCTGTTCCAGGCCAGGCTGTACATCGGAGGTTTTCCGGGGGAGAGGATCTCCCTGACCAATCCCGCCTGCTGCAGGAGAGAAAGATGGCGGCGCATCTGTGCGGGAGCGACCCCCATCACCTGCGCGAGCACGTCTGAGGTAAGCATCCACCGCTCGAGCACCAGCACGACCCGCACCCGGATGCGATGCGAAAGCGCCCGAAAGATCAATACCGGCTCACGAGGAACGGTCATACGCTTAGACATCCCTGAATAACGGCAGATACTGCCCCTCGATGACCGCATCCCAGGTATACTGCGCCGCGACCCTCCTGCGGCCGGCCGCGCCCAGCGCAGCGCGGAGGGACGCGGAATCCAGAAGCCGGTTCAGCCTCTCCGCCAGGGCATCCACATCCCCCGGCGGGACCAGGAACCCGGTCTTTCCGTCGATCACGATATCCTGCAGCCCGCCGCATTTGCTGGCGACCACCGGCTTTCCCGCTGCCATCGCCTCCAGGGCCACGATACCGAAAGGCTCATCCCAGAGGGAGGGGATCACGCAGATATCCGCATCCCGGCACAACGCCAGCGCCTCCTCCCGGGAGCTCCACCCGGCGTAATCCACAAAAGGAGCGCGCACCTTGCCTAAGGTAGTCGCGGTAAGCAGGAAATCCTTCCGGCTGCGGTAAAGTTTCGCGCACGCGGCCAGCAGCACCTGCAGGCCCTTCTCCTCTTCGTTGACCCGGCCGCTGATAAGGATACGGAGCATGGTTTTTTTGCCGGCCGCCGGAGGAACCGCGGGAAAATCCGCCAGGCTGACCCCGGAAGGGATCACGCGCACGTTCCGGTTGAAAGGGCGCAGCAATTTCGCCAGCTTCCCGTTATACACGATCACCCCGTGCGCCTGGGAGACCGAATCCTTCACCCTGCGGTGAAAGGACGGGGAAAAACCGTCGCTCAACATGAACTCCTTTGCCCCCACCCCTCCCGCCCCCGGCCCCTGGATGCACGAACGCATACAGGCTAGGCACTCCTGGCGGCGACGGAGAAAATCATGGGGACAGACCGCATGGTCCCGGAAACGGATCCCGTTCTCGCGCAGACAGACGTTCTCGTACGCATAGAAACGCAGGTATCTGCGGTATCCCTGCAGCGCGGAGAACACATGGGGTTTGAGGCTCCATCCGTCGCCGATGAAGACGTAATCCGGGTCGAACGCATCGACCGCCTTGCGGATCCGCGCTCCGACCAGGGAAGGCAGGAACGTCTCCTGGGTGAAGGATATCTGGTGCACGGGAAACTCCAGCCGGCCGCTCACCTCGCCGCGCACGAAAAGCTTGTCGTAGTAGGGGACAAAAAGCTCGACCCCGTACCCTCTCCTGGCCAGTCCCGTCGCTACCTCCTTGAGGTCATACCCCGCGCCTCCTCCGGGAGGCCAGCGGAACATCAGGTCCACGAACGCGATGCGGGCTTTTTCCGCACGCGGACCGGGGACGCGCTCCACGGCTGCAGCCTCCGGTTCCGCCGCCGCGTGTGCCTGTGCGCGCAACTGACGAGAAAGCACATGCCGCTGCCATCTGCTTCGGGCAAGCGCCAGGGCCGCTTCCAGGTCACGCCCGCTCATCTCCCTGGTTCGCACGATGGAGCTCCTGTCCCCGTCATAATCCTTCCAGGATGCCGCGCGCAGCCTGCCTTCCTTGGCCAACTGCGCGTGATACGCCGTTCCGGGAAAAGGGGTAGTGAGGGAGAACTGCGCCGAATCCGGGTTAAGTTTGATGCAATACTCGATGGTCCTGGCCACGGTATCCTTCGTCTCTCCGGGAAGCCCGATGGTGAAACTCAAATGCACCTTGATCCCCAGCTGCGTGCACCAGCGCACCGCTTCTTCGACGCGGCGCAGATCGAGGGATTTTCCGCAGGCATCCACCAGCTCCTGGCATCCGGACTCGACACCGAACTTGATCGAACGCATCCCCGCAGCCTTCATGGCCGCCAGGACGCTCCGGTTTCCGGCATCCGCCCGCGCCATTGCCGACCAGGGCACGGATATCCCTTCATTCCGCATCGCCCGGCACAGGGCGCGCATCCGGGAAGCGCCGATATTGAACGTGTCGTCGTCGAAATACACGCCGGCAAAACCATATGCTTCCACCGCCCCGGAGATCTCCCGGGCCACCCGCCGAGGGTCCCGGGAACGGTACTTCCGGCTGCCGTATAACACCTGAGGCCACAGACAGAAAGAACAGCCGTACGGGCACCCGCGGGAAGCCATGACCTGCAGCGCGGGGGACGGCACTCCCGAACCGGGGTCGTTATAGTTGTACATGGGCAGGGTCGCACGCTCCGGATACGGCAGCGCATCGAGGTCAGGCACGCTTCCCCGTCGCGGGGAGGACTTGACCACGCCCAGACTGCGGTAGACGACCCCCTCTACGTTGCGCACGCTGCGGCCTTCGCGCACACACCGCACCAGACGGGATAAAGACGATTCGTACTCCCCTACCAGCGCAAGATCTATTTCCGGATGAGCCGCCAGGATCTCCCCGGCCTGGGAGGAAACATGCGGGCCGACCAGCACCACTATCGGCTCCGGGCCGAAGGCCTTAAGCTTGCGCACCCAGGCCATGTCCTCTTCGAAGGAAGGCGCGGAGGTCTCCAGCACCACCATCCGGGGCTGGGCCCCCCTGACCCGCTCCAGGCACTCCTCACCGGTCAACCCCTCGGCAACGGCATCGATGAGATTCGCCGCCACCCCCTGCCGCAACAGCACTGCGGTCGCATACGCCATGAAGAAAGGAAAGGGGACATATCCCGGCACCCGCTGGTCTCCCCGCTCCATGGTAAAAGGCCACCGGGAACCCGCGCGCACTCCGATCCTTTTTTTCCCTCCCCAGGGAGGATTGACCAGCACCACCCGGAATCCCTGCGCATACAGCCGCTCCCGGTCCGACTCCTCTTTGATCCTGGACAAAGACACTCTGACCATCAGCCAATATTCCCGGGGCATGCGCAACCAGCGTTCCCATCCCCGGCCCGCCTTTTCCACGAATTTCACCGGCGCCTGCGGCAAAAGCGCCCGCCAACGCTCGCACAAACCGTTACTCGCGGCGTCACTGCGGAAAGGAAGGATGCCCCAGGCTTTGGCCGTGGCCGCCGCCTCCTTGCCCAGCCGCTCCACGCAGGGATGCACCGCGGCAAAGAGATGCTCGCACACTTCCTGCGGCACCTCGGACTTGACCAGCGCGCTCTTGATCTTCGCGAGCACTCCCAATGCCGCCTGGGAGACCACGGACGCGGGAAAATTGGAGTACTCGCGCATGAAAGAAATGTCCTCCAGCAGCCCGCGCATGGCCAGCGCGACGTCGACCCCCAGCAGATGATACCGCTTATCCCGGTCGTTGCGGCGGCGCAGCACCTCGAAACGCACGAGATCGTGGCAGACCTTATGGTCCAGCCTGTCGAACATGACGTATCTTCCGGACATCTCCCCGCGCGGGGTACGGAACCACCGCCAATACGTATTGCCCAGGCTCTCCAGGGTATCGGTGCGCAGATGACGGGCCACGGCCCTGGGCTCATAGACGGTGTGATACCCGAGCAGGCGCACCTTCATGCTCATATCGGTATCCTCGTGGTTGACCCGGAAACGTTCGTGGTATCCTCCGGCATCGATGAGCGCCCGGCGCCGGAACACGGAATTGCATCCGAACACGGAAGGAGGATCGACCTTGCGTGCCTCGCCCCGCTCCTGCGCCATGTGCACCTGTCTCCACTGATCGACCGCGGTCAGGGTCAGGGATTCGATAAGCCTTCCCCCCGCGGCCGCGACATCCTTTGCGAGGACCTCCCGCATGAGATGCTCCAGCCAGAACATGTCCGGCACCACATCCGCATCCACGCTGGCGATAAAATCCCCCTGCGCCCGGGCAAGTGCGGTGTTGCGTGCCGCGCTTAAACCCTGATTACGGGGATGCCGCACCACCTTGACCGGGAAACGCCCGGCGAGCCGTTCGCTTCCGTCCGTCGAGGCGTCATCGATCACCAGTATCTCTTTGACGGGATAGCTTTGCCGGCAGACCCCCTCCAGGCAACGGATGAGGTACTGCCGCGAATTATACGAAGGCACGTAAAAAGTCACCGCGTGCCGCCGGGCCAAAGGATGCGCCGCCGCCTCGCGCCGCGCGTTCCGGACCTGCGGCTGGCGCGGATCGAGCGCAAGAGAACGGGCATACCACCGGGCGGCGCTGTAATAAAGCCCCTGCGCATCCAGGGAAGCGGCGAGAAGGTTGCAGTGCGCCGGCTCCAGCCCGCGTAACGCGTCGGCACGCAGATAGTACGCACAGGCATATGCATGCTCCCTGCGCGCGCGCATGGATTCGGCAACGTTCAGATAGTACTCCCGTGTATTCATGGCAACAGTACTCCTTGAGAGGCAAACAGGTCTGCGAACTCCGCGTTCGACCGCAACAGCTCCCGGCCTTCTCCCTCGACCAGGCCCCGGGATCCGAAAAAGAATACCCGCTGCGCCGCCACCACGGTAGAAAGGCGGTGGGAAACGGTGATCACGGTCATGTGCGGATACTGCGCGGCGATGTTGCGCATAATGGTCTCCTCGCTGTACGCATCCATGGACGCCATGGCTTCATCGAGCACCAGCACCGAGGGTCGCTTCACCAGGGCCCTGGCCAGGGCCACGCGCTGTTTCTGGCCGTCGGAAAGCTTGCAGGCGTCCTCTCCGATGACGGTATCATACCCCTTGGGCAACGCCGCGGCGAATTCCTCCACCAGGCATATCCGGGCCGCTTCCTCGATATCCGCGCCCGGCTGCCCGTATGCGATATTGCGCGCCAGCGTGTCATTCCACAGGAACGGCTCACGGAAAGATACCGCGACCCGGGACACCAATTCCCTGCGGGAAATTTCCGGCAAGGGGACCCCGCCCAGGGACAACGCCCCTTTCCAGGGCTCGTGCAGCTTAAGCAACAGCAACACCAGCGTCGTCTTTCCGCACCCCGATCTTCCGGCAAAAGCCACCCGGCTTCCCGCAGGGATATCCAGGCACACTCCGGAAAGCACGGGGGTCAGACTGCGGTACCCGAACCAGACATCCTGAACGCGCATCCCCAGGGGCTGCGCGGACGGCAGCCGGCAGCGCAACGCGGAAACCCGCTCCTCGACCGGGAACTGCTGCCAGATCTGCAAGAGCTGCCGGTACGAAGTCCGCGCATAAAGGAACGATTCGAACGTACGGGTGAACTCGAGCTGTATCTCCATGATCTGCCCGAGATACAAGGTGAGCGCGCCCAACGTACCGATGCTCGCCTCCCCCCGCACCACCTGCAGGCCCGCCCAAAGGGTGAACACTCCGGTGAGCACTCTCACCAGAAAGCTATTGACGAACTCCCCTCCCAGATCGACGCGCGATACCTTGATGCTGGTGCGGATGAATGCGATGCGCTTGGCCAGGTACGTCCTGGTCTCGTAGATCTCCGCCGCGAACGCCTTGACCAGCTTGATGTGCAGAAAGAACTCCGCCATGCGGCGGAACACCGTCTCGCAATCCCGGTAAAGGCCGTCCCAGAGCAGCATACGGCGGCGGCGGAAGCGGGAATTGAGCAAGAACAGCACCGGACCGACCAACAACGCTCCCAACGCAAGCTTCCACTGCAAAAAACAAAGCATGGTCATGATCGCCAAGGCCCGCAGCACCTGCACCCCCATGGCCGTGACCTTCATCCCCAGGAAATCCGCCACCTGGTCCACGTCATGGTTGATGCGGTAAAGATGCTCCCCCTGGCTCTTGTCGTCGAAATAGGACAACGGCAGGGACGCGAGCCGGGAGAACGTGCGCCGGGAGATGACAAAACCGAGACGCAATTTCAGAGTGCTCTCGAAATACCCCTTGATCCCCGTCGCGGCTCCGCTGACGATGAACGTCGCGGCCCCGATCATGGTATAGACCACGAAAGAGCCGACATTATGGTTGAGGAACGAATGGTCTATCACCAGCTTGGCCAGCAGCGGGTTCAGGAATCCCGACAGCAGGGCCACAAGGGACGCGCAGGAGATCAGCACGATCTCCTTACCGTACCCGCGCAAGAGCCTTACCATCGCCAACCCCTCTTTATACGCTTGCGGTGGAACAGGCACGCGCACCCTCCTTTGCCGCCATATGGTCAGCCAGCTCGCAGTAATACGGCACGGGAAGCTCCATCTCTCCCGTCTCCAACAGGGCTTTGCCGGGACAGGATTCGCACCAGGCCCGTTTCCGGCACATACGGCAGGCGGAGCCCTGCGCCGGCCTGCGGGATCTCAACCAGGCCATCGCCTTCCGGTACGCATCCCCGACCCCTGTCGACAAGACATCGAACGCGGGAGTGCGCAGGGTCACGCACATCACCAGCCTGCCGTAAGGGTCGATGCGTATCCCCTCCCCCCCTTCGACCGCACAGGCAAAGACCTCGGAGTCCTTTTTTATCCGGCAGGTCTCGTCGCTGAACGCGCCGAACCCGAACTTCCGCACCAGGTCCCGGGCCGGCACCCGCAATGCGCATGGCGCGGTATCGCCGTTGAGACGGGGAAGCACGATGAAATCAAACGCAACGTGACGTGTCCATGTGCGGAGGAATGCCCGCAGGGAAGCGATCTCGTGCGCATTATCCCTGGTGACAACCGCCTTAATGCGCAACGGGATACTTCCGCGGACCATCCTTTCGAGCCCCCGCACCGCCTTCCCGAATGACCCGGGCACTCCGGTGATCCTCTCGTACGTGCGGGGATCCGCCCCGTTGACCGTGACCTCCACGCAGAACGGAGGCCGCTTCTCCATCAATCTGGCCATGGCCGGCGAAAAGGAATAGGCATTGGTGAACACCGTGATCAGGAACCCCTGTGCTTTCGCATAAGAATATATCTCGGGGAAGTCCTTCCGCATCAAGGGGTCCCCTCCGGTAAAGCACAGCCAGGGAGCGCCGCATCCCCTGATCTCCCGTATGACCTTCTTGACCGCAGCGGTATCCAGCTCGCGGGCGACATGCTCCGGCGTATTATAGCAATCACTGTAGCAGTGGCGGCAATGCAACCCGCAGGAAAAGGTCAGCTCGAACTCGCAAAGGGAAAAACCGCCGTCTCCGGCCTTACGGGAATGCGCCCTTTTACTGAACGTCTTATATGCAAGCGTTTTCATCGTCATGAGGGACCAGATATCCCTGCGTTACCAGCGTGCGCACTGCGCGGCACTGCTGCCCGTTATCCGGGAAGAAATGCAACCGGGCGGGAACACCGGTCGAACGGCAGCACCCGGAGAGCGCCGACCACTCCCTTTCAGAAAACCGCACCCGGCGAGAAACTGCGCCTGCGCGCTCCTCTACCTCCCTGGCCCTGTCCCGGCACCGCACGTCGAAGAAACCGGCCCACGCACTGCCCGGCGCCACCTCGGGCGGCAACCCGGCAGACGCGAACGCTCCCTGGACGCGCATGACCGACCCCGGTCCGCTGCATACCCTTTTTCCGGGATACGGCGATTCCGCGGGGACACGGGACAGATACGACAGCGCCCGGCGCAACCCTCCCGGCGCAGCCGATTGCTCGCGACGCACGAACTGTCGGAAAAGATGCGCCTCTGCGGCAGATACGCGCAGCGCACCCCGCATGGCACGAGCCAGGTCCGAAAGCGAGAAACGCACGCCATGCCTGGTCGGATACGTGCGTACCCGGCCTGCGGGGAATGCCGCGGCCACTGGGGCCAAACCGGCGAACTCGGTCACTACGGGCGCCACTCCGCACGCCATGGCTTCCCGCACCGCGATCCCGAAATTCTCGTCCTCGTGCACCGACGGGCAGACACAGGCGTCGGCCGACCAGAACAACGCCCGCAGGTCCTCCCTCCCCAGGGAAGGATGCACCCTGATCCTGCCCGCGCCCGGAAAATCCCGCGCCTCGCGCGCCAGCCATTGCGCAAAACCGCCTTGCTGCGCGTCATCACCGGCAATGGTGATCACCCATTCCGCAGGGCCGTACCATTGCGCGCACCGCAGGAACTGCAGCACGCCTTTCGAAGGGAGCAGTCTCCCGGCATATACCAGATGCCGCTGGGTGCTGCGCACTCCCCACGCCCTGCGGCCGGCGCTGCGCTCCCGTGCTCCCGGGATACGGAAGAACTCCGTATCCACCGGAGGAGGGAACACCTCCATGCGCGGTGCGTCCTTCCCCAGGAACGCGCGCATCCGGTCCCTCTGGAACTGCGTGGAAACCAGCTCGACCTGCGCCTTCGGCAAACGCCTGGCTGCCAGCAGGTGCTGCGGCAGAAGGTGGGAACCCAAAGAAAGCCTCAGCAGCCTGTGCCGCACCCGGCCCCAGCGTTTCCCTCCGAAGAACCGGTTGGTGACGATCAGCACCGCGTTCGGTTCTTTCAACAATCCCTCCAGAAGAGATTGGCCGATCAGGGTTTCCATGACGGTGACCCGGGCCATCCTCTCCAGACAGGAAAAAAAATACCTCTTATACCGGCGAACCGAAACGCTCTCTCCCTGCCCCGGTCCCGGGCACATCCTGCTGCCGGCACTCAAATAATCCTCTCTGAACACATATCCCTGCATCATGATCCCACCCGAGACCTGACAAAACCGACGACCGTACCGCGTTTGGCCGCCTCCAGGACCGCGCTGGGGACGCGGGAAGAAAAATCCTGCATGAGCTCCGTCACCGCGCGCACCAATTCCCCGTCCCAGAAAGGCCACATCACGTTCTGCGAAAGCATCTGCCAGGCCCGGGCGGGGGACAACGCGCGCATGCGGTGCGCGCGACGGGCCCGGCGCAGAAAGAACAGACGGCCGACTTTTTCGCTGCGGCAGAACCTTCCGGGCTCGGAAAGATACTCCCCGAACTCCCCGAACCAGGGAGAAGAATACATGCGGTACCCCGTGTTCCCCCGGATCACGAACACCCTCTCATCGTTCAATACGGCCGCATCCTTGCGCGCATACCACCACCGGGCCAACGTGCTTTTCCCGCTTCCGGAGCGACCCGAGAACACCAGTCCTCCTGCCCGCGTATCGGAAACCGCGCTGCCGTGGATCACGAAACCCCGGCGATGGTACGCCAGATACTGCAGCAGGTACACCTCCAGGAAATAATACACCAGTTCGTACGGCGCCCAGGTGCACGGCGCTCCCCGCGGCACCACCAGCACCGCGTGCGCCTGCTTCCTTCCCGGATCGTACCGCACCAGGTACTCCCTTCCGACGAGCCTGCTCTCATAGCAATACCCCTTTCCGCAACGGAACAGGTTCCAGTTCGCCCTGGCCTCATGCGGGACATAGGCGCAGAACAAGCGCTTGCCTTTACGCCACGCCGGGACGCGGTGCGCAACCTCCACCCGTACGCGCAGATCGGGCGGGCGGCGGCTGCGGGAACGGAAGGTCCTCAGGCCCCGGCGCTCCACCTGCCCCTCCCCTTTCCCCGGGCCGGTACGCAGCGGGAAACGGCTCGTAAGCTCCACGAGCACCCCGGCGATCATCAACCTCACCCGCGGTTCTTTCGACATGGCGCTCATACCGGAGGAGCGGACGCATACACCAGCCGGTCCACTCCCATCCGCGCAATACGTGACTCGTCGACCGAATCGTTGCGGTAAAAATGGGTATTCCCCCTCAACAGCAGGGGCAGAGGGAACGACGCATGCTCCAGGGAGAACACGTAACGGGCGCACTGCTGACTGCAGGGCCGGCGTTTCCGCATCGTTGATTGCGGCCCGTCGCACCCCGCGCTGGGACAGTAGAAGGTCGTGCTGACATAGACGAACGGCACATACAACGATGCCGCGCGCACCCCCTGTCCCAGGCTCACCTTAACCCCGTGCAACGGATTGTCCAGCTCGATGCGGCGCACCCCCATCCCGGAAAGGCACTTCTGCAGGACGGGGACCGACCCGGCGTTGCTGCCCCGGTAATACTCATCCATGGCCGGCGGCAGCTTCACCTGCATGACCAGGACGCGGTCGGAGTGCTCCGGGTCTGCGTGACGCATCATGGCCGCGGGAGCGCGCTTAAGGACCCGGGCGAGCGTAGGACAGCGTTTCTGTTTGACCAGCAGCCTTCCCAAGACCGGCTCCAGGGAAGGAAAACGCTCATGCAGCAGCCGCAGCACGCCCCAGTCATTAACCACCACTTCGCAGGCACCGGCCTGCCCGGAGAGCGCACGGCAAAGCTCCTCCACCCGGTCCAACCCCTCATCGGTCACATAGGGAGTCACCAACGTGAAGCGCATATCCGCATCATGCGTCCGGCGCACCAGCGCCTCCAGCGCAGGCAACGACGGGATCCGCCGCTCGCAGAATTCGCTGCCAAAATACACCCGGTCATACCCTTCGGGCAACGGCCGGTCAAGGGCTTCCTGAGAAAGGAAGAGCGCTTTTTCCATCAAAACCCCCTCACCTGGGGATAATAACAATTGTTGCCCCGGCAGGGACCGGGGTATCCGAACGCTTTCCGGTAGTTATCTTCGACCGCCTGGAAATATCCCTCGCGGGTCAGGTGCGCGTCCTGCAACAGAAGGCTCGACTGCTTGATGAACCGGGTATCCAAGAGACGCTTCCCGGCATCCAGCTGCCTGCCCACGATCTTCACGGAAGCCACTCCCGCCCGCGCAAGGTCGTAGAGCGCACAGGCTCCGCACTCCGTGCCGTCGCTCAAGTGCTTGAACATCGTCGGCCTTACGGCAGATCCCGGCAGGGATCCGCCCGTCACCGCATCGTTGACTCCGACCTGGTATTGCAGCGCGCAGGCATCACCGTGAACCTGCAGGTCATAGCTGGCGAAGACGTCCAACCGGCAGGAATCCTTCTGGCGCCGGGGGGGCATATGCCTGCCGGCATACGCATGCATGAACGTGCAGAAACCGTCGATATGTACGCATAACGTATTGAGCACGAACGCTTCGAACTCTACGGAGGGGAATGCGTTGATCATCCGGCCCATCCCGCCGATATCGGTCTGCCGGTCGAACACGATCCTGGCTGCGCCCAGATCGGAAAAGAACGCGCAGGCCTGGGAATTGAACACCGTCCCGCCGGTCGAGACGTGCAGACGCGGCACCTGAGACTGTTCCCGCAGCGTGAGCAGCAGGCCCAGATCCGCGACGATATAGGCATCGATGGGCAAACGGCTCAACCGGCGGAGGATACGCGCCAGCAGAGGATACTGCTCCCGCACGTACAATCCGTTGACCGCCAGCGCGACCGGAACGCCTCTGCGGTGCGCCAGGTCCAATGCCCGGCCCAGCTCCTTGAGGTCGGTAAAATTACTCGCCCCTCCCTTTCTCTCGAACTCCAGACTGGTGTACTCTTTCTCCCAGGCCGGATCAAGATAGCCGCAATACAGCTCGTCCGCGCCCGCATCGATGAGCGGGACGACCTCCTGCGCGGACTTAAAGGGCACGTTGATCTTCATCGGGTCCTCAAAACAATGCCGGGAGCTTTTCCCATCCCGGAAGGCGTTTGACCACATGCACCAGGCAGCCGCCCGAACATCCGCCGCTGCGCATATGCGTGCACGAAAAACACTTGTCCAGCGCTCCCAGCCGTTTCAGATGCGCGGAGCGCCTCAGGAAATACGCATCCAGTTCCTGTTCGTCGCGAAAATCCTTCAAAGAGAGCCCCGCCGAGGTCTTGGCGGCCATCCCGTAACAGCGGTATACCCGCAGGTCCGGGGAGACTTCCACGGGAGGAAAACAGTTGGTCTCGGGAACGAACCCTACGTTCTCCTTCAACAACCGCAGCTGCGGACGGGTGAACGCGCAACGGATGAAGCCGTAATCCGAGAACCAGGTGATGCCCCTGGCCCTGCTCTCCTTGGAAAAAAGCACCATCCGGCGCACTGCCCGGGCATGGTCTGCGAGAGGGATGAATTCGTTCGCTCCCTCCAGGGAAGGACAGGAGATCGCCCAATTGATCGTACGCCTCAAACGGTACCGGTCTATCAGGTCATACAGGAACGCCGGGTCAAAATCCAACCGGGAGATCCGGAAGCTCAGCACCGCCTTTTCCCCCAGGGATCCCAGCGCAAAGAACAGGCGCTCCCTGTCCGCCGCGGAATACTCCCGGGGATGGCGGATATTCACCAGCACGTCGACAAGGGAATCCCTGCCCGAAAGGAATTTTGCGGTCGAGGATCCCATCACCCCGTTGGAGAAGAGCGCGATACGGAATCCGTGCGCTTCGACCGTGCGGTAGATCTTCTCGAAACGGGGATGCAGTGTCGGTTCTCCTCCGATCATACGGAAGGTGTCCTGCCGGGACGCTTTCAGGAATGCGATGGCGGCGCGCAGATTACGCGCGGAGATCGCCAGCGCGGAAGGCCGCTTCTTCGCCAGGCGCATCGCATCCTTGGCAAAACAATAGGGACATCTCAGGTTGCAGTAATACGTCAAGGCGAAGTTCATCGGCTTCCTAACGTTCCCCGGAACGGACTGACTCGGCAAATTGCCTGCTGCGCGGGTCGCACGCCGAAAGGTCCCGGGAGAAGAGCCATCCTCTGGCCGGGCACCACGTACAATAAGGCCTCAGCCGGCACCCCGCGCAATCCCCTGCGCCATCCCGCTGTATCCTGCGGCGCAATTTCTCTTCCATAGACCTCCACGCGCGCGCAAAAGAGGTCCCGCCCAGCGCGATGCGCGGATACTCCAAAAGCACACACGGCTTCAGCGCTCCGTCCGGAGTGATGGCGCACTGTGCACGCCCCGCTCCGCAGGGGAAACGCACCCGCGAAGGGACCGGCTCCTGAGCGCGCACCTTACGGGGGACTTTCCCGGATGCACCCGTCTCGCCGCATCCCGCGGATCCCGTCGCGACCGCCGCATACGCAAACGGCCCCTCATCCCCGTCCAGCCTCGGCTGCAGCATGTCATCGAAACGGCACTCGGCACCGTGCTCCCTGGCGAAACGGGCGATCTGCGCACGCTCCCGCGCGTTCTCCCGCAGCACGCAACACTTGAACCCCATCGGCACACGCCGCGTGCGCAACAGAGACACCGCCCGCATCACCCGCGCGAACGCACCGCGCGTCCCGGTGATCCGGTCGAACGGCCTCTCGCGCAAAGAGGGGATGGTGATATCCACCCGCTGTACCCCCGCAGCGGCCAGCCTGTCCGCGCAAGGCGCATCGATCAGCGACGCATTGGTATACACCTGCACCGTAAACCCCCGGCGGCTCGCATACGCCAAAAGAGGGAAAAAACCGGGCCGCAACAGCGGCTCCCCTCCGGTGAACCCCAGCATCAGCGCGCCGGCATCCGCTAATTCGTCAAGCAGCGCCCTCATCCGGGATAAGGGGACTTCTTTTATGCTGCGGTACGAACGCGGCACGTAACAATGGCCGCAGGAAAAATTGCACCGGTACGTCAGCTCGCACATGACCCGCAACGGGATGCGTTTCTCCGCGGCTTCCCGGCGGCGGGCGGCGAGATACTCCCGCAGCGCTATGGCGCGCATGCGTACGCGCCCTGCGCTGCAGCCATCTGACAATAATATTCCACTGCCGACTCGTCATCCCCCGTCTCCAGCGCCGCTCGCGACGGACACCAGAAACATTCGTAACGCCGGGCACAATCACGGCAGAGACTCTCCCCCCTGAAACGCTCCCGGGAGACTTCCCGGATCACCTCGAGGTACCTGGAAAGCGGCGCGCGGTCGACATGGAACGCATGCGCCCGGGAGAACTGGCAGAACTTGACAAAACCGAACGGGTCGATGACACACTGCTGCTGCCAGCTGTTGCACGCGTATTTCGCCTCCCGCGCCTGCGCCCCTCCCTGCGGGACACACACCCGCGGCATTCGCAGGTCCGCCTCCATCTCCTTATCCTCGCGCACCATCTCCTGCAGCTGCGCGGGGGTCACGCGATGCGCGCACGGTTCAAGGCCGCCATCGAGACGGGGCACCACCACATAATCGTATTTGAAACGGTGCAGGCCGTTGCCCGGCCGGCCGAATAATTTCTCCGCAGACCTCTTGATCGCCGCGATCTCATGACGGTTCTCCTTAAGACACACCGCTTTCACGATCGTAGGGACCCCTCTGGACTTTAACCGGGAAAGGCCGGCATGCGCGCTCGCGCACGCGCCAGCGACGCCGGTCACCGCGGCATAGGTTTTTTCCGAAATGCCGTAGAGAGAGGCCTCGACGCACACCGGAGGAGAAGCGCCAAGGGCGCGCGCCACGGGTTCATCCACCAGCGCCGCATTGGTGAACACCGTGACCAGCAGTCCTTTGCGCTTCGCGTACCGGTACAATGCCAGAAAATCGCGGCGCAGCAGGGGCTCTCCTCCGCTGAACGTCACTCCCAGGCAGCCCATACCGACCAGCATGTCCAGGACGCGTTTCCATTGCGAAGTCGAAAGTTCGTCGGAGACGTTTCCCGCGCCGCGGCAATAACAATGCACGCAGGAAAAATTACACCGGTAGGTCAATTCAATATGACAATATGCGGGGAAAGGATTGCGCCGGAAAAGCGACCTCCGGGCTCGGCAACCCAAGGTAGTATTTTTCACGACCGGAAGAAACAGGGCAAAGGACCTAAAGGAACTCTTAAGAAGAGGCGGAAAAACTCGCCCACGGGCCAAACCCGCTTACCGTGGATTTGGAGAATGCGGTCTGACAATATGAGGTAAAGGTATTTCCGGTCCCTGCACCGCCATACCTGCTCACCGTGCTGCACTGACACGCCAACACCGCTTGTTCGGGGTTAAGCTTGATCCTGGTGATCTCCGGCTTGAACTTCGACTTTTTCTTCATCACGCTCTCCCTCTTCGGCTGTTTTTTTTGCTGACGGGAATGTTCCTGTCCCTGGATGCCGCCTTAGCCTTAGCCTTAGCCTTGGCCTTAGCCTTGGCCGGCGCCAGTGCCTTGATCTGATGCAGCTCCCGGACCAGCTCTTCCATCAACGCGATCGCCTTGGTCTCGGTCACTTCGAATTCCCCGGTCACCAGGGTGACGATCTCACCCATGGTCCTTTTTCCGTTTATCAGCTCCCAAACCCGGGCAGCGGAAGCGTTCAACGAGTATATGGAATTGATATCTTCTGTGGATTTCAGGATAGGCAGGAGGATTATCTCTTCATCGATCCGCCGGGTCACCATATTGGGATTTTTAGCCAGCACTAACTTAGTGTCCATGAAGCAACCTCCTCATAATTTTTTTTATTATAGCAATAGAACCCGGTTCACGCAAGATGTTTATGGCGTTACGCGGGGCCGTCCGGCCCTCTTCAAGGCCGCCTTGCCCCTCCTGGCCCAATAACGCAGCCGTGCTGCCAGAAGCGCCGCTGCGGGCATCCCCAGGACGAAGACCTTCCCGCCCCGGGAAACCGCGGCGACCGTCCCGAGGATATCTGACGGCCGGACTTCGGCATCGAAATGCAGACTGTTATCTCCCCGTACCCGGTAGATGCTTCGACCTTCGCGCACGACGATACGATGGACTCGGTGACACACCAAAGTCCCCGCAGGCTGCGTCCGGTACAGGATCACATCGCCTTTACGGGCCCTGTCCGAGCCCCGGCATTCTACCAGCAGCGTATCACCGGGCCGGATGAGCGGTTCCATGCTATTGCCCGTCGCACGGTGCCATGATAATCCGTTATGCCGCGTTTCCACCCCTGCCCCTCCATTTTTCCCCGGCCAAACCTGCCGCATCCCGGGCCCGGCGCCGGAACGCCAAACTGCTTGCGGCATAATACCAGGCCATAAAATGAAGCCGCCCCAGACGCGATCCTCGGTCGGTCCCCGACCACAGGCGCTGCGGATGCAGCCACGGCCCGAGCGCCGTTCGCCTGGCCCAGGAAGGACGCGGCACCTGGGCGGAAAGGTCCTGCGCGGCGGCGCATCGGAAAAGGCGCGCCGCCGAGATCAACGCAAAATAAGGCTGATAGCCTCCGTGCCGGCCGCACCACTCCCGCACCTGATCCCGGCGCAACGAACCCTGCCGGGAATGCAACAGTTGGGCCAGATCGAAAAAATAACGGGTTTCCAACGGCTCTGTCTCGCTTATCGCCACCAGCATCAGATACCACGCCAGGTCCTCGTCGCTCGGCCAACGCACGGCAGTATCGTGAACGGAGATCTGCCGGCTGCGCTCCCAGAAAAGCCCTTCCTCGCACGACACCGAGGCGCTGCGCAACCCGGCATGCACTTCCACCATCATCCCTTTCTCCGGAGCGACGTCCTTGAGGGCGCATACCGCCTGCTGCGAACCCCTGCCTCCGGGGTAAGACACGTCATATCCGTTGCGGCGCATGATCTCGCATGCGAAGGAAAAATCCTCTGGCCGGACCAACACATCGCTATCCACCGGAGCCCGGCGCATCGCGCAATCGCCGTACAAATACCAGGACAAGAGCGCCCCCTTCAAAGGGATGACCTCCATCCCCTGCTGCGCGAATTCCCGCACCAGGGCCAGGATCCGTTGCAATGCGCGCTCCGCTGCGAGCGCATTGAAGATGACCTGTTCCTTGAGACGGTCCCGGGCTTCCCGGGAGACGGACTCGACACCGCAGGATCTCATCTGCGCGTACGCTACAGAAAATAGCCCGGAGCGCAGCGCCAGGTCCACGAACTCTTCCGATTCGCGGCCGGAAAGACGGGGAACGGAGAAGGACGATACGGGAGAGGCGGAAAAACAGGATTGCAGCAGCCGCTGCAAAAGAAGGCTCGAGGCTTTCATGGGAGCACGCGCGGGGATACCTGCGCCGGACGGTTTAGAAGAACGATTCGGGGACCATGACCGTGTCCCCTTCCTGGAGGAGTACGTCACGGGATACGTCCCCGCTGCGCATGATATCGGCGACCGGCACCGGGATGACTTTCTTCACGCCTTTTTCCATGCGCACCACCCGGGTCCCGTTCTGGGCGGCGGTCGAGGTGAATCCGCCGGCCAACCCTACGGCCTCGCTGGCCCGCAACCCTTTGCGCATCGTATATACCCCCGGCTTGGCCACCTGGCCCATGACGGAAAAGCGGCCGTACTCCTCGACCACGATGATATCGTCACCCTTGATCTCGATATCATAGTCGGTACGGTCAAGGATACGCTCGTAGTCGACGTAAAAAGTGTCCTTGCGGCCCCGGTTATCGCGGATGATCTTGACCGCAGCGGTGTTGGCGGAGTCGGTGAACCCTCCGGCCAGCGCCACCGCCTGGGTGAAGCTCAAGCGTTCCTTAAGCTGGTACGACCCGGGACTGCGGATCGCGCCCAGCATGGATATCTTTTTCGAATACTCTTTGACGAACGCCCGCACCTGCGGGTTGACCAGGTAATCCTGCGCCAGGAGTTCCGTGATATTGGCCTCCAGCTCCCGCAGGGTCAGGCCGACCGCCCGGATATTGCCGAGATAAGGATAGTTCACCGTCCCGTCCTGGGCCACCCGCACCGTGGTGGAGAAATCCTCTTCCCCGTATACGGTGATCTCGAGGATATCGTCGACAGAGATCAGATACTCCTTGTTCAGCCCGGACCGCTGCATATCCCGGTCATTCTGCGCGTCGGAAGACACGGTCTTCGCCACGATCAGCCCCAGACACATCATCGCCAGTACCGCATGCCTGACAAACACCTTCGAGTGCGTACGCATATATATTCTCCCGAACCGTTAGAATTTAGCCGATGAAGTGATGGTCACCAGGTTGACGTTGTGATTTTCCTCGATGCTCGAGCTGACCCGCTTACGGGAATACCCGAACGAGAAATCCAACCACTGTTTGAAGGCATAGGAAAGGCCCAGCCCGATGGTACGGGTGTTCTGGTCCTGCGAAGGTATGGAGGAGCTCGGGAAGAGCTCGTCCGTCACCACATAACTGAACCCCAGATTAAGCTTGGGGTTGAAGGCCAGCCGGTGGTTCGCGGCGAAGGTGTAGGAATTCGTGACGGCACGCGCTTCGTCGTCAACGAAGGTCTCCCTCAGCCGCGAAAAGGCGAAGGAAAAATTCGTACGGTCGCTGAAACGATATCCGATGTTCTGGGTAAACGCAAAGGCATGGGAATCGTCGCCGGATTTGGCGTCAGTCTCGCCGTAATCGATCCCGCTGGAGACGCTGACCTTGGGCGAAAGCACCCCGGCGAGGGACAGACCCCACTCCTGGCCGCGGGAATCCCCGCTGTGCCCCCGGGGATGCATCTCCCGGCTGATGGCATAATCCATGGAAAGCCTGGTCCTGGTACCTAAGCGCAGGAACTGGGCCACGGAAAGCACGTCGGACCACATATTATCGTTGCGGTTGACCGGCTCGTTGAAGGTATCGAGACGCGCATACCCGACGTTGAACCCGTAGCGGTTGAACGCCCGGCCTAAAGAAGTGCTGAAGGAATTCTCTATCGAGCGGTCCATCTCCGTATCGCTCCAGCCGAGCTTTTCGGTGTTGATATAGTTACTGGTGATGGAATTGCCGATGGTGAAACTGTACAACCCCAGGCTCATCGTCTGGTCCAGGGAAGCGGTCAGCGAACCGGCGTTATCCCCGGCGCGTTTCTGGTTATACGTCGACTCCAGGTGCATGTCAAAGGCCGTACTTTTACCCAGCGAGACATTGCTGGTCCTGAAACCCGGAGTGATGGAATAGATCCAGTCCGATTTCTCCGGAAGGGTGTCTTCGTCAAGATTGTCGTTGAAAGAGACCTGGGTGATGAGATACGGGTGGGATTTGGAGAAAAAGCCCTTGAGCGGATTTTTGCCGGTTTTGGCGGTCCGCCGCTCAGACGCCCCGGAGGGAGGGCTGCCGGCGCGCGCGACCCTTCGCTCGACAAGCTTAAGCTGCGCTTCCTGCATCGATTCCGCCATGGCGGCATCGCGCTGCTGCATCCTGTTCAGGGTCTGCATGACCAGGCGCTCCCTGCCGGGAGAAACCGGCACCTGACCCCACGCGGGAGCCGCAGAGAAAAAAAAAGCTCCCGCAACAAATGCCCCTGCCACGGTAAGCGTTTTTCTCATCGGTCCGGATGCTGACAATGATCCTTTCCTGTTCCTATGCCTGCGGCTTTTTCGGGGTGGCGCGCTGGTAAACCCGCGACACCTGCCGGTCGATCAATACTCTCAGTGAATCATCCAGATCTATGAACTGGGCGCCGATCTCATACTGCGAATTCTTGATCACCTCTTTGGCCCAGACCACTTTCGCCAGCGCGGACACCGAAGTATCCACCGACGGAAAATTAATGCGCATCTCCAGAAGATTGGATATGGCGATATACTCCTTGGTGCGCAGACACACCCCGCCCGCCCCGATATCCTTGATGGAGGCGGTGACGAACGCCCCTTTCGCGGCCTTTTCCGAAAAAAGCTTGTATTTGACCAGGTGATAGGCCTTGAGGCGGATGAATTTCCGCTTATCTTCAAAATTCCGCATCTTGTTCATTTCTTTTAAGTTACCACGGCACAATGGCACTGTCAAGAAAATAGTTAAACGGGGGGAAACCGGAAAACGCTATTCTTCGTTGGGAAGACAGGAAGCGTTGCGCTCCACGTATTCGATGAGGGATTCCTGCAGTTGCGGAGTGATCCCTTTGAAGGAAACCCCGATCCCGGGATAAAGATGCGGCTGCACCTGTTTATCCGCCAGCCACACCACCGTCGCGTCGATCTCCAGCGGCTCGTTGCGCGGAGGAAGCGAGAAGGACAGGGACACCTCGTCCCCCAGGGTGAACTTATGGCATCCGAACACGTACATGCCCACCCCGCTGACATTGATCATCTCCGCGTCTTCGCACACCGGTTCGCGGGAGAACTTCCGGCGCACCGTGATCTTGATATCCACCGGCAGCCTCCGGCAACGCCGCCGCAGCTGCATCCTGCGGATATCTTCGATGGCCTTCTCCTCTTTGAAGCTCAACAGCGCCAGCTCCTCGCTGGGGAACTGCTCGATGACCTTATCCACCCCGGCCACGGCAAAAAGGTTGCGGTACTGCATGGCCACATTGGCGAGCTTGAGCCTGCCGCCCCGGTTGGAGACTTCCTTATAGGCGATCACCAGCGCGGAGATACCCATATAATCGATCAGCCCCACTTCCTCGAAATTACACAGGATATCGGAATACCCCTCCCGCAGGCACTGCCCCACCGCCTCGATGAAGAGTGCGGCGTTGACATCCAGCGTCCCGCGCAGGTCCAGGATGATGACGTTCTCTTTCGCTCTGAGGTTTATCTCCATATATAAAGTCTACCACACTCCGGGAAAAGTTTCTACCGCGAGGATTTGACCAGCATGTCGAATTCCACGTTCACCCGCTGCGACGGGGTCTTGGCTCCCAGCACCGTCTGCTGCGCCGTATGCGGGATAAGATACACGCGTAAGGCAGAGGCTCTGCGCTCCATCACCGTAAGGCTCACCCCGTCGATCGCCACCGATCCCCGGTCCACGCACCACTTCAGGTACGCGGGAGGAACGGAGATCTCCAGGACCAGATTCCCCCGCAGCAGCCGCTTCGAGGTGATCACTCCGATACAATCGACATGCCCGCTCACGAAATGCCCGCCGATCCGGTCATGTACGCGCAGCGCCCGTTCCAGGTTGACGCGCATCCCCGCGGCGGCGAACTGCAGCGTGGTCGACTGACGGGTCTCGGCCATGACCTCGAAGGTAAGGGAGGTTTTCCCCACCGCGACCACGGTCAGGCAGACCCCGTTGACGCTGATGCTCTCCCCCGTCTTGGTGCCTTCCCGCGCGAGCGTGCAGGCTACCTCCAGCTCCCAGACCCGGGAGGACTGGCGGATGCGCACGATACTTCCCTGTTCCTCAACTATACCGCTGAACATATCCCTCCACCAGAATATCCTCTCCCACCCGCCGCAGGGAAACCCCGGTGAGTTTCAGGGCCCGGTCGATCCGGGAAACCCCCCGGCCCATGACCGAACCGAGCGCGTGCTTTCCCCCGACGATCTTAGGACTGATGAAAAAAAGGACCCTGTCCACCAGCCCCTCGTCGAAGAGAGACCCGTTGAGCGTCCCTCCGCCCTCGACCAGGACGGAGGATATCCCCATGGCGGCGAGTTTCTTCATCATGTCGCGCAGGCTCACCTGCCCGTCCCGCTCCTTCACTTCCAGGATCGTGGCTTTTCCGGCCAGAAGCTGCCGGTTCGCGGTCTCCTGCCCTTTTTCTTTCGGCAGGGTCACCAGGATCACTTTTGCCCCGGAGGCGAAGATATTGGCGTTGACCGGAGTGCTCAGGTTACTATCGACGATGACCTTGACCGGCTGCTTCTTGGAGAACCAGGCATCCAGCCGCGGGTTATCCCGGAGCACCGTATTGATCCCCACCATGATCGCGTCATACTCCTGGCGCATCCTATGGGCCAGGGACCGCGCCTTGTCGCCGGTGATCCATTTGGAATCCCCGGTTTCGGTGGCGATCTTCCCGTCCAGGGACTCCGCGGTCTTGACCGTCACGTAAGGCATCCGGCGGGTCATGAACTTGATGAAGGGCTGATTGATGGCGCGCAGTTCCTCTTCCAGTATCCCCGCGCGCACCTTGATGCCGTTCGCCTTAAGCAGCGCCAGCCCCTTGCCGTTATTAAGAGGGTTGGGATCGATCATGCCCGCGCAGACTTCCCTGATACCGCTGCGGATCACCTTATACACGCAGGGCGGGGTCCGGCCGAAATGGGTACAGGGCTCCATGGTCACGTACAGCGTCGCGCCTCTGGCTTTTGTCCCGGCTTCGTCCAATGCCACGACCTCGGCATGGAGTCCGCCGGCCCGGGCATGATAGCCCTGGCCCAGGATGCGGCCTCCGCGCACCACCACCGCTCCCACCAACGGATTGGGGGACGTGCGGCCTTTGGCCCTGCAGGCCAGCTGCATGGCCAGGCGCATATACTTTTCCGCAACGGTGACCCGGGGCATCAGGCACTCCTCCGCGCGGCAAGCTTCTCCACGTACTCGTAGGGCAGTTTCATCACTCCCAGATCGATATCCGGTTTGGCATGGCCGTGGAAATCAGACCCTCCGGTCACCGCCAGCCCCAGCGTTGCCGCCAACTGCAGATAATAATTCACCATGGACTGGGAATGCTCCGGATAAAAGACCTCGAGCCCTTTAAGCCCTAACGCGGCGAACTCGCCGATCAGCTCGTCCCTGCGCATGGTGTAGGGATGCGCCAGCACCGGCACTCCTCCCGCTCCCAGGATCAACCCGATCGCATCCTTCGGCGGCAATTTGAACCCGCCGACATACGCCGGCCCCCGGTCGCCGATGAATCTCTGAAATGCTTCCTGTACCGAAGACACGAACTTGCCTCCCGCCAGGGCGCGGGCCACATGCAGCCGGCCCACCGATCCACCGGTCGCCAACGCGAACACCGCCTCGGAAGTGACGCCTAAACCCAGCGCATTGAGCTTCTCTACCATCTTATAGATACGCGCGCGGCGGGCTTCCTGCAGGAAGGAAAGCGTGCGCAGCAGGGCAGGCTGCGTATGATCGATATAATACCCCAGCATGTGGATCTCGGTGCCGTCAAGTTCGGAGGTGAGTTCGATCCCGGGGATCACCTCCACTCCGGCTTCCCGGCCGCAGGATAAGGCCTCCTCCAGCCCGTCGACGGTATCATGGTCGACCACGGCGATCGCCGACACCCGGTTCTTTTTTGCCAGCGCCACCAGTTCCCGGGGAGAGAGCGTGCCGTCGGAACAATTGGTATGGAGGTGCAGGTCGGCGGTGCGGTCGCGATCGCTCACGGATGCTTCTCGGCCTTGATCTTGTCCAGGATGCCGTTGACGAACTTGCCCGCCTCCACTCCGGAATACTTCTTCGCCAGCTCCACCGCCTCGTTGATCGCCACCTTAGGGGGGATATCCTCCCGGTGCAGAAGTTCATAACACCCGAGGCGCAGGATATTGCGGTCCACCGCCGCCATGCGGGAAAGATGCCAGTTATTGGCATACTCCATCAGCTTCTTGTCGATCGACGCGCGCTGCGCGCAGGTGCCGCTGACCAGTTCCAGGGCAAAGTCGCTTACCTGCGGGTCAACCGGTTTTTCCTGGGTCTGGACCAGCAGGGACAATGCCTCCCGGCCGTCGCCTCCGGTGATATCCACCTGATACAATACCTGCAGGGCGAATTCCCTGGACTGCGTTCTCTTACGCATACTCTGACCTTTCTATGTTATTTCTTGAGCTTGTCGAAAAGATTCGCCATCTCGATGGCGGAAAGCGCGGCGTCGCTGCCCTTATTGCCGTCCTTGGTGCCGGAGCGTTCGATCGCCTGTTCGATGGTATCCGCGGTGATCACCCCGAAGATCACGGGCACCCCGGACTCCTGCGCGACCGCCGCAACGCCCTTGGCCGCTTCGGAAGCCACGAACTCGAAATGCGGAGTGGCGCCCCGGATCACGGTCCCCAGGCAGATGATCGCGTCAAACGATTTCCCTGCGGCCATGCGCTTGGCCGCTGCGGGGATCTCGAACGCGCCCGGCACCCAGGCCACGGTGATATCATTCTCATCCGCGGCGTGACGGACCAGGGTATCGATACACCCCCCCACCAGCTCCTTGGTCATGAAATCGTTGAAACGGGAAGCCACGATCCCGAATTTTTTCCCTTTTGCTATGAAATTACCCTCGATCACCTTTGCCATCTCCCACCCCCTAGATTTTCAGGTTATGCCCCAGCTTTTCCTTCTTCGTCTTGAGATACTTGTAATTCAATTCGTGCGGCGCCACTTCCAGCGGCACCCTTTCGGTGACCTTCAACCCGTGCCCCTGCAAGCCTACGATCTTCCTCGGGTTGTTGGTCAGGAGCCGGATATTGCGGATGCCTAAGTCCGCGAGGATCTGCGCGCCGATCCCGTAATCGCGCAGGTCGGGCTTGTACCCCAGCGCTTCGTTCGCCTCCACCGTATCCATGCCCTTATCCTGCAGGTCGTACGCCTGTATCTTGGCCGCCAGGCCGATCCCCCGGCCCTCCTGCTTCATATACAGCACCACTCCCCGCTTCTCTTTATCGATAAGCTCCATGGCTTTTTTAAGCTGCGCCCCGCAATCGCAGCGCAGCGAACCGAACACGTCCCCGGTCAGGCATTCGGAGTGCACGCGCACCAGCACCGCGTCCGGCCCGGAAACATCCCCCATCACCAGCGCGGTGTGCACCTGACCGGAGAGCAGATCGCGGTAGAGGATCATCCGGTACGTGCCGGATACCGTGGGCAGCGTGGCTTCGGAAGCCCGTTCGATCAGTTTCTCGGCGCGGCGCCGGTACTCGATCAGCGCGGCGATGGAACACATCTTGAGGGCGTGCTTCTTGGCGAACTCCACCAGCTGCGGGAACCGCGCCATGGTCCCGTCGTCGTTCATGATCTCGCAGATGACCCCGGCAGGATACAGTCCCGAGAGCTTGGCCAGGTCGACGGAAGCTTCGGTATGGCCTGCCCGCACCAGCACCCCTCCCTTGACCGCCCGCAGCGGGAACACGTGCCCCGGCCGGACCAGGTCCTCGGGCCGGGAACGCGGATCGATCAGCACGCCGATGGTGTGCGCCCGGTCGAAGGCGGAGATCCCCGTAGTCACGCCCTTGGACGCGTCCACCGAGATCATCCAGGCCGTGGAAAAAGGGTCCTTGCCCGTGGAATGCGTGCGTCCGTAGAGCATCGGATCGAGCTCGAGGGACTTTAAACGCTCCTCCTCCATGGGCACGCACACCAGGCCGCGGCCGAATTTAGCCATGAAGTTGATATGCTCCGGACGGGCGAAGGATGCCGCCATCACCAGATCGCCTTCGTTCTCCCGCTCCTCGTCGTCGACCACCACGACCATGCGGCCTTTTTTCAGGTCTTCAAGTATCTCAGGGATGGTACTGAACATATGCTTTCTCCAAAAAAAACCCCGAAGGGATAGACCTTCGGGGTTAGAATGAACCGTTTTACTCTTCTCGTATCTGGACTCTCTCCGCCTTCCGCGTCACACCCGGCCTAAAAGGATAGGCCGGTGTTTCGCTTTCTGCGAAACCATCGGCTCCGGAATCACGCCGGATCTGCGACCCGTAAGGGACGCTCGCGGGCTGAACCGCCGGTCAGGAATTTCACCTTGCCCCGAAGATTATGTAAGTATAACAGGCCGCAGGCGGGTTGTCAACCCTCCCGCGGCGTACGATCAGTGGGCGTGCGCACCATTCACTGCAGGATCCTCCAGCTTCTTGATGAAGCGGGCGGGGTCCTTCTTGAACTCCGCAACGCACCCCGGACAGCAGAGATTGTACACTTT
>CAZAPM010000004.1:30283-132961 GCA_964487475.1 uncultured Planctomycetales bacterium
TTCTCCCCGGCCACCTCTTCGATCACCAGGTATGTGGCCTCCTTGGGCTTGTGCGCGACCTTAAGCAAAGTATCGGAGAACTCCTTTGCGATCTGCGCCTTCTGCTCCTTCGTCAACTTTCCCACCACCTTCAGATTCACGTATGGCATAGTCTTTTCCTTTCTGGCCTTTAGTGCGAAAGCACGAAAATCCCGGTCTGGGCCCGCAGGTTGGGCAGCAGGTGCACCTCCCTGTCCTTGCCCAGGTATTTACGCTCCAGCACGCGGACCTTCTTGGCCCGGCAATAATCCTCGAAATCGTAAATGCTTAAGAACCGGATGTTCGGGCTCTCGTTCCAGCTGAAGGGCAACGGACCGGTCATCGGCGCCCGCCCCTTGAAAAAAAGCTGGCAACGGGACCGCAGATGGGCGAAGTTCGGGAACCCCACCACTACGTTCCTGCCCACCCGCAGCGCATCCAGGAACACCCGGTCGAAATGCTGCACCTGCTGCAGGCTCTGGTTGAGGATCACGTAATCGAAGGACTGGTCCGAATAATCGGAAAGTCCGGAATCGATGTCCCCGTGCAGCACGTTGAGCCCCTTGGCCACGCACTGATAGATCTCCCGCTCGTCGATCTCGATCCCGTGCCCCTTGCACTGGCGCCGGGAAACCAGCAGATGGAGAAGGTCCCCGCTGCCGCACCCCAGATCCAGCACGGTCGACTTTGCCGGGACCAGCCCCATGATCACCTGATGGTCAAAACGCACCCCGCCCGCCGCTTCTTTCACCGGATCATCTCCCGCCTTCCTGATACACTTTACGCAGAAAATGCGTCAACAGATGCGTCTCTTCCTCGGTCTCCAGCAGGAACGCGTCATGGCCGTAGGTGGAATCGATCTCGCAGAAACTCACCTCCACCCCCGCCACTTTGCACGCCCGGATGATCTCCTTGGACTGGTACGCCGGATACAGCCAGTCCGACTTGAACGCCAGCACCAGCACTTTCGCCGAAAGCCCGGGGAACACCTCTGCCAGAGGCCGGCCGCGCGTCACATCGAAGTTATCCATCGCCTTGGTGATATACAGGAAAGAGTTCGCGTCGAAGCGGCGCACGAAACTGTCGCCGCGGTAACGCAAATACCCTTCCACCTCGAAATCGGCGGTGAACTTGAAAGGGTTCCTGTCGTTCAACCGCACCCGGCCGAACTTCTCCTCCATCGAAACGTCGCTCATGTAGGTGATGTGGCCGATCATCCTGGCCACGGCCAAGCCCTTGGCCGGCGGCGTCCCTTCGTAATACCGGCCTTCCTTCCAATGCGGGTCGGCCATGATCGCCTGGCGCGCCACCTCGTTGAAAGCGATCTGCTGCGGCGAATGCCTCAGCGCCGTGGCGATCGGCACCGCGGTGCGCAGCCGCCGGGGAAAAAGGGACATCCACTCCAGCACCTGCATCCCGCCCATTGAGCCGCCTACTACACAAAGCAACGTATCTATACCGAATGAATCGATCAGCTCTTTTTGCGCGCGCACCATATCCCCGACGGATATCAGGGGGAAATCCAGCGCGTACGGAAGACCCGTCGCGGGATTCACGCTGGAAGGCCCGGTGGAACCTTTGCACCCTCCCAGCACGTTCGCGCAGATGACAAAATACCGGTCGGTATCCAGGCCCTTTCCCGGGCCGATCAGATCGTCCCACCATCCGGGCTTGGCATCCCCCTGATGGAATCCTGCCGCGTGCGCGTCGCCGGACAAGGCATGGAGCACCAGCACGGCATTCGACTTCTCTCGGTTAAGGGACCCGTACGTCTCGTAGGCCAGGCATACCTGCCCCAGCCGCTCCCCGCTTTCCAGCACGAACGGATGCGCCGTACTGCCGAAGGTGAACGTCTTCGTCTCTACGATCCCGACACTACCCTTGGTATCCATAGTGGTGTATTATCCCACAAACTCCTGATATAGCCAAGTGGAAAGGTAACGCTCGCCCGTGCTGGGAAGCACCGTGACAATGGTTTTGCCTTTCGACTCCGGCCGTTTCGCGACTTCGATCGCCGCCCATACCGCCGCGCCGCTGGAAATCCCGGCGAAGATCCCCTCCTCTTTTGCCAGGCGGCGGGCGATCACCCCCGAATCCTCATGCTTCACGGTAATGATCTCGTCGATCACCCCCCGGTTGAGTATCCCCGGCACGAACCCCGCGCCGATGCCCTGTATCTTGTGCGGCCCGGGCTTGCCTCCGGAAAGCACCGGGGAATCCGCCGGCTCCAACCCGATGACCTTCACCGAAGGCTTGCGGCCTTTAAGCACCTCGCCTACTCCCGTGATCGTGCCTCCGGTACCGACCCCCGCGATGAAGATATCCACCGCTCCGTCCGTATCCCTCCAGATCTCCTCCGCCGTGGTCCTGCGGTGTATCTCCGGATTGGCCGGGTTGTTGAACTGCTGCGGCACGAAACTATTCGGGGTGACCTTGGCCAGCTCCTCCGCTTTCTCCACCGCGCCCCGCATGCCCTTGGGGCCTTCGGTCAGCACCAGCTCCGCGCCCAGGATGCGCAGCAGCTGCCGGCGCTCCATGCTCATGGTATCCGGCATGGTCAGAATGAGCCGGTACCCTTTGGCCGCGGCCACGAACGCCAGGGCAATGCCGGTATTCCCGCTGGTCGGCTCGATGATCACCGAGTCCTTCTTCAGGATCCCCCGCTTCTCCGCATCCTCGATCATCGCCACGCCGATGCGGTCCTTGACGCTGGAAAGCGGATTGAAATACTCGAGCTTGGCCAGAATGGTCGCGCCCGTCTCTTTGCCTACCCGGTTCAAACGCACCAACGGAGTATTGCCTACCGTTTTAGTGATATCCTCGTATATTTTAGCCATGGCACTCCCCTACCTTTCTAATGCGTGCGCGATGTCCGCCACGATATCGTCGATATGCTCCAACCCGATGGAAAGCCTGATGAAATCCGGGGTCACGCCAGTCGCCAGCTGCTCGGATTCGGAAAGCTGCTGGTGCGTAGTGGTGGCCGGATGTATCGCCAGGCTCTTGGCATCCCCGATGTTCGCCAGATGGGAGATAAGCTGCAGGGAATCGATGAATTTCCTGCCCGCTTCCAGCCCGCCCTTGATCCCGAACCCCAGGATCGCGCCCGCTCCTTTTTTCAGGTACTTCTGCGTCCGCTCCTTCTCCGGGGAATCCGGCAGCCCGGGATAATTCACCCAGCTGACCTTGGGATGCTTTTTAAGGTACTGCGCCACCGCCAGGGCGTTTTCCGAATGCCGCGGCATCCTCAGATGCAGGGTTTCCAGCCCCTGCAGGAACAGGAAGGAATTGAAGGGCGACACCGCCGGTCCCAGGTCGCGCAACAGGGTCACCCGGGCCTTGATGATGTAGGCGATATTGCCCAACGGCTTTAAGGCTTCCACGAAATCGATCCCGTGATAGCTCGCATCCGGCCCCGCGATCAGAGGGAAGCGTCCGTTGGTCCAGTCGAATTTCCCGGAATCCACGATCACCCCTCCGAGAGAAGTGCCGTGCCCGCCGATGAACTTGGTGGCGGAGTAGACCACGATATCCGCGCCGTGGTCGATGGGACGCAGCAGATACGGCACCGCGGTATTATCGATCACCAGCGGTATGCCGTTCTTATGCGCGACATTGGCGATCGCGGCAACGTCAGCCACGTCGAGCTTGGGGTTGCCGACGGATTCCGCGTACACCGCCCTGGTCCGGGAAGTGATCGCCTTCTGTATCCCCTCCAGGTCGTTGGACTTGACGAAATTGACCTTGATCCCTAAGCGAGGGAAGGTGTAATGGAACAGGTTATAGGTCCCGCCGTAGAGGTTATCCGCGGAGACGATCTCATCCCCCGCCTGGGCGATGTTCAAAAGCGCCAGGGTGATCGCGGAAGAACCGCTGGCCACTGCCAGCGCACCCACGCCTCCGTCGAGGAGGGCGATGCGCTTCTCGAAAACGTCGGTCGTCGGATTCATCAGGCGCGTATAGATATTGCCGAACTCCTTGAGGCCGAAGAGATTGGCCGCATGCTCCGTGCTCTTGAACTGGTACGAAGTCGTCTGATAAATGGGCACCGCCCGGGAACCGGTGGTAGGATCGGGCTCCTGCCCCCCGTGCAATGCCAGCGTTTCGATCTTCAACTGTGCGTCGATCTTGCTCATGGTATGTCTCCTTGATTAGATGCCGCTTCCCTCGGAAAATATCTCTACGATAGTTCTGACCGCTTCCTTCTCGTCCGGGCCGTTGGCGATCACCGCCACTTCCGCCTTCGCCGCCGCCCCCAGAGTCAGCACATCCACGATCGAGCAGCTGTCGGCGAACTTGCATTCATGGCAAAGCACGATCTTGGATTTGAACTTCCTGGCGCATTTGACCACCTGCGCGGCTTTTCGCAAATGCAATCCTTCATCATTCGTGATATTGGTTTTGGCTATTTCCATATTTATATTGAGTACGCCAGCACCTCCTGGCGGCTACCCACTCTCTTCGCTAGATCCTCAAAGGTTATATTGTCGATTATCCCTGATATCGCCTGATCCACCTGACACCACACTTCACGGAAGACACAATTATAGGTATAGGAGCAACCCATGTAGTCCTTATCCGTGCAGGCGATGGGCTTGGTCGATCCGTCTATGAAACGGACCACCTCCCCCAGCCGTATCTGTGAAGGGGGCTTTGCTAACAGATACCCGCCTTCCTTACCCCGGCGGCTCTCGACAAACCCGCCTTTCTTAAGCTCCAGCAAAACCTGCTCCAGGAATTTAATGGGCATATCAGCGCCCTTTGCCAGTTCATTGATGGTAACTACGCCTGTCTCGTAATGTAAGGCCAGCTCCAGCAGGGCCTTTAAAGCGTAATCACCTTTATACGTTATCTTCATGCAATTGTTCTCCTATAATTACTATAATCCCTATCGACATAGTAGAGTTTAACACAACTATCATTTTTGTCAAGTTTTTTTTGCTTATTTTGTTTTAGAGATGAGCTCCAATGCCACCTTCCTGCCTGCCAGCAGCATACCCCCGAAGACAGGCCCCATCCGCGGTCCGCCGAACACCGCATTCGCGCACATGCCGCAGGCATATACGCCCTGGCATATCTGCCTGGAGTGCGTCACGATCGTTCGCTCTCCCGCGTGCGCATGCATCGACCCCTCCCCCATGGTCTTTCCCGTGGAAGTCTTCAGGGGTATCCCGGACTTGCGCTCAATGAGTCGGGCGATCTCTGCGGGGTGCCCGGTCGCATCCACCACGTACTTTGCGCGCATGGTGATCGGGTCGACGTGAAGGCCGGCCGTCTCCACCGCGGTCCAATTAAGCACCAGGCCGCACACCCTCCTGCCCCGCACCATCACGTCTTCGACACTGATGAGGTTAAACACCTTCAAACCCGCCTGCACGGCGCGGGAACATATCGTCGAGACCGACTCGACCGAATCGGCGAGGTGGTACCCCGGCGCATACTGCCGCACCTTAACCCCCAGCTCCTGCAGCAGCGCCCTGGCCTCGTCCTGCACCACGATCTCGTTGAACATCATCCCGCCGCCCCACATCCCTCCTCCGATGGAAAGCTTGCGCTCGTAGAGCACCACCTTGCGGCCGGCTTTGGCGAGAAAGTATCCGCACACCAGCCCGGCAGGGCCTCCCCCCACGATCGCCACGTCGACATCCAGATGTTCGACGAACTTCTTCTGATAGGATTCGACTATCGCTTTGGAAATGACCACCTCATCCAATACCATGTTCCCTCCTCCGGCCCGCAGGCCATGTACGGATCATACCGGCGGAAAAAGAAAAAGCCCGTCATAGCGGCGCTCATGACAGGCGTACCCTTACAGGCATTCATCCTTCCCTCCGCTGGCATTATCCAGATCAGGTTTCTCGGGTAATCCGCTTGGCGCGCGGAACTCTCAGGCCGAAATCACGACCTCCCCGTTGTCTAATTCGCAGGTATGATAACATCCCCTTTTATCTCTGTCAAGTTTACGATATACTATCTGTATGTCTGCTGACCCCGGATCCATACGCCGCATGCTCATCGGCCGGAAGATCACCGTAGCCGTTGCCGAATCCTGTACCGGAGGACTGCTCTCCAAAATGCTCACCGATCCTCCGGGAAGCTCCGCATATTTCCTGCTGGGCGTGACCGCGTATGCCAACAGCGCCAAGACGCGCGTGCTGGGGATCCCCGGGGCGCTGATCAGGGAAAAGGGCGCGGTATCCAAGGACGCGGCGGTGGCCATGGCGCGGAGGATCCGCAGGCTCGCCGGCGCGGATATCGGTATCGGCACCACCGGCATTGCCGGGCCCTCCGGCGGCACCTCCCGTAAACCGGTCGGCACGGTGTATATCGCGCTGGCCGACGCCAAAGGTGCCATGGCGAAAAAACTATCACTGCGCGGCAGCCGGCAGATGATCAGGGCCCGCGCGGCAAAGGAAGCGCTGGCGCTCCTGTCCCAGCAACTGACGGCAACGAGGAAAAGGGATAGATGAGAGCGTTCATTGCGTTGGAACTTCCCGCGGAAGTACAATCCTACCTGGCGGCGGTGCAGAAAATACTGCGGGAAAGCGGCTGCGGGATAAGCTGGGTCAAGCCTCCCCAGATCCACCTCACCCTCAAGTTCCTGGGAGAGATATCCGAAGAGTCGTCGCTGCGCATGCAAAAAGAGCTGGAGTCGATCGCTTTGGCAACGCCCTCCTACACCCTCTCGCTGGGAGCGCCGGGGGCTTTTCCCAGCATCGCGAAACCGAAAGTCATCTGGATGGGTATCGAACGTGGCGCGGCAGAGACGGAAAGATTAGCCGGATCGATCGAGGAAATGACGCAGCGGGAGGGGATCCCGAAAGAGGAGCGGCCCTTCACCTCGCATTTGACACTCGGCAGGATACGCACTCCGGAGAGGTTGTTCCGCATCACCCAAATACTCGAAAAAATGCGCGAAGAACCCCTGCCGCATGAGGTCACCTGGCCTGCCGGCCCTCTGGCGCTTTTCAAAAGCACGCTCACCCCCCAGGGGCCGCTTTATACCCCGCTCAAAGAGGTCAGCCTTACCACGACCTGAAGCACCAGATTGGCATACACGCCCGCCACGACATCGTCGATCATGATCCCGAAGCTTCCATGCATACGCTGCAGCCTGAATGCCGGGTACGGCTTGGCGGTATCCAGGAGCCGGAAGAGCACGAACCCTAAAAATACGATCCTGGGGGAATACGGCAGGAAACTCAAGGTAATCAGCATCCCGGCGACCTCGTCGATCACCACACACCCGGGATCTTTACGGCCGAACATTTCTTCCGCCCTGCCTGCGGTCAGGAACCCCGCGGCCAACACTCCCAGCACCGCCGCGGCCAGCGCCAGCGGAGAATCCTTGAGCAGAAAATACACGCCCAGACCGGCCAAGCTTCCGAAGGTGCCGGGGATCAAAGGCAGCAACCCCACCCCGCATACCGTGGATGCCGCAGCCACCAGGAATTTCTTCATTAAAGCTTGGCGATCACCTTGCGGTTCTGCCAGAGGTAGGAAAGCCCGGAGTAAAGGGTCAGGGCGACGGTCACCGTCATCATGAAGAAAATACCCTGGGTGAAGAACTTCTCCCAGTCGGGGTTCCAGGTGAAGAACGCCAGCATGGTCTCCTTGAAGACGATGAACCCGAGGATGAGGAAGATCACGATCATCTGGGAAAAGGTCTTATGCTTGCCGGCCTTGGCCGCCGCCAGGACCTTGCCCTTGTTCAGGGCGAAGAGACGCAGGGAAGTGATGAGGATCTCGCGGAAGATGATGATCACGAACATCCAGGCATCGATGAGCTGCATCTGCACGAACGCGGCGAACGCCGCCAGCACCAGGATCTTGTCGGCGATAGGGTCCATCAGTTTGCCGAAATCGGTGATCATGTTCCTTTTCTGTGCGATGCGCCCGTCAAAATAATCCGAGAGCGCGGCCAGGGCGAAGACCACCAGGCTGGTCACCTTGGGAGCGAACCCGTCCCCGAAAAGGAAGAACATGAATACGAAGGTCAAGACGATCCGCAGCATGGTCAGCTTATTGGCGATATTCAATTTTGTGTCCTTTCTAGCGCTTCTCCGACTAAGTCATATTCCAGCGTATCGGTGATACGCACATCGATCATGTCCCCGGGGGCCAGCGCGCGGGCGCCACGGACATAGACCATGCCGTCGACCTCCGGCGCATCGTACTGGGTGCGGCCGAGGTACTCCCGGCCTTTTTTTTCGTCGATCAGCACCCGGCACACCTTCCCCATAAAACCGGCGTTCACTTCCGTGGCGATCTCCTGCTGCAGCTGCATCACGGCATCGAACCGCCGCTGCTTTTCCGCCTGTCCCACCTGGCCGGGCAGCGCGAAGGCCGCAGTACCCTCTTCGCGGGAATAGATGAACGCTCCCAGGCGCTCGAAACGGGTATCCCGCATGAACTGCAGCAGCTCGGAGAACTCCTTCCGGGTCTCGGAAGGGAAGCCCACGATCACGGAAGTACGCAGCGCCGCGTCGGGAAGCTCCCGGCGCACCATATCGATAAGACGGCGCACCTGTACTGCCGTGACCCCCCGCCGCATCGCCCGCAGTATCCTCTCGCTTACATGCTGCACGGGAATATCGATGTAACGGCAGATGCGCGGCTCGTCCTGCATCAGCTTGAGCAGGTCCCTGATCACCGGATGCGGATACAGATACAGCAGCCGAAACCACTGCACCCGGGGAGAGGCCTTGAGCAGCCGGGAAAGCATCCACGGCAAACGCCGCTGCCGGAAAAGGTCAAGCCCCCAGCCGCTGATATCCTGGCCGATCACCACCAGTTCTTTGACCCCTGCGGCATCAAGTTCTTTAGCCCGGCCCAGCAGCTTCGGCAATCGCAGGCTCTCATACGCCCCCTTGATCCTGGGGATCGCGCAGAAACTGCACCGGTGCACGCACCCCTCGGAGATCTTGAGATACGCGTAATGCGACGGGGTGAGCGCTTCCCTCTCCTGGCCCTTGCCGGCCAGGGGAAGTTTTCCGATGAAGGCGTCCACTTCCGGGAACTCTTTGGCAAGCTGGCGGCCGTACCGCTGCGCCAGGCACCCCGCGACCAGCACTTTCTTGAGCTTGCCCTGCTTCTTCAGCTCGATCGCGGAAAGGATGGCCTCGATGGACTCCTTCTTGGCATCCTCGATGAAGGCGCAGGTGTTGATCAGGGCGATATCCGCGTGCGAGACCTCGCTGATACGGTACCCTTTTTGACGCAGGTCCGCTGCCAGATGCTCGGAATCCACCAGATTCCGCGGGCAGCCCAGACTCAAAATACCCGCCCGCTTCATGCCCATATGCTAAAGAACGGTCACGCCCTCTTTGGTGATCACCACGTTCTTGCGGCCGGAGGAACGCCCCCCGAAAGGCGGGATCGCGCGGCCGTTGACCTCAAGACTGACCGCATTGGCGTTACCCAGCACCAGCTCGAGCTTCTCCTTCGCCGACCAGGATTCGAAACGCCCGCGCTTCAATATCCCCTGGAACACCGCCTGCCCGTCGTTCTTCACCTGCACATAACAATCCTGTTTGGCCCGCACCGTCACCCGCACCATCGCCGCCGGCTTCTCTTCCTGTGCGGCGGCCTTGACGGCCGATTCCTGCGACGCGGCTTTTTCCTTCTTCACGGGAAGGGCGGAGACCGCCTTCTTCTCCCGCAACGCCGCCGGAGAAGACGCCTTCGGCCGCGAGGACATCACCTGCCGGCGCTGCCCCAGGAACAAAGCGAACTGCACCAGCAGGAATATCCCGGCGATCACCGCAAAGACCACGCCGATCAGTTTCCACGGCAGCGGCTTGGCCGGACCCTTGAGGGACACCCCCGCGGAAGAGGACTCGGCCTTGGATACCGGCACCTCGACCCCCGACCTGCCCAGACGCACCGTCGGACGAGGTTCGGAATAGTTGGGGATCACCTCCGCCGGGTCCACTCCCAGGAACTTACAGTACAATTTAAGGAACCCTTTCATGTAGACCGGGTTCAGGTTCGCCAGATTCTCCTCTTCGATCGCCTTGAGCACCGAAGGATGGATCTTGGTCTTCTCGTGCACCTCATCCAGGCTCAAGCCCTTCTCCAAACGCACCTGCTTTAAACGAGCACCCTGCGATTCCATATGTTACACGCCCTCCTGCTGCACCTGCGGCTTCATGGACATGTGTTCCCGCAGCCATGCCTCGCGGTCAACCGTGATCCGGCGCGGCTTGCTGCCTTCGAATGGACCGACCAACCCCTCCGACTCCATCATATCGATAAGCCGGGCGGCGCGGGTATACCCTAACCGCAGGCGGCGCTGGATGATCGACACCGAGGCCTGGCCGGTCTCCATGACCACCCTCACCCCCTCATCGAACATCTCGTCCTTCTCGCCGCTGATGCCGGCAGCCGCACGCTGCTGCTCGTTCAGTATCTCTTCGTTGTACACCGGCTCCGCCTGCTTCTTGATGAAATCGACGATCCGCTCTATCTCCTGGTCCTTGACCAGCGCTCCCTGGGCCCGGGTAAGATGCTCCTCTCCGGGTTTAAGGAAAAGCATATCCCCGCGTCCCAGCAGCTTGTCCGCGCCGTTTCCGTCGAGCACGGTACGGGAATCGACCTTGGAAGCCACCTTGAAGGAGATACGCGCCGGGAAATTCGCCTTGATGACGCCGGTGACCACGTCCACGGAAGGACGCTGGGTCGCCATCACCAGGTGAATACCCACGGCGCGGGACAACTGCGCCAGGCGGGTGATCGCGCCTTCGATCTGGTCGCGGGCCACGATCATCAGATCCGCCATCTCGTCGATGATCACCACGATGTAGGGCATTTTTGAATCTTTGCGTTTTTCGTTGTACGCGGCGATGTTGCGCGCGCCGGCCTCGGAGAGGCGCTGATAACGCTCCTCCATTTCCGAAACGACCCAGGCCAGGGCCACGGAAGCTTTTTTCGCGTCGGTGACCACCGGACAGAGCAGATGCGGCAAACCGTTATACGGGGCCAGCTCCACCATTTTCGGATCGACCATGACGAATTTAAGGTCCTGCGGAGGATACTTCATCAGCAGGGAAACGATCAGGGTGTTGACGCACACCGTTTTCCCCGAACCCGTCGTCCCGGCGATAAGCATATGCGGCATACCGCTTAAGTCAGCCATCACCGGCACGCCGGCGATATCCTTACCCAGAGCCAGCATCAGACTCGCCTTCGCCTCCTGGAAATCCTTGGTCGCCAGCACATCCTTAAGATACACCATACTGGCTTTTTTATTGGGGATCTCCACCCCCACCCGGGCTTTGCCCGGGATCGGCGCCAGGATCCTGATGGAAGGGGCCTTCAATGCCAGGGCGATATCATCCTCCAGCGCCACGATCCGGTTAAGTTTCACGCCGGGCGCGGGCTCGAGTTCATAACGGGTGATGACCGGGCCGGGCATGATATCCGTCACCTTGACCTCGATGCCGAAATCGCTCATGGTCTCTTCCAGGGTGCGGGCATTTCCCTCGAGATCATCGAGCATCTGCTTCTGGTCGAACGCCGGAGGGGTATCCAACAGGTCAAGGGAAGGAAGCTGATATTCACCGGCCTGCATCTGCGCGGCGGCAGCTTTCGGCTTCGGGTCCCGGACCTCGGCTTTCTGCGCCATCGCCGGCATCAGGATCTTCGGCTTCGAAGGCTCTGCCGCCTTGAACGGCAGCGGCGCCGGCTCATCAGCCGGGATACGGCCAGGCTTCACGGGCTTGACCGCAGGCTTCTTCTGGGATGATCCGGGTTTGGGAAGCGGCAAAGGGATCCGGAAAGTCCCCTTGCACCACGGGAACCCGGATTCTTTGCATTTCTCGATCAGGGAGAACACCAGGGAGGAAATAAGCACTTCGGTGACCAGGGCGAAGGAAAGGATCAGCAACGTCGAGAAGAGTATCCCTGCCCCCAGCCTTCCGAAATAATTGATGACGAAGGAGGAAACGGCAAACCCCATATACCCGCCGTAGGAGAATTGCAGCGCCTTGTTGAGAGGCTGCAGCATCCCCGCCAGGCAGCTCAAGGAGACGATGCACACCCCCAGGCCGATCATGCGGGCCGGGCGGATATCGGGGATCTCCTGGCGGAAAAGACGCACCCCCAGATAAAGCATGAACGCGGGGATCACGTACGCTGCCCAGCCGAAAAGGAACAGGAGCGCTCCGGCAAGATATGCGCCGAATCCCCGGATCCAGTTCCTGGGAGGTACGTTCGGGTCGGAAGTATAAAAAGAAAGATCAAAGGGGTTGAAGGAGATCAGGCTCGCCAGCACTATCAGGCCGGCGGCGATCAACACCACCCCTTTGATCTCGTTTAGGCGTTTAGCATTCATGCGTTGCGCGCGACGCGCGGCACACTATCTTCCCCGGCCCCTGCCTCTGTCCCGGTCCCGGTTATCGCGGTCTCCCCGCTCTCTCGGCTTTTCATCCTCGGGAGGAAGATTGGCCGGCCGCTCTTCGGTCGCTTTCTTGCTTAAGTTGATACGACCCAGCTCGTCGACGCCGATGACCTTGACCTTGAACTCGTCGCCGATCTTGACCACGCTCTCCACGTCCTTGACGTAGGTGTGGGAAAGTTCGGAAACGTGCACCAGGCCTTCCTTGCCCGGCGCGATCTCGCAGAACGCACCGAAGTTCATGATACGCTTTACCTTGGCCGGATAGACCTTACCCACCTCGACCTCTTCGGTCAGGGCCTTGATCATCTGGATGGCTTCCGCGGACTTGGCGGAATCGGTATGGGACACGTAGACCGTGCCGTCATCCTGGATATCGATCCCGGCGCCGGTCGCGGCGATGATCTTCTTGATGGTCTTGCCTCCGGGCCCGATCAATCCGCCGATCTTCTCGGTGTTGATCTTGAGCACTTCCATACGGGGCGCGAACGCCGAAAGCTCGGGCCGCGGCGCGGCAAGCGCTTCGTTCATCTTGCCGAGTATGAAATGGCGTCCGTCGCGGGACTGCGCCAGGCAGCGGGCCAGAAGATCGAGGGATATCCCGTTGATCTTCAGGTCGAGCTGCACCGCGGTCATCCCGTTCTTGGTGCCAGCAACTTTGAAATCCATATCCCCGAAATGATCCTCCACTCCGGCGATATCGGTCAACACGATCTCCTTGGACCCTTCCTTGACCAGCCCCATCGCGATACCGGAAACCGGCTCTTTGATCGGCACGCCGGCATCCATCAACGAAAGGGATGTCGCGCACACCGTGGCCATGCTGGAAGAACCGTTGGATTCCAGGATCTCGGAAACCACGCGGACCGTATAAGGGAACTGCTCCTTCTGCGGCATCACGGTGACCAGGGATTTCTCCGCCAGCGCACCGTGCCCGATCTCCCGGCGCCCCGCGCCGCGCATCGGCCCGGTCTCGCCCACGGAGAAAGGAGGGAAATTGTAGTGCAGCATGAAGGTCTTGTGCCGCTCGCCTTCCAGCGCTTCGACCAGCTGCTCGTCGTCACCGGTACCCAGCGTGGTGACGCAAAGGCTCTGGGTCTGCCCGCGGGTGAAAAGGCCCGACCCGTGGGTGCGGGGCAGAAAGGACACCTCGCAGGTGATGGGACGGATCTCGGTAAAGGACCGGCCGTCCACCCGCTTGCCCTCTTCGGCGATCATGCGCCTTACCTGATTCTTCTCGACCTCCACCAGCGCGGATTTCACCATGCCGGGGGTGACCGTCTCGCTGACGAACTGGGATTCCAGCTCCTTGGCCAGAAGATCGACCTGATCCTCGCGGGATTCCTTCTTCCCTAAGGTATAGATCGCCTTAAGCTTCTCGGAAGCCGCCGCCTCGACCTGCCGGGAAAGCGCCTCGTCGACATGCTTGACGTCGCCTTTCACCTTGGGCTTCCCGAACGCCTTGACCAGCTCGTGCTGAAAACGCAAAAGGTCCTGCAGCGCATCGACGCCGAACTTGACCGCCTGCACGTAGAGCTCTTCCGAGATCTCCTTGCACTTGGACTCCAGCATCATCACGCCGTTCTCGTTCGCCGCAATGACAACCTCCAATTCCGACTGCTCGATTTCGGCATAGGTCGGATTGAGGACGAATTCATTGTTCACTCGGGCCACCCGGCAGCAGGCCAAAGGCCCCTGGAACGGGATGTCCGAAATCGAAAGCGCGGCAGAAGCGCCGGTCACGGCCAGCACATCCGGATCATTCTCCCCGTCGCTGGAAAGCACCACCGCGACGATCTGGACCTCGTTAAGGAAGCCCGCGGGGAACAAAGGCCTGATGGGCCGGTCGATAAGACGGGCCGTCAACACTTCGCTCTCGGAGGGCTTTCCTTCGCGTTTGAAGAACCCGCCCGGGATGCGGCCTGCAGCATAGGTCTTCTCCTGGTACTCGACGGTAAGCGGGAAGAAATCCTGCCCCTCCCGCACCTTCTTCGACAAACAGGCGGTGACCAGCACCACCGTGCCGCCGTACTGCACCATTACCGAACCGTTAGCCTGCTTGGCGACCTTGCCGGTATCAATATGTAATTCATTTCTGCCGAACTTAGTATTCATCAAAACATTCCTTAGTTTTAGTGTGACTGCCTGAAGCGGGGAACGTCCACGCTTACTTTCTTAAACTGAGCTTCTCAAGAATCCCCTCGTATTTCTTGAGGTCCTTCTTCTTGAGGTAATTCAAGAGCCGGCGACGTTTCCCTACGAGGCTTAAGAGCCCGCGGCGGGAGTTATGGTCTTTATTATGGCCTTTGAAATGCTCGCTGAGGTTATTGATCCGTTCCGTCAGAAGCGCGATCTGCACTTCCGCAGAGCCGGTGTCCTTTGCATGGACCTTGTGATCGCTGATGATCTTGGTTTTCTTTTCCTTTACCAGAGCCAACGTATTCACCCCCTTTTCAGTTACAAGTTCATTTCATTATACGAAAAAAACGCAACCTCGTCAACAACACAATAGGAAGTCCCGGGACTGTCACACGGCCGGGGAACCGGCCATTCGGGAGGAATATCGAGCGCCGCAGAATACTTCAAAGGAGGGTGTTGCTTGCCCTACGTTCTTTGCGAACCCTGCTTCCTTCTTTCCTATATAGTTATCTGGAGTATACCACAATCAGGGCCGAGTGCAAGGATTTTTTTCCCCTCCGGCTGCCGCCTTTCAGGAACACGGCGCATCCATACCGGATAAACATCCGTTCTGTTTATAGATTATTCATTAACAAATAGTAGCGGTAATGGTAGATAATTGATCTTCTTTGTTGGAAAATAACGGTTTTTATGCGCATAATAACAACCAATTATCTTTTATTTCGAACTATTTAAGTAGAAATTTATTGACTTTCTGGCGGTATATCGTACACTTAATATATGAAGCTGCACGAAAAGATCAGGAAGATCCGCAAGGAAAAAGGGCTTACGATGCGCCAGCTCGAGGCCAGGCTGCGGGAAGTGTTTGCCGATAAGGCACTGCGGTATAATACGCTTTACCGCATTGAAAAAGGCCTTCGCGACGCGCGCATCTCCTCCCTGACGCAGATATGCGCCGGGCTGGGCGTTACCCTGCGCGACCTCAAGGAAGGAACCGATGCCGAACCCTCGACCGATATCGACCTGATCCGTAAACGCGAAAAATACGCCCAGTACGTATACTCCGAAAAAGCGGCGGCCCAGATACTGACCAAGGAACGCCAGCCCTTCCTGGGGATCAGGCTCTCCCTCCAGCCTTCGGGGAAAACCCCCCTGGAACAGGATCCCGAGGAAAAAGGGGTCTTTCAGAAATGGGTGTACGGGTTGCGGGGGAAGTTCGTCTGTGTGGTAGGAAAGGACCGTTTCGTGATCTCAAAGGACGAGGCAGTGTGCTTTTCCAGCAGTATCCCGCATTACTTCGAGAATCCCTATCCCCGCCCGGCGCGGTGCATCATCATCCAGAACCCAAAGCACGTTTGATCTTGAGCTCTATCTCCTGATGCGAGTGCGATTTGAGGATATAGTCGCTCGCTCCGGCACGGATAGCCTCATCCGCCACATCCTGGCTGTCGTACGCGGAAAGCACCAGGATCTTGGTGACCGGTGAAAACCTCATTACGTCCTTGATCACGTCGATCCCGCTCAATCCCGGCATTTTTATATCCAGCAGTACCAGGGAAAAAGACTCCTGCTTAAGCAGTTTCAGCGCCTCGGAGCCGTCTCCGACCGCCGTGCACCGAGAGGATATCTTCTTGGCCACCAGGTCGGAGAGAAAACCCCTTACCTGAGGATCATCGTCAACGATCAGTATGCGCTGCGCATCCATGCCGCCCTCCTTCAGTATTTATAGTAATTCATCGGCACGGACTGGGAGATATATCTTACCGCCTCGATGATACACACCCGGATCGCCTTTTCCATCGGGGTGTTGGCATAGCCGGAAAGACCCGCGCCTAAGCCCCACTGGCCCAGGAATCCGGCCCCGATCGCGCCGGCCACGTCCGTGGCCGACCCCTGCACCCTGGTCGCCGCGAGCACCTCCGAAGTGGAGGAATCGATGATGCGGATATCCAGCGCCATATGCGCCTTGTTCAGCTTCCCGCCCAGCGCGCCTCCCAGGATACCGCGCCCGACGACCCCGCCGCCGCCGATACCCGCGGCTCCGCCCGAGGCCTGCGGCTCGAACTCCGTCACCGCCGCGGTAATGATGAGGTCCGCGGTCTTGATCTGGCCCCGCTGCGGCCCGCCGGAAGCACCGGCGCCGGAAGCTGCCAGCTCCTGCTCCTGCATCACCGCCTTGAGCGCCTGGCGCTCCAGCACGGAGTAACGCCCCCCGTCAAGCAACGCGGTTACCAGCATCTCCCGCAGGCCCGAGCCGATCTCCCCTCCGGCTTTGGCGGCCTTGATATCGAAATCCGCCACCGCGATCCTGGCTTTCGGCCCGGAGTACCTAACCTGTTGCGAGCCGCCCGCCGAATTATCCACCTGCGCCTTGGGCTCGAAGAGCGCCCAGGCCGCAGAAGTCATCATAAGCACCACCCACACCGTCACTGCCGCGATCTTCCTCATGTATACGGTCTCCTCTTACTTCTTACGGTTCTCGGAAATGATGATATCGAGCTTCTTGAGCACCTGCAGGGTAAAATATACGAACCAGCCCAGTGATGCCAGATACAGAATATCGCTGATGAGATATTTCATGAACGTTTCCTCCTTAAGGTGCGCCTGCCTGCCTTCTCCTGATCCTTGATCTTCTGCCAGTTCCGCATCACCTGCTTCGACGACGAGACTTTTTCCTTGCCGAAGACATGCGGATGCCGGCGGATCAATTTCGCGTTAAGCCCCGCGATGACATCCTCGATATCGAACCAGCCCGCCTTTTGCGCCAGCTTCGCATGGAACATCACATGCAAAAGCACGTCCCCCAGCTCCTCGCACATGTGCGCCGGATCATCGGACTCGACGGCCTGGATCAGTTCCCGCGTCTCCTCCCGCAGCCCGGGAAGAATGGAGCGGTGGGTCTGCTCTTTATCCCAGGGACACCCTTTGGGGCTGTGCAGGCGGTCAAAGATCCGCTTCAGCCGCCTGAAATTTCCTTGCCGGCGCGCCGGAGCCATCAGGGAAGATACCGCCTGATGAAACGCAATAGTTCTTCCCACACGAAGGGCTTGATGAAATAGTCGGTCGCGCCCAGAAGCTGCGCCTGCTCGATCTGCGTCAGATGGCCCTTGGCCGTCACCATGATCACCGGGACCTTCTCGGTCAACGGATCGCTGCGCAGTTTCTGCAGGAGCCATATCCCGTCGTTACCCGGCATGATGATATCCAAAAGTATCAGGTCCGGCTTTCCGTTCCGTGCGGCTTCCAGCCCGGAGACGCCGTCATACGCCGCCACCGGTTTATACCCGCTCTTGGCAAGACGCACGCACACCAGATCCGCCACTTCCTTCTCGTCATCCACCACCAGGACCTTGGCCACCGCTATTTACCCGCCTCATATAAACGGCACGCCTCCAGGAAGCACACGATGCCCTTCCCGGCGGAGCTGATCGCCGCCTGACGTTTCTTCTCCGCGGTCGCCCTCCACTGATGCGCGTATCCGATGTCATTGGCAGTGATAAAATCCTGGTACTGCTTTTTGGCATCCTCTGCCTGCTTGAAGGAGGCCCGGGCAGAAGAGAGCTCATACAGGGCGCTGCGCGCCTGCACGAAGGACTCCCGCTGCCGCATCTCGGCCATATAGGTCTTCTCGAAAGCCTCGGCCTTCTCCTTGAACTTCCCGTACCAGGTATCGTACTGCACGAAGCTGAGAGAATTGGCGTCCACGGGACGGGAGATCTCGTCCGCCAGGTCCTTAAGCTCCCTGAGGTCGCGGCCGTACTGCGCCATGTCGATCTCGGCATTCGCCGGCCTTACCGCAACCACGGCGCCGCACAAGCACATCGCAACACCTGCTGCCAACAGTATTCTTCTCATAACTGCTCCTTGGCTATCCTTATTATATCGCACTCCCTGCGGCGCCGCAAAACAAATATGCGGGCGGGAATCGCGGGCAATGCGGTTTAACGGCACAACGCGCCGTAAGGGCACAACGTACACTGCCGGCCGGATGCATCGGCATCGAAAGGTATTCCCGGATCGAGTATCTGAGAGAAGAGCGCATCCAGCGCCCTCCGGTACGCCTCCAGGCACTCCTGCCGCGCCGACGCGGAGGAAGAAGGCTCAAAGAGGCTGGAGATACCGATCGGCACGGGAGCGTTCCGGACATGATACAGACAGGCGTTATACCCGGGAGCGCGCAGCATGGGTTCCTGTTCCACGAGCATCAGGTAAAAAGGCAGCTGGAAGGATTTCACGGTATCGGCCAGCGCCCGGCGGTCCGTGCCGCGCGCGGCCAGCCGGGAGACATCCGTGACCGGCATGATATCCGCGCCTCCGGTCTTGTAATCCAGTATGAGCAGGCTCCCGTCGGGAAGGCGATCGATCCTGTCCACCACCGCCTTGCATGAGAGCTGCCTTCCGGCCCAGGGCATGGTGCGGATAAGGACCTTTTCCAGGCACACCACCTCCTTGACCTGGCGGCGCGACTCGAACTCCAGGAACTGCTCGAGCACCCGGCGCATCACCGCCCGCATCAGGAAGGCATCCGTGCGCATCTTCCGGTCGAACGCGGCGCGGAAATTGTCCTCGAAACGCTGCCAGAACGCCTCCCGGAAACGCGCATCGAGGCGCGGGGCGGATCCGGCGCAGGGGGCGAAGGACTCCTCAAAAAGACGATGGATGAAATTGCCCACGTCCCTGGCCTCCGGCTCATCGAGAAATTCCTCCTTCTCCCTGAGCGCGAGCACATACTGGAAGTAGAAACGCAGCGGGCAGGAAAGGTACGTATTGATCACGGACGCGGAGTAACGCATCCCCGCCAGCCGCTCCATGACCTGGGGGGATTTTTCCACCCGGGGGGCATACGGGTTCACCTTGACCCGGAAGGAGGCTTTGGGCGCGGGGAATACCTCGAGCCGGCCCTCCTGCTTCTGCCGCTCCCAGATCAGCGCTTCCAGGAAACGGCTCTTCTCTTTTTCCGGGCTCTCCTCGTAGATCAGCACGGCGTTGCGGCATCCCGCGAGAAGCCTGGTGAAAAGATACCGCTGGATCTCCTCCTCCTTTTCCAGGCGGTCCAACCCTAAGCCGATCATGACCTCCCGGGGGATCAGCGGTTCGTAGATCTTCAAAGAGGGCAGCACCGATTCGTTCAGGTCGGCCACGACCACGGTCCCGAAAGAAAGCAGCCGGGTCTCGAACAATCCCAGCACCTGCAGCCCTTTGAGCGGAGAGCCGGAAAAATTGACCATCTCATGGGAAAGCTTATCCTTGAGGATCTGGAACATCTCATCCGAAGGGAAGGGCTCTGCCGCGAACCGGGCGCTTTTGCATTCCCTGGCCACCTCTGCCAGACGGCCGGCCATGGCCGCGTTAAGGGCATATCCCGTCAGGGGGCTGCGCTCGGCCAGGATGTCGACCAGACCCTGCACCCCCTGCGCGAACCCGGCAAAATCCCCTGCGGACTCGAACTCGCTGAAAAACGCCCGGTGCATCTGCCTTAAGGCGGATACCAGCTCATCCCGCGTCACTTCGGCGCCCATGCCTTTGGCGATCTGCATGGTCTCATCGAACAATTCCCGGCAATGCACCACCTCGTCCAGACCTACGAAGATACTGCCGCCGAGGGAACTCTCCCTCTGCCCCTGAAGGAGCTCTTCCAGCGTATGCACCATCACCCTGGTCACTGCCGCGCCCGCGCCCCAGTCGATGTTCTTGACCAGAGGATGAAAAAGCACCCGCAGGTAATCCTTGGCGTAATAGGCGCTCTCTCTTCTCGATGACTGGGCCCGGCCGATGGAATCGACCAGCGCGAAAAGGGAACTGCGGCGTAAAGGATACCCCAGGGAGACGTTGAAATCCTCGGTGGAAGCGGCGAGTTCAGACACCAGGGGGATCACTCCCTCGGGGTTAGGCATCACCACCACCGCGTCGGAATACCCGTGTTCCTCCAGTGCCTGGCGCACCAGCCCCACCTGCGAATGCATATCGAACCCCGCCCGGATGGTAACACGGGGGGGTGTCCCCTTTGCGAGCGTCCCTTTTAGGGACGCTCCTGAAGGGGACACCCCTGAAGCTTCCGGTTCGATGGTGATGCCGAACTCCTTGGCCAGTTCATCAAGAGAGCTCCACTGCGACTGGCTGCCCTGAAAGAAGAGCGTTGCCCGGTCCTTCTCGTACAACGCCTTGACCAGCGCGCGCTCGCTCTTATGCAGATAGAAGAACCCGCAGAACACTATTTCCCTGAATTCGTCGAAAGAACGGATGCGCGCAGCGCGGGCTGCGGATTGATACCGTAATCCCCGCGTACAGGCGTGCTGACGGGCAAGGCGCTCATGGAAACGCTCGCGAATGGCCACCACGCTGGAAAGCAGCGCGTTGATGCTCTCCGGAACGTCATACCCGATATCCGCCTTCGACTGCACGTTCAGCAGCGCGGAAGAAGGCACATCCTCGAGATCAAGATGATCGATAAAGGAGACCACTTCCCTGGCCCAGGGAAGGAACTGGGCGAAACGCTCCCTGGAGTGAAGCACCTTGGGCGCGCATTCCCCCGCGATGGTATAAATGAGATGGCAGGCATCCAGATCGGAGAGCACTGCCGGAGGATCCCCGTCGGCCGACGCATAATCGACGAACTCGTCGATGGAAAAACACCGCGGAGGAACGAAGACCCGGCCCACGCCGGCAGCCAGCGCCTGCCTCAGGAATAGCGCGGGACGTTTGCCCGGGAACACCACGGCCAGATCGGAGAAATCCCCCTCCCTGTCCGGGCAGGCTTTTCGCACGTGCGCGGCCAGCGCGGCGATCATATCCTCCTGAAAAGAGAACGCATGCACCCGCGGCATCATCCCACCTCTTCCATGGTCAGCGTATCGAAGAACACCAGGTATCCTTTCACGGAATGACCGGGATAGCGGCCCGCGGCCAGGCGCAGGTAATTACGGACCTGCTGCCGGTACTCATCGGCCCCGAAGGAAGTGCTCTTGTAATCTATCACCGCGGCCTGCGGGCCCTGCCCCCCGGAAGAGACCACCAGCCTGTCGATACGGAACGTCGCGCCCGAAGCATCCGTCAATTCATACTCGGTGAACACCCGCGCCTGCGCATCCTCGAAGAAGGCGCGCATCCCGCGCTGAGAAAGCAGCGCTTCGACGGAATCCCGGGCTTTCTGCCACTCCGTAAACCAGGGAAAACGCGGCTTGACCTCCCGGATCGCGCGCTCGACCTCTGACGCCCGCGCCCCCTCGGGCACGTGCTTTAACGCCCCCATGATCCCGTGCAGCACATTGCCATGCTCGATCTGCGGCCGGCGGCGAAGCTCGGAGGCCATCGGGAATTCGCCCTTGAGCACCTCGATCCAGTCCCGATAACTGCCCGGCGCAAGTTCCTGCACCTCCCGGGAACGCGCGGCGCCGGCGTCCTTACGCGCTGCGGCGCGCTCCGCCTCTTCGCTCCCGCGATCCCACAGCGCCGAAGGAATAAGCTCGCGTATGGCCTGCCCGGCCTTTCCCGGCCCCAGCACCACATGCAGCTCCCGGGCTGCCCGGGTACACGCCACATATATGGCATTGAGCTCATCCTTGACCGCGGCTGCCAAATCATCCGCCCCCATCTGCTTGAACTCCTCGCAGAACACCGCGTATTTCTTCTTGAAACGCACCCGCATCAGGGAAGTCTCCCCGGCTACGGTCACGGCATCCCCTGCCGCAGGCACGGCATCGAACGCCAGGAAGGGCGCCACCACCACGGGAAACTCCAGCCCCTTGGCCTTATGGATCGTCATCACTTTCACCGCGTCGCTTTCCGCTGCCGACACGAACATCAGCTCGTCCTGCGCGCAGGAAAAGAACTCCAGGAAATCGGTGATGCTGGGGTACTGCTCCTCCTGCTCCTTGATCAGCTCCAGCAGGCGCATCACGAACCCCTGATCGTCAGGAAAACGCTTCAGGCAGCCGAACTTCTGCACCATGCTCACCGTCAGCTCATAGAGCGGCACGAACCCGACGCTCTTAAAGAATCCTTCCACCCACTCCTCCCACAAGGCGGGAAAACGGTCGCGGAAGAGGCGGTACAGGGACCCCTCCCCAGTACGCTCCCCGGCGCGCTCGTTCGGAACAGCAAGGCGGCTGACCAGGAATCCGTGCACCTCCTCCGCCTTCACTCCGGCACAGGAGGTAAAAAGCTTGCCCGTGATGAACGCGGCGAAAGATACATCGTCCACGGGAGAATTAAGGAACCGCAGCAGAGAAACCAGCTCCTTGATCAAAGGATGCTGCCGTATATCCAGTGTCTTCTCGGACGCAACCGGTATACCGGCTTCCAGCAGCCAGGAGGTCACTGCCTCCACCTGCGCGTTGGTGCGCACCACGAAGGTCACATCGCGCAGCTGCCGGCGGGAAAGAAGGTCCTTTGTCACCAGCTCCACCAGCGCCGCGCGCAGCGCCTCCTGGTACTCCTCCTGGCCGTCGCTGAGCACCTCCCTGACCCGGACCAATCCCCCGGAATGCTGCGGCAAAGCCTCCTGCAGCGATGCGGAAAACCCCCCGGCGATCTCCTGCGCGTCCTGCGGCCGGAGCATGATCCCCTTGCGCTCCTCCCCTGCGAACCACTGCAAAAACCGCGACAAGTTCGCGGGCGAGAATATCTCGTTGTTGAACCGCACCACCTCCTCGGCGCTGCGATAGTTCACGGAAAGGGTTTCCTGGATATGCTCCAGATGACTGAAGCGGGAGCGCACGGTATCGATGAGGGACGCGTCCCCGCCGCGGAAACGGTAAATGGCCTGCTTGCGGTCGCCTACGAAGAAGAGCGACCCCTCTCCGGAAAGCGCCTCCGCCGCCATGGGCTCGAGGTTGAGCCACTGCAGCATACTGGTATCCTGGAACTCATCCACCAGGAAGTGCCTGAACCGCCGCGCCAGACGGTAATACAGTTCGGGAAGCTCCAGGGACTGCTCGTCAAAAAGCACCCGGGCATGCTTATTCAGCGCCTCCAGAAAAAGCACGTTATCCTTACGCGCGAGCAGGGAGAGCTCCTCCTGGACCCTGCGGAAGATAGCGATATACGTATTATAGGAGGAGAACGATTCCTGACGGCAATAGGTAATAATGGAACTTCTTATCTGGCCCCAGAGCCTGCGCACCGGCGCGGGCACCGGCGTCCCTTTGGTAATAGGGAACTCCTCCCAACTGTAATAATTGGAGAGGTCCTCCACCCCGAACGAAAGGGCATGCTCCCGCAGGAATTTCTCCAGCCCCTTGGCAAAGATCTTATGCGTCTGTTCCGGAAGCGCGGCGTGAAGCTCCTGTAAAAGCCCGAAAAGCTCTTTTTTCTGCGAGATCAGCCACTCGGACTTGACCTTGGTCTGCGCAAAAGGCACGGCATAATAACTGCCAGTGAAAAAAAGCTCCTCCATGATGCGCGCGATCGTCTCATGCGCAAACCACCCCGTATTCTTTTCCAGATAAAGGTACTGCCGCAGAAAATCGTCAAAAAGCTCCCGCACCTGTTCATCCTTGCCGGCCTTGTCCACCAGACGGTCCAGCGCCTGGCGCACATACACGCGAAAATCCCTCTCCGTACGGAAGTTAGCCGCCAGCCCCAGCTTGAAGGAACACCCGCTTAAGATGGCATTGATGAAACTGTCGATGGTCTGCACCTGGAAATAATTGTAATCGGAGATGATGGCCTCCATCACCTTCGCGGCCTGTTCCCGGGAGTGTTCGTCCAAGCCGAACCCCTCGTAGATCTCCCTCCTTTTCTCCGGGGAGGAGAAACGGTCCAGGGAGATCATCTTCAGGAACTCCAGGATACGCGCCTTCATCTCGAAGGAGGCTTTATTGGTAAAGGTGATCGCCAGGATGGTGGCCAGGGGATAGCGCAGCGCCAGCTGCACGTAGCGTTTGGCCAGGGTATAGGTCTTCCCGGAGCCGGCAGAAGCCTCGACTACATACAGCTGAGGAAATCTGTTGAGACGGGGGTCGCGGGGATGCATTCGCTTATTTGGCTTGACAAAGCACTAAATTACAGTATACTTAAACTCTATTGTACGCTGGAGGAAAAAATGTTAAAAATATGCTTCAAATGCCACAAAAAAGATCAGGTCGGCAAAGCCGTATCCAGAAAAGGTCTGGCCAAGAAAAAGGGCGGCACCGGAAGCAAGATCTGCCGGTCCAATAAGCGCGAATTCCTTCCCAATCTGCAGAAAATGCGCATTTTGATCGAAGGACATCCCCGCAAGGTCTTTTTGTGCACCAAGTGCATCAAGAAAGGCGGCTTTATCAAAGCTGCCGTTTCCCGCCGCATCGTTACCGCACAATAATCTCTTCTGCTTCCAGGATCACGGAGTCATCTCCCTGCCAGGAATCGATCTTAGGGGTATAGATGAGGTCAACTGACGCGGCAGCCGCAAGGCTGTCGCGTAAGTTGGCCATGCCGAACCCTATCACCGGCAGGGTCACCTTACCGTCAGTCGCCCAGAATTTGAGGGTCTCCCTGGCCAGCGCCTGCGGGGTCCCCTTTACGGAAAGGCCCCCGCACCAGAATAACGGCTGGGGGTTACCCGCGCCGAAAGGCTCCAGCCGTCCGATCTCCCGGGAAAGCTCCGGGGTCACCTGATGCAGGAAAAGCTCCATATCCGCCTCGATCGCCGGCAGCAGATCCTCCACGGTCATGGTCTCGTGCGCAAAACGGTTGATACGCTCCTTGAACTGCGCGATATTACCCTTCTCCACCGTCAGGCCCACGGCATGGCTGTGGCCTCCGAACTCCCGCAGGGTATCCGCGCACTCCTTCAACGCATGGAACAGATGAAAGTTCTTTATGGAACGGCCTGACCCTTTGCACCCTTCCTCGCCCTTGGAGATCACGATCGTGGGCCGGTAAAAACGGTCCGCCAGTTTGGACGCCACCACTCCCAGCACGCCGTGGTGCCAGTCCTCCTTCGCCACCACGATCACCTTCTCCTTGCGGAAATCCACCTCCCGCTCGATCATGGCCAGCGCCTCTTCCATGATCCGGCCTTCCACCTTCTGCCTCTGCCGGTTGAACTGCTCGATAGCCGAAGCCAGGATATCCGCTTCCTGCGGATGCCGGCTCATCAAAAGCTGCAGCGCCACATCCGCGGTATCCATCCTGCCGCTGGCATTGATGCGCGGCCCGAGGATGTAACTTACCGCGGTGGTGCTGAGCTTCTGCCCCATCCTGCTGGACTGCATCAGGGCCCGCAGCCCCACGCGGGTAGTACGGGAGAGCACGGAAAGGCCGAGGGACGCGATAGCCCGGTTCTCATCCACCAGCGGCACCACATCCGCGATGGTCCCCAGCGCCACCAGATCCAGATCATCGGTCAGGGGATCTCCGCAGAGCGCCTGCGCCAGCTTGAAGGCTACCCCCACGCCGGCCAGCTCGCGGAAAGGATACCCGCTGCCTTCGAGTTTCGGGTTGATGATCGCATCCGCCGCCGGAAGCCCCGCCAGGGACGGCTCATGATGGTCGGTGACGATCACGGAGATGCCCGACGCCTTAAGCTGCGCGATCTCTTCGTGATTGGAAGTGCCGCAGTCTGCGGTGATCACCAGGGAAACGCCCTTCTCCCTGGCAAAGGTGACGACCTTATGGTTCAGGCCGTATCCGTCCTTGACGCGGTGGGGAAGATAATACTCCGGAGTCGTGCCCAGACGAAGCAGGGCGTGCGTGAGCACCGCCAGGCTGGTGATACCGTCGACGTCATAATCCCCGGCCACCAGCACCTTGCCTCCCGCAGCCAGGGTTTCCCTGACCAGGGAAACGGCTTTAGGCATATCCTTGAAAAGGGAAGGATCGTGCAAACAGGAGATACCGGCGTCCAGGAACCGCTTCCCCTCTTCGGGAGTGCGGATACCGCGGTGCAGGAGCAGCTGCGCCAGTACGGGGGAGATGCCCAGCGCCCGGGAGAGCGCATCGGCCAAAGGAGGATCGCAGGAACGGATAGATACTAGTTTTGATCCCGGCATCGGGGGCTTTACATCTTCTGAGGTCGCGAGATCCCCAGTAGCGCTAAACCGGCAGCCAGCGCCACGCGGCAGCCGTCGATCAATGCCAGACGCGCCCGGGAAAGGGCCTCGTCCTGGCACAACACTTTATGCTTGTCGTAGAACTTATGGAACGCCTCCGCCAGCTCCTGCAGGTAGACGGTGAGCATATACGGGTCGACGGTCGCCGCACACACCGCGAGGACCGCATTGAACTGCCAGATCTTCTTCAGCAGCGCCAGCTCCTCCGCTTCCTTAAGCAAAGTAAGGTCGGCATCCTGCGCCGAAGGCTTGAAAGGCGCCGCGGAAAGGATGCTGCAGATACGCGCGTGCGCATACTGGCAGTAATAGACTGGATTCTCCGCGGACTGTTTCTTAGCCACTTCCAGGTCGAAATCGAGATGGCTGGAAGTCTTGCGCATCAGGAAGAAGAACCGGGACGCATCGATCCCCACTTCGTCCATCACCTCCCGCAGCATGATATACTGCCCCTTGCGGGTGGACATATGCAGCGGCGCGCCGCCCCGGGAGATGGTCGCCAGCTGCACGATCACCACTTCCAGGGACTTCGGATCGAATCCCAGCGCCGCGACGGAAGCTTTAAGCCTGGCGATATATCCGTGATGGTCCGGCCCCCACAGGTTGACCAGGTACTGGAATCCCCGTTCGAACTTGGTCCGGTGATAGGCGATATCCGGGGCCAGGTAGGTGTATGACCCGTCGCTTTTGATGACCACCCTGTCCTTATCGTCCCCGAACTGGGTGGACTTAAGCCACCAGGCGCCGTCCTGCAGGTAGACGAACCCCTTCTCCTTCAACTCCTCCAGCGCCGCTTCGAGCTTGCCGCTGGTGCGCAGGGATTTCTGGCTGTACCAGCAGTCGAACCGCACCCCGAAATCCTCCAGCTCCTTCTCGATGATCTTCAGGATGTAGGCGCCGGAGTATTCCGGGAAATCGGAGACCGCGATCCCCTTCTCCTTGATCTCCCGGGCCATGTCGATGATGTACTCGCCCTGGTAATGGTCCTCGGGGTACTCGATCTTCTCGCCGTTGAGCTCGGCAAGCCTCAAACGCACGGAGTTGCCGAGGATATTGATCTGATTGCCTTCGTCATTAAGGTAATATTCCTTCTTCGCCTCGTAGCCGAGGAAGGCATAGATATTGGCCAGCACATCCCCGACTGCCGCCTGCCGGGCATGCGCCACGGAAAGAGGGCCCGTAGGATTGGCGCTGACGAACTCCACCAGCACCTTTTTCCCCCGGCCCACATCCGCCTGCAATGCGGCGGCGCCGGAAACGAGGATATCATGCAGCTGTCGGTAAAAATGGCTTTCGGAAAGGTAGAAATTGAGGAACCCCGCGCCTTCGCAGCGGATATCCTTGATATCATCCTTGAGGGGACTTCCCGGCAGGAGCTCCCGGCAGCAGGCAATGAGCCTGTCGGCGATCTGGCGGGGGGATTGACGCAGCCCTTTGGCCAGACGCATGGCGATATTGGTGGTCAGGTCCCCGAAGCGGGTGTCGGAAGGAAAATCCAGGACCAGGTCCTGCGCCGGGACGTCGTTGATCCCTGCGCGGGAAAGCGCATCCATCAAAAGCGCATGCAGCCGGATTTGGATCGCTTCATTCATGGACGGGCAACCTTAAGAATGCGCCGGAGAGACTGAACGGGGGATACGCAGCTTCTTGGCATCGGCCCAGAGACGCTCCAGGGCGTAGAACTCCCGCTTCGGCTTGTAGAAAATATGCACGATCACCCCGCGGAAGTCAAGCACGATCCACCCCGACTCATCCTGGGCAGGCGCTTTGGCCAGAGGCTTGATCTTCAATTTGGCCAGCTCATCGCTGATGGAATCGGCCAGGGCATTGGTCTGCCTGAGGGAAGAGGTGCTCATGAGCACGAAATACTCGCAGAAGCCGGCAACCTGGCGCATATCCAGCACCGTCACCTGCTCTGCTTTCTTTGACCTGGAAAAGGACGCGATGAACAGCGCCAATGGTTTGTTTTCGATGGCGAGCCCCCCTCAATAAACAACTTACGCTGCAAAGCATCCTTCCTTTGCAGCGTAAGCGCGGATATTCCCTTAGGTTACTTCTTACCTAATATCTTATACATGCCGGTGCCGCAATCGGGGCACTTGCCCTTCATGGCCTGGCGATCGTTCTTCATGGTGACCTTCTGCTCGTCCTTCATTTCTTTCTTGCCCTTGCACTTGACGCAATAACCCTTCTCTGCCATTGTTGCCTCCTTCTACGGTTAGGTTACAATCTAGAAATAATACCGGATAGCGATTGTTGGTATATTAGCACAACTGCCCTGCCCTGTCAATAAAGGCGCTTAGCGCACCCGGCGCTTCGGCCGGTTTCGCTTTTCCTCCAGCTCCCCTACGATCTCCTCCATCAGGTCCTCCAGGGTCACCAGCCCCCTGGTCGACCCGTCCGCGCCCGTCACCACCGCCACCTGGATCTTCTCCGCCTGGAACTTACGCAGGAGATCGTTCACTTTCATAGTCTCGGGGATCCGGGAGATCTCCTGGATGATATCCTGCATGATCACCAGCCCCTTTTCCTTGACCAGGTAAAGCAGGTCCTTGGCGTAGACGATACCCGTGATATTGTCCACCGCCCCCTGGTACACCGGAAGCCGGGCGTATCCTTCCTCCACGAACACGTCCATGACCGCATCGACGCTGGAATCCACGTTGATGGCGATGACCTTATCCTTGGGCACCATGACGGAGCTCACCGGAATGTTCCCGAAATCGAAGATACGGTGCAGCATACGCTTCTCTTCGTCGGAAAGCACCCCCTCTTCCTTCCCGATCTCGATCATCAGCCGCAGCTCCTCCTCCGTGATCAACGGGGAGCGCTTGGGCCGCCCCAGGCCGAAGACCTTGAGGATGACCGCGCTGGTGCCGGCAAAAAGGGAGATGACGGGCTTAAGCCACCTGACCAGCACCACCCAGAGGGGAGCGGCGATAAGCGCCATGCGCTCGGTGTATTTAAGCGCCAGGATCTTGGGCGTGATCTCGCAAAGCACCAGGATCCCCAGGGTCGAAGAAAGCGTGGCGATGAGCACCCCCCACCTGAACCCGAATATCCCCACCATCATGGCGGTCACCAGAGAGGACATGGTGATATTGACCAGATTGTTGGTCACCAGGATGGCGGTGATGAAACGGTCGATATCTCCGGAGAGGGATTGGACGGACTTGGCGCCCCGCACCCCTTTGGAAAGCAGATGGCGGAGCTTAAGCTTGCTCACCCCCACCACCGCGGTCTCGGACGCGGAGATGAACGCGGAAAAAACCACCAGAAACCCCAGTATCACCAGAATGACCGATAACGGCATGGCCTTCCTTTATGTTATGCCAGCGACAGCACTGCGCGCAGGTCCTTTTCCCTTCCGGCGAGAGGGCCGATGGCGGCAAGGTTGAGATGATCCTCCTTGAAGACCTCCCTGGCTACCTGCAGCACTTCCCCGCGGGTAAGCGCCCGGATGTGGCGGATGACCTCCCGCAGCATCACGGTCTTATGCAGCAGCGCCTCGGATTCCCCTATCCAGAGCATATGCTCCATGGTATCCTCCAGGGCCAGGGAAAGCTGTCCCTGGTAGAACTCTTTAGCCCGGGCGAACTCATCCTCGGAAACCGCGGCGCGCCGGATACGCCCCAACTCCTTCATCACCACTTTGATCGCATCCACCACCTTGGCATTGTCTATCCCCGCATGCACCAGGAACGCCCCGGTATCCTGGAAACGCTTGACCTGGGTGCCGATCTCATAGGCCAGCCCCCGCTTTTCCCTCACCTCGTTGAAAAGCCGGCTGGACATGTTCGCGCCCAGGATGATGTGCAGCAGGGCCTGCGCATAGCGCAAGGGATGGTCCCGTTCGAAACTGTGGAATCCCAGCAGAAGATGCGTCTGCTCGGTATCCTTAGGCAGCAGAGAGACCTGCGGGCCGTCCTGCGCGATCTTCGCCGGAAGGAACTCGTTACCCGAAGCCCCGGCCAACCCCTTGAAATACCCGCGCACCTGCGCCACAAAAGCCCGATGCGAAAGATTACCGGCGGCGGAGACCACGATATTGGCGCCGCTGTAATGGCGGGACTGGAACTTCGCGAGGTCCTGACGGCTGATACGGCTTACCGACTCCACGGAGCCGATGACGCTCGCACCCAGCATCTGCCGGGGCCAAAGCAGCGCATCCATCAGGTCGTGCACATGGCTTTGCGGCAGGTCCCGGTACATCTTAAGCTCCTCCAGGATCACCGTACGCTCTTTTTCCACATCCCGGGCCGCAAGCATCGGATGCAGCACCATATCCGAAAGGATCTCCAGCCCCCGGTCAAGATACCGGTAGGGGAGTTTAGCCAGGTAGCAGGTCACCTCTTCCGAAGTGAACCCGTTCAGCGAGCCTCCCACCCCTTCGATGGACTCCTTGATCTTCCGGCAGGAGTATTTTCTGCTGCCCTTGAACAGGAGATGCTCGAGATAATGACTGATACCCTTATTCCCCTCCGTTTCATAACGGCCGCCTACCTTGATCCACACCCCCACCGCCGCGGAAAGCATCCCCGGCATGCGGTGCGTGATCACCTTTACCCCGTTGTCAAGCGTCGTCCTTTCGTACACGTCATCCTCCTTTGAGGTGCCGCACGAAGCGAGAGAGCGCTTGCGCCATGCGGGGAGATCGAAGATGTGAAGTGATGAGCCTGACCAGAGCGCTGCCGACGATAACCCCGTCCGCGACCTTCCAGACCGCAGCCACCTGGGAGGGATTCGAGACCCCGAAGCCCACGCATACCGGCAGGGAGACCGCCTTCTTGATCTGCCTGACCTTGGCGGAGGTGTCCTTGGGAAGGCTGTCACGTGCGCCGGTGACCCCGGTCAAGGACACATAGTAGAGGAACCCGCGGGAAGCCCGGGCCGCGGCTTTGATCCGCGGCATGGTACTGGTGGGGGACGCGAAGAAGATGGTGGCGAATGTACGGGCAGCGGCACACCGCCGCAGCTGCACCGCCTCCTCGGGAGGAAGGTCCGGGATGATCACCCCGTCCACTCCGCAGGCATGCGCCTGCTCCACGAAACGCTTTTCCCCGTACACGAACACCGGATTGTAATACGTCATGAGGCACACCGGCACCTGTAACCCGAGGCTCCTCGCCTTCGCCACCATGCGCATGATCCGCTCCAGGGTCACCCCCCGGCGTAAAGCATACCGCGAAGCTTCCTGTATCACGGGACCGTCGGCCATCGGATCGGTGAAGGGGACTCCCAGCTCCACGATATCCGCCCCGGATTCCTCCAGCGCGAAAAGCAGTTTCTGCGTCTGCGCCAGATCGGGATATCCCGCGGTGATGAACGCGATAAAGGCTTTCTTCCCCCGGCTGCGCAGCTGCGAGAACTTCCGGTCGATCCGGTTCATTCCTGCACCTTGATCCTTTCGGTGACGATGCCCATATCCTTATCCCCTCTTCCGGAAAGGCACACCACAACCAAAGAATTCTTCTTGAAGGAACGCGCGTGGCGCAGAAGATATCCCACGGCATGCGCGGATTCCAGCGCCGGAATGATGCCTTCGGTCTGGGCCAGGACCTTAAATCCCTCCAGGGCCTGCGCATCGCTCGCCGAGACGTACGTCGCCCGGCCGCTCCTGCGGTAATACGCATGCTCGGGACCGACCCCGGGATAATCCAGCCCGGCGGAGACCGAGTGCGTGGGCAGGACCTGTCCGTACCGGTCGTGCAACAACGCGGATTTGCATCCGTGCAGCACCCCGGTGGAACCCGCTACCAGCGTGGCGGCGTGCATTCCTCCGGAGATCCCCTCCCCTCCCGCTTCCACTCCGATGAACGCCACTTTGCGGTCGCGGAAAAAAGGATGGAACAGCCCCATGGCGTTGCTCCCTCCGCCCACACAGGCTACCAGATACTCCGGTAAGCGGCCTTCCTTGGCCAGCACCTGCCGCCTGGCCTCCCGGCCGATGACGGACTGAAAGTCCCTTACCAGCATCGGATACGGATGCGGACCGGCTACCGTGCCGATGATATAATGCGTGTGCCCCACGTTGGTCGCCCAATCGCGCAGCGCCTCGGTCATGGCGTCCTTCAAGGTCTTCGTGCCGCTGGAGACCTTGACCACGCGGCTTCCCAGCAGGCGCATGCGGTAGACGTTGAGGCTCTGCCTGGCCATATCCTCCTCGCCCATATATACCTCGCAGCGCAATCCGAAGCGGGCCGCCACCGTCGCGGTCGCCACACCGTGCTGCCCGGCCCCGGTCTCGGCGATCACCCTCGGCTTCTTCATGCGTACCGCCAATAACGCCTGGCCGATGGTGTTGTTGATCTTGTGCGCGCCCGTATGCAGCAGGTCTTCCCGCTTGAGATACACCTTAAGCCCCAGTTCCCGGCTCAACCGCGCCGCAAAATACAGCGGCGTGGGACGGCCCGCGTACTCCTTCAGGTAATATTCGAAATCCCTGCGGAAACCCGGATCTTTTTTCGCCCGGGCATACTCCCGCGTCAACTCATCGAGCGCGCCGATCAGCGTCTCCGACACATACCTGCCCCCGAACTCCCCGAAATGCCCCTTGCTGTCCGGAATCATATCCCGCACCCCTTTACCGCGCACATGAAACGCTCCATCTTTCCCGCGTCCTTCCTGCCCGGCGCAGACTCCACTCCGCTGCAGACATCCACCCAATCCGGGTGCACCGCACACAAGGCGCGGCGCACGTTCTCCGGGGAAAGCCCCCCGGAAAGGAACACTTTTTTCCCCGCGCCGCGGAAACCTGCGGCCAGCTTCCATTCGAACGTCCTGCCCGTGCCGCCGTAGCGCTTCGCGGAGAACGCATCGAACAGGTACCCCCAGGTATCGAAATCCTCTATCCCGCGCAGATCCGCGGCGGTGCGGATACGGAACGCCTTGACCACTTTATATCCCGGAAAACGCCGGCAGAACTCCGGAGATTCATCCCCGTGGAACTGCAGGATATCCAGCCCGCACTCCCGGGCGATCGCCCGCACCGTCGACTCGCGGCTATTGACGAACACCCCCACCCTGGCCACGCTCCGGGGAAGGTACGCGGCGATCTTTGCGGCCACCTCCGGCCGCACGTAGCGCGGACTGCGCCGGTAAAAATTGAACCCTATGGCCTGGCACTTCGCCCGCGCCGCCGCCAGCGCATCGGGAAGGTTGGTCACCCCGCATACCTTCACCCGCGCCCGCGCCGCGCTTACCATCCCATCAAACCCTCGACCGCCGGCCGCAGGCTGGGCGCCGCCATGAACGTCTCGCCGACCAGGATGGCATGCACCCCCAGCACTTTCAGGAACAACGTATCCTGCCGGGTCTTAAGCCCGCTTTCCACCACCACGACCTTATCCCGGGGGATAAGCGTATAGAGCCGCTCCGTGGTCTTCAAGTCCACCTCCAGGGTGCGCAGGTCGCGGTTATTGATCCCGATCACCGGCGCCTTGAGGGTGAGCACCTTCTTAAGCTCCTTTTCCTCGTGCACCTCGACGATATACTGCAGGCCTAAAGAATCGGCGAGCGCCATCATCTCGGTCAGCGCATCCTTGGTCAGCAGATCCGCGATGAACAATACCGCATCCGCACCGTAGGCCCTGGACTCGTAGACCTGATACGGCTCAAGGATGAAATCCTTGCGCAGCACCGGCACCTGGACCACGGCCTTGACCTCGCCCAGATACAGCAGCGATCCCTGGAAAAAGTCCTCCTCCGTCAGCACCGAGATCGCCTGCACCCCGATCTCCTGGTACTCCCGGGCGATGGCCGCAGGATCGAAATCCTGCCGGATCACGCCGGCCGAAGGGGACGCCTTCTTGATCTCGGCGATAAGGGAAAGCACCCGCGGCTTAGAGATCGCCGCGGCAAAAGGACGGCAGGGCGGCATACCCTGGATCATCTCCTGCAGCTGTTCCTGCGAATGGACGAGCTTGGCTTCTGCCACGCGCTCCTTCTTCCTCTGTACGATCTGTTTCAAGACATCGGCTTTGGCCATAGGTCATCTGCTCCTGGTGAATTCCACGAAACGCTCCATTACCCGCAATGCCGACTTCGAATCGATCGACTGCTGTGCCAGCGGCACTGCGGCCAGGATCGAATCCGCCCTGTCCGCCGCATATAACGCCGCGGCGGCGTTGAGCACCACGATATCCCTTGCCGGTCCGTTCTCCCCGGAAAGCACGCGCCGGATGATCTCGGCGTTCTTTTGCGCATTCCCTCCGGCAAGCTCCGTGAGGGTGGCCGGGTACATCCCGAGCTCCTGCGGGGTCACCGTATACGCCCTGTAGATACCGCGATGGAACTCGGCGACAAAGGAAGGCCCGGTGGTGGAGATCTCATCCAACCCGTTGTGCCCGTGCACCACGACCGCGTGCGCAGTGCCGAGATTACCCAGCACCTTCGCCATCGGCTCTACCCATTTGCGGTCAAAGACCCCGATAAGCTGCTGTGTCGCATGCGCCGGATTGGTCAAAGGCCCGAGCATATTGAACATGGTCCGGGAGACGATCTGCTTGCGCGCCGGCATGGCGTACATCATCGCCGGGTGCATCTGCGGCGCGAACAGAAATACGATCCCGCACTCGTCAAGGCAGCGTTTCAGATCGGCGGGAGGCAACGCGAGGTTCACCCCCAACGCCTCCAGCACGTCCGCGCTTCCCGACGCACTTGACACCGCCCGGTTGCCGTGCTTGGCCACCTTCACCCCCGCGCCGGCCGCCACAAAGGACACCGCCGTGGAAATATTGAACGTCCCCTGGGCGTCCCCCCCGGTACCGCAGGTATCCAGCACTCCCGCGCCGTCGATCCCCAGCGGGACCATATGGCGCCGCATCACGGTCACCGCCGCGGTCAGCTCCTCCACGGTCTCCCCTTTTTCGCGCAGCGCGGTAAGCAAAAGCACGATATCGGCGGTAGAGACCCTTCCGGTCATGATCTCTTCCATGGAGTCCTGCATCACCGAAAAAGGGAGATGCTTGCCGGCTTTCAGCAGTGCGAGCGCGCCTTCGATCATAGCGTCAGAAAATTCCTCAATATGCGCATCCCTTCCCTGGTCATCACCGATTCCGGATGGAACTGCACCCCGAAGACCTTGAATTTCCGGTGGGCCATGCCCATGACCTCCTGGTCCCTGGTCCAGGCGGTCAGACGAAGCGCCTGGGGCAGGGTCTTTTTCTCGACCAGCAGAGAATGATACCGCGTGGCCTCGAACGGATCCTCCACGCCCTTGAACAATCCGCTGCCGTCATGGTACACCTTCGAGACCTTGCCGTGCATGAGCTTTCCCGCGTTGATCACCTTGCCGCCGTAGACTAAGCCGATAGCCTGATGCCCCAGGCACACCCCCAATATCGGGATCTGTCCCGCGAACGCCCGGATGGCATCGCAGGAGACCCCGGCGTCCTCCGGCCGGCCCGGCCCGGGAGAGATCACGATGCGGGATGGCGCCAGCCGTCCGATCCCCGCGACCGTGATCTTATCGTTACGCACCACCTTGACCTTCTCCCCGAGTTCGGCAAGGTACTGGACGATATTATACGTAAAGGAATCGTAATTATCGATCATCAACAGCATGGCTATTCCTTTTCTCTCCACACTTTGGCGCCCAAATTCTGCAGCTTCATCTCCATATTATCATACCCGCGCTCCAGATGATAGATCCTGGAGACGGAAGTCTTGCCTTCGGCCACCAGCCCCGCCAGCACCAGGCTCGCGGAAGCGCGCAGGTCGGAAGCCATCACCGGAGCGCCGGAAAGACGCCGCACCCCCTGCACGATGGCATGAGGCCCTTCGCGCTGGATCATAGCGCCCATACGGTTGAGCTCCGCCACGTGCATGAAACGGTCCGGATAGATCTTCTCCGTGACCACGCTGATGCCTTCGGTCACGCACATGAGGCTCAGGAACTGCGCCTGCATGTCCGTCGGGAAACCCGGGTACGGCAAGGTAGTGATATTGATGGGCTTGAGCCTGCGGGTGCCTCGCACCCTCAGCGTGGTCTCGGTGGCGCAGACGCAGGCGTTGGCATCCTCCAGCTTGGCCAGCACCGCGCCCAGATGACGGGTATGCGCGTTCTTTATCAGCACGTCCCCTTTGGTGATCAGCGCCGCCAGCAGGAACGTACCGGCCTCGATGCGGTCCGGGATCACCTTATGCTCGACCCCGTGCAGACGCTTGACCCCCTCGATCTCGATGGTCGGGGTGCCGTGACCCTTGATCTTCGCGCCCATCTTGATGAGGAACTCCGCGAGATCGGCCACTTCCGGCTCGCACGCCGCGGACTCGATCACCGTACGGCCCTTGGAGCAGACCGCCGCCATCATGACGTTATCGGTGGCCAGGACCGAAGATCCGTATTCCCCGCCCAGATACACATGGCTGCCCTTGAGGTTCTGCGCGTCAGCCAGCACATACCCTCCCTCGATCTCGATCTTGGTGCCCAGCGCCTTAAGGCCCTTAAGATGCAGGTCTACCGGCCGCAGTCCGATGACGCATCCTCCGGGAAGGGAGACCTTGGCCCGGCGCAGCTTGCCTACCAGGGGACCCAGCACGCAAAAGGACGCCCGCATGGTGGAGACCAGCTTATAATCCGCCACATGGCTGGTCTCTTTGGCGTGGGTGACGATCGCGACCCCCTTATCGTACTCCACGTTCTTGCCCAGGGATTTAAGGATCTTGAACATCGTCTGCGTATCCCGCAGGTTAGGCACGTCCTTGATGATGCACGCATCATCGGTCAGAAGCGTCGCCGCCAGGATCGGCAGCACGGAATTCTTCGACCCCGAGATGGAGACTTCCCCTTTAAGCTTATTCCCGCCCTCGATCACTAATTTATCCATGGTTCATTTAACCCTCGCCGTCACGATCCTCTCTATGCCGTTATAATCCCTGCGCACATCCCAGGATGCGAATACGCCCGTCTCTGCGAGCAGCTGCGTCACTGCGGCTGCCTGTCCCGCGCCGATCTCGGTCAAGAAATACCCTCCCGGACTCAAAAAACCACCTGCCTGCGCGGCTAACCTGCGGTACATCTCCAGGCCGTCATCCCCCCCGTCTAAGGCCAATGCCGGCTCATGGCGCACCTCGGGGGAAAGGCCCGCAATATCTTCCCTGGCCACATAAGGAGGGTTAACGACGATACAGTCAAAGATATCCCGCCGCGGGTCGAACGCGGAGAACAGGTCGCTTTCCACGAACGAGATCCTCACCCGGTGCGCTGCGGCATTTTCCCCGGCCACTGCCAGCGCCTCCCCGGAAATATCCGCTGCCGTCACCTCGGCGCGCGGCAGGGCATGCGCCAGGGCCACCGCCAGGGCACCGGAGCCCGTACACATATCGAGCACGCGCACCGCTCTTTCCTCCCGCGATATCCTACGGCAGCGCGCGATCGCTTCTTCCGCCAGCAACTCCGTTTCCGGGCGGGGAATAAGCACCTGCGGGTTCACCTTGAAGGAAAGCCCCATGAAATCAGCCTTGCCCAGGATATACTGCAGCGGCTCCCCCTTCATCCGCCGCACGAGTACCCGCGAGATGAACGCGCCTTCCCGGGGGTGCACACGCCTTTGACGCTGCAGGTACAGCTGCGCCCGGTCGCATTGCAGCACTTCCGTGAAAAGCAGCTCCGTTTCGTTCATCTTATTCCGACGCGCTTTCTTCGCGCGCCTCGCGCGCTTTATCCTGTGCCGCCTTGATCAGGGCATCGGAGATCTCGTCAAGATCCCCGTCGAGCACCGCTTCAAGCTGATGCGTGGTGAAATTGATGCGATGATCGGTGATCCGGCGATCGGGGAAATTATAGGTACGGATCTTCTCGCTGCGGTCGCCGGTCCCGATCTGCGCCCGGCGCTCCGCGGAAATCTTCTTGGCCTCCTGCTCCCGTTTCATATCGGAAAGCCTGGCGCGCAGCACGCGCATCGCCTTGGTCTTGTTCTTGAGCTGCGAACGCTCATCCTGGCAGGCGACCGCCAGGCCCGTGGGGATATGCGTGATACGCACCGCGGAATCGGTCTTTTGCATATGCTGCCCTCCGGGGCCGGAAGACCGGTAGGTATCGATGCGCAGGTCCGAAGGGGAAATGACCATCTCCACCTCCTCCGGCTCAACCAGCACGGCGACGGTCGCGGTCGAGGTATGGATACGCCCCTGCGATTCGGTCGCCGGCACGCGCTGCACCCGGTGTACCCCGCTCTCGAACTTCAGGCGCTTGAACGCGTCCTTACCCATGACGGAAAAACCGATGTCCTTGAACCCGCCTACCCCGGTAGGGGTGGACGCCATGAGCTCCACCTTCCATCCCCGCCTGTCCGCATACTGCGTATACATCCGGTAGAGATCGGCCACAAAAAGCCCGGCTTCGTCCCCGCCGGTGCCCTGCCGGATCTCCACGATGATATCCCGCCCCAGGTCCTTATCCTCGCCGGCAAGGAACCGCTGCAGGCGCTCTTCCTGGGAAGCGAGTTTCGCGCGCAGCTCCCCGAGCTCTCCCTGAGCCATTTCCAGGAACTCCTTATCGTGCTTTTCCTTGAGCACCTCTTCCAGACCGATCAGTTCCTCCTCGGTCTTCAGGCGCTCGCGGAAAAGCATGACCGTATCCTGCAGGGAGGAGAGCTCCTTGGCGTATTTCTGATACAACAGCTGATCGCAGGCGACCTCCTGCGTACCCAGCAGCTGTTCCAGCTCCCTGTACCGTGCGTCCAGCTTCTTCAAGCTTTCGATCATCGCAGAGGGTTATTTTTTCCCGTACTTCTTCATGAACTTGTCCACGCGGCCCGCGGAATCGACGAACTTCTGCTTGCCGGAGAAGAAGGGATGGCATTTGGAGCATACCTCGACCCGGATATTGGGCTTGGTGGAACGGGTATGCATGGTATTACCGCAGGCGCAGACGATCACGCAATCCTGATATTTGGGGTGAATTTTGTCTTTCATGGTTTCTCCTGTCTTGTCTCTGGTTATCGTTACGAATTCATGCTCTTGAGGAAATCCTCGTTGTGCTTGGTCTTGGCCAGTCGCTCGATCAAGAGCTCCATCGCCTCCACGTTATTGAGCTCGTTCAGGACCTTGCGCAGGATCCACATGCGCTGCATGATCTCGGGCCTGAGCAGGAGCTCTTCGTGACGGGTATTGGAACGCTTGATGTCGATGGCCGGGTACACGCGCCTCTGGAAGAGGTTACGGTCGAGCTGGATCTCCATATTGCCCGTTCCCTTGAACTCTTCGAAGATCACGTCGTCCATGCGGCTGCCGGTCTCCACCAGCGCGGTGGCGATGATGGTCAGGCTGCCTCCCTCTTCCACGCCGCGCGCGGCGCCGAAGAAACGCTTGGGCTTCTGCAGGGCGTTGGAATCGATACCTCCCGAAAGCACCTTGCCCGAATGAGGCACCACCGAGTTGTAGGCACGGGCCAATCGGGTGATGGAGTCCAGCAGGATCACCACGTCCTTCTTATGCTCCACCAGGCGCTTGGCCTTTTCCAGCACCACTTCCGCCACCTGCACGTGCCGCTCCGGCGGCTCGTCGAAGGTCGAAGAGATGACCTCGCCCTTGACATTACGCTGCATATCCGTGACCTCTTCCGGACGCTCGTCGATAAGCAGCACGATCAGGACCACCTCGGGATGATTGGTGGTGATGGAATTGGCGATCTTCTGCAGCAGCACGGTCTTTCCGCTGTAAGGCTGCGCGACGATCAAGCCGCGCTGCCCCTTGCCGATCGGGGTCAGCAGGTCCATGATACGGGTGGAAACCTCCTCGGTCTTGGTCTCCAGGATGAAGCGCTCCTTAGGATAGATGGGCGTGAGGTTGTCGAAGAGCACCTTATCCTTGATCTCCTCCGGGTTCTCGAAGTTGACCGCCTCCACCTTCAACAGGGCGAAATACTTCTCCCCCTCCTTCGGAGGACGGATCTGCCCGCTCACCGTATCCCCGGTGCGCAGGTCGAATTTCCTGATCTGCGAGGGGGAGATGTAAATATCGTCGGGGCAGGGAAGGTAGTTATAATTGGGGGAGCGCAGGAACCCGAACCCTTCAGGCAGGATCTCCAATACTCCTTCTCCGAACATCAATCCTTCCTTCTCCGCCTGGGCCTGCAGGATCTTGAAGATGAGGTCCTGTTTCTTGAGGCCGCTGACGCCGTTGACCCCGAGCTCCTTGGAAAGCTTATTGAGCTCCGAGATCTTCATTTCTTTCATGATCTTGATATCAAGTTTCTCCACTACTTCCTCCTTGCACACATTTGCCACAATTGTTTGACCTGCGTTCTGGTCCGGGACATCGTCCCGGCATTGTCTATGATAAAGTCCGCCCGGGAAAGTTTTTCCTTCACGGGCATCTGTACGCGGATACGCTGCCGGCGCAGCACGTCACGTCTGCGGGCGGCCGATACGGCGCGCGGGGCATAGACCACGCACACCTTATCCGCAAATCGCTCCATTCCAGTCTCAAAAAGCAGCGGCACGTCCAGCACCACCAGCGCCTGCCGCGGCGCGCTCCGTATCTCCTGCAGCATTCTCTGCCGCACCAGCGGATGGATGATCCCCTCTAAGGTGCGCAATGCCTTCGCGTCCCGGAACACTTTCCTGGCCAGCGCCATACGGTCCAGCGTGCCGTCCCTGGCCAGCACCCCTTTGCCGAAAGCCCTGACGATAGAAGGATACGCCCGGCCGCGTGGTAAAGACTCCTCGCGGGAGATCGCATCCGCATCCACCACCCGGGCGCCCAGACGGGAAAACATCCGCGCCACCGTGCTTTTGCCGCTGCCGAGCGTGCCCGTGACCGCCAGCACGAACGCACGCCCGCGCGGCGCGTCAACCCTGCGCATACACTTCAAGATACTGTTTCGCGGAGGCATCCCAGGAAAAATTCTGTTTCATCGCGCAGCACACCAGACTGCTCCAGGCCGCACGGTCCTCGAACGCGGCCAGCGCGCGGTCCAGGGCCTTGAGAAAGTCCTGCGACCGGTATTGATCGAACACAAATCCGTTGAGCCCTTCGAACACGGTATCCGCCAATCCCCCGGTACAAAACACCACCGGCACGGTGCCGTACGTCAGGCTTATCAGCTGCCCCAGCCCGCAGGGCTCGTAGCGCGAAGGCATGAGGAATATATCGGCTCCGGCGTATACCGCATGGGCCAATCCCTCGTCGAACGTGATATGCAGCGAATGCTTGGTGGGGCACTTCTGCATCCCCGCCTCCATCAGGCGCTGATACTTAAGGTCCCCCATCCCCAATACCACCATCTGCAGCTTGCGGCGGCACATCCCCTCCAGCGCCTCGGCCAGGATATCGAACCCCTTCTGCTCCGCCAGCCGGGAGACGATCCCGCATAACGGCACCTCGGGGTCCTGCGCCAGCCCGCAGCGCTTCTGCAGGTACGCCTTGTTATGCAGCTTATCGGCGATAGTGGAATAGGAATACCGGCTGCTGATGAACGGGTCGGTGTGCGGGTTCCATATCCCGTAATCCAGGCCGTTGAGTATCCCGTGCACCGATTTCTTGCGGGAAGCCAGCACTCCCTCCAGCCCGCACCCGTACTCTTTGGTCTGTATCTCCCGGCTGTACGTCGGACTGACGGTGGTGATCGTACCGGCATGGATCAGCCCGGCCTTGAGCACATTGATCTGGCCGTAATACTCCAGCGCTTCCGGAGTGAAATACTCCGGAGGCAGACCCAACTGCGCGAACTCCGTTGCCGGAAAGAGCCCCTGATACCCCAGATTGTGGATCGTAAAGACCGTCTTGACCTTCCGGTAGAACGCATCCTTCGCGTACACCGCTTCCAGGTACACCGGGATCAGCCCCGTCTGCCAGTCATGGCAATGCAGGATGTCCGGCTGCACCCCGAGTTCCTTGAGCGCTTCCAGCACGCGCCGGCAATAATGCGAAAAACGCGCCAGATTATCCCGGTAATCCCCTTCCTTGGTGCCGTAGAGATTATCCCGGTCGTAATACGCGTGTTCCAGGAAATACACCTTCACCGGATTGGCGGCGTCCGATTCCCAGATATCGCCCTTGACCCGGCGCAGGTCCTTACGGGTCTTCCTGATGCAGCGGTACAGCGGAAGCACCACCGTCACCTCATGTCCCGTCTGGGCGAGAGCCCGGGGTAAAGCGCCTACCACATCCGCCAGACCTCCGGTCTTGGCGAAGGGCACCATTTCGCTGGCGCACATCACGATCTTCACGCTACGTCCTCCATCTCCAGCCAGTTCGGGCCTTGCTTGACGCTCACGCACAAAGGCACGGAGAGCGCACAGACCCCCTCCATCAACCTGCGCACCTCCGGAATGCACTCTTTCGCTTCTGCCGAAGGCATATTGAAGAGAAGCTCATCGTGCACCTGCAGCATCATGCGGCTCGCGCATCCCTTCCCGCGCATCCAGCGGTACACCGCGATCATCGCCATCTTGATCACGTCGCTGGCCGACCCCTGGATCGGCGCGTTGACCGCCTGCCGCTCGGCGAACTGCCGGATCCCCTGATTCCGGTTCGAGATCTCGGGGATGTAGCGGCGCCGTCCCTTGATCGTGGCGACGAACCCGTCCCGGCGCGCGCGCTCCACCTGCGAATGCAGATACCCCTTGACCGAAGGATACCGCGCGAAATACGCATCGATGAACGCCTGCGCCTGGCCCACCGGTATATCCAGGTCCCGGGCCAGCCCGTATGAGGTCAATCCGTAGATGATCCCGAAATTCACCCGCTTGGCCAGCGTGCGCATGGCATCGGTCACCTCGTCCTCCCCGATACCGTGGATCAGCGCCGCCGTAGCCTTATGGATATCCTTCCCCTCGTGGAACGCCCGGCACAGCGTCTCATCCTGCGAAAGATGCGCCAGGATGCGCAGCTCGATCTGCGAATAATCGAAGGACACCAGCACGTCCCCGGGAGAAAAGGCCACCACCGCCTGCCGGATCTTGCCTCCCAGCGGCGTTTTGATCGGCAGGTTCTGCAGGTTCGGGTTGCGTGAACTGAGCCTGCCGGTCTCGGTTCCGGCCTGATTGAAACTCGTATGCACCCTGCCGGTGGCCGGATCGACCATCTGGGGCAGGGTATCGATATAAGTGTTCTTGAGTTTGGTCAACTGCCGGTACTGCAGCAGCTGCTGCGGCAGCGGATGCTGCGCCGCCAGCTGAGAGAGCACCTCTTCGTCGGTCGAGGGCCCGGTCTTGCTGCGCTTGATCACGGGAAGCTTAAGCTCTTCAAAAAGCACCTGCCGCAGCTGCAACGGCGAATTTATGTTGAACTGCCGCCCGCTTATCCCGTAGATATTCTCGATCAGCACGGCCAAATCCTGCTCCAGGCTCCGGGAAAGTTCCGCCAGCAGCGCGGTATTCAAGGCGATACCCTCTGTCTCCATTGCCGCCAGCACGTCGATAAGGGGCATCTCCACTTCGGAGAAAAGCGTATCCAGCCCGTCCCTGGTCAATCGTTCCTGCAGTTTCGGCCGCAGCTTCGCGATCAGCGCCAGCTCTGCCGGAGGATCCGAAGGAGAAGTCTGCTCCTGCAGGTACTCCCAGGCCAGCTCGCCGAGAGAAGCGGCATTCATCGCCGGATTAAGCACGTACCCTGCAAGCATGGTGTCGAAGGACACGCCTTCCAGGGCGATCCCCTTACGCGCCAGGGCGACCTTAAGGCTCTTTAAATCATGCCCGACCTTGGCCACCAGCGGCGAAGCGAGCATCTCCCGCAGTTCCCGGGAGACCACGCCTTCCGCGGCATCGGCGGCACAAGGCTTTCCCTCGATCAGGAACACTGCCTGATACTTCGGGTCGGCAGCCAGCACCAGCGCGGAAGACTCCTTCGGCAGGTCGCACGGCGCACATACCCGCACTGCCTCCTGCGTCGGCGCAGGCTTCGCAGGAAGCGCGAGGCCTTTGACCAGGCTCTTGAACTCAAGCCTGGAGAACAATTCAAAAAGCAGCGCGGTATCCGCAGGCTCAACTTTAAGCTGCGGCAGCCCCCACTCCAAAGGCACGTGCTCGTCAAGACGCACCAGCTCTTTGGCCAGGACCACCTGCTCGCGGTGCGAGGAAAGCGACGCCCGCAACTTTTCCGAAACCACCCGGTCCAGCTGCCCGTACAGCGCTTCGACGGAACCGTATTCCTTGACCAGCTTGACCGCGGTCTTCTCGCCCACGCCCGGCACTCCGGGGATGTTATCGGCGGCATCCCCCATCAGGGCCAGCACGTCGCAGACCTTTTCCGGGGCCACTCCCATGATCGACTCCACCCCGGCGGCGTCTATCTCGATCCCGCCGTCCTTGTAGGGGTTGAACACGCGACACTGCGGATTGACCAGCTGCAGGATATCCTTATCCGAACTGACGATGACCACGTCCCTGCCCGCGTCCCTGCCGGCACGCGCCAGGGTAGCGATCAGGTCATCGGCCTCAAACCCTTCCTTCTCGCATACTTTAAGCCCGTAGGCAGCCACGACCTCTTTGATCACGGGGATCTGCGGTGACAACCCCTCGGGCATGGGAGCTCGCTGCATCTTGTATTCAGCGAAGCGTTTGGAGCGGAACGTCTCGCGGGAGACGTCAAAACACACCGCCATGGCAGACGGCTGGTATTTCTTAAGCAGCTTCTGCAGTATGGTGACGAATCCGTACACCGCATTGGTCGGCATGCCGCCGGCGGTACTTAACCCCTGCAGGGCATAGAATGCCCGGTAGCAAAACGCCGTGGCATCAACCAGGTACAGGCACCCTTCACTCATCAATTACCATTTGAATAGACTATCGGGCAGGAACAAAGGTATGCGAGTCGGCCGAACTTATCGGGACAACAACCGCACCGAAAGTTTCTCTACAAAATCGTTTATGGCCTTATTTGACGGGTCAAGCTGCTGCGCGTCGATCGCCTGGCGCAGCGCCAGCACATCTTCTCCCTTACGCAGGGTTACTTTTGCTTTCTCGAACTCCAGCATGGCCAAAGCCTTATCATCGCGCCTGCTGACATATTTATTCCGCTGTACGTCCTTGATGAGCGAATACACTTCCTGCTCATTATCCGCGGCGATGGACCTCTTCCCCAACACGAGGAGGATATCGTCATGTCGCTGTTTCGCCTTCTCCGCCCACCGGTCTCCCAAGGGGCCGAGGTCCGCACGCTTCTGCCAGTACATAGCGGCCCGCTCGATATCCCGCCGGTTCTCATAAAGTATCGCCAGGTTGGAATATGCGCTGGGATACTGCGGATCCAGCTTGATGCTTTTGAGATAATGCTGCTCGGCGCGCGAGATATCCCCGGCGGACTCGTAAATGACCCCCAGGTCGTTATATGCCACCGCGAACCGGGGATCAAGCTCAATGGCCTTCTGATAGTACATCCTGGCCTGGGACACATCCCCCTGCTGCTGCAGGTCGAAACCCGTAGCGCGATACGCCCTGGCCTGGCGCTGCATCTCGGTAAGTTTATCCTCGGCGATATACTGGGATAAGGACACGTGCTTAGTCCCATCGGAAGGATACACATCCTTCACTCCCGCCATACCGGTGCCGCCGGCCGAAAGGACCGAACAAAAAATTATCCCCGCGAATAACCGTTTAGTGTGATACATGATGGAAGGAGTGTTCATAGGTAACATCATTATACACTGCGCGCCTGTTTGGTCAAGATTTTTTTTAACGTCCTCGCACCACTGCACTTATCTTGACGCGCCGGCGCGTAAGGCATGCTCCAGCCCCTGCAGGAACCCGTGCGCTTTCTGATGCAGCCGGTACTGCGCGATCAGCCCGCGGAATTCCTTGCCGTGATGGGGGACCTCCAGGTGCGCCAGCTCATGGATGATCACGTAATCCCGCACCCACTCCGGAAGGGACCTGATCCGGCTGCTGATCCTGATCGTGCGGGCGCGCACATTGCAGCAGCCGTAGCGGCTGCGCTGGTTATCGGCGTATTCGATACGGGAAAAGACCAGCCTTCCGGAAAAATATCTGCGGTTAAGATACTCCGCGCGCTGCGCCAGCTCCCGGCTGTCGCGCAGATCCCGGGAAGCATCCCGCGCTTCGAACCGCTGCCGGAACAACCCCACCAAGCGGTGCACCTCCTCCTGGCCCAGCGCCGCCGGGACCCGCACCACCAGCGTCCCCTGCTCCAAACGGGCGCTGGCACTTCTGCGGCGCCTCCAGGAACGCACCACGCGCACGTCCTGCGCGAACTCTCCGCTCATCCGGCGCCTCCGCGAAAGATACGCTTCACCCGCGAAAGGAACGCCTCCCCGCCCAACGCACCGCCCAGGAGCCTGATCCCGGTCCAACCCTTATGCAGCAGATCCTGCGGAGAACGCGTAACCCGCAGCCGCTCCTTAAGCTTCGGGAGGGAGAACATCTTCCTGGCTTTGATCGCCTCGAATCCGTAATAACACCGCTGCAGTTCCTCCAACCCGAAACGCGGCTGCAGAAGTATCGGCACATGATGGGTCTCTATCGGGCCGGCGCGCAGATCCCGGTAGGGAGCAGCCCAGCTGAAATCCTTGGGCAGCAGCCCCCGGGAACGGGCGTACCCCTCCAGGGGGGTGCCGGGATAAATGCGTATCCCGAAGATCGGAGAAGCCACCCCGTTGATCAAATGATAATTCCTGTCTATGAAACGCAGCGTCTCCCTGGCGTCTCTCCACTCCTCGTCCGGATGCCCGAAGGAGAAAAACACCACGCTTTTTATGCCCAGCTCCTTGCACCAGCGCAGCACGGAACGCGCCTGGTCCAGGGAGATACGCTTGCCCATATGCTGCCGGATACGCTCGCTGGCGGATTCCACCCCAAAATCCACCATATAACAGCCCGCCTGCCGCATCCTGGTCAGCAGCGCCTTGTCCACGGTATCCACCCGGATCTCGCAGGACCACTGGAACTCAAGGTTACGCCTGCCGAGCTCGTCCAGGAGGGAAAGGATATGCGCCCGCTGCAGCGTCAGCGTGCTGTCGAAGAAACGCACGGCTTTCACCCCGTAACGCTGAAGGCAATATTCGATCTCGTCGGCGACGTGGCCGGGGGAACGCATGGTATAGACGCTTCCGAACATGGCGCTGGCCGAACAGAAGAAACAGTTGAAGGGGCAGCCCCGGGAGGTCATGATCGCCACCGCCGGAAGACGCAAAGAATAATCGAGGATGGTCCCGTAACGGGAAAGGTCCAGCAGATCGCGGCCGTGAGGGATCGAGTCGAGGTCGCGCAGGCGTTCGCGCGCCGGGGTGTGCACGACACTCCCCTCCCCCCGGAAACTGATCCCCTTGACCTGCGGTAAAGCGGCCCCTCCGCGGCCGAGCAAGGTCGCCGCCAGCTCCGCCATGGTCAACTCTCCTTCCCCCCTGACCACGATATCGATCCCGGGCACTCCGGCAAGGGTATCTTCGGCGGTAAAGGTGGCATGGCAGCCGCCGTAGACCACAGGCGTCTGCGGCCGCACGGATTTGACGAGGGCAGCCAGACGGAAACTTTCATGCCGGGAATGCGTAGTCCCGCCTATACCGACGATCGAAGGCGCCTGCGCCCGCAAAAACGCGCCGACATCGAAGGTCTCCGGCTCCAGGTTAAGATCGAGGATGGCCACGGAAAAACCCTGTTTCCGGCAGTACGCCGCCAGCCCCATCAGGCCCAGAGGAGGCGTGATCGCGAAATCCCGCAAAAACGCTTCAAACGGATTGATGAAGAGGATATCCATATCTTTTTTCCAGAATGTCGCGCACCGCCGCGAGCACTTCCCGGCTCGAGACATCGCGCAGGCAGGCAAAATCCCGGCGGCAATCATGCGCCAGGCAATATCCGCAGCCGCCAGGCTTGTGCAGCACCACATGATAATCGCCCCAGGGCCCCCATCTGCGGGGACTGATCCCGCGCAGGTTACGGCCGAACACCGCCACCACCGGAACTCCTACGCCCGCCGCTACGTGCATCGGCCCGGAATCAGTAGTGATAAAGACCCGGCAGCGCCGGCACACCGCGGCCAGCTGTCCGATGTCGGTCCTTCCGGCGAGATTAAGCGCGCTTGCCCCCAGGAGATCCTCCACGCGCGCGGCATCCTCCCGGCTCTCCCTTCCGGCCACGATCACTGTCCGGCAACCATACTCCCGGGAAAGCGCCTGTGCCACTTCCGCAAAACGTTCCGCCGGCCAGACCTTGGAGCGGCAGCTGGCGCCGGGATGTATGCCGATCAAAAGATCCTGCTCCCCGATCCCCGCGGCAGCGAGCGCGTTGCCCGCCCACTCCTGCGCCTCATCGGAAACCGGCACGAAAGGCTCGGGGCACTGCGGGCCGGTATCCAGCCTGCGGGCCAGGGAAAGCACGTACTGCACTTCGTGCATCTCTCCGAGCTGCTTGGTGTGTTTGACCCGCTCGCTTAAGAACCATCCTCCCTTCCGGGCATACCCGATACGGCGGGCAATGCCGGAAAAAAACAGCGCCGCATGCACCCGGAACTCCGGATGGAACACCAACGCGGCATCGAACGATCTTCGGCGCAGCTGCCGGACCAGACGCACCATCCCGCGCAAGCCGGCGTGCTCCCCCTTTTTATCCAGCACGATCACTTCATCCACGAAAGGATTCCCTTCGACGATAGCCCTGCCGGCCGGCCCGACCAGGCACGCCAGAAAAGCATCGGGATAACGCCGCCGCACTGCCTCTATCGCCGGGGTAGTGAGGATGACATCCCCTAAACGGTCGGTGCGCGCCAGCAGGATGCGGCGAATGCCGCCGACTGTTCCGGGAGGCGAAGTCAACACCCTCTCCAGCGCGGACTCGACCCTCTGCGCGGAGACTTTTGTCAGGCAGTCCCGGGAGCCGATCCGGCACTGCGCCGCGCCGCAGGGACGACATGCGATATCAAAAGTGACCGTTGCCGCCCGAGAGGACCACGGCCCGTAGCGCATCTCGTCGGTCGGACCGAACAGGGCCACCACCGGCACATCCAGATAGCTGGCCAGATGCATCAACGCGCTGTCATTGGTCACCACGGCCCGGGCCTTGCCGACCAGCGCTGCGCTTTGCGCAAGGGTGGTCATTCCGGTAAGATCGACCGCGGCCTCTTTGAGTTCACGCGCAATCGCGGCATTATACGCTTTCTCCGAAGGATCCCCCAGCAGGACGATCTTGACCCCGTAACGGCCCGCGATCCCGCGCCCGGCCTGAACGAATTTTTCCGCGGGCCAGCATTTCGTGCTGCTTCGGCTGGCGCAGCCGAATACCACATACTCCCCTGCCGGCCGCTCCGTTTCCGGGATCACGAAGCTCCTCCTGCCGGATGCCTCCGGCGCTGCGCACCCGCCGCCTTCTCCGAACGCGGACCGGACGAGAAAAAGGTGCCGCTGCCGCATATGCGCGCAGCCGCGCGGCAGGCGCACCCACCGGGGGATGGCGTAGCGGGCCGGAAGCAGCGCGCCGAAAAGTCCGTTACGCAGGTCCAGCACGGCGTCGAAACTCCCGGAATAAAGACGCCTCAGCAGACGCAGCCGCTTTGCCAGCGGCGCGCGCTTATCGTAGACCACGCACTCTTTGATCCCCCGCACGGATGCGAACACCTCCGCGCTCCGGGGACCGGCAACGACCGTGATCTCCGCATCCGGGAAACGGGCCAAGACATACTCCAGCCCGGGCAAGGTCAGGATCGCATCCCCCAGATTGCTTAAAGAAACGAAAAGTATCCGCTGCGGACCCTTCATCCCTTACCCTCCCAGCTGCGCGCGCGCTTCATCCAGGACCTCCTTGACGGAGATGGCGCGCATGCACCGGTAGTCGGTACATTCGCTCGAATAACAGGGGATGGCGCATTCTCCTGTATGCTGCAGTACCTTTACCCTGTGCTCCGGCACCGGCCCGGTGATACTCACGTCCGTCGGCCCGAAAAGCCCGATGATCCTGGGGGATCCAGATGCGGTCGCGATGTGCAGCGGGCCGGAATCCGCGGAGATGAACAGGGCCATCCTGCGGGTGAGCGCGGCAAAACCGGCGATATCCAGAGCGGCGCAGGAGATCAACGGCTTGCCGGATACGCCCTCCGCGATCTCCTCTGCCAGAGGCGCATCCTGTGCGCTCCCCGTAATGACCAACCGTACCCCGGGCAGCCGGGAAAGCTCCCGCGCCAGCTCCTTCCAATGCTCCTTCGGCCAGCGCTTCGGCAACCAGTTGCCCCCGGGATTCAACCCGACCAGCGATTCCCGGCCGGAGACCCCGGCATCCTTCAGGAACGCGTCGGCAGCCGCTTCGTCATCGGGCCCCAGGAAGAATTCCGGATGACGGTCCTCCACGGCAAGGCCGGAGCGGGACAAAAGGCCGAGATAGTAATCGATCCGGTGCACCTTCCGGATATCCGGAGGTATGATCCGGGAAGTAAGCAGGAACGCCCGCTTGCGGGTATAGTATCCGATGCGCTCGGAGATCCCCGCGATACGGCACATCAGCGCCCGGGACATGGAACGGTGCAGCAGGAAGACCGTGTCGAACTTCTTGCGCTTGAGGGCCTGGGCAAACGCCAGTTTCTCCAGCATGCCCTGATGCGTGGTCCGCTCGTCGAAATAGAGCACCTCGTTCAAATGGGGATTGGACTTAAGCACTGCCGCGCAGCGTAAGGGGATGACACAGGCGATATGACTGCCGGGATAGTTGCGCCTTAAGTTACGGATGAACGCCGTGGAAAAAAGCACGTCCCCCAGCCAGTTGACGTTGAAGATCAGGATGCGTTCTCTCATTTTTTCCTGCGCCATTCCTTGAAGAAAGAATAATACCCGCTGCTCTCGAACCAGAACACCAGCAGGTTGCCCGCGTTCTCGGCGATACGGACACGCTTAAGTAAGAACAGGTCGTCCCGCGCATACCGTCTCCCCGGCTTGGTCGCCACTGCCAGCGTATATCCGGCATCCTTGACCATCTGCACGATCTCCGGAGTGAACATCCCCTCGGGATAGCTGAACATCTCCACCGGGACCCCCAGCTTCTCCTCGAACTTCCGCTTCGACTCGAAGATCTGCCTCCGCGCCTCCTCGGGGGGAAGCTTGACCAGCGGCACCGGGCCGAGGGTATGGCTGCCGAAGGTCACCAGGCCGGAAGAATGCATCTCTTTGATCTGCTCCCAATACAGCCGGTCATTATCCTTGCGTCCGACCTCATCGTAGATAAGGAACACGGTAACGGGGATCCCGTATTTCTTCAGGATGGGGAACGCCCAGGTATAGTTGTCCTTGTATCCGTCGTCAAAGGTGATGGCCAGGCTCCGGGCAGGGACCTTCGCGCCGGGAGCCAGCAGGGCCGGCACCTGCGACAGAGGAACGACATTGTACTTATGCGTTTTAAGGAATCGCATCTGCCTCTCGAAGGTCTTTTCGGAGACCGCCAGACGGTGCTCGTACGGAGCGTCGGGGTACACCATATGGTACATCAGGATCGGGAAGACGTATATTCTGGCCAGCACCACACTTCCCAGCAGCCACACCCCTACCCCTGCGGCGGCCAGAAGTATCAGTTTATTCTTCACACGCATTGCTCGTATACCTCCCGGGTGCGCGCCGCCATCCCCTGTTGCGTGAAATTCGCGGTGATGTGTCCCCTGGCGTTACGGGCAAGGGACTCCCGCAGCGAAGGATCCGAGAGCAAGCGCGAGATCGCCTCGGCCAGGGCATCCGCATCCTTAGGCGGCACCAGCACGCCGGTATCTCCGTTGCGGATCAACGCCGGGATCCCTCCCACCTCCGACCCCACTGCCGCCACCTCGCTGGCCATCGCCTCCATCAACCCTAATCCCAGACCTTCATGCAGCGAAGGCATGGCAAAGATGTCCATGGCTGCCAGCAGCTCCCGGGTATCACGGGTGTTGCTGAAGAAGAACACGCCCTGCCCGAGGCCTAACGGCGCACTGCGGCGCGCCAGGTCCTCTGCTAAGGGGCCTTCTCCCGCGATCAGAAGCTGTGCCTCGGGATGTTTGATTCGCACCTGCCGCATCGCCTCGATAAGATACGCATGCCCCTTGACTCCCGAAAGCCGGGCGATGATACCCACCACCGGCCCGGGCCGCAGGCCTAACGCCGCTTTGGCCGCCTGCTTCGCTGCGGAAGCAACGGGAAGGAACCTGGACGCATCGATCCCGTTATGGATCAGCACGACCTGCTGCGGGGACACCCGCAGGTCCCGGATCAGATGCTCCCGCACCTGTTCGCTGATGGCGATCACCTTTTTACCCCACAACGGCATCCACCTCCGGTGCAGGCTGGGACGGAAGAACCCGTGACAGGTAGAGACGTAGGGCACTCCGGCGTAGCGCTCAAGGAGGCTTGCCACCGCCTGGGCCACCCGGGTATTGGCGTGCACGATATCTATCCCCTCCCGCTTCACGAACCCCCGCAGCATCCAGAAGGAGGCCATCACCCCGGGATGCGCTTCGGATTTGACCTTCAGCGGCACCTTAAGCTGCGGGATCCCCTGCGCGGAAAGCTCCCCGCTCAACTCCCCGCCTCCGGAGGCGACGAAGGATCCCTGCCCCTGCGCGCGCATTTCCCGCGCCAGCATGGACACATAGCTGGTGATCCCCCCGATGTTCACGTGGTTGGCGATATACAACACTTTCATACCAGCTTCTCCACCGCCTGCATCACCTCCGCCACGGAGATCTGCCGCATGCACTCCATGCGGCTGCAGGAATCCTTGTAGCACGGCCCGCACGGCACTTCCTTGCGCACCACGGCGCAGCGCTTTGCCGGCGGCAGATGCCGCGCGGGGTCGGTCGGGCCGAACAACGCAACAAAAGGGGTCCCCATGGCCGCGGCGATGTGCAGCGGCGCGGAGTCCGTCGAAACAAAACAATGGCAGCGCCGGATCAAGCAGGCCAGCTGGTTCACCGAGGTCTGGCCGCAGGTATTTATCGGCTTGGCCTGGCGCACCTCATTGGCCAGCGCCAGGCTTTCGGGAAGATCCTCCGCCGTGCCGGTAAGCACCACCCGCCAGCCCTTGCGTGCCACCTCCTCGCAGAACTCCACCAGCATCCGCCGGGGCCAGTTCTTGGTAGCCCACCGCTTGCTGGCGCTCACATTGATGCCGATGAGCTTCTGATGGTCGCTGAGCCACTGCCCCTTGAGCATCTCCTCCACGTACTCGTCGTCATCCCTGCCCGGCCACATCTGCAAAGAATTGTCCTTCGGCATGATACCGATCTGCGCAAAAACCCGGAACTGATGGGCGAGAGGGTCCATCGCTTTTTTATCTTCCGGGATCCCGCGGTTAAGCAGGAAGCCGAGCTTGGCGTTACGGTATCCGAACCTCTCCGGCGCCATGGATAGCCAGGCCAAAAGATGGCTGGCGCGATTGTTCTGCATGTCGAAGACCATTTCAAAACCCTGCCTGCGCACACGCGCCGCCAACCGCAGGAATTCCGTCCATCCCGCCTGCCGGCCCTTCAGGTCGCAGACGATAAGCTCGTCGATGTACGGGCAGCGCAGCAGCACGTCTTTCGCCCCTTCTCCCACCAACACGCTGATCCGGTAGTTCGGGCCGAATTTCTCCCGCAGCGCCCGCAACGCCGCGGTCGCCAGGATCACGTCCCCCAGCGAAGAAAGTTTGATCACCAGGATACGAAAACGGCTTAACGCATCCTTATACACCTGGAGCGTCTCATCGACCATGCGCTCCAGAGTAAAACACTGCTTCACCTTTTCATACGCCTGCGCGGCCATCCGGGAGGCGAACGACGAATCGGCGTAGATGCGATGCAAGGACTCCGCGATCGCCTGCGGATCGTCGGGAGGCACCAGCAGGCCGGTCACCCCGTCATCCACCACGTCCACCACCCCTCCCACCTTCGTCGCCACCACCGGCACCCCGGAAGCCTGGGCCTCGATGATCACCCGGCCGAACGCCTCCTGGGTGGTGGTCGCCAGGACCAACGCGTCCAGATGGGAAAGCACCCCCGGGATATCCCGCTGCGTGCCGAGGAACTGGGTCTGGGAGAAGAGCCCCAGCCGCTTGACCAGGATCAGGAGCTGCTCCTTGTACGCTTCCTTCGAGGCCGGGGCATCCCCTACGATCCAGATCTTCAGCCCCGGCACCTGCTTGGCGAGTTTCGCCATGGCCTTGATGAACACCAGATGCCCCTTCAGGGGAGTGATCCGGCCGATGATCCCCACGTTGAACTCGGCGGTGCGCTTCTTCGCCGGGTCCTCATAGGTGAACTTATCCAGCCGGACGCTGCGGGCAATGCGCCTGATCCGTTCATGCGGCACCCCGAAATCATCGATCATATGCCGGGCGATGGCATTGCTCAGGACGATCACCCGCTTCCCCCACCCCATCACCGCGCTGAAAAGATGCCGGGAATAATATCCGTGACAGGTAGTGATGAACACGGCCCGGGTCTTCCGGCAGGCGAAGAAGGCCGGCCAGGCCGGCACCCGCGAACGGGCATGCACGATATCGATCTGCTCTTTCCTGATGATATCCGCGACCGCGTCCACCATCCGGAACATGACCAGCAGGTTCTTCTTGTGCACCGGCAGCGCATAGTGCACCGCGCCGCACGCTTCCAGTTCCTTGACCAGCGCGCCACCCCGGGAGATGACCACCGCCTTATGCCCCTGCGCCGTAAGCGCCCGGGCCAGGTCCACGGTCCCCGTTTCCACCCCGCCCACATTAAGCTCCGGCAGTATCTGAAGAATGTTCATCGGTCGAGTATCCTTTGCATGAAAGAAAGAACCTGCGAAGCATCATTAAGCGTCGTCAGTTCCCGGCGGCCCTGAAGACACGCGGCGAGCTCATCCCCGACGCGCTGCGGCGCACACCAGTCGATATGCGCCTTGGAGTGCAAACCGGAGAGGAAGCGGCGGTGCCGGGGATCGATCGCGTACGCCGGGACCACGACCGGACGGCCCGACGAGGCCGCTTCGGAGACCATGGAAATGCTTTCCGGGGTCACTACCACCGCCGCGCTCAACCCCAATATCCCTTCCACGGCCCCGGGAATGTTGCGCTCATTTGCCACCACCAACAGCGCGCAGCGGGCCAGGCCGGCGCAAGATTCCTTGACCGCGCGCACGGCACTTTCGGATGTCCTCCGGGAGGTCGTGACCAGGATACCGGCATCCGCCTTATCCGCCGCCTCCCGCACCTGTTGCAGCAAACCGGCGACCTCAACGCCGGAAAGCGTGAAATATTTCGTATCCCCTCCCAGCAGCACGCCGATATAACGGCGGGAGGCTGCATCCGTGATCCCCGCGGCACGCGCCAGCGCATCGGCCTGTTCCCGCAACGCGGCCTCATCGATCAGGTTCAACGCGCCGGCGGTGACCAAGACCCTCTTTCCGGCGCGGCAACGGTCATGCGCCGGCACCACCACCGCGTCGAATCCCCGCATCCCCGGCCAACCCGGCCGCATGATCACGAACTTCCTGGCGGCAAAAGAGGTCCCGATCGCACGGTTGATCCCGGAAAGCGCGCTGCCGCAGGAGATCACGGCATCGACGGCGGAAGAGGCCAGTTCACAGCGGGTCGCTTCGGGCACTCCGCACTCAAAACAACCAAACGCCCGGGCCCACGCCGATCTCCAGCGCACCTCGACCGTCCTCTCCCTCACCTGAAAGCCCCTCTCCTCCCAGATCCGGCGCACGATACGCGCCAGAGCCTGCGATTGACGGAGGTGGCCCGTCTTTCCGTCCGAAAGGATAAGCAGGTCCCGCTGATCGCTGTACTTCCACGCTTTATACCGCCAGAGATAATCCCCGGGGTGCTTCCGGATGAACCCTTCGAAGACCGAGGTCAGCGCCTGCACGTTCTCCGGCACATCCCTGTCCGCATTCCCGGTCGCGCGCAAGGGAAACGGCGGCAGCACCGTCGCCTTGATGTACGGCCCCCGCACCCGGTGGTAGAACATGGGCACGATCACCGCTCCGTAGCGCAGCGCCAAAGTGACCGCTCCCGTCCCCATGGACGCGCGCGTGCCGAAAAAGTCGACCAAAGTCCCGGCGCTTCCTCCCTGGTCCTGGCTCATGCCGATGGCCTCTCCCTGCTGCAAAGTACGCACCAGGTCCCGCAGCTGTCCTTCCCGCTCGATCACCTGGAAGCCGCGCTTGCGGCGGTAGGCATTGAGCAATCCCGCCAGCTTGGGCATCCTCTGGTCCCGTACGAAAGTCTTAAAACGCAATCCCGCGGCCGCACCCAGAAGGTTGGACAGCTCCCAGCTTCCCGAATGCACGCTCAAGAAGATCATGCCTTTGCCGGTGGCCTGCGCCTGACGGACATGTTCCAGGCCTTCGATGGTCACGAACCGCGAGAGGTAACTCTGGTCCATGCGCGGGATGAACAGCAGCTCGATGACTCCCTGCGCCAGGCTCTGGAAATTCTCCCGGACCAGTTTTTTCCTCCGGGAACAGGAAAGCTCCTTCCCCAGCGCGCGGGTCAGGTTCGCATACACCTGTGCGCGGTGTTTCGCGTCCAGCATCCACCACACATCCCCCATCCGGCGGCCCAGAAAAAATGCCGCCTCTACGGGAAGCGCGCGCAGAAAAGGCCCTAAGGCCTTAAGCGCGAAATACCCTGTCCAGTCGATCCAGAAATTCTTTCTCATGGGTTTTACATTTCAGCGATACGCGCATCACCGCCACGGGCAATCCCGCGGGATTCTCCTCCGCGGTCCAGCGCACCGCATCCTTTTCCGTGGTCACCAGCGCCTGCGCCTTAAGCGCGCGGGCCCGGGCGAAAAGGTCCTGCGCATCATGGGGGGTGAACTGATGGTGGTCCTCGAACCTGACCGCGCCCGCCACCTGCGCGCCCGCGAGCGCAAGCATCCTCTCAAAAGAATCGGGGTCTCCGATCCCGCAAAAAGCCAGCACCCTTTTGCCCGCGACATCAAACGCGGCTCCCCCGGAAAGCACGCGGAACCCGGAAGCCGCATGCACCGACTCCACCTGCAGCGCCCCGGGATTGAGGGAGGTAAGTTCCCGGGACAATGCCGACACCCGCGTTTCTCCGGCTAAGTCTGATTTGGTGATCACGATGACCGCGGCGCGGCACACCTGCGCCAGGGGCTCCCGCAGCACTCCCGCAGGAAGCAGCCGGCGGTCCCCGAACGGCCTTGACGCATCCACCGCCAGGATATCCAGGTCCTTGGCCACATGCCACTGCTGATACCCGTCATCCAGCACGACCGCCTCTGCGCGGTGACGGGACACGGCAAGGGCTGCGCCGCGTACCCGGTCGGCATCCACGATCACCGGAACGCCCAGGTCGCGGGAAAGCATCTGCGGTTCATCCGCCTGCATACCCGCGCCGGCGCGAGTCCTGCGGCCGTATCCTCTCGAGAGGATGCACACGCGGCGCCCCTGTTGAAGCAGATACCTGACCACATACTCCGTGATGGTGGTCTTCCCCGTGCCCCCCGTTGTAATGTTACCGACGCTGATCACGCGGCACGGCAACCGCACCGGCGCGCGCAGGCGGCGCCGGGAGACGATCCCGACCGCTCCCCCATACCCCCAGGAAAAAGGCCGCAAAGCCAGGCGCATCGCCGCCGCTGCCGCTCCCTGCTCCTGGCCGGAGATCACCCGGTAACACCATGAGGCGGACATCAGCGCTCCCGCAGCAGTTCCGGGATACGGTTGCTTCCCCGGTACATCCCGAACTCATATATCTGCCGGTACCCTTCATCACCCAGTATCTCCCGGGGACTGCGCGAAAGGTTGCGCTCGATCGCGGAAAGGATCGCTTCCGCTTCCTGCGGAGCGATCGCCGTCAGACCATGCTGCAGCAGGAACCGCGCGGTCAGGTTCGACACCAGGAAACTGCCCACGGGATTGAAATGCCAGTCGCAGCGGTAAAAAAAGTACGGGAACGGCATCCGGAACTTACCGTAATACGCTTCGAAATCCTTCCCCGCGGAATAAAAAGGCACCCCCAGTTTTTCCATGAGCCCCTGGAACCTTCCGGCCGGATAATCGAAATCCATCTCCGCAAGCTGCTTCTCATCCAGACCGAACTCTTTTTGCATGCTCGATTTCGCGGTCGGAAGATACGTGAACCTGTGCGGCAGGAGCACCACCGCCAGCGTTCCCCCGTCCTGCTGCACCTCTCTCTGCAGATCGCGTATCGCATACTCCATGATCGTCCACGCCTCCTCCCACTCCGGGGAGGAAGAAGGCTGATACACGGAATAATACACGCTCCCCTGCTCCCGCATCCTGGCCGAGCGCTTCACCGGATAGTATACTTTCTGGAACCACATCCGGTGCAACACGGTACAGCCCCGGCAGGCGCGCTTAAGCGTCCCCCTCCACCCGGCCATCGACTCGTCCCAATTATCCGGTTCGCACTCATCGGTCCGCACAGTCTCGAGGCCCCCGGTAGATACCCTTCCGCACGCCACGGAGTGCTGGCCGTACACCACTTTGGTAAGTTCGCAGGAATTCTCCATCAGGTCGTTTTCCAGCAATACGTACATCACTACGGTCTTTGGTCGCAGCGGCTTGATGAATTTCCGATAGATCATCAATTCCTGCACCTGGCCGACCGCGCCGTGTCCCGCGTTCATCACCCTTACCGGAAGCAGCGAACTCAGCTGGGCGGAGAACGTGGCATTGTTGGGATGCTCCAGCCCCAGCACATTCGAATCCCCCAGCAGCCCCACATCGTACCGAACTGAAGGATCCCACTCCGCATCGCGGAATCCCCGGGAATTGAACTGGATATCCCGGGTCACCAGGCATGGCCGCGCCCACTGGCAGCGGGACTTTGGTTTATATATCACCAGGCCGATATCCGCGTCGCACCGCGCAAGGCAGGCCTTCTCCACATAGAAATAATAATCGAAAAGCCCGGGGAAAATCCGCACCACCGCCTCAAAACAAAGGAGCACCATGCACGCGCAGGCGCACACATAGATCCCGAGACGCGCGGCCGCCATAAGACCTTTTTTTGCGCTCATACGCGGGGAAGGTCCTTAAGCGCCCGGCGGATCTCCTGTAAAGGATAGGCGTAGTTCTTCAGGCTTCCCTCCATGTACTTGTCGTAAGAAGAGAGGTCCAGGAAACCGTGGCCGCTGAAGTTGAACACGATACAGGCGCCTTTCTTCGCGCGGCGGGCGGTATCACACGCGGCTTTGATGGCGTGAGAGGTCTCCGGCGCGGGAATGATCCCCTCGGTACGGGCAAAGAGCAGCGCGGCCTCGAACACTTCCAGCTGCGGGAACGCCACGGATTCGATCAGCCCCTGGGCGTGCAGCGCGGATACCAGCGGGGAACATCCGTGATAACGCAATCCGCCGGCATGTATCCCCGGAGGCATGAAACGGTGGCCGAGCGTGCACATCTTGACCAGCGGGGTAAGGCACGAAGTATCCCCGTAATCGTAACAATACTTCCCCTTGGTCAGACTCGGGCAGGCGGAAGGCTCGACCGCCACGATGCGCAGGGAGGGATCGCGCAGCTTATCCTTGATGAACGGCAGCACCAGCCCGCCGAAATTGCTCCCTCCGCCTACGCAGGCGATAAGGTAATCGGGCCTCTCCCCGATCTTCTTCAGCTGTTTCTTCGCCTCCAGGCCGATCACCGTCTGATGCAGCAGCACATGGTTCAACACGCTGCCTAAGGCATACTTGGTATGTTTGTCCTTGGCCGCGTCCTCGACCGCTTCGGAGATCGCGATCCCGAGGCTGCCCTGGGAGTGCGGGTCCTGCGCCAGGATCTGCCTTCCGGAACGGGTCAGCTCGGAGGGGCTGGCCACCACTTCCGAACCCCAGATGTGCATCAGGGAACGACGGAAAGGTTTCTGATGATAACTGACCTTGACCATGTACACCCGGCACTTGAGGCCGAACACGTTACAGGCGAAGCTCAAGGCGCTTCCCCACTGGCCGGCGCCGGTCTCCGTCGCCAGGCGCTTGATCCCGGCCTGCTTATTGTAATACGCCTGGGCCACGGAAGTGTTGGTCTTATGGCTGCCGGTGGGAGAAACGCTCTCGTCCTTATAATAGATGCGCGCTTTCGTCTTGAGGGCTTTCTCGAGGTTGCGGGCGCGGCGCAAAGGTGTCGGCCTCCAGAGACGGTAGATATCGCGCACCGCTGCCGGCACTTCGATCCAACGCTGCCCGCTCATCTCCTGGGCGATCAGGGCATCGGGAAAGATGGGCTGCAGGTCCTGCTTCTGCAGCGGCTTATGGGTGCCCGGATGCATGGGGGGCGGAAGCGGGAAGGGTAGATCCGCGCACACGTTATACCAGGCCTGCGGGATCTCTTTTTCCGAAAGATATATCTTGTCGTCGTTCATCATGGTCCCTCCAGATTATTCGGTTCCCGCCCGCAGCTCGCGCAGCCGCACGCGCACTCCCCGGCGCACCTGCGGGCAGCATCCTGCGGGCAGAAGTTCCAGCACCATCCGGTACGCCCGCACCGCGGCGGGGATATCCCCTACGTTGAAATACGCATCCGCCAGATTATCATATGTCACCGGCCGGACAGGGTCAAGGGAAAGCGCCTTGAAAAAACACCCCAACGCCTCCCGGTGCCGGCCGAGATTGTTCAAGAGCCACCCCTTGTTATGATAAATGGTGGCGAAATCGGGCTCCGCCTCGATGCCCCGGTCAAAATACTCCAGCGCCTGGTCCAGGGCGCCGAGCTCCGCCAGGCACAACGCCCGGTCGTTGAACGCCGCCCCGTCGAAAGGATTCTGCGCGATCGCGGAATCGAAGTATTCCATGGCCCCGGCGTAATGCTCCCGGATCAGTTCGATCTGGCCGCGGAAATACGCCTCCTCTGCCGGGAAGCCTTCCTTCCTGGCCCGATCCCTGCCCGAACGCGCCAGCTGCAATGCCCGGCGTTTCGTGCCGTAGGTGATGGCATCGTCCAGTTCCAGGCGAAGCGCCGTATACTCTCCGTGGCGGCCCATCTCACTTCACCCCGAAGGCATCGCGCAGGGCATTAAGGGTCAACACGGTCGCTCCCTGATTCTGCATCAGCACGTTCTTGGCCCGGGTGCCCAGCGCCAGCGCGGCCATCCTTTCTTCCAGCAGCTGCGTCACCTTGACCGCCAGCTCCTCCGCGGAATGCACCGTGACAAAAGCCTGGGCGCGGGAAAAGAGCTCCGCGATATCGCGGAAATTATGCATGTGGGGGCCGCAGAGTATCGGCTTGGAGAACACCGCGGGCTCGATGATGTTATGGCCGCCTTTCGGCACCAGGCTTCCCCCCACGAACACCACGTCCGCAGCCGCGTAAAACGTAAGCAGGCGGCCGACCGTATCGAGAATATACACGGTATCCGCCCCTCCCTCCGCCGGCAGCCGGGAACATAGCACCGGTTGCGCCTGCACTCTGCGCACCAGGGCCGCCACCTCGGAGGACCTCTCCGGATGGCGGGGAGCCAGCACCAGGCATAAACCTTTGACCCGGCGCCGCGCCTGATCCCAGGCCTTAAGCACCATCTCCTCTTCCCCGGGATGCGTGCTTCCCGCCACCAGCAGCGGCTGCCCCTGCCCAAGCTTCAGGACGGAACGCACGGCGCTGCCGTCTATCCCCTGCGCGCTCACGGCGTCGAACTTCAGGTTGCCCGTGACCCTGATCTTTTCCGGGGAAACGCCGAGCTCCAGAAGCCTCTGCGCATCGCGCTGGGTCTGCATGCACAGCACGCGGTAACGGTTCAGCACCGGAGCGATCAGGCGGCGGATCATCCGGTATCCGCGGAAGGAACGGTCGGAGATCCGGCCGTTGACCACCATGACCGGGACTCCGCGCTCCGCCAGGCACATCACCAGGTTCGGCCAGATCTCGGTCTCGGCGATCACGCAGGCGCGCGGCTTAACGGCCGAGACGAAACGGCGCATGACCCCGCGCAGATCGAAAGGCAGAAACGTCACCAGGTCCCCCTGCTGCGCGAAGGAGCGCACGATGGCATTGCCGGTCGGCGTCACGGTAGTGAACACGAACCGGATACCCGGATAGACCTCGCGCAGCTGCTGCACCAGCCCCTTGACCGCCATGGCCTCACCCACGGAGACCGCATGCACCCACCAGGGGCTTTGCGGGATCTCCGCGGCGGGTACTTTCCCCCAGCGCGAAGCGAACCCCTGATGGAATTTGCCCTTGCACAGATACACCGGCAGATGCATCAGCGCAATGACCGCAAAGCAGAAATCGTAGAGTATCCACATATCTTTGGGGGGCTTACGCCCGGGGATGCGCGTGGTCATAGACATGCTTCAGTTTATCCGTGGTCAAATGGGTATATATCTGCGTGGTCGCCAGATTGGCGTGGCCGAGCAGCTCCTGGACGCTGCGCAAATCCGCGCCGCGGTTGAGCAGATGCGTGGCGAAGGAGTGCCGCAGCGTATGCGGGGATACCCCGTGTTTCAGGGAAGCCAGCCGCAGGTAATGATCGACGATGCCGCGCACCCCCCGGTCGGTGATCCTTTTGCCGCGCAGGTTCAGGAACACCGGCCGCGCTTCGGTCTTGCGCGCCGACAGGTACGCGCGGATCGCCTGCAGCGCGGTCTCCCCGATCGGCACGATACGCTCCTTCTTGCCTTTACCGAACACTTTGACGATGCCCCCGATGAAATCGACATCCTCGAGGGAAAGGCCGACCAGCTCGGAGATGCGCATGCCTGTGGAGTAAAAAGTCTCGATGATGGCCTTATCCCGCAGCGCCTTGGCGTCGTCCCGGTCCCGGGGCAGCACCCTGTCGATAAGGGAAGCGACCTCCTCCTCGGTCAGGAACTGGGGCAGGTGCTTGGCCAGCTTCGGGGTGGATACCGCGAGCGTAGGGTTAACCTTGAGCAGCCCTTCCCGGACCAGGAAACGGTAAAAAGAGCGCAGGGTGGAAAGTTTGCGGCCGATGGAACGCGCGCTTAGGTTCCTCTCCTTCAAATGCGCCAGGAACTTGCGCAGGGTCAGGTACTCGACCTTTTCCACCGGCATCTCCCCCAGGAACGACCCGAACTCGTCAAGATCGATGGAGTAGTTCTTGATGGTGTGCCGCGAATAGTTCTTTTCGATATCCAGGTATCTGATGAAACGCTCTTTATGGCGTTCCATGCCTTACGCACCCGGGCCTGTCGGAGTGCCGGATGCCTCTCCTCCCGCAACGGGCTTCTGGTCCGGCAAATGCTTGGAAGTGAAGGTGCACTTCGGGTAATTCGAGCATCCGTAGAAGAACCCGCGCCGCGAACGGCGTTCGATCAGTTCCCCTCCGCATCCCTCGGTCGGGCACTTGACCCCGCTGGAGATGGACTTGGAGTGCTTACACTCGGGGTACGCGCCGCAGCTGAGGAACTTCCCCTTGCGGCCCCATTTGACCACCATCGGCTTGCCGCACTTCTCGCATACCTCATTGGTGGTGATGACCTCTTTCTTGATGTTGGCCTGCGCATAATCCAGGCTGGCCTTGAAGGGACTGTAGAACTCCGCGAGGACCTTCAGGCGTTTTTCCTTGCCCTCCTCGATCTCGTCGAGCTCATCCTCCATCAACGCGGTGAATTTCACGTCCATGATCTTGGGGAAATACTCGACCAGGAGATCGCACACCTTGAACCCCAGTTCCGTAGGATGGAAATAGCCGCTTTCCCGCCGCATGTAATCGCGCAGGATCAGGGTATAGATGATCGGGGCGTAGGTGGAAGGCCGTCCGATCCCCTCCTCTTCCAGGGCCTTGACCAGGGAACTGTCGGAGTAGCGGGCCGGAGGCTTGGTGAAATGCTGCGAAGGCTCCAGGGAACGCAGGCGCAGGGTCTCCCCCTGCTCCAGGGCCGGGATCTGCTTCTTCTCCTTTTCCTTCTCCTCGTCGTTATCGCGGTTGTAGACCGCCAGGAAACCGTCGAAAAGCAAGGTGCTTCCCGTGGCACCGAAAAGGCACTTACCCGCAGTGATGTCGGCCGTGGACACGGAAAAGCGCGCCGGGTTCATCTGGGAGGCGATGAAACGCCAGTAGATCAGCTCATAGAGTTTGAATTGCTCGGGAGTCAGGTACTGCTGCAGGTTCTGGGGAAGCTCGGAGATGAGCGTCGGCCGGATCGCTTCGTGCGCCTCCTGGGCCAGTTTCTTGACCTTGTAGACGTTAGGCTCATCCGGCAGATACTCCTTGCCGTAACGGGACTTGATGGTCTCCCGCACCTCCTTGAGCGCTTCGGGAGCGACGTGCGTGGAATCGGTACGCATGTAGGTGATAAGCCCGACGGGCGCTTCCTGCCCGATATCGATACCTTCGTAGAGCTGCTGCGCGATGATCATGGTCTTGGTGGCATTGTAGCGCAGCTTATTGAATGATTCCTGCTGCAGGGTGCTGGTGATGAAAGGCGCATAGGCATAGCGCTTCTTTTCCTTCTGCTCCACCAGGGAAACGACGAAGGGCTCCTGCTGCAGCTGGGCCACGATCGCGTCCGCATCCTCCTTGGTCTTGATCTCCGCCTTTTTTCCGTCGATCTTCTCGAGCTTCGCGGTCAGAGGGCTTTCCCCCTTGGAGAGCTGCGCCTCCACCTCCCAGTACTCCTGGGGGATGAACGCCTTGATCTGGCGTTCCCTGTCCACCACCAGTTTCAACGCCACCGACTGCACGCGCCCCGCGCTTAAACCCCGCACGATCTTCTTCCACAGCAGCGGGCTCAAGAAATACCCCACTACCCGGTCGAGAATGCGCCGTCCGGCCTGCGCCTCGATCATGTGCATATCGAAATCGCGGGCGTGGGCGAAAGCCTCCTTCACCGCATGCGAAGTGATCTCGTGAAAGACCACGCGCTTGATGGCTTTCTTCTTGAACAGGCGCTCCTTGATGTGCCAGCCGATAGCCTCTCCCTCGCGGTCAGGGTCGGTGGCGATATAGACCACGTCCTTATCCTTGGCTTCCTTCTTGAGGGCGGCGAGCACCTTGTTGCGGCCGGGGATCACCACATACTGCGGCTCGAATTCGTGCTCGATATCAACGCCCAGCTCCTTTTCCGGAAGATCGATGAGATGTCCCATGGAAGAGACCACGGAAAAATCGCTGCCGAGTATCTTGCTGATGGTTTTGGCTTTGGTAGGGGATTCGACTATGACCAGGCTTTTCTCACTCATGCATGCTCCTTACGAATTGACTGCCGGGTAGCGCGACGACTAACCTCTGCAGTTGAAGGCGCACCAAGCTCGCGTACAGCTCGGGCACCGGTGTTCCCGTTTTCTCGAACAGCTCGTCGACGGTAATGGGGGAATCCGTGCAATATCCCAAAATCCCTTCCGCAGGCGCCGGCACCGCGCGCGCGTGTGCCTCGGGCAACTGCAGCGCCTCCAGGACCTCCTGCGCGCATGTCACCAGCGTTGCCCCCTGCTTTAAGAGCTCGTTGCTCCCTGCGGCGCACTCCAAGCCGACCTGGCCGGGAAGCGCGAAGACCTCGCGGCCCTGCTCCAGGGCGAAATCCGCGGTGATCAAAGCCCCGCTGGTGCGTCCCGCCTCCACGACCAGCACCCCTTTGGACAAACCGCTGATCACCCGGTTGCGGCGGGGAAAATGCTGCTTGAGCGGCGGCGCGCCGAACGGGAACTCCGAGACCAGCGCACCGTGCTCCGCGATCTCCCCGGAAAGCCCCAGGTTCTCGCGCGGATAGATCCTGTCCAGGCCGCAGCCCAAGACCGCCACGGTCGTACCGCGCGCCTCCAGCGCTCCCCGGTGCGCCCAGGTATCCACCCCGCGGGCGAGCCCCGAGACCACTGCCACCCCGGAAGCGGCCAGCTCGCGGGAAAAATCCCGCGCACTGCGTATGCCGTACCAGGAAGCGTGCCGCGACCCCACCACCGCCACGGCAAGATCTGACAATGCCGCGACGTTGCCCCGGACATAAAGCACCAGCGGCCATCCGGGGATATCCCTCAGCTGCGGGGGATACCCCGGGTCATCGCAGGTGAGCACCGCGATCCCGAGTTCCTGCGCGCGCGCAAGCTCCCGCTGCACCAGATCCGCGTCAAACCCGCGGATGCGCTGCGCGATCCCGGCGCCGATCCCCGATACCCCTTCCAGCGCCGGCGAAGAAGCGCGAAACACCTCTTCCAGGGACCCGAACGCCTGACGCAGGGATTCCATGCGCCGGCTCCCGATCTCCGGTATCATATTAAGCGCGATCAGGCTTTCCCGCCTGTTCATCGCACCAGTTTTTCCGCTGCCGCCACTGCCTCTTCGACCGTCAGCGACGAAGTATCTATGACGTTACCCGCGCAGGCATACAAGGGCGCGCGCGCGTTAAGCAGCGACTCGATCCTTTCCCTGGGGTTTTCCACGTTGAGCAGGGGCCGGTGCTTCATGCCGCGGGTACGCGCCAGTATCGTCTCGGGATCAGCGCAAAGGCAGATCACCGTTCCGGAATCCTTCATGATCCGCAGGTTCTCCTCCCGGGTGACGATCCCTCCCCCGCAGGCGACCACCATGTTCTTTTCCCGGGAGACTTGCGTAAGCGCCGCGGTCTCGGCGTGACGGAAGTACGGCTCCCCCTCCTGCGCAAAGATCTCCGTGATCGGCCGGCGCTCTTTAAGCTCGATGAGCTCGTCCAAGTCCGCGAACACGCGCCCCAGCCGGGAGGCCAACGCCCTGCCTACGGTGGATTTACCGGTACCCATGAAGCCAATTAAGTAGATGTTCATAGTGCAACCATCCTCGGGACGGTTCTGAGCTGCCGCACTATTTCTCGCTTAAGGTCGCCCCGCTCGAGTATTTAGAGAATGGGGCTCCATGCGCTCGAAACAGTGCGGCAGCTCAAAACTGTCCCTGTCTTTGAACTGTCGAACTAGCTTTGGTACGCGGTCAGGACCGCATCCGTCAGACGCTGCCGCGCTTCCTTGGTCGCGGGAAACACCAGACTGTACCATTTCCCGTCCTTGGCCTTTTCCTGCGGCATGGAAAGGAACAACCCGTTCTTTCCGCCGACCACGCGCAAGCCTTTGACGATGAAATCCCCAAGGGCTATATCCACGAACGCCTTGGTCTTCGAATCGCCCTCAAAGCGGTGCACCCGCACCACCTTGACATCGGTCTCATGTTCCATGAGCACCACCCCCTTTCCCCACTTCAGACGCGGGGAAGGGCGCGTTCTCACATTTATTTTATGCGCTGGAGATACCGCCGGTACGCCTGCTTGATATCGGAAAGATTATCCTGGCCGAACTTTTCCAGGAGTGCCTGCGCCAGCACGAACGCCAGCGCCGATTCCGCCACCACTCCCGCCGCTTCCACCACACAGGTATCGGAGCGCTCGGTGTTGGCCTTGGCAGACCTTCCCGTCTCGATGTTCACCGAATCCAACGGGGCCATAAGGGTCGCGATGGGCTTCATGCATCCGCGCACCGTGATCGTCTCCCCGTTCGAGATGCCGCCTTCGATGCCTCCCGCGTTGTTGCTGCGGCGGCGGTACCCTTTCCCCTTCACATGGACGATCGGATCATGCACCTGGGAGCCGAACGCACATCCGAACCCGAACCCCAGCCCTATCTCGACGCCCTTGATCCCGGGGATGGACATGACCGAGGAAGCGATCAGGGAATCCAGGCGGCGGTCCGGCTGCACATAACTGCCCAGGCCTGCGGGGACCCCGCGCGCCTCGAGAGAGAATATCCCTCCCACGGTATCCCTGGTTTCGATCGCCTGCCTGATCTTCGCGTTCATCCGGGCCGGGGTGATCTCCCCGCCTACGGAAAGCACCCGGCTGACGATCTCGATCCCGAACTCCTTAAGCAGCAGCCGGCACACCGCGCCCAGCGCCACCGTCGCAACGGTACTGCGCGCGGATGCCCGCTCCAGCACCTCCCGGATATCGGTAAACCCGTACTTCAGCAGCCCGGAAAGATCGGCATGGCCGGGCCGGGGACAAAGCACCCGGTGCAGCACATCGATCTTATGGTCCTTATTCTGCACCATCAGAGTGACGGGGCTGCCTAAGGTGATCTTCCCCTTCAAGCCGGAAAGCACCTGGCAGCGGTCATTCTCGATCTGCATCCTCTTGCCGCGGCCGAAACCCTTCTTGCGCCGCTGCAGCTGGGCGTTGATGAACGACTCCTCGACCTTCAGCCCTGCCGGCATGCCTTCAAGGATAGAGATCACCGCCCTGCCGTGTGACTCCCCCGCAGTAAGATATCGAAGCATATAAACCTCCTTGTGCAGAAAGCACAACACCCGGCATTCATTTTAGCCGGGGTGTAAGCAGAAAGCTCAACCCTGGCCTATCCGATAAGGCCAGGGGCTAAAACCAAAGTGCTATTTCCAAAGCCCGCGGCGATTCTCCCGGGCCTCGGCATAATACTGCTTGAACAGGTCCGCATACCGGACATTAGGCGGGATGGTCAACAGATTAGCGTATCCCTGCCGGACGATCTCGGCGTTGACGAAGGTGCCGTCCTCCAAATACACGTACGCGAGCAGCCGCTTGTACTTATCCTGGCGCTCGACGTCATACTCCAGCCGTACCGGCTTACCCTCCACCATGGTACGGGTGAATTCGAAAGACTGCCGGCCAAGCGCCTTGATGGTCTGGATATCCTGCCTGGTCCTCTCGCTGTCCCGGCGCAGCTTGGCGGACTCGTGTATCTCGGGAGTATCGATCCCGATCAGCCTCACCCTTCTTCCGTCCGCCAGGTGCAGCGTATCCCCGTCGACAACCCGCGCGACCACGGTTGACTCCGGCGTGCCGTGAAAAGTGACCGACACGCTTTCGGCGTTTCCCGAACGCGCGGGACGCAACGCTTCTGCAGCCAGCCCGATGAGCGCGGCCAGGAATGCGGCGATGATAGTAGGAACAGTCACTCTGCGGATACGTCTTGCCATTTTTCCCTCTCCTATAAAGATGCCGCGACGATCTGCCCCAGCACCGCTACATCCTCCGGACAGAAAATTTCTTTGATACTGGCGTCGAAAAGCATGTTTGCGTCAGGCCCGAACTCTTCGTCCCCCTTCCAAAGGGTCACCAGCACCGGCACTCCTGCAAAAGCCTCCACCACCAGCGCCGCATCAGCCATCGGATAAGGCTTAAGATACGGCCTGCCGGCAACTCTTGCCAGAAGCGCTTGAGGATCACTGCCGTATTTCCGGATCACCGGAGCGATGCACCGGCTGCGGAACGCCTCCGTATATCCTTCAACCTGAGAGACTTCCCTGAAATCGACCCAATTATTCCGTACCGGAGCCAGGCCTTTTTGCGCGGCGGCGGCGTAATGAAGGATCAGGATCGCGTAAAAATCCTTTGCCGGCACATTGCAGGATAAAGAATACACCTGGCGCTGCGCAAGATCGAGCGTATAGGTATCCCCGATAAATTGCAGGGAAAATCGCTCAAGTGCTCCTGCCTCAAGAGATTCCCACGCTTTCAGAATCGCTGCTTCATATCCCATATAGGTAAGATGCGTAATTACGTATAATTGTAACCTTTTTTGTTAGCTAAATCAACAAAATTAGCTTATAATGTGCCCATGAATTACGACAGGTTCCAGCAGGAGGCGATCGACCATATCAACCAGGGTTTCTCCGTGATCGTCTCCGCGCCTACGGGAGCGGGAAAGACCGCGATCGCCGAACACGTGATCACCACCTGCCTGCAGGAGAAGGTCGGGGTAGTCTACACCGCGCCCATCAAGGCGCTTTCCAACCAGAAATTCCGGGATTTCCAGGCCACCTACGCGGACCACATCGGGATACTGACCGGCGACGTTTCCATCAACCCCGATGCCCCGGTCCTGATCATGACCACCGAGATATTCCGCAACAAGATACTGGATGAGCCGGAAAGCCTCAATAAGTACTCCTGGATCATCTACGACGAAGTGCATTACATAGACAATTACGAACGGGGCACGGTCTGGGAGGAATCCCTGGTCTTTCTGCCCCGCCACATGAAACTGCTGGCGCTTTCCGCCACCATCCCCAATATCGACGAGCTGGCCGCCTGGATCGAATCCATCCATGCCAAACCCATCAAGACGGTCGTGGAAAAAGAGCGGCCGGTACCTTTGCACTTCCTCTTCCAGTGCAACAACGAGATCATCCCCTCATGGCAGCAGCTTAAAAAGACCCGCGGGACCAAACCCAACCGGATCAGCAGCCTGATCCATTACATCCGGGAACAGGAAGGGCTTCCCTGCATTTATTTCGTATTCGGCAGGCGCCGGGCGGAAGACCTGGCCTTCGAACTGCAGAACTATAATTTCCTCAACCACCAGGAACAGAAACAGATCTGCCTGCTCTACGACGACCTGGTGCGGAAATTCGGGCTGGAAAGGGAGCGCTCCGCAATAGAGATGTATCCCCTTGTCAGGCATGGCATAGCCTTTCACCACGCCGGGATGCTTCCCACGCTGAAAGAAGTGATCGAACGGCTCTTTACCAGCAGGCTCCTGAAGGTGATCTTCACTACCGAGACCTTTGCCTTAGGCATCAACATGCCCAGCCGTTCGGTCGTGTTCGACGAACTGCGCAAATATTACGGGAAGTTCGTGCGCAGCCTCAAGACCAGGGACTTCTACCAGATGGCAGGCCGGGCCGGCAGGCGGGGTATCGACAAAGAAGGGTTCGTCTACTCCCGCATCAACCTCCTGCGCATCCGTTTCGACGAGGTCAAAGAGGTGATCTACGGGCCACCGGAGGAGGTGCGCAGCCAGCTCAACACCTCCTACGCCACCGTGCTCAACCTTTACGAGATCTACAAGGACAAGATCTTCGACATCTATCCCCGCTCACTGCATTTCTTCCAGTCCCGCAAGAACCAACAGCGGGAGGCCCTGCGCCTGCTGGATGCCAAGGTGCGGCTGCTTAAGGATTGGGGATACATCCAAGGGGAGGCGCTCACGAACAAAGGCCAGTTCGCCAAGACCGTATACGGCAACGAGCTGCTGCTCTCCGAACTCTATCAGGACAATATCCTGGAGCAACTCGACGAATTCGGCTTAGGCATCGTCTCCTGCGCCGCCGTCTTCGAGCCGCGCAAGAACCAGATGATGCCCCACATCTCCCGTCCCGCCAGGCAGATCCAGCAGGCGTGCGAGGAGATCTTCGCCGAGATCCAGAATAAGGAGCGCAAGTTCCGCATCTACCCCTTCAGCAAACAGCCTTATTTCCATTTGAGCAACGCCATCGAGGGTTGGCTGCAAGGCACTTCCTTCGACAAGGTGCGGCAGTTGACGGATGTGGACGAAGGCGAGATCGTGCGTTATTTCAGGATGTCCATACAGATATTGCGGGAAGTGGATAAGGCCAAGGTCGCCTCCCACCTTTTGAAGGAACGGATCAGGAACACCGTGACCACGGTCAATCGCGATCTGATCGACGCGGAGAGGCAGCTGCGGGAAGGGTAACCACTTCATCCCCGGCTTCGATCGCGTAGAGACGGGCGAAACCGGCGGGGACTTCCAGGACCCGCGTTACCTCGCGTTGCGGGAGATACCGGGGACATTCTCCGGAGGCGCACGCCGGCACTTCGTGATGGATGCCCTCGACCCTGCCTGCGGGATCCACCCAGATGATATCGATGGGAAAACGCATATTGCCCATCCAGAACGCGGGCCGCTGCGGCTTCTCGAATACGAACCACATCCCTGCGCCCTCAGGCAGCGACTCCCTTCCCATCAGCCCTTGCGCGCGCAGCCGCGGCGTATCGGCCACCTCCGCGGCCACACAGGCATCCCGGATACATACCTTCACCTCCCCGGCGCAGGCAGGAGCGCACACCGCGCCGAGACACCAAAGGGCGAACGCGATCGCACCATGCTTATCTGCGGAGCGCAAAAGGGTCCTTTCCTTTCTTGGACGCGATATAATCCTCGAGTATTTGTTTATGGTCGAAGGCGAACCGGCGCTTCCTCACTTCCGAAAATCTCATGAACCGCAGTGCCGCGGCATCATCCCCGGCCCGAGGGATTCCCCGGGCCCTGGCGATGAAGACCGTCCCCACGGTGTGGAACCTTGGGTCGCGCCGGGGATCGGAATAGGTGTGGAACTGCCTGACCGCGTAGATATCCAGTCCAGTCTCCTCTTTCGCTTCCCGCACGGCCGCAGCCTCGCAACTTTCCCCGTGATCCACGAAACCTCCGGGAAGCGCGAATCCGAAAGGAGGGTTGCTGCGTTCGATCACCACGACCTCTCCGGGATGCCCCTGCACTTCGATGATGGCGTCGACCGTCAAGAACGGCCCGGCCTGCAGCACCTCCACCACATGCCCGAGGTATCCCTCGATCCCCTTGCGGAACACCGGATACGCTTCCCGGTCCGCAACGCACACCTCGATACTCCGCAAAGTTTTGTTCCCCCTGAGACAGCGGTATATCTCCTGGGCACATAATTTTGCCACGGCCAAAGCCGGCAGGCCCGCCTCGTGATATTCCGGCTGCAGCGCCACCTCCGGCCGCCCGCTGCGCGTTGCCTCCTCCAGGACCCGGCGCAGACGCTCCCTCACCTGCACCTCCGTGCCGGAAGGGATCCGCACCGCACGCGTAGTACGCAGGCACTTCCTTCGCACCCCGACTGCACATCCTTTTACCCGCATTTATCGTTTCTCCAATATCAATTCCTGATTCTGATAATCGATCTTGAAATTGAACCTTTTGAGGAAGGACATCCCCAGGAGCCCGTCGTGGAAATTCGCGCCCGGGATCTCTTCCATCAGGAACGCGGCTTCCACGTTCCTGGCCTCGGCCTCGCGCACCTTGACCTTATCCAGCATCACGAACCTGGCCTTCACCTTTCTTCCGTCCGCGACCTGGACCTCCATATCCGGTTCGATCCCGCTTGTCTTGATACCTAAGGACTGCGCCACCTCCCTGCGCAAAAGGAGCAGCCCCGCCCCCGTGTCCAGCACCATCCTGGCTTCGACCTTCCCGTTAAGCCTCACCCCTACGATCACGGAATGACCGTCTCTGGCGAATTCCACCACTTTCGGTTTTTCATCCTCGATCCGGCGCAACTCCGCGGTCCGCTGCTGCAGATCACGCTGCTGCTGCTGCCAGGAGTTACGCAGCTTATTATGCTCGTAGGAATCCTCGCGTTCCAGCCGCTCGACCTCGTTACGCCAGAATTTAACCAGGCCCGCGCCCACTTCCAGCTCGACAAACTCGGCGTTATCGGTCTTCACGATCCCCTGCAGTTTCCTGCCGTTCTTCAAATATACCGTATCTGCGAACACGCTTGGCGCCACGGCCAAGCTGCACCATACACACACCAGCAATCCCGCTGCGACACGCACCGCATCCTCCTATTTTTTGTGCTGATATATGCCTGCGTAACCCTGCCGCACTTCCTTCAGGGGAAGGAACACCAGCTGCGCCACGCGGGCGTTGCGCTTGATACGCACGCCGTGCGGATTCTGCACTACCAGGGTGAATTCGCTCTTGCCGCAGAACCCGGCATCCCAGACCCCGTGACAAGTGAACACTCCCATGCGCAAAAGCGTGGTGCGGGTATACGCCAGCGCGGTCAGGTCCAGCGGCATGTTCACCGTCTCGTTGGTCTTGACCTTGTATACCCCCGGAGCCAGCTCCCACCACTGGGGTGTCCCCTTTGCGAGCGTCCCTTTTAGGGACGCCCCTGAAGTGGACACCTCTGTCTCCTTCGGCAGTACCCGCTCTTCATTCGAGAAATCCACCTGGCCCTGGCCTTCCAGGGAATAGATCATGCCGACGGTCACATCGAAGCCGTTCGGGGTAAGCTGTTTTTCCAGGTCCACATACCCTTCCACAAGTTTTTTCTTCGCGATCAGGTCCGCGATCTCTTCCTTATTCAGCATCGGATTTCTCTCCGTAGAGGCATTCCTCTTTATGTTCGTATATATACTGCAGCGCTTCAAGCTCCATCTTGTCGAACCATACGCCGTTACAGGAATAACACCGGTCCACTTCCACCGGATACGACTGCACGAAGAACTCCCTCCTCATCTTCTCTCCGCACTGCGGACAGGATACCTTCCATTGCGGGTGCAGCATGCGAGATTTAAACACATCATATTTATTGTACCCTTTACACAGCTGTTTTGCAAACCGCTTCACCCCCTCATCCAGCGGCGCATCCCGGCGGATCATGATCTTTCCAACCGCCCCCTCCGGCACGAAAACCCCGGTACACTGCGCACACTCCCAAATGCGCGCGCCTTCATACGAGATCCCCTGCAAAGACTTGGCGCACGCCGGACAGGAATTCGCCCCGGATCCCTTATCCTTCCCTGCGTTCGGCCGCAGGAGCGGCTGCTCGTGGGCCAGCATCACTTCTCCGCCTTCCGGCCTGATCCAAGAATCCATATGCAGATCGGGAGCGCCTCGCAGCTGCTCCAGGGTAAAAGGCCCCCGCCAGGAACCGTTGGAGAACAACTGCCAACTCGACGCTGCTGAAACAGCGCGGTTGACAGGCATGGAAAAAGGCGCGGAACGCACCGCAGCCTCCAGAGACTTCTCCAGCTCCGCCTCGCCCATATGCGCCATATCCAGCAGCACTCCGATACGTTTACGGATCGGCGGATGCGTAGAAAAAAGATCGGCGAAAAAACCTTCCGCTTCATCCAAAGCGCTCGCCTGAGGGCTGACGATGAACACCGATTCCAGCCTGCTGCCGTCGGCTCCCCGGCCACTCCAGCTTCCCGACACCAACGATAGAGCCTGCGCCAGAGACAAAGGGTCCCTGGTAAGCCTTACCGCCACGGCGTCAGCCCGATATTCCTTTTGCCGGGAGATGAACATCGCCAGCAGATGACAGAGCAGGTTATCCAGCTGGAGCACCAAGAACACCAGCACCAGCGCAGGAGAACGGGAACGGCCGCGCCGGAGAGCCTCCCCGATTTTTTCCAGAGTCTCCCGGTATAACTCTGCAAGCGAAGAGACCACTGTCGTGGTAAAACAATCCCCGGAGATCACATGCGCCACCTCGTGGCCGACCACGGCCGTGATCTGGCTGCGGTTAAGCCTTGCCAGCAGCCCTTCGGTCACTCCCACCACGGCGTTGCCCTGAAGATCATCGAGCGCAAAAGCGTTCAAGCTGGCTTCCGGGATCACCCGCACCCCCAGAGGCCGGGTATTGCCCATGGCAGCAGACACCTCGGCCACGATGTTGGAAAGCATATGGTGGTACTCGTCCTGCGCGTCTATCTCCCTCGCGCCCAGGCTGCGGGTCATGCGTGCAAGCAAATCCGTGGTGGAGAACTGCCAGTGCACCAGCGCAATGCCTGCGGATACGCACAAAAGGACCAGCAGCGCGGGAATGTCCGGCCAAAGGAACACCCCAGGATGGTTATAGTTATGCGAATTGATCACTATCAACCAGAGGATATATACGGAGGAGAAATAAAAGCACACCAGGAAGGCCAACAGTCCCCGGATGACCCGGTTCTTTGAGCGCTCGATATCCAGAAAGGTTTCCGGCATAGGGTTAGTATATCATAAAAAAAGCCCCGTGACGATTCCGCGTCACGGGGCCGCGAAGGATACTGCCGCTCCTACTGCTTACCCGATATCATCTGGGCCATTTCGATCATTTTGATGAAATCCGCGCGGAATCCGTCATCATCGGTCCCCTTGGCCGCTTTGGCCTGGGCCAGTGCCTCCTGATACGTCGAGGTACCTTTGAACTGAGAGTCGCGCAGGAGCATCCCGAACTCAGCCACCGCGGAAGCGAACTGCAGGTTATTGGAGGCCGCCGAATCCCCGGCCTTGCCCGTCACCTGCCTGGTAAGGAGCTTGCTGACATCCTCCTTGGGCTCCTTATAACGGATCTTGACGGTCAGGAGCTCGTCGCTTGGAGTGACCGTGGTCTTCTGGTACTTAAGGTCGTCGACCTTGTCGAACGCCTCGGAAGACCCCGCAGGCACGATCTCGTAAAGCGCGGTCACGGTGTGGCCCGCCCCGATCTCTCCCGCATCCTTCTTGTCGTTGTTGAAATCCTCCTTCTTCAGCATCCTGTTCTCGTAGCCGACCAGGCGGTACGCCTTGACCTTGGAGGGATTGAACTCGACCTGGATCTTGACGTCCTTGGCGATGGTAAAAAGCGTGCCGGTCAGCTGGTTCACGAACACCTTCTTGGCCTCCAGCATGGTATCGATGTACGCCAGATTTCCGTTGCCCTTATCCGCGAGCGTTTCCATGCGGGAATCCTTGTAATTCCCGTCTCCGAAACCCAGCACGGTCAGGAATATCCCGTCCCCGCGCTTCTCTTCGATGATGCGCTCGAGCTCGGAGGTGCTGGAGACTCCCACGTTGAAATCGCCGTCGGTCGCCAGGATCACCCGGTTATTGCCGTCTTTTATGAAATTCTTCTTCGCCACCTCATACGCCAGCTGAATGCCTGCGCCGCCGGCAGTGGAGCCTCCGGCCTTGAGCTCGTCGATCGCCGCGAGTATCTGCGCCTTCTGGTCACCGGACGCGGAATCCAGCACCAGCCCTGCCGCGCCCGCATACACCACGATCGAGACCTTATCCTGCTGCCGCAGCTGATTCGCCAGGAGCTTGAACGCCGACTGCACCAGAGGAAGCTTGTTGGGCCGGTCCATGGACCCGGAAACATCCACCAAAAACACCAGATTGCTCGCAGGCAAATCCTTGGTCTCCATCGTCCTGCCCTGCAGCCCCACCAAAAGCAGCTGATGCTGCGCGTTCCAGGGGCACGCTGCCATTTCGGTGGTGATGGAGAACGGCTCTGCGCCCTGAGGCTGCGGGTACTGATAGGTGAAGTAATTGATCATCTCCTCGATGCGCACCGCATCTTTGGGAGGGAGCTGATTGCCGGATAAGTACCGGCGGACGTTGGAGTAGGACGCGGTATCCACGTCGATCGAGAAGGTGGAAAGCGGATTATTGATCGCCTCCAGGAATTCGTTCTCGTAGACCCGGTCATACTCCTCGGTGTTGAACTCCTGCATGCCAGCGCTGCGGTCGGATAACCCGTACGTTAAGTAGCCGGCCGGGGACCCAATTGACTCGGCCCCAAACCTGGCAGGGGCCGCATTCATCACTCCCTTGTCCACACTCCACTGAGACACCTGGGTACCTTGGGATTTGCTGCGCTGAAACTCGGATTTCAGGTAATACGGCTCATACTGCGAAGCAACGCGATTGACAGAGGCATGTCCTGGAGAAAGCGGCAGCCCCACCGCATCCGCGGAAACTTTCACGGTACCTGAATCGACATACTCTACGGCATTCTTGATTCTGCCGCCAAAACCTCTCTGCACATACGCCTTCATGGCGATCAAGGACACTACCAACACCAGCGCCAGGGACAACGACGGCGCCACCCATACCAGTCTTTTCTTTTCCATCGGAGCTTCCCCTTTCTCCAGCTCCGAACGCACGATCCTCTCCCTTACCAGCGCCTCGAAATTTTTCGGCGCCTCCGGTGCCTGCCACTGGGACATCGTTCTGGAAAGCGCGGACACATTCGCGAGCTCCTCCCGGCACGCCTCGCACTGCGCCAGATGCGCATCCATCTCGGCGCGCTGCGCCCCGGAAAGCTCGTGATCCGCGTACAAATTCACCATCTCCGACCAGCGGCATCTATTCATCGCACCCTCCCCTGCATTTCCTTGACATAAGGGAGCATCATCTCTTGTAAGGAAGCCCTGGCCCTGAAGATCAGGGTCTTGACCGTGCCTTCGGGCTTTTTTAATATGTGTGCTATTTCCCTGTAATTGAGCTGTTCGTACTCGCGTAACACCAGTGCCTCTCTTTGGAGAAAGGGAAGGCGGTGCAGGCATTTCTTGACCAGCTGCGCGGCGTCGCTCTGCGCGGCCTCGTCAAAAGGAGAAGGTTCGTTCGAGACCACATCCACCGTGATCTCGTTGCCCTCGTCGTCCTCGCGGCGGGGCATCAGGACCTCGCGCCAGCCTCTGCGCAGCCTGCTCACGCAGAGGTTGTGGCAGATGGAGAAGAACCAGGTGCGGACGGACGCTCCCGGACGGTAACTCGCGCGGTGCTGGTGCACCTTCAGGAACACCTCCTGAGCGACCTCCTCGGCCTGCGACTGGCTTTTGCACATCCGCCAGGCAAACCTGAACAGAGGGTTCTTGTAGCGCGCAAGCAATACGTCCATGGCTCCTGCCTCGCCCCGTTGGTACTTCTCCATCAATATTTCGTCTTGTAGGTCCTGCATATTCATACAGTGCCTTGCATCCCTTCTCCACTAAGGTATACGCGGGAACACGGGAAAAGTTTCAGGGATTTATCTGTTTTTGGCGAGGAACCTGGCCGCGGCCTGATACGCCTGGGCCGCGGTCTTGATCTTACGCAGCGCCTGCTGTTCCTGCAGATGCGCCAGCACCTTGCCGATCAACGGGGAAGGCTCAAGCTTAAAGCGTTTCATCAGGTCATTGCCGTCAATAAGACGGACCATGGGAACCGCTTTTGCCGCAGCGAAATATTCTTTCAGGAGAGCGTTACAGGTGCGTTCATGCTGCCGGGCTGAAGCAGGGGTAGTAAGCGGCCCCTTGGTCGAACGCTGGTCCGCCAGGGAAAGCAGGAGCGTGGATGCTGCTTCCTTTCCCGTATCGCGAAAAAAACGGAACGCCGCATGAGGGGTGACTTTTTTCTGGTCCCCCAAATACCCCGGGCGAAGGTGCCAGAACACCAGAGTGCGCAATGCGGAGATCTCATCATTGGACAGCTTGAGCCGGCGGCACACCTGCAGGGCGATCGCCGCGCCCACCCGCTCGTGTCCGTAGAACATGATCTTTTCCTTCACCTTGCGCCGGGCTTCGGGCTTGCCGATATCATGCAGCAGGCAGGCGAGCTTCATCAGGGAAAGGCGGGTACGGCCGGTGGAGAGTTCCTGGGAAACATACTCCCGGACATCATCCTGTGCACGCGCGGTCTTCTCCATCAGCAATTCCAGCTGTTTGACGCTTTCCATGCTGTGCGCCAGCACGTCCAGGTGATGATAGGGCCCCTGCGACACCTTGCGCATCAGGGATATCTCGGGGATGACCATCTCCAGGACCCCGGCCTTATCCATCGCCGCCAGCTGTTTCCACGAATGGGACGAGGCGAACATGCGGAAAAGCTCGTCGCGCAGGCGCTCGGAGGAAGCATTGGCCAAAAGGGCGCGCTGCCGCGCGGCCAGGCGCAGGGTCTTCTCTTCGATCGCGAATCCCAGCTGGGCGGAGAAAGAGAACGCGCGCAGGATGCGCACCGGATCGTCCTCGAAGACCCCGGGGGAAGGCACGCGGATCACGCCCGCCTTGAGGTCTTTGAGGCTGCCGCAGACGTCGATCAAGGCATCCCTGAAAGAAGGGGCGGCTAAGAACGCGGCAAGGTCCGCGGCCAGGGCATTGACGGTAAAATCCCGGCGCAGCAGGTCCTCCTGAAGGGAAGCGCCGCGGAAATCGGTAAAATCCAAGGTGTATGTTTGCCCGGAGACCTTCAACACCACACGGCAGGAGCCATGCTCCCGGTCCAACACGACAAACCCTGCCTTCATATGCCTGGCAGCGGCGCGGCCGAAGGCGATGGCGTTCTTCTCAACGGCAAAGTCGAAATCCGGAGGGGACCTGCGGCGCTTCAGTATCAGGTCGCGCAGGTAGCCGCCGACCAGATAAAGAGAGACCTTCTTCCTGGCGGCGAATTCGCTGAGAGGAACCAGTACGCTGCGGTCGGACATCACTGTCCCGGCTTAGGTGGCTCGTGTTTACTGATGATGCTCTCTTCGACGAGGATGGGCACGTGGGCGCGCACCGCCAACGCGATGCTGTCGGAAGGCCGGGCATCGATCACCTTCTCCTGCCCAGCCCCGGTCTTAAGGATTATCTTGGCGTGAAAGGTGCTCTCCTCGAGCGAATCGATGAGGATCTTCTCCACGGTGGCGTCGAGGTTCTCGATGGCCGTATACAGCAAATCATGCGTCAGCGGCCGGGGCGGATTGAACCCGCTGATCTTGACCTTGATGGCGGAAGCTTCCGGCAGGCCGATGACGATGGGAAGCAGGCGGGTGCCTTTTTTCTCCTTGAGCACGATCAGCTGATCGTGCCGCTTTTCATCGATCACGATGCGGGAGAGCTCCATCTCGACCAGCGCCATGTGGCTTACCTCGATTTGCGGAGCTTGAGCTTCGGCCTGGGCTTCATTTTGGCCTTGGCTTTTTCGCTGCGGTTGAGCATATCCTTGAGCTCGTTCATGAACTGCCCCACGTCCTTGAACTGGCGGTACACGGAGGCAAAACGGACATAGGCGACGTCGTCGAGCTCCTTAAGCTTCTCCATGATCAGCTCGCCGATGCGTGACGAAGGCACTTCCCGGTCTGATTTCTTCTGGATCTGGCGCTCGATCATGGCCACGATATCTTCCATCTTCTCGATACTGATAGGCCGCTTCTCGCACGCCCGCATGACCCCGGAAAGGATCTTCTTGCGGTCAAAAGCCTCCCGGCGGCCGTCCTTCTTGATGACCATCAGGGAGACATCTTCGATGTATTCATAGGTGGTGAAGCGCTTGCCGCAGCGCAGGCACTCCCGGCGGCGGCGGATCGCGGAATCCTCCTGCGTGGACCGTGAATCGACGACCTTATCCTCGGCGTGTCCGCAATACGGGCATTTCATCTCTTCGCCGCCCCTTTCCTCACCTTGATCTTCGCGGCCCTCAGGAAATCCATGGACATCTCGTCCGGATAGCCTTCCGCGATCACCACTTCGCGCACCCCCGCGTTCACCAGCATTTTCGCGCAGATGGAACACGGCTGGGTGGTGACGTACACCACGCTGCCCTTGGTGCTCACCCCGTGCAGAGCCGCCTGCAGCAGCACGTTCTGCTCCGCATGCAATCCCCGGCAAAGCTCATGCCGCTGGCCGGAAGGGATCTTCAGCTGCTCCCGGATGCACCCGGTCACTTCACAGTGCGGCAGGCCCGACGGCGCGCCGTTATAGCCGGTAGCCAGTATCTGCTTATCCTTGACCAGCACCGCGCCCACCCGGCGGCGGAGGCAGGATGCCCGGCGGGAAACCAGCTCCGCCATCTCCAGGAAATATTCGTCCCAGCGGGGACGGTTGAGTGCGTTGTGTTTGTTCTTCATGGACGTTTAGGCGTGCGCCAGCTCCGGATAGAGCGGATGCGCCTTGGTCATCTCAAGGATCCTGGCCTTGATCCCCTTAAGCGCTTCCGGGTCATCCCTTTTTTCCACGGCGTCATTGATGCACGCCGCCACTTCCTTCATCTGCGCTTCCTTCAATCCCCGCGTGGTCACGGCCGGGGTGCCCAGACGGATACCGCTGGTGACCGCCGGGGCCTTGTCGTCGAAAGGTATCAGATTCTTGTTCACCGTGATGTTGACCTCGTCCAGAAGCGCGGAGGCCTCCTTGCCGGTGATGAGTTTTTGGTTCAGGTCCACCAGCATCAGGTGGTTATCCGTGCCCCCGGAAACGATACGGAAGCCTTTGGCCTCGAGCGCCTGGGCTAACGCATGCGCATTCCTGAGCACCTGCTTCTGGTATGTCTTGAACTCGGGGGAAAGCGCCTCCAGGAACGCCACGGCTTTCGCGGCGATGACGTGCATCAGGGGGCCTCCCTGCATCCCGGGGAATATCCGGGAATCGATCTTCTTGGCGAACTCCTTGCGGCAGAGCACGAACCCGCCGCGGGGGCCGCGCAGGGTCTTATGCGTGGTCGAGGTCACGAACTCGGCGTAAGGCACCGGGGAAGGATGCAGCCCGGCAGCCACCAGTCCGGCGATGTGCGCCATGTCCACGAAAAGGTACGCGCCCACCGCGTCGCAGATCTTACGGAAACGCTCGAAATCGATGATGCGCGGGTATGCCGAGGCTCCGGCCAGTATCATCTTCGGCTTGTGCTCCTTGGCCAACGCCTCTATCTTGTCGTAATCCAGCGTCTCGGTATCGCGGCGTACCCCGTATCCCACGATCTTGTACAGCATCCCGGAGAAATTATGCGGGTGTCCGTGGGTCAGATGCCCGCCGCAGGCCAAGTCCATCGCCAGCACCGTATCCCCGGGCTTAACCGCGGCCAGGTACACCGCCATGTTCGCCTGGGAACCGGAGTGCGCCTGCACGTTGGCGTGGTCGGCGCCGAAAAGTTTCTTCACCCGTTCGATAGCCAGGGATTCCGCCGCATCCACGTTCACGCAGCCGCCGTACCAGCGCGCCGAAGGATACCCTTCGGCGTACTTGTTGGTCATCACGCTTCCCTGCGCCTCCAGCACCGCCAGCGAAGTGAAATTCTCCGAAGCGATGAACTCCAGATGCTCTTCCTGGCGCCTGATCTCGTTCTTTATGGCCTGGTATATCTCCGGGTCGACTGCCTTAAGATGTTTCATGATCCCTGATGTCCTTTTCTATTTTTTTCAGCATGTCCAGGCGGAGCTGATGCCTTCCGCCTTCGAATTCCGTATCCAGCCACGCCTGCACGATCCTCTTGGCCAGGGCCGCCGAGACGAACCCGGAGCCTAAGACCAGGATGTTGCTGTCGTTATGCTGGCGGGTGAGTTTCGCCGCGGCCACGTTATAGCAAAGGGATGCCCGCACTCCGGGCACCCTGTTGGCGACGATGGAGTTGCCGATCCCCGTCTTGCAGATCAGTATCCCCCGGGACGCCTTTTTCCGGGAAACGGCTTCGGCCACGGCATAGGCATACTCGGGGTAATGGCAGCTCTCCGTCGAATGCGTACCGACGTCCTGCACGGAGTAGCCCCGCTTCACCAGGTACCCCTTGATCTTTTCCTTGAGGTCGAATCCCGCGTGGTCGCTTCCGATGAAGATCGCGCTCATATCAGCTCCGCAACTTTGTCGACCGCCTCTTTGATCACCAGCAGCGTCTGCTCGTAGAACTCGGAGCTTTGCCCGATGGGATCGGAGATCGAAAGGTCGTTATCGTATATTCTAGCAAATTCCTTAAGCAAAAACACCCTGTTTTTTGCCTCCGGCGCGACCTGCAGCACCTTTTCCTCGTGCATCCGGTCCATGACCAGTATCAGGTCCGAGGTCCTCAGCATCTCCGCGGTGATACGCTGCGACTGATGGCGGGAGACGTCGATCCCCCTTCTCTTGAGCACTTCCCGGGTCGCGGAAGAGGCGCCTATCCCGGTAAGCATCATGATCCCGGCGGAAGAGACCTCCACGTCGGTACGGCCCTTTTCCGCCAGGCGCTGTTTAAGCAGCGCCTCGGCCATGACCGAACGGCAGGAGTTTCCCGTGCACACGAAAAGCACGGCCTTGCGTTTCAGGCAGGCCAGGATATCCGCGGCAGGGATCGCGCCCTCCCGGACCACCTTGCACGGTTCGACCGTAAAATCCACGATCGTCGATTCCACGCCCAGCCGGGTCGGACCTGAATCCACGGCCAGGTCCACCAGGCCGCGCAAGTCGTTAAGCGCCTCCTCGCAGGTCAACGGAGGCTTGCTGCCGGAAAGATTCGCCGAGGGGCACACCACCGGCACGCTGGCTTTGGCGATGATCCGTCCGGCCACCTCGTCATCCGGCATGCGGATACCGATAGTCCCCCCCTTTTTGTCCTTGAGGATCATGGTCAGGGGTCCGGGCCAGAACTTGCGCTTGAGCTTATAGGCGCCGGCCGGGATATCCGACGCATACTCCTCGATACGGCAATTGATATCGACATGCAGGGTAAAAGGCTTATCCTTGGGCCGCTGCTTGATCTCGTACAGGCGGTCCACGGATTTTTTATGCAGCATGCTCGCCGCTACACCGTAGACGGTCTCCGTGGGAATGATCACCAGGCCTCCACGCGCGATGGTCCGGGCCGCCAGGTTGATGCCGTCCTCAAAGGGAAAACGGGGATCGAGGGTGATGACCTTGGTCTCGGGCATACTTACAGGTCCACCTTGGTTTTGACGATCTTTTCCCGCATGGCGTCCTTATACTGCTGCAGCTTCTTTGCCAACTCCGCATCGGATACCGCCAGGATCGCCACGGCGAAAAGCCCGGCGTTCTTCGCTCCGGCTTTGCCGATGGCCATGGAGGCCACGGGGATCCCCCCCGGCATCTGCACGGTCGAAAGCAGGGAATCCAGGCCGCTCAAAGAGCTGGTCTCCATCGGAATGCCGATCACCGGCAAGGTGGTATGGCTGGCAACGACACCGGCCAGCGCCGCGGCCCCGCCTGCGGCGGCGATGAACACTTTCGTTCCCTGCTGGATCGCCTTCACGATATACGCCTCGAGCTCGCGGGGCGTGCGGTGCGCGGAGAGCACCTGGGCGTCGTATTCGATCCCGAACTCCTTAAGCACGTTCACCGCTTCCTTCACCGTCTCCAGGTCCGACTGACTGCCCATCACGATACTTACGGTCTGCCCCATATTCCCTCCGCTCTTAACGATGCAGCGCCCTTGCGCCGATATCCCTGCGATACTGCATCCCTTCGAATGATATTTTTTCCACAGCCCGGTACGCCGCGGATACCGCCTCCCTGATCCCCCGGCCTAACGCCGTGACCGCGAGCACTCGGCCGCCTGCGGTAACCACTTCTCCGGCTTTAAGTTTCGTCCCGGCATGGAACACCACGGAATCCTTGCACAACGCTGCCTCATCCAGGCCGTCGATCCGGATGCCCTTCTCATACGCCCCGGGATACCCTTTCGAGGCGCACACCACGCTCACGCAGGAGCGCTCGTCCCACTCCAGGGCCGGAGCCTTATGCAAAGCGCCCTCCGCAGCCGCCTTAAGCACGGGCAGCAGATCGGAGGAGATGCGCGGCAGCACCGCTTCGGTCTCGGGATCCCCGAAGCGCACGTTGAACTCCAGAGTTTTCGGCCCCTGCGCCGTCACCATGATCCCGGCATAGAGCACGCCGCGGTATTCGATCCCTTCCTTTGCCAAACCGGCAAGCGTAGGATAAATGACCCTTTCCATGACCTCGCGCAGAAGCGCATCCGTCACCACCGGAGCGGGAGAATACGCGCCCATGCCGCCGGTATTGGGCCCCTCGTCATGATCGAAGATACGTTTATGGTCCTGGGCGGATGCCAGCGGCCAGGCCTCCCTGCCGTCGGTGATCACCAGGATCGAAGCCTCTTCGCCCTCCAGGCACTCCTCGACGATCACGCGGTTGCCTGCGGTACCAAACGCCTTGCGGCACATCATGGAATCCACCGCCGCCTTGGCCTCCGCGGCATTGCAGGCAACCACCACGCCCTTGCCCGCAGCCAGTCCGTCGGCCTTGACCACGCAGGGTTTACCCAGCGCATCGATGTAACGGTACGCCGCATCCGGATTATCGAAGGACTCGAAAGCCGCGGTCGGCACGTTGCAGCGCGCCATCAGCTCCTTGGAAAAGACCTTGCTGGATTCGAGCATGGCAGCGGCTTTGCCGGGACCGAACACGGCGATGCCCGCTTCCCGCAGCGCATCCGCCAGCCCCGCCGCCAGAGGCGCCTCGGGGCCCACCACCACCAGGTCGGCCTTATGCTCCAGGCAGAACTCCGCGATGGTCGCCAGGTCGTCCGCTTCTATCCCTACGCACTCGGCGACTTCCGCGATCCCCGCATTGCCCGGCGCGCACCATAATTTCGTCAGCAGCTTCGACTGCGCGATCTTCCAGCAGAGCGCATGCTCCCTGCCTCCCGAACCCACCACCAGCACTCGCATGATTATCCGCGGCCTTCCTTCTTAAGGGGCACGATGCCGGCAAGGTCGCTGATGATGTTCGTCAGGTCGCTCCCCTGCGGGACCACTATTTTGGCATTCGTGCTCAAAGATTTCTCCACCGCCTCGAGCCTGCGCAACACCTGGGCATTGCCCACGAAATACCTTTCGGCAGCCTCGTTGACCAGGCGGATCGCCTCGGCTTCCCCCTCCGCCTCGAGGATACGCGCCTGCTTGATGCCTTCCGCCTTCTTGATCTCCGCGCGCTTCTGCCCGTCCGCCGCGGTCTCCGTGGCGGTGGCGAAATCGACTGCCGCGATCTTCTCGTTCTCCGCCTTGACCACCTTGTTCATCGTCTCCTGCACGTCCTTCGGCGGATCTATCTCTTTAAGCTCGGTACGCACGATCTCGATCCCCCAGCTCGAAGTCTCCTCCATCAGGGTCTTGTGCAGCTCGGCGTTGATCTTGCCGCGCTCGCTGTTGGCGGACTTCAAGGTCAAAGTGCCGATGATGTTCCTTAAGGTCGTACGAGCCAGGTTGACGATCTGGTACTGGTAATTGAACACGTTGTACTGGCAGAACTTGACGCTTTCCTCGTCGGGCTTAACCTTGAAATACACCTGCGCGTCGACCTTGGCGTTAAGGTTATCGTTGGTGATGATCTCCTGCGGCTCGGCATCCACCATCTGCTCGGTCACGTTGACCTGGTACATCTTCTCCACCACCGGAAGGATCCAGTTGAACCCGGGCTGGCCGAACCGCTGGTACTTGCCGAAACGCTCCACCAATCCGCGGTGCGTGGGCCGCACGATCCTGATGCCCATGAAAAAGATCACTACCGCCGCCGCCACGATCATATACCCTAGATACATAGCTCACCCCCGGTTAAATAACCTCGACCGACCGCTCCCCGCGCACTGCCTCGCCGATCGTCCACGACCGCACCTTCTCTTTGGCCAGGAAATCCGCCACTGCCTTCGCCGCCGCCTTATCCACCAGCAGCACCATCCCGATCCCCATGTTCAGGGTATGATACATCTCGTGATCTTCGACGTTGCCCTGCGCCTGTACCAGGCGGAAGAGCTTCGGCACCGTCCAGGACGCCTTATGGATGCGCACTCCCGTATCCGCGGGAAGGATGCGCCTGATCTTATCGTAGAACGCCCCGCCGGTGATGTGGGCGATCCCGTGCACGCTCTCGCGCAGCGGAGAAGCCAGAAGCGCGAGGATCTCCCGCACGTAAATACGCGTGGGCACCAGCAGCTCTTTCCCGTAACGCTTAAGCTGGGCGTCGGTGAACACTTTGCGCACTAAGGAATACCCGTTCGAGTGCAGCCCGCTCGACGCCAGCCCCACCACCGCATCCCCGGGACGGATCTTCGATCCGTCGATCGCTTTGGCGCGCTCCACCGCGCCCACGCAGAAGCCCGCGATATCATATTCTCCCTTTGCGTACATCCCCGGCATCTGCGCCGTCTCTCCGCCGATCAAAGAGCAGTTCGACTGCACGCATCCTTTGGTGATCCCCTTGACCACGTCAAAAAGCACCGCATGGTCCACATCGCTGAAAGCGATATAATCCAGGAAGAACAACGGCTCCGCGCCGACGCAAAGGATATCGTTGACGTTCATGGCCACGGCGTCGATCCCCACGGAATCGTGCACTCCCAGCGACCAGGCGATCTTAAGTTTGGTGCCTACCCCGTCCGAAGAGGAGACCAGCACCGGGTCGCGGTATTTATCCTTGGGGAAGCCGAAGAAACTGCCGAAACCCCCGATATCCTTGAGCACCTCCGGACGGAAGGACCTCCGGACCAGGGGCTTGAGGCGGCTCTTCAGCGCATCCATCCCCTCGATATCGACCCCGGCCTGCTTATAGGTCACTTTTTTGGGCATTTCTGTATCTCCCCCTGTCCGCAACAGCGCATCTCCAGCGAGAACTTGCTGTGGCTCTTTTCCGCCTTGATCGGATACCGGCCCTCCCAACAGGCGGTGCAGTAGTTCTGCGGCGGATAACGCAGGCATCCCAGCATTCCCTTGAGGCTTAAATAACCCAGCGTATCGACCTCCAGGTACTGGCGGACCTTATCGATGGAATCGTATTTATTGGCGATGAGCTCGGAGGAACGGTGGAAATCGATCCCGTAAAAACACGGAAACCGGTGCGGCGGACAGGATATCCGCAGATGCACTTCCTTCACCCCCGCCTTGCGCAGGTTGCGCACGCGGATCTTGGAAGTCGTCCCGCGCACGATGGAATCGTCCACCACCACCACGCGTTTTCCCTTGAGGACGTCGCGCAATAAGTTGAACTTGACCCGCACCCCCAGATCGCGCACGTCCTGCGCCGGCTGGATGAAGGTCCTTCCGACATAATGGTTGCGGATGATCCCCATCTCCAGCGGGATGCCGCTCGCATGGGAATACCCCATGGCCGCGGAAAACCCCGAATCCGGCACCGGGACCACGAAATCCGCATCGACGGGATGCTCCTTGGCCAGCTGGCCGCCCAGCGCCCGGCGCACCGTATGCACGGTCTCCCCGAACACCTTGGAATCCGGCCGGGCGAAGTACACGTGCTCGAACGTGCAGAACGCCAGCCGATCCTGCGCCACGAACTCCCGCGGCTTGAAGGATACCACGTTGCCCTTACGGATGAAGACGATCTCCCCCGGCTCCACTTCCCTTACCAGCGTCGCTCCGATCAGATCGAAAGCGCAGGTCTCCGACGCCAGGAACCAGGACTTGCCCATCTTGCCCAGCACCAGCGGCCGGAACCCCATGGGATCCCGCACGCCGATCAACGTATCCTCGTTCATCATCACCAGGGAATAGGCGCCCCGGATGCGCTTCAAGGCGTAGACCAGGCTTTCCTTGAGGTCCTTGCTCTTGGCCCGGGCCATCAGATGGATGACCAGTTCCGAATCGGTGGTGGTCTGGAAGATCGAACCCGTTCCTTCGAGGTATTTGCGCAGTTCGAGGGAATTGACCAGGTTGCCGTTATGGGCGATGCAGATCGACCCCTTGGCGTAATCGATCAAAAGCGGCTGGGAATTCTTCAGGATGCTCGAGCCCGTCGTCGAATACCGCACGTGCCCGACGGCCATGTTCCCTTTCAAACGCGAGAGGACCGGCTCGGTGAACACGTCGCTGACCAGCCCCATCTCCTTATGCAGGGTCAGCACGCCCCCGTGATTGCTGACGATCCCGCACGCCTCCTGCCCGCGGTGCTGCTGAGCGAAAAGCCCCAGATAGGTCAGCCAGCTGGCCTGCGCATGGTCGCTTACCCCGAAGAGACCGCAGTACTCCTTCGGATCATCGTATGTTTTCGTGATATACATCGGCGCGCCCCTCTCTATGCTTCCTTACCCGTCCAGCAATACTGGCACAAGCTCTCTTCCGCAAGCCCGATCGCCCGCATCATATCCTTCAACCCGAGGTATTTCAGGGTCGTGACCCCCAGGTCCTTGCGGACCCATTCCACCATCGCCCGGTATTTCTCCGAGCCCTCTTCCAGGTATTCCCGCACGTCCTCCGGCTCCTTACCCTCCAGGTCGCGGATGGCCCTGCGGGCCGCCAGCTCGTGCAGCGTCCGGGTGGAATAGCTGAACTTGCAGGGGAACATCAGCGGCGGACACGCGATACGCACATGCAGTTCTTTAACCCCGCAATCCTTGAGCTTCTGAATGGTGTAATTCTTCAGCTGCGTCCCGCGCACGATGGAATCGTCGCAGAACACGATCGAGCTGTCCTTGATGATCTCCGGGATCGGGATCAGCTTCATCCGGGCGATCAGGTCCCGGCGCTCCTGGGAAGGAGGCGTATAACTGCGGTCGAACCCGGGGGTGTATTTCACCAAAGGCCGCCGCAACGGGATCCCCGAGCCCATGGCATACCCGATGGCATGCGCCGTACCCGAATCGGGGATGCCGGAGACCATGTCCGCCTTGACCGGATCGTTCTTCGCCAGGCACTTGCCGCAGCGCTCGCGCGCCATCTCGACATTGAGCCCGTCATAGGATGCCGCCGGAAACCCGGTGTAGATCCACAGGAACGAACAGATCTTGCACGTGTTCTTGCCCTTGGCCGCCTGGGTGAGCCCCGCATCCGTCAACAGGACGATCTCTCCCGGCGCAAGGAATTTATGCACCTGATATCCGAGGTTGTAGAACGCCGAGGTCTCGGTGGACACCGCCCAGTCCTTCTCCCGCCGTCCGATCACCAGCGGCGAATACCCCTGGCTGTCCCTCGCCGCCCAGATCCCCTCCCTGTTCACCAGCAGCAGGGAGCAGGAACCCTTCAGGTCCGAGAACATCCCCTCGATCCCTTCGGGTATGGTACGCCCGCGCAGGATGAGCTTCGCCACCAGTTCCGTGGCGTTGACCCGGCCGCGGGTGACCTCGCTGAAGGACTGTCCCTGGCGATAAAGGCCCTCCGCCAATGCGTCGGCGTTCTCGATGAAGCCGTTGGTAACGATGGCAAACACCCCGAATTTGGAATGCACCACCATCGGCTGTTCTTCCAGGGCGCTGATGACCCCGATACCCCGGGACCCCTTCATCTGCCGGTAATCGTCGAAAAACTTGGCCTTGAACTGGCTGCCGCGGATATCGTGGATCTTGCGCTGCACGTCCTCTCCGGACCACACCGCCAGGCCGCCGAACTGGGTACCGAGATGAGAATGATAATCCGTGCCGTAAAAAAGGTCTTCCTGGCAACGCTCCTGCGAGATCACTCCGAATATCCCGCTCATGGTATCAGCCCCTTACCTAAGACGCTTCGCGCACTCGACACCGTTGACGAAGATCTGTAGTCCGTCCCCTTTTCCCGCCGCATCGTGCATCGCCCAGCGGGGATGCTGCAGGAAGGACACGTGGCGCTCGGGATGCGGCATCAGGCCGAACACCCTGCCCGTCTCGTCGCAAATACCCGCGATATGATCAAGGGAACCGTTGGGATTGTCGGGATACTCGCCGGCATTTCCCCGGGAGGTACAGTACTGGAACACGATCTGCCCTTTGGCCTTAAGCGCGGAGAGCGCCGACGCGTCGCGCGGCACGAATTTCCCCTCCCCATGCGCCACCGGCAGGTATATCACCGGGCGGATCCCCTGCGTCCACACGCACGAATCCGAAACCTTCTTCAGGTGCACCCAGCGGTCCTCGAACTTCCCCGAATCGTTATGGGTGAGCGTGGCGGTCTGCTCCCAACGGGCATTCCCGGGCAATATCCCCGCCTTGACCAGGATCTGGAAACCGTTGCAGATGCCGATGATGAGCTTGCCGGCATCGACGAACCGCTTGAGCTCGTCGAAAAGCTTATACTTGAGTTCGTTGGCAAAGATCTTCCCCGAAGCCACGTCATCCCCGTAGCTGAACCCTCCGGACAACGCCAGGATCTGATACCCGGAGAGCAGGGCCTTGTCCGCGACCAGGGTATTGATGTGCACCAGCTCCGGTACCGCTCCCGCTTTCTGGAAGGCAAACGCGGTCTCCTGATCGCAGTTGGTGCCTGCGGTCCGCAGGATACATACTCTAGGTTTAGGGGTAGCTTTCTTTGCCATGCTCTTTACGCGCGATGCGTCTTATAGAACTGATTGATGATCTTCACGACCTCTTTGGGATCGTCGGTGACCTTGAAAAGCTCCAGGTCCTTGGGGCTGATGTTGCCCGCGGCCAGCACCACGTCATGCAGCCATTCCAGCATCCCCTTCCAGTACCGGGTACCCACCAGCACCACGGGAAAGCGGGGAATGCGCTTGGTCTGGATAAGGTTGATGGCCTCGAAGAACTCGTCCAGCGTGCCGTAGCCTCCGGGCATGATCACGAACGCCTTGGCGTATTTGACGAACATCACCTTGCGCACGAAAAAATAATGAAAATCCAGGAGGGTGTCGACATAGGGATTGGCTTTCTGCTCGCAGGGGATCTGGATGTTCAAGCCGATGGAGTGCCCCTTGGCCCGGCGCGCGCCGCGGTTGCCGGCCTCCATGATCCCCGGGCCGCCGCCGGTGATGACCGCGTACTTGGCCTTGGTCAGGTAGAACGCCACTTCCTCCGCCAGCTTGTAGTACTTGTTATCGGGCAGGGAACGCGCGGAACCGAAGATCGAAACCGCCCGGCCCACCTGAGAAAGCACCTCGAACCCTTCCACGAACTCCGCCATGATGCGGAACATCCTCCAGGTATCCTCCCGGGTGAAATCCTTACGGTGCTTCAGCGGCGAATTCATCGTTTACCACCTCAATGGTTTTTGCCAGGATTCCTTCAGGCCGTTAAGGGACGCGCGCACGCACACCTCCTGGTTAATGCCGTGCACGGTGAAATATTTTTCTTTTGAAACGCATCCGATCAGGCCGAACGCCACCCCCTTGAGCAACTTCTCGAATTCCTTCTGCCGGTCCTTGGGCACCTCCACCAGCAGACGGGAGTTCGATTCCGAGAAGAGGACGAAATCGTCGCGCCGCCCGGCCTTGGCCGGCGTATGCACAACCCGGTAAGGCACTTCCTGCAGGAATATCTCCATGCCCAAGCCGCCGGAAAACGCCATCTCCGCGGCGGCGACGCCGATCCCGCCTTCGGAGCAGTCATGCATCGCCCGCACCAGCCCCCTGGCCGCCGCCTTATGCAACGCGGCATACCCCCGCATCGCCTCTGCGGCATGCACGCGGGGCACGGCGTTGCCGATCGCGCCGCCGTTGCCGAAATAATGCGACCCCCCCAGCTCATCGAAGCTCATTCCCACCGCATAGACAAGGTTCCCCGCTTCCTTGGCGTACATGGAGACCGCCTGACGGGCGTCCTCCATGATCCCGAGCGCCGAGATAAGCAGCGTCCCGGGAATAGCCACGGATTTCCCTTCCACCGCGTATTCATTGTACAGGCTGTCCTTGCCCGAGATGAACGGCACCCCGTAAGCTTTGGAGAAATCATGGCAGGCTACCGCGGCCCGCACCAGCCCGCCGAGCCTGTCCGGCTTATCGGGATTGCCCCAGCAGAAATTATCCAGCAGCGCCACCTGGTGCAGTGACCCTCCCACCGCCACGATCTGGCGCAGCGCCTCGTCGATGCAGGAGGCCGCCATCCAGTACGGATCGATCATGCCAAACCGGCAGTTGATCCCGTTGGAGATAACCACGGCCTTGTGGCTTCCCAGGACCGGCTTGACGATGGCGGCATCCGCCGGACCGTCGTTGACGATGCCGACCAGGGGTTTCATTACCGAGCCGCCCTGCACCTCGTGATCGTACTGCCGGATCACCCACTCCTTGGAACACACCGAATAATGCCCGAGCAGCTTATGCAGCTCGGGGGTTAAATCCTTCGGGCAGGATACCGCCGGCTCCTTGTGCTTAGGCAGCGCAAAATATGCCTTCTTCTCGATCTGCGGCAGCCCCTCGTGCAGGAACTTCATATCCAGGTCGCAGACCCGGTTACCCTTATAGAAAAGCTCGAGCCTTCCCGTATCGGTGAACTCCCCGATCACCGCCGCCTCGACGTTTTCCGCGGCGAACACGGCGCGTAACCGCTCGATCTTCGACTTCGGCACGGCCAGCACCATACGCTCCTGCGATTCGGAGATCCAGATCTCGGTATAGCTCAACCCGGTGTACTTCAAAGGCACCTTTTCCAGGTCGACCCTCGCCCCGCACTCCGCGCCCATCTCGCCTACGGCGCTGGAAAGCCCGCCGGCGCCGCAATCGGTGATGGCGTCGTAAAGTTTTTTGTCCCGCGCCTGCAGGATGGTATCCGCCATCTTCTTTTCCTGGATGGGGTTGCCGATCTGCACCGCGCCGCTGGAGACCACCTCGGATTCATGGGTCAGCTCGCCGGAGGAAAAGGTCGCGCCGTGAATGCCGTCGCGCCCGGTGCGCCCGCCGACCACCACCACCAGATCGCCCGGCTCGATCTCCTTGAACGCTTTATCCCTGGGCATCACCCCCAGCGTGCCGCAGTAGACCAGCGGATTGCCGGCATACCCTTCGTCGAAGATGATGGCGCCGTTGACGGTAGGGATGCCCATCTTATTCCCGTAATCGCGCACGCCGGACACCACGCCCTTCATCACCCGCTTGGGATGCAGGCTGCCCTGGGGGACCTTCTCGAAAGGATGGTCCGGCGGGGCGAAACAGAACACATCGGTATTGAGGATCGGCTTGGCCCCCAGGCCCGTACCCAGGGGATCGCGGATCACCCCCCCGATGCCGGTGTTGGCGCCGCCGAAAGGCTCGAGCGCCGAAGGATGGTTGTGCGTCTCCACCTTGAAGCAGACATGGTGCTTCTCGTCGAAATTGATGACCCCGGAGTTATCCTTGAACACCGAGATGCACCAGGGCTTATCGAGCTCCCGGGTCGCCTTCATGATGGTGGACTTAAGCAGGTTGTTGATCTTGCGCTGCGAAAGGGTTTTGGCGTTCTTCCCGGATACCTTCTCTTTATATTCGATACGTCCGCGGAAGGTCTTGTGCGCGCAATGCTCCGACCAAGTCTGGGCGATGGTCTCGAGCTCGCAGTCGGTGGGGTTGCGCCCGATCTTGCGGAAGTGCCCCTGGATCTGGCGCATCTCCGCGAGGTTCAAGTACAGCTGGCCGTCCTTGCTGATCTTTTCCAGCGCGGCGTCGGAAGCGCCCAAAAGGTCCACCACGGTCAGCTTGAACTGATACCCGGCGGGTTTCAACGCATGCGGCTGGGCAGCCGCGTCCGAAAGGTCGACGATGTGCTGTATGGTCTTATTATAAAGCAGCTTCTCGCAGACGGTCTTTAGGTGCGCCTCGGAAAAGGTCCCCTTGAGGTAATATCTCTTGGCGGTCTTGACCGTATCCGCTCCCGCCAGCCCCAGGTCGGCGATACCCTTGCGCACGGATTCCTCGACCGGGTCCATGACCCCGGGATTATACGCCACCTCCACCACCCGCGCCCCCTCCCGGGCCGCGCGCTCGTGGCCGGCTTCGAGCAGATGATACTCCTGGGTCACGGGATCCGCCAGCAGCGCTTCGCACACCCGCACCACATCGGCGCGCTCCAGGCTGCCCTCCAGGAAATACACCTGCGCGAAGGAGACCTCCTCGACGCCGGAGATCCCTAAGTCCAGAATATCCTTCTTAACGCCTTCGCCGGCCGCGTCAAATACGCCCGGCTTGTCTTTGATCTCGATTTTCCACATCATAGGATATATGCGGGGTGGGTTGTTACAGGCCTACCCTGGTGAATATACGGTTAACGTTGCGCAGGAAGTACCGCGCATCAAAAAGCGACTCGAGGTCTTTGGCGGAAAGGTACTGCGGCACGTCGCGGTCCTCAAGCAGCATGGTCTTAAAAAGTTTTTTCTCCTGCCAGCTGCGCATGGCGCAGCGCTGCACCAGGTCGTATGCCTTAGGCCGGGGCAGCCCCTTTTCCATCAGCGCCAGAAGCACCCGCTGGGAATAGAAAAGCCCGTAGGAGCGGTCCATGTTCTCCCGCATCTCGCGGGGGAACACCGTCATCCCCTCCACCACCTGGATGAACTTGTGCAGCATGTAATCGAGACAGAGCGTCGAATCCGGCAGGATCACCCGCTCCGCCGAGGAATGACTGATGTCGCGCTCGTGCCAGAGCGCCACGTTCTCCAGCGCCACCAGCGCGTTGCCGCGCAGGATGCGCGCCAGTCCGCAGATACGCTCGCAGATCACGGGGTTGCGCTTATGCGGCATGGCCGATGACCCTTTCTGGCCCTTGCCGAAGGGCTCCTCCGCCTCGTGCACCTCGGTGCGCTGCAGATGACGGATCTCCAGGGCGAACTTCTCCAGGCTGGCTCCGATCACCGCCAGCGCGCTCACGAACTGCGCGTACACGTCCCGCTGCACCACCTGTGTCGAGATAGGCGCCGCCGCGATCCCTAATTTACGGCAGATATAGGCTTCCACCCGGGGATCGACGTTGGAGAAGGTCCCCACCGCTCCCGATATCTTGCCTACTGCCACGGCCTTATGCGCCTGCTGCAGAAGGGTGATGCTGCGCCCCAGCTCATCATACCAAAGGGCGAGCTTAAGGCCGAAAGTGGTCGGTTCGGCGTGTATCCCGTGCGTCCTGCCGATCGTCCCCGTCATCTTGTATTTGCGCGCTTTCGCGCCCACGGCCGCTCTGGCCTTGCGCAACCCTTCCAACAGGATCTTCGAGGCGGCGGATAACTGCACGCCCAGGGTCGTATCCAGCACATCGGAAGAGGTAAGGCCGGCGTGGAGATACTGCGCATCGCTGCCGATGCTCGAGGCCACGTCGGTCACGAACGCCACGATATCGTGCTGGGTCTTCTCCTCGATCCTGCGGATGCGGGAGATGCTGAATCTGGCTTTCTTACGGCAGCGGCCCGGCACCGCCCGCGGGATCTTTCCCGCGCGGGCGAACGCCTCCAGCGCCAAAAGCTCGATCTCCAGCATGGTGGCGAACTTAAACTCATCCTTCCAGATGCCGGCCATGCGGGGAAGACTGTAACGTTCTATCATCGGAGTACCTTTCGGTATACTGTATGTAGTGTCCGTGGAGATTTCATTATACCAGAATCGCGCTCTTTGGCAACTGGAACCTTAAGGCTCAGAGCCCGGCTTCGCGCAGGGCCTGCAGCAGGTTTTCGGCGATCGTGCGGTGGCCGTGCGCGCTGGGATGCCTGTCCAGGGGGAGATAATCCTGCTCCTGATACCGGTAATACATGTTCACCGGCACGGCCTGCGCGATTAAGGCTGGATATTCTTTCCGGGAGACCAGGCGCTTCCAGGCGCAGGTGAACTCGTAGTTGCCCAGCACCGCCATCTTCGCGCCCGGGGTTCATGGGGATTGACTGCCCAGCTCCCGGGCCACGATCGAGGCGATCTCGCGATGGCCACGGGCATTCGGATGCCAGTCCAGAAGCAAGCGGTTCTGCGGCACGTACACCTGATCCGAAACCACCACCTGCACCCTCGGCATCCATTGGGAGAACTCCCCGCGCTCCCGCACCCTGCTCCAGGACGACGAGAACTTCCGGTCAGCCAGGACCAGCACGCGCGCTTCGGCAGGGATCCCCGCCCCCAGCTTCTCCAGACAGCCCAGAAAAAGCTCCGCCGGCTCCCTTCGGTGAACATCCTCAGCCTCCGGGATGATCTTCCGGCGACAGGAACCGGCAAACGCCCTGAGGGCGAACCGGGAGTATTTCCCCGGATAATACCTGCAGTGCTCGATACGCCGCCGCGCTTCGTCACGAAAGCCGCTTTCGGACATCGACGGTATGGGCATTCCCTCCAGAAAACTCCGGTTCTCGACGTCATCGTTATTGCTGTACTGGATGATGAGCGTCCGCATCCCGCTGGTATCGATCCTGCGAAGCAGCATCAGCTCCCTCGCCGTACCGTATGAGGATATCCCGGCATTGAGCACCCTGATGCCCAGGGTACGCTCCAGCACCTGCGGATACGCGTCCTCCTGCGCCACGCCCCAGCCCATGGTCACCGAATCCCCCAGGACTACGATCCGCGGGGCCTGCAGTGAATCCTCGTCATCGCGCACCCCCAGACTGTTGATCCTGTACGCATCGCTGAACTCCGCTCCCCGGAACACGCAACTGCCCGGCCGCAGCGTATACGTCACCTCCGGGTCATAGCGGCTGCACCGGTCATCGAACTGGATGGGGACCATGAGCTCCTCGGCGTTGAGCATGGAAAGCAGCTGCCGGAACTTGCCGAAGGAAAGACGGGGGTTCGCTACGAAAAAGGAAACGCAGGCTTCAAAAAGCACCAGGGAAAGGAAAAAGACCGCGATGAGCCGGAGCGCACGGGAAAATACGGAAGCCATGGATGAATTATATCAGAATTTCCCGGGAAAGGGAAGCCTACCCCTGGGTCAGGATACGCATGAACACTTCGACAATGGAGGGATCGAAACGTTTGCCGCTGTCTTCTTTGATGATATCGATGGCCTGCTCCCTGCTGAACGCCCGGTGGTACGGCCGGTCGGAGGTAAGCGCCTGATACACATCCGCAAGCGCCACCACCCGGGCGCCCATCGGGATCTCCTCCCCCTTAAGCCCCTCGGGATACCCCTTCCCGTCCCAGCGCTCATGATGATACAGGATGAGGGGGATCAGGGAATGGAAGAAATGGATGGGCCGCAGGATATCCACCGCGATACGGGGATGCTTCTTGATCTCCTCGAACTCCCGCGGGGAGAGCTTGCCCTTCTTCAGGAGGATCTTCTCGCTGATGCCGATCTTGCCCAAATCGTGCAGCATGGAAGCCTGGCGGATCATCTCCACCTCATACCCCGTCAGCCGCAGCCCCTTGGCGATCTCGGTGGCGTACTGCACCGTGCTTTCCACATGCTTGCCGGTATAATAATCCTTCAGCTCGATGGTCTTGGCGAAGCCGAAAATGGCTTCCGTGAAATTCCGGTGCGCCCGCCGGTTCATCCGGTCGATCTGGTCCTTCAGGGAACGCACGTCCTGCCGCTCGGCCACCGCGATACGCACGGATTTCTTCTCGATATCCTGCGAACTGTAGACCCGGTTGCCGCCGTCCTCCTTCACTTTTTCGATGATCTTCTCGGCGTGCTCGATCAGCTCGGGCGCCTTGTTCACCTGGTCATCGGGATAGGAGGTCACGGCAACGCTCATCTTGAGCTTTACCGCCACCCGCTTATTGCCGAAATTATAGAGATTGACGGCATCCAGGAGCCGCTGCCCCAGCAGGAGCACTTTATTACGGTCCGTTCCCGGACACAGCACCACGAAGGATTCCCCGTCGTAACGGACGATGATATCATACCGGCGCACCAGCTTTTTCAGCTGGCTGACGAACTGCTTGATCACCAGGTCCCCAAAACGGTGCCCGTAGACGTCGTTGACCGATTTGAAATAATCGATATCGAGCATGATCAGGGAAAGGGAGTGGCCGTAACGGCTGGCCCGGTAATACTCCGACTCCAGGACCTCCGCCAGGAAGTGATGGTTATACAGCCCGGTCTGCGTATCCCGCAGGGACAGCTGCTTCAGCCGCTTGTTCGATTTGACCAGGTCGCGGGTCAGTTTCTCCCTTTCCATCTCGACCTTGCGGCGCTCGGAGATATCCCGCACGTACTCGATCACGCCGTTAAGTTCCCCGGTCAGATGGTCAAACAGCGGGAAGGAATACAGCTCCAGCCACCCCACTACCTTTCCGTTCTTGCCCCCCTTGGGGATCACCTCAAAAGCCGCTTTTTTGGTCCGCAGAGTCTTCAGTGTGGGGCATATCTCGCAGGGCTCTTTGCGGTTATGGTACGCCTCATAGCATTTCTTCCCTACGAGAGGCAGCGTATACGCATGCCACTTTTCCAGCGTCTCGTTGACGCTGAGGATGGTCAGGTCCTTGTCCAGGATGGAAACCCCGTCCTGAATGCTGGAAAAAACGTTCTCCAGGAAACGCTCCTTTCCCCGGAGGGCGCGCTCCATCTCCTTTTGCCTGGTCAGGTCGGTAAAGATCCCCTGCACGAGCTTCTTTCCGGAATACTCGATCACACTGCCGGCGATATCCCCTTCGACGGTCGAGCCGTCCTTGCGGCAAAGCAGGGCATCCTCGATCACTCCCCTGCCGCTGCGGATCACGTTCCTAAACAGCGCCTGCGCCCGCGACACCATGGATTCCGGGGCGAGCTTGTCGATAGGCATGCCCGCGAGCTCCTCCCGGGAATACCCCAGCAGTTCCTGGGCTTTTTTGTTGCCCTCGATCACTCTGCCCTCCAGATCGAGCAGCATGATCGCATCGTTGGCATCCTCGGTCAAGGCATAGTATTTCTGCCGGGACTCCTGCAGTGACTGCTCGGCACGGGCATGCATGATGGCGTTGGCGAACATCTCCCCTGCGATACGCAGCAAAGGCAGCGCCTCATCCGGCCAGGCACGGGGGGCCCTGACCGCATCGAACCCCAGGAACCCGATCACGTCCCCCTTCCAGAGAAGCGGGACGTTGAGAATCGATTGTATCCCCTGCGCCTGGAATTCCTTTTTTTCATTCCCCGCTTCGGGAGGAAGGGAATCCACATGCGGCATATGGACCACTTCCATCTGTTTGATCCGCCGCATGAACCAGGGGAAACAGGCGACCGGGGCATCCTGCACCCGGTGTTTCTGCGGAGGGATACCCAGGCCGCACCATTCATACGCGTTCGTGACCTTGCTGCCGTCCTCGGAAAAAAGGAAGATGTAACTTCTGTCGGCATTGACGAACTGGGCGATCTCTCCCAGCGCCCGGACGATACCGGGTCCGACCTCCTCGGGCAGCAGGTTGATGAACTTATTGGAAAGGCTTACCAGGAGGTTATCGAAGGCGATACGATAGCGCAGCGCGCTTTCCGCACATTCCTTCTCCCGGGTAATGCGCCTCTTGATCAACAGGCTTTTCACCGCAGGCGCAAGCCGGTAGAGATGCGGACGGAGGATATAATCGCTCGCGCCGGCCTTGAGGCAATCCACCGCCTGCTCCGGTTCCGGAGCATTGCTGATACAGATGAAAGGCGTCGTATTCGAATATGCTTCCAGGAGTATGAATGGTTCCCACGAGGTGAATCCGGGAAAAGGATAGGCAGAGATGATGACGTCGGGATAGAAGGAATTGAGGAGGCGTACGAACTCCTCCCGGGTGGATGACCGGGCTATCTCGACATCATACCCCGCATCAACAAGCTGGCTCCTGACAGCCTGCTCATCGTCTGGGGCATCAGAGATTAGGATGATTCGGATGGTTTCCGGCATGTAGGAAAAGTATACCACATGCGCTTCTTAAGCGTCAAGGTTGGCACATATAATGGTAGTTTTCTTCATAACTTTATTATTTTCAGTTATTTATGCCCGTAATACTACCTGCGGAGCGCAAATATCGGGAAAACGCTTTCCCGGATCCCGGCAGGAGGTCCGCACAAAAAAACCCGCGCCGCCCGATCAAGGCAGCGCGGGTAATTTGCCTGACTAACCGCTTATTTTTTATCGGTGAGCACCAGCCACAACGCGTGCACCACTCCGGGAATACCTCCCAGCAGGGTAAGCACAATATTGACCCAGAATTGCGTGGTGACCTTTACCTGGAGATACGCTGCGACCGGCGGAAGGATCAAAGAAAAGATGATCTTGACCAATTTCATACATCCCCCTTTCTGTTGTGACACCTGCTCCGGTTCACCAAAAACGCTTCTGTACGAACAGCATGACCGCGCCCAGCGCGATCTGCCCGCACGCGAACCACCTCAACACGTGAAGAGGAACCCGCTGCATGAACTCCGATATCTTCTGGCGCGAAGCCTTTTTGGCTTTCTGATAGAGAAGCGCCAGCCCGACCACCGCCGCACCCGCGGCCAGCAAACCTCCCCGCGCAGACAGGGAGAACACTGCCGAGATCACGAAAAGGAACGCCAGCAGCAGCACGCCTTTGATCTGACCGAAGCCCATCCCCGCCATCTTGGCCCTGGCCCGCTTCGGCCAGGCCAGCATCATCACCCCTGAGATCACCAGGAACCAGCCCAGGACGAACACGAATATGCCCGTCCTGCCGAGCAAAAGATCGAAGACCTTATACGTCCAGCTCTTAATCCCTGCGATGAACGCCATCACGCCCGGACCTCCGCCTGTTGCGGGATCATGAACCGGAACACTTTCCGGGCAAAACGGAACATCTTTTTCAGGAGCCAGAAGGTAAAGGCGATCAAACCGACGATCACCAGAGAAGCGATAATGGGATGCTGCACGATAAGATACAGCACCGTGCCCACCGTCACATCCTCGGTCACGCTGGCAACGGAATTGGAAAGAGGCTCGGGTGACGTGTTGATCGCCAGCCTGGTGGTAGCCTTAGCCAGGTGGGATTGCAGGGATACCGCTCCGGTAAGGATCCCGACACCTGTCTGCAGCAGCGGGCCGGCTCCGGCAGTGGCGAGGAACCCCAGCAATGCGCCTCCGAGAGGCCGGATAAAAGTGTGCGCCGCATCCCAAGCAGAATCCACATACGGGATCTTATCCGCAACGAATTCAACCAGATACAAGAAGACCGCAAGAATGATGAGCAACGGATGGGAAATGACCTTGAGGTCTCCGGGAAGGGTAAGCCAATGCATGCGGTGCGCGATCCCTAATCCGGCCATGGTCAGGTACATATTGACACCGGAAGCCCAGGAACCGCCTGCCAGAACGCTCAGAGAATTAAAGAACTCCATCTCACCCCCTTGCAGTGGTATTATACCGCTGCAAGGGGGGAAAATCAACTGCCTATTTCACGCGCACCGAAGCGGTGTTGGAATACGCGGAAACCTTGCCCAGGGAATTGCTGAATGCCTGCACCCGGTAATAATACGTCGCGCCTCTGGTCCCGGTATCAATGAAGGTTTTTATCCCGGCCCCGGCCTGGCCTATCCGCTGAAAGGCGCCGACGCCTCCCTTGACCTTCAACGCACGCTCGATATAGAACCCCTCCTCGTTCGAGGAGTTATCCGCCCAGGTCAGGGTAATTGCCGTTGAGGAAGCCTTCACCGCCAGCCCGGAAGGGGCCAGTACCGTATTCGGATCCGGCGCAACCGTGATCACGGCGTTCGCAGCTCCGGTCGCACCCTGCGCATCGGTCACGGTAAGCACCGCGGTGAACGCGCCGGACTGCGAATAGGTGTGGCTCGCCTGT